>NZ_AP035972.1:0-554996 GCF_059730805.1 Pantoea sp. X-Soil-ISGK-355
ATCCTAAGAGATCCCCGATCGTCGCAGGCCGCACCCCGCAAGGGCTCAAAGGGTGATCGCGTTCACTATAATCAGTAAAGTGTTCACTGTAATCAGTACTTTATTCACTGTACCAGGTAGAATGTTCACTGTAAACAGTGCTAATGTTCACTGTAGTCAGAAAACGATCCCTTTCATCCACAGAATGAAGATCCTAAGCCATGGCAGATAAAGACAACGAAAACAAAGCGTTACTTGAACCTTTTCTGTCAGTGACCAAAAACAGTGGCGAAGTTATTCAGCTTCATCCCAACAAGAATAATACCGTTCAGCCGGTGGCATTGATGCGTCTTGGACTGTTCGTGCCGACGCTGAAATCAACCGCACGTGGTAAATCCGGCGCTATGGCATCAACGGATGCGACGAAAGAGCTGAAGAATCTGACGCTGGTGAAAGCGGAAGGCTACGAAAAGATTACCATTACCGGCGCACGGCTGGATATGGATAACGATTTCAAAACCTGGGCAGGCATTATTCAGTCCTTTTCGCGCTATCCGACCAAAGGCGATACCGTCACACTGCCGTTTATCGACTTTGTGAAGATGTGCGGCATTCCCTCTGCCAACTCGTCTGCCGCGCTGCGTAAGCGCCTGGATGCCTCTCTGCGCCGCATTGCGACCAATACGCTCTCATTTGAAGGCAACGGCAAGGCGTATCATACCCACCTTGTTCAGTCTGCTTATTATGACCGTGAAAAAGATATTGTGCGGATTCAGGCCGACCCTAAGTTGTTCGAACTCTACAACTTCGACCACAAGGTGCTGCTTCAGCTCCGGGCAATCTCCCGCCTCAAGCGTAAAGAGTCTGCACAGGCGCTCTACACCTTCCTTGAGAGCCTGCCGACCAATCCGGCACCGATATCGTTGGCACGCTTGCGTATGCGTCTTAATCTCGGCTCAAAGACCACCACGCAGAATCATGTGGTGCGGCGTGCGATGGAGCAACTGAAAGAGATTGGTTATCTGGATTATTCAGAAGTGAAGCGTGGCCGCTCAGTCTTTTTCATTATTCATAGCCGCACACCTAAACTTGATGGCATCGGTAATCTGGAGAGCATCGATTCACTGGATGAGATTGAGTTTGAGGATTAATTCCTGACGTTCACTGTAATCAGCATTTCTGCGTGGCAGTGTCACTTTTATCGTGGCCGGTGACATTGCATCCTTCCTCTCACATTCACTGTAATCAGTACTCCACTTCTGTTCACTGCAATCAGTAACGTTCACTGTAATCAGTAAAACGGGCACGTTTTAAATCATGTCCTCCTCCCCTCTTTTCCTGTCGTGCTTTGCCATAAGGTTTAAGAAGTAAGTGTGTGCTTACATACTAATCGATTAGTTCCTTCCAGAATCGGCTTTGCTGATTACAGTGAACGTTCTGATTCAGGCAGGACAGCGCCTCTTTTTGCTGATTCCCGTTGAGCAGCTTACTGATTACAGTGAATGTCAGTACTCATGTTCATCACGGCTGACGTGTGTCCTGTATGGAGGACTTTAACTTATCATTACTGCAAGCGTGACACTGTTACTGATTACAGTGAATGTTTGCCGACTGGCATCGTCGTAGCACCGACGTGCTGCGTATTCCCCTGTCGGTTACTCATTACAGTGAATGTTGTAGCGCGGAGCTGTCTTCTCCACGATTAAACTCAGGAATGCTGCTTTACTGATTACAGTGAATACTTTGCTGAATATAGTGAATGTAAGCTCAGATTTGACGCAACGCTTTGCTGTTTCTACTGTTTATAGTGAATATTTGTGGGAAAGCAGTGATGACATAATCATGTGCAGGTGTTGATGTCTGCTGGCCTGAGCGTTACCAGAAGCAATGTCCACGGAGGTATCCATTTCCGAATCGCAGCCTTACTATCCTCAATTCCGGTCGAACTGAACTGGCGCTTCTGCTGATTACAGTGAATGTACGGTGGCAAGGTTCCTTTTCTACTGATTATAGTGAATGTTCGCTATCCCCTGGGTTACTGATTACAGTGAACGTTATCGTACAGACTTTTACATCCCCGCTGATCCATTGGGGCTCCCGGACTGCAGTTGTCTGTTATCTCATCAGCTTCCGATGCTTTAATGAACCAGACAGAATTTACCCGCTCCCCACCCCTGACTACAGTGAACGTTTATTCGGTTCAGCTTCCTGTCCTGCTATTTCATGCGCAACTTTACTGATTACAGTGAACGTGATTTCTGCATGGGTATTTGAAATGACCCTACTGATTACAGTGAACGTTTGGCTCGTTCAGCGCCAGGCATCAGCCCGGCTTTACCGCATGGGCTTTTGAATGCGGTTTGTCTTGTGCACCACTCCATAAGTCCTCCGGTAAGCCACCTGATACAGAACTGACTTTACTGATTACAGTGAACATTCAGACGCATCAATGCGCTTTGTACAATCCATTTTCCCTGCTCTCTCTGCGGATCGATTTCTACTGATTACAGTGAATGTTCTGCTGATTATAGTGAACGCTGTTCGCATTTGAATTGCGTAAATTGGCAGGCCAGAAGTAATAGTGTGATGAACCGCAACAAAAACCGTGGTGTTACATAAAAACGAAGATTATGTGGAAAAGATAATTTATTGCCTCACGTGCAGGAATTCTGTATAAAGTCATAAATCCTACATGTTTGGAGCAACGATGGCTAACGATGACAAGCAGGTGATGAAAGTTGCACAGCGTTCTGAACGCATGCTGCTAAGCCTTACCGACCAGATTCAGGCGCAAAAGCAGGAATTGCATGAAAATACGTACTATCAGGTTTACGCCAAAGCGGCGTTAGCAAAGTTGCCCAAACTGACACGAGCCAGCGTTGATTATGCTGTAAATGAGATGGAAGAAAGCGGTTATCAGTTTGATAAACGTGCGGCCGGATCTTCTGTTAAATATGCGATGTCGATTCAGAACATTATCGATATCTATCATCATCGAGGCGTGCCGAAATATCGCGATCGCCACAGTGATGCTTACACCATTTTTGTTGGTAATCTGAAGGGCGGCGTGTCTAAAACGGTTTCTACCGTTTCGCTGGCTCATGCACTTCGTGCCCATCCTCATCTGCTGTTTGAAGATTTACGTATTTTAGTGATTGACCTTGATCCACAGTCCTCAGCAACCATGTTTTTAAACCATGAACGTTCAGTAGGGCTGGTGGAAGCGACAGCGGCACAGGCAATGCTGCAGAATGTCACCCGTGATGAGCTTGTGAACGAATTTATCGTTCCGTCGATTATTCCGGGTGTCGATGTGCTGCCTGCCTCAATTGATGACGCCTTTATCGCCTCAAGCTGGGACCAGCTTTGCGCTGAACATTTGCCGCAGCAAAATGTTCATGCCGTGCTGTATGACAACGTCATTGCCAAACTGAAGAAAGATTATGACTTTATCTTTATCGACAGCGGCCCGCATCTTGATGCTTTCCTGAAGAACGCCATTGCGGCCTCTGATCTGCTGATGACGCCGGTACCACCGGCTCAGGTCGACTTTCATTCCACGCTTAAATACCTGACGCGTCTGCCGGAACTGATTGCGATCATTGAGGATTCCGGCGCCACCTGTCGCCTGCAGGGCAACATTGGCTTCATGTCTAAGCTATCGAATAAAGCAGACCATAAGCTCTGTCATAGCCTGGCAAAAGAGATTTTTGGTGGTGACATGCTTGATGCAGCCCTTCCCCGCCTTGATGGCTTCGAACGTTGCGGCGAATCCTTTGATACGGTCATCTCCGCGAATCCTTCGACTTACGTCGGCAGCAGTGAAGCGTTGAAAAATGCAAGATCTGCTGCAGAGGACTTTGCAAAAGCCGTCTTTGACCGTATCGAATTTATTCGCCTGAACTGAGGTTTGTATGAGCGCAAAAAGAATCACGATTGGCAGAACCTTCAGCCAGACTCCGCTGGAAAAAGAGACGCCAGATAGTCAGCATAATCAGACATTCGTTCTGGCTACGGGCAAGCGCGCCCTGTTTCGTTTTGAACGCATTCCCGCCAGTGATGTTGAAAACAAGACATTCGTCACAATGGAAACCAATGGTCGCGATCAGGCCGGGCTGACACCCGATTCACTGCGGGATATTATCCGCACCATTAAGCTTCAGCAGTTCTTCCCGGCCATTGGCGTAATGCGCGATGACCGCATTGAGATTCTTGACGGTTCACGTCGGCGTGCGGCTGCGCTTTACTGCAAAACCGGGCTGGACGTACTGGTCACTGATGCCGCTATTACTGCCGATGAAGCCCGCAGACTGGCGCAGGATATTCAGACGGCACGCGAACACAATCTGCGGGAAGTAGGAATGCGCCTGCTGGCGTTAAAAGATGGTGGTCTGTCGCAAAAAGAGATCGCTGAAAATCAGGGATTATCGCAGGCGAAGGTCACACGTGCTCTTCAGGCAGCCAGCGTTCCGTCCGATTTGATTTCACTTTTCCCTAATCACGCTGAGCTGACTTATCCTGATTACAAAGCGCTGTTACAGGCGGCTGACAAATTGAGTGAATCTGGGCAAAGCGTTGAAGCTCTGATTAATTCTATCTCGCGGGAGATAGATGTGGTTTGCGCCCGCGAAGGGCTTGCCGAGGATGAGCTGAAAAATCACATTCTGCGTCTGATTCGACAGGGTAGCCAGACGTTGATGAAAGAGCCTGAGAAAGATAAAACACAGGCGACTGCGCTCTGGTCTTTTGCTGATAAAGATCGTTTTGCACGTAAGAAGGTACGCGGTCGGATGTTCAGCTATGAATTTAACCGGCAGTCGAAAGAGTTGCAGGAAGAGCTGGATAAAGTCATTGCTGAGACCCTGAAGAAATATCTCAATCGTTGATTTACATGCATCCAAAAAAGCCAGCGTCTGACGCTGGCTTTTTTATTGCCCGATTAACTCAATATGCTGGAAGATGCATAAAACCCGAATTTCAGGCTGAAATCGCCAGGTTTTCAATAGTAATTTTAAATGTAAATAACTGAATTTATTGAAATTATATAAGCTGATATTTAATCTGATTCCTGTGAAATCGCCATTACCCTGAAACATGTCGCCAGCGTTACTGGCAGCCTTTGAATCCATGAATTGCCTGTAATGGCAAAAGCGGATTCAAATTCTGTTGTCACCCCTAAAGGGTTCTGATGCTGCCTGTGCGTATTCAGCCATCACGAATTGCAAGCAAAGATTTTCAGGTGCTGGTTCATTAGTGACCAGTTAATTCTCACCAGACCTTAGTTCCTGCACAACTGCTTCATATCGGCTGATGCTTTCTCTGCAAGCCCTTTTACAACTATGCTATCCGCCAGCGAAATTTAACCATTAACTCACTGTTTATAATGGGAAATAACTATAAATTTCAGCCTGAAATCGCCACGCAACCTGCTAAAAATCATCCTGGTTACCGCTTATAACTGCTTTATTGAGATCTTAATTGCAGTGCAGCCTGCTAACAGCAAAGGCATCTTCTCAGAGTGAAAAAAGATACTCAGAAAATATCCCTCACTTATCCACAGAAAAAGTGGATAACTTTCTCATCCGGCTAAAATTATTTTTCTGTTGATGCGAACGACATGAGCAGGATTGGACGTGATCGCGCCAGCTATCTGAAATCGGCTACTTCAGACAGATTCACTGTATTGAGTAAACCCGATGAAAGCATGTGCTCAACGGTAGAAATAGATAACCGTGCCACTCAGGAAAGGGACATGACCTACGGAAAGCTGTTTACAGTGAATGGGGAGTCAAAGAGGATGATCGGCATAGATAAATGGCTGGCGAATCCATGAGAACCTGTTGATGCGCAGCCAGCGTTGATCACGGCAATCGTCACATTGCCTGCGGAATGCGTACGATGAGGGCGATAACAGGATAGGTATCTGGTGCGGCAAAAACGATACGAAACCGGGCCAGGCCCGGTTTTGCTATGAATCAGGCTTCAAGCCAGGCTGTTATTTGCCTGACCATCGCATCGGCAGAGATGCCATAACGGTCATGCAACGTCGGTAAAGCGCCTGCAGCCAGGAATGCGTCCGGCAGGGCAATCTGCTTAAAGCGTGGCGTCACATGATTCCGCATTAGCAGACCCGCAATTGCCTCGCCTAACCCGCCCGTGATTGAATGATTCTCTGCTGTAATAACCAGCTGGTTATGATGCAGCGCTTCCCCTGCTTCTCGCAGGATGGTCTCTTCATCCAGAGGCTTAATCACAGGAGAGTGAACTACACCAACCTCAATGCCCTGCTTTTCCAGCACCTCAGCGGCTTCAAGTGCCCGCATGGTCATTAATCCGCTGCTGATAATAACTGCATCTTTGCCCGCTCGCAGACGCTGAGCCTTACCGTGCTTATAGCGATAATCATATTTATCCAGTACCAGCGGAACCTTACCGCGCAACAGGCGCAGGTAAACCGGCCCCTGATGTTCGGCAATCGCCGGGATGACCTGGCTAATCTCCAGCGCATCGCAGGGATCGATGATTGTCAGGTTTGGCATACCCCGAAAAATAGCCAGATCGTCAGTCGCCTGATGGCTTGGCCCATAGCCGGTGGTCAGGCCCGGTAGCGCACAGGCGATTTTTACGTTCAGATTCTCTTCGGCGATGGCCATGCAGATAAAATCATAGGCGCGGCGGGAAGCAAATACAGCATAGGTGGTGACAAAAGGCATAAAGCCCTCGCGTGCCATGCCCGCTGCGGCACTCATCAGTAACTGTTCCGCCATTCCCATCTGGTAAAAGCGCTGCGGAAAAGCTTCTGCAAACAGGTGCAGATCGGTGTATTTACTTAAATCTGCTGTCAGGCCCACCACATCTGAGCGCTGCTCTGCCAGAGCGACAAGAGCATGCCCGAAGGGAGCAGAAACCGTGGGCTGACCCTCAGCAGCAATCGAGGCGATCATGGCGGATGTGGTCAGCCGTTTTTTTTGCGGTTGTGAACTCATATCAGACTCCTTGCTCAAGTGCGGTCAGGGCTTTGTCCCACTCATCGGCATCAACACGGATGAAGTGGGTTTTCTCCCGGCTCTCAAGAAACGGCACGCCTTTACCCATTCGGGTATCGCAGATGATGACGCGCGGCTGCGGTTCAGGCCAACTGCGTGCTGCGTCAAAGGCATTCTGCAAAGCAGCAATATCGTTGCCATCAACGCGCTGGGTATACCAGCCAAAAGCCTGCCAGCGGTCCACTATCGGTTCGAACGCGAGAATCTCGCTGCTGTGACCGTCGGCCTGCTGATTGTTGACGTCGATAATGGCGATCAGGTTATCAAGCTGCCAGTGTGAGGCTGACATGGCCGCTTCCCATGTTGAACCTTCATTCAGCTCGCCATCAGAAAGCAGGTTATAAATTCGCGCCTGTGAGCCTTTTTGCTTTAGCCCCAGACAGGCACCCACGGCAATACCTAGTCCCTGACCTAATGAACCACCGGTGATCTCCATGCCTGGGGTATAGGCGGCCATGCCGGACATCGGCAGGCGGCTCTCATCGGTGCCATAGGTTTCCCGCTCCTCCTCCGGTATGACGCCCGCTTCCAGCAGCGCGGCATAAAGCGCAATGGCGTAGTGACCAATCGACAGGTAGAAGCGATCGCGCTCTTCCCACTCAGGCTCATCGGCGCGGTAATTCATAGCGTGAAAATAGCTGACAGCGAGTAAATCGGCTGCACCCAGTGCCTGACCGATATAGCCCTGTCCCTGAATCTGCCCCATTAATAAGGCATGACGGCGAATATTCATGGCACGCTGCGGTAATGAGAGCGTGTGTGAACTGTGATGAGAGTCAGTCATATAACCTCCAGATTAACGATTAACATCCGCAGCCCGAATGCGCAGTACGCATAGCGCACCACCCAGCAGAACGGTAGCAATAAAATACATTCCCGACGCGGGGGAACCGGTTGCAGTGGTGATTGAGCCAATCAGCCACGGCGAGAAAAAACCGGCCAGATTGGCAATGCAGTTCACCGCAGCGATGCCTGCGGCAGCAGAGACGCCACCCAGCAGGTTGGTCGGCAGCATCCAGAACAGTGATGAGGCGGAAAGAATGCCCGCAGCGGCAATACAGAGGGAGAGTAATGACAGGGAGACGTTATGGCTGAGCAGCGTTGCCAGCGTGAGTCCGGAGAGGCCGACCAGCATCGGAACAATCAGGTGCCAGCGACGTTCACGATGACGATCGCCACTGCGTCCGGCCAGTAGCATAAAGATAATGGCGCACAGGTAAGGCAGACTGGTCAGTAATCCGATATGCAGAGGCTCGCTGACGCCTGAATTTTTTACCAGCGTCGGTAGCCAGAACGTTAATGCATACTGGCCCATCACCACACAGAAATAGATCAGCGCCAGCAGCCACAGACGACGGTCAGCAATAAAGGCTCTCACCGTGCCATGACAGGCTTTCTGCTGATTATCTTCGTCGAGATCGGCACGCACCCGGCGTTTTTCATCGTCATCCAGCCACTCTGCCTGTTCCACCCGATCCTTCAGAACCAGCAGCACGACAAATCCCATAACAAGGGTAGGGATAGCTTCCAGCATAAACATCCATTGCCAGCCCGCCCATCCGTGAAAGCCTGAGAAGGTCGCCATGATCCAGCCAGAGAGTGGGCCGCCAATCATCCCGGAAAGTGGGATCGCGACAAACCACAAAACCGTCATGCGAGCGCGACGGTGAGAGGGAAACCAGTAGGTCAGGTAGAGCAGTAAACCGGGTGCAAGTCCGGCCTCTGCCACACCAAGAAGAAAGCGCAGCAGGTAGAACTGCCATGCGGTTTCAACAAAGGCGAAAAGAGCTGAGATAACACCCCAGGTAATCATAATGCGGGCAATCCAGCGACGTGCACCGACCCGATGCAGAATCAGATTACTGGGCACTTCAAAAAAGAAGTAACCGATGAAAAAGATCCCGGCACCCAGTCCGTAGACCGTTTCGCTGAGTGACAAATCATCCATCATCTGTAATTTTGCGAAGCCAACGTTTACACGATCAAGATAAGCGCAGAGATAACAGAGCATCAGCCAGGGCATCAGTCGCCAGGCAATTTTGCGATAGGTGATATCGCGCGCAGCAGAGGCTGCGCTCAGATTAAGCGTGGTCATGGTGTTCACTCCCGAAGTTAGCCCGCAAGGCGTGCGGGCGGGGCAGGGCGCTGATTAATGGATCAGCATGCCGCCATTCACATCCAGCGTGATGCCGGTGAGATAACCGGAGAGATCGCTGGCGAGGAAGAGCGCCGCATTCGCGACGTCGCTGGCGGTTCCGAGGCGGCCAAGAGGTATGCCGTCGAGAATGGCATGGCGGCGTTCATCCTGTAACAGGCCTCCGGTGATATCGGTCTGGATAAGACCGGGCGTGAGGGCATTGATACGAATCTGGTCCGGGCCGAATTCGCGCGCCATCGCTTTTGTCAGGCCAAGCACGCCTGCTTTCGCTGCGCTGTAGTGCGGGCCGCCGAAAATGCCGCCGCCACGCTGAGCTGATACAGATGACAGACAGACAATACTGCCGCTTTTTTGCTGCTGCATCGTTGGGATAACCGCCTGAGACATCAGAAGCGTACCGCGCAGATTGACATCCAGAATGCGGTTGTAATCTTCGATGCCGATTTCCAGTGTTTTAACCGGCTGAGTGATCCCGGCATTGTTGACCAGCACATCAATACGGCCGTAGTGCTCAAGTACCTGATCGATAGCACGATGAACAGAAAGCGGATCGGTCACATCGGTGGCCAGGCCGAGATGCCCGTCGCCACACGAAAGCGCGCTGGCCTGGGCCGCCTGTAAATCTAAATCGAGTATCACCACGCGCGCGCCATGCTGAGCAAAACAGGCGGCTGTGGCTCGTCCAATGCCGCGCTGAGAAGCGGCACCCGTGATAATCGCAACTTTGTTTTCAAGTAACATTATCCACTCCAGAAGAATAATTATTAGTGGTTCGGTATCGCTACCGGCAGGGTCACAATCAGAATTGATAAAGCGATTAATATTGGCAATGCAGAAAAATTCATTTGATGCTGAATGAATTTGTTGGTTTGATGCAGTTAACAAATCTGCGATTTAAAAATGGGCACACATCACATAATTTCTGTGTGGAGAGGCGGATGGAAAAGCAGCCGGAGCACTTACCTTCAATTAAATCACTGCGGGTTTTTGAGCAGGTGGCCCATTTTGGTAATGTCGCGCGGGCGGCTGAAGAATTAAATATTACCCCCTCGGCAGCCAGTCATCAGCTGGCTAAACTGGAGCGGGAACTGGGCTGTATTCTGTTTAATCGTTCGGCAAAAGGCGTAGCGCTCACGCTGTCGGGAGAACATTACCTCAGGGAGATCGGCCCGATATTGCTGGGCCTGGCGCAGGCCACGGCGCGCATCAGTAATGAGAAAGCGCGCAGTAACCTCAGGATCCACTGCGCACCCAGCTTCGGTCTGCTCTGGCTGTTGCCACGCATCCATAAATTCCGCAACAGCTATCCAGAGTTTCAGCTTACCCTCTCCTGCTCATATGAAAATCTCTCTTTCAGCCGGGACAATATTGATATTGCGATACGTCACGGCTTCCCGGACTGGAACGCGTTTGAGATTAAAACTCTCCGCCATGAAAAAATGTCGGTGCTGGCCTCACCGGCATATCTGAAACAGCATCCTGTCAGTCAGGCCGCGGATTTGATGCATCACGCGCTGATATTATCGGAGTCACCGCTTATTCAATGGCCGCAGTGGTTTGCGTCGCAGCAACTTCCTCAGCCGGATAAGGAGTGGTTATTTCGCTTTGACCGCTCTTATATGAGTCTTGAGGCAGCAATGTTAGGCCACGGTCTGATTTTTGAGAGTGAGTTGCTGGCAGAGGATTATCTGCGCAGCGGGAAACTGGTCAGAGTGCTGACTGAGCAGCATAGCCTGCCCGTCAGCGCCCACCATCTGGTCTATCCGCGTGGATTTGCGCAGTTTCCTCGTGTTGCACATTTCCTGAGCTGGATACAGGAAGAACTCAGAACGTTAAGCTGATGTTAAAATAAATTCCGCCCCGTCACTATGACGCGGGTTTATTTCTGCTGGTAATTATTCATACCTTAAAAGTCGCATTGCCAAAGCTAACTTTTAAATACCGTCTACACTTCTTTACCCAATCGGTAAATATGTTCCATTTCTATTCCGTATGAAATTTAATCAAACGGATGTTTAACTTCTTAATGGCAGGAATATTATGAGTACAAATACACCAGACGCTGGGGAAGCGGGCGATCACGCGCCTGCGGATACGGTACGCCAGCGCATTTTTTTAGTGGTGCTGGTTGCCACCATGGGCGCGCTGGCTTTTGGCTATGACACCGGAATTATCTCGGGTGCATTACCTTACATGACTTCACCACCTGACCAGGGGGGGCTTGGACTGAACTCATTCACGGAAGGGCTTGTTGCCTCTTCGCTGGTGTTCGGTGCCGCTATCGGCTCTTTCCTCAGTGGTTTCTTCTCGGACCGTTTTGGCCGTCGTATTACCCTTCGCACCCTGGCGGTCATTTTTGTACTGGGTTCGCTCGGTACGGCACTGGCACCTTCCGTCAATGTGATGGTGGCCATGCGCTTCCTGCTGGGCATCGCTGTCGGCGGTGGCTCATCAACCGTGCCGGTGTTTATTGCGGAAATTGCCGGGCCACGTCTTCGTGCGCCGCTGGTAAGCCGCAATGAGCTGATGATTGTCACCGGACAGCTCATCGCCTATGTCGCCAGTACGCTTCTGAGCTATCTCCTGCATGATGAGCATCTGTGGCGCTACATGCTGGCCATTGCAATGGTGCCTGGTTTTCTGCTGTTTGTTGGCACGTTCTTCGTTCCGGCATCGCCACACTGGCTGGTGGCTGAAGGGCGTCTGAAAGAGGCAAAAAAGATTCTGAAGTATCTGCGTGAAACGCCGCGTGAAGTACGTCATGAAATGGCGCAGATGAAGAAGCAGGCGAAGGCAGCTGAACGCGGGCCGGATGCGAAAACCCTGATTCGTGAGAAATGGGTTATCCGCCTGATGATTATTGGTGTCGGTCTCGGCTTTGTCGCGCAGTTTACCGGTGTTAATGGTTTCATGTATTACACGCCGATCATCCTGAAGTCGACCGGCCTGGGCACCAGCGCCTCCATTGCTGCGACTATCGGTAACGGTGTGGTTTCTGTTCTGGCGACCTTTGTCGGTATCTGGGCGATTAGCCGTTTCCCGCGTCGTACCATGCTTATTACCGGTCTGTGTCTGGTGATTACGGCACAGATCCTGTTGGGCAGCGTGATGACCTTTATGAGTTCGAGCCTGATGCAGAGTTATCTCGCCCTGGGCTGTATTCTGCTGTTCCTGTTCTGCATGCAGATGTGCATCTCGCCGGTCTACTGGCTGATGATGTCCGAGCTGTTCCCGATGCAGTTGCGTGGTGTGTTAACCGGTGGCGCAGTTTCATTACAGTGGATTTTCAATGCTGTGGTCGCGTTCGGCTTCCCACCGATCATGGAGTATGCCGGCAGCACGACCTTCTTTATCTTTGCCGCGATTAACGTTGGCTCGCTAATTTTCGTGATGGCGATGGTGCCCGAGACCCGCGGTAAAAGTCTGGAAGAGATTGAGTCACACATGAAAGAGAAGTTTGGTGAAAAGCCGAAGGAGGCTGAAGCCTGTTAACCCCTCTACCGGATTCGGCCCGTCGGCTGAATCCGGTTTCCTCCCTTATCTGTACTCCCTCACGTCGTATCCCTTTCTGTCAGTTAAGCAGGCGTCATTCACTGTAATCAGCACAGTTCTGGAGATGGTTTCCGGACATCGCTGGCGATTTCAGGCTGAAATCGCCAGAATCTGGCTTAACCCTCAGATGTCGCTGACGGTTGAAACAGCCGTTTAAGCGAACCATGACCGTTGACAAAGATTGAATCTGGCTCTGCGCTATACTCACTTTTCATCTGCTCCGCATGCTGACCGGGATGCACCATGAACATATCAAACTCTGTGGCAGTGGTGGCTGCTCTGCTGATTGCCACGCCATTGCATGCTGAAAATGCGCCGGTTTCATCCTGGTGGAATGCGTTCACTGACGATGTTGCACAAACCTGGAATGCGCCTCAGCACACCGATCTCTACCTGCCGTTTATTAGCTGGCACGCTCGCTTCATGTATGACAAAGAAAAAACCGATAACTATAACGAAAATCCCTGGGGCGGTGGTCTGGGGGTTTCCCGCTATAGCGACAGCGGCAACTGGAGTGCACTTTACGCGATGGCATTTAAAGATTCGCACAATGAGTGGCAGCCTATTATCGGTTATGGCTGGGAGAAGGGATGGTATCCAGGCTCCGGTCAGGACTTCCGGCTCGGTGCCGGATTAACAGCGGGTATCACCGCGCGTGATGACTTTGGCAACTACATTCCGCTGCCGATTATTTTGCCGCTGTTCTCTGCGGGTTACAAAGCGGTGAACGTCCAGTTCACTTACATTCCCGGCACCTACAATAATGGCAATGTGCTGTTCGCGTGGTTTCGCTTAGCCTTTTAATTTTTCAGGAAAGGATTTATGGCCCGGAAGTTTAAAACTGCCACGCGCAGACTCTGGCGTTCAATGCTTATCGTGGGTTTGCTGTTATTGCTGCTACTGATTATTCGCATCTATGAGGCGGAACGTGGCCCGGAATTACATCGCTGGCACACCTGGATTCCACATGAGCTGACAGTTGAACAGCTCGATAAAGCCGGTTACACCGATTATCTTAACGCTGAACATCATCTGTTTGATGAGATGAAGCACCAGGTCACTGACAAACTGGATGCGGATGAGAAAACTCCGCTCAACCGATATTTCTCCGGCAGCATGATCTATCCGGGCCATTTCACCCAGGACTGGAACCGTTCCTATATTCTGCAACCAGAGGGCAGGCCGCGCGGTGCTGTGGTGCTGTTACATGGTCTGACCGACAGTCCTTACAGTCTGCGTCATATCGCAGAAACCTATCGCCAGCAGGGTTATGTGGCCGTAGCGATAAGGTTACCGGGTCACGGGACGGTGCCTGCTGGCCTGACTGATGTTGACTGGCAGGACTGGATGGCGGCTACACGCTTAGCGGTGCGCGAAGCAACCCGTCTGGCGGGCACTCAGACGCCGCTGCATCTGGTGGGATTCTCTAACGGTGGGGCGCTGGCGGTAAAATATGCGCTCGACAGTCTGGGCGACGCCACGTTGCGTCGTCCGCAGCAGCTGATTCTGTTATCACCGATGATCGGTGTCACCCGTTTTGCGCGGTTTGCCGGGATTGCCGGATTGCCCTCTGTTTTCCCGGCCTTCTCGAAAACAGCCTGGCTGAATATCGTGCCGGAGTTTAATCCGTTTAAATATAACTCTTTTCCGGTGCACGCTGCCCGGCAGACCTATTTGCTGACGCAGGCGCTGCAGAAAGAGATCCAGCACTACGCGCGTAATCAGCAGCTCTCAGGTTTCCCGCCCGTGCTGACCTTTCAGTCGGTGATGGATTCCACCGTCAGTACGCCGTCGGTCATCCGCTCGCTCTATAACTATCTGCCAGTGAACGGCAGCGAACTGGTGCTGTTCGATATCAATCAGGCGGTCAGCGTCAGCCCGTTATTCCGCCACTCCTCTTACACGGCAGTTAACCAGCTCTTACCCGCGGCCCGTCGGCATTATTCCTCCACGGTGATAACCAATGCTGCCGCCACGTCGCTGGAAATGGTGACCAAAAGCGTGCCTGCCGGTGAGATTCAGGAGCGGATTCAGCCACTGGCCATCAACTATCCGGCCGGGCTTTACTCGCTGTCGCACGTGGCGATCCCGTTCCCGGCTGAGGATGGTCTTTACGGCAGTGCGCCTGTGAACAAAAATGAGTTTGGTATCAGTTTTGGTACGTTGTCACTGCGCGGCGAGAGTGCAGTGCTGATTGTGGGGCTGGACTCGATTATGCGCGCGACCTCTAACCCGTTTTACCCTTACATGATTAACCGAATCGATCACCACATCGGTTGCAGTGATAAGCCGCAACTGGCCACCTGCCTCAGCAGTTTCTGAATCAATAAAGCCACAGGCCCGCAACATGCGGGCCTGTGATTATATCACGTTCAGCTTTTCCATTACCTCATCCGACAGTTGCAGGCTGCCACTGGCCAGATTCTCTTTGAGGTGTTGAGATGAGGAAGTGCCGGGAATCAACAGAATATTGGGCGAGCGCCTCAGCAGCCAGGCCAGCGCGACCTGCATCGGGGTCGCATTTAGTGACGCAGCAACATCATTGAGCCGATCCGACTGTAATGGGGAGAAGCCGCCGAGCGGGAAAAACGGCACATAAGCGATGCCCTGCTGCGCCAGCTGATCCACTAGTCCGTCATCCTGTCGATGCGCCAGGTTATACATATTCTGCACGCAGACAATGGGCGTCATCGCCTGGGCTTCGGCAATTTGCGTGGCAGTGACGTTGCTCAGGCCAATATGCCGAATCAGCCCGCGCGTCTGTAACGCCAGCAGCGCCTCCAGCTGGGGTGCCAGAGAACCCTCTTTGGGCTTCGCCGGATGCAGCATACTGCGCAGGTTCACCACTTCAATCACGTCCAGCTCCAGATTGCGCAGGTTATCTTCCACCGCCTGAGTCAGCGCTTCAGGTTCCATCGTCGCCAGCCAGCCGCCTTTTGCATCGCGGCGTGCACCCACCTTGGTCACAATTGTCAGATTCTGCGGATAAGGATGGAGCGCCTTTTTGATTAACTGATTGGTTTCGTGCGGGCCATAAAAGTCGCTGGTGTCGATATGATTAACACCTGCCGCAATGGCGTCGCGTAAAACCTGAATTGCCTTTGCTTCATCTTTTACCGGCCCGAATACGCCTGGCCCGGCCAGCTGCATTGCGCCGTAGCCGAGACGGTTAACTTCACGATCGCCTAACGGATAAGTCATGGTGATATCTGACATGAAAACCTCCTGCGTGAATGTAGATCAATTGTAACGGTGATTTAGCTGTGCAACTATCCGGTGAAATCAGGACAGACTGTACGGGATGATGCACAATGGCAATCGATATGGCGCTGCTGGATGCTGTCGTGGCGGTGGCAAAAGCGGGAGGATTTCGGGAAGCCGCTCGTATTACAGGCAGCAACGCGTCGCGCCTGAGCGATGCGGTGCGGCGGGCAGAACAGCAGCTAGGTATCCGACTGTTTCACCGGACGACACGCACGGTAGTATTAACTGAAGCGGGCAGGGCGCTGATGGAACGTCTGTTGCCCGCCATGAATGAAGTTAATGCCGCGCTCGATGCGGTGAATCGCTATCGCAACATGCCAGGCGGCACGCTGCGGCTGAATGTCCCGGTTAGCGCCACCCGGCTGGTCTTGCCCGGGCTGGTACCGGAATTTCTGCGGCGCTATCCCGATATTCAGCTGGAAATCGTGGCTGAGAGCAGCGTGCAGGATGTCTTTCGTGACGGCTGCGACGCCGGGATTCGTTATGATGAGCGGCTGGAGCAGGATATGGTGGCGATGCCCATTGGCCCCCGTCAGCAGCGGTTCGCGCTGGCCGCCTCTCCGGCTTATCTTGCGGAACATGGCCGACCGGCTCACCCTCGCGATCTGATCCATCATCGTTGTCTGCGTGGCCGTTATGCCAGCGGCATCATGGCTGACTGGACATTCAGCCGCGAAGGGAAAGAAATCAGCGTTGAAACTCGCGGGCCGCTGGTGGTGTCCGTCGGCGGGGCAATGGATCTGGCTGTAGAGGCCGCGATTGCCGGAAGTGGTGTGATCTATCTGTTTGATGAGTGGCTCAGACCGGCCCTGGACAACGGCAGGCTGGAACCGCTACTGCAACCCTGGTGGCTGACCTTTTCCGGTCCGTGGCTTTACTACAACGATCGCCGTCTGATTCCGGCTCCGCTTCAGGCGTTTATCGATTTTGTGCGCGAAATAAATGCGCGCGAAAAACCTGTCAGCTATACCAGCTAAATCCCTGCGGCACCCGTGAAAAACCGGCGTGTCGCAATGCGTTAAGCAGCGGTGACTGCGATACCGCTTTACCATCTACCGTCTCCAGCGTAAAACTTGCGGGCTTTTCACGTTTCAGCGCCACGCCCAGCGCCGCGACTGCGGTCTCAAGCTGTGCGAGGTCGTCGCTGAACGTCAGCAACTCTTTTCCTCCTGGTGCCAGAAAGAGCATCAGCGCGCCGCCGGCGATCACGACCCGCGCGCCCTGACGACGCGTCGGGCGTATGCCGCTGGCATGAAGCGGCCAGCTCAGCATCGCGCCAAACGGATTGGCGGGGTCGAGTGCAGCCAGCGCCACCGCCTCAGTACCACTGGCCGGGGCTTCGGCCAGCGCCCGAAGCTGCTCAATGGTCTGGTGGTCAGCAAACTGCGCACCACCTGACCCGGCAACAAACTGTCCGCGCAGCAGTCGCCCGGCATCTTCCATGCTGCGCAGTACGGGCTGCAATGCCGGAAACCCACCGGGGATCTGCTCTGAAACTGCACTGCCTCGCGTGATCACCCCATAACGATCAAGCAGATTTTCTGCCAGCGAGAGAGCCAGTCGGGCAGGCGCAATTTCCTGCCGGTTAATCTTTGACCAGCGCCCGGCCAGCGTATTGACCGCTGGCCGCCGTGCGGGCAAAGCACCAGGCGTAAAGCGCTGTCCAAAGCGGGTGCGCAGAGTGCGTGCTGGTCGTGAACGGGTCACGCCGGGCGTGGTCAGCAGCCTACGTACCGCAATCCAGCTATCTGCCGTGACATACCCTCGCCACACCAGTTGCCACAGGACGTCATAGACGTCGGTGGGTTGTGTCTCTGGTGCGCCCATCTGCGCCATAATCTCATGAACAAACCATGCGCCGCCGCGGCTCAGTGCGTCGATCATCGCCTGCTGGATTGGCGTAAGAGGGAGTGTGGCGTCTGCCTCCGGCAGCGTCTCAGCAGCGAATTCGGTGAGGTGCAGCGAGATCAGACCATCATTCTGTCCCTGCGCTCTATGTCCGCACCAGATCACTTCGCCACTGGCTAACAATTCGTCGAGCATCGCAGGCTGATAGTCGGCAATCCTGGCGCGCAGGATTTGTGACTCCCACAGAGAAGCAGGTAATGGCACGCCCGCCAGTTGCTCTATCACCCGCAGCAGCCCGCTGACACCCTGATGCGCGTGGTTAATCAGGCCATGCCGCGTCAGCAACAGGCTGACCCAGGCGGCGGGTGAAACCGGCCGGGTTGCTTCGCGTGCTGATTGCAGTGAACGTAAGCGCAACTTTTTGAAGATCTCTGAGGAAACCCACTCCGTTTCCGATGTGTCCGCTGCCGTATCTGTGTTCAGCAGGCTACCTTGTTGATACAGGCGTAGCAGTACCGCATTCACTACGGCTACACCCAGTCCCAAATGAGTTGCCAACTGTCGGGCGGTGAACAGCGTATGGGTGCGAGCGTAGCGGTTCGCCAGATCGCGTAGTGGATCGGTCTGCGTCTCCAGAAATGTGTCGGGCAGATCGTCAGGCAGCTCAGTGCCCAGCGCATCGCGCAGGCGAGCCGCATCTTCAATTACGGCCCAGCGAGCTTCACCAGCGACCGTCACCGGGATCACGCGCCGGGCGGCAGCAAACTGCGACACGGCTTCTGCGATTTGCTGGTGATTGCCACTGAACCGCGCCGAAATACCGGCAACGGAGAGCGGACCGAGATCGCGCAGCAGATCGATAATGCCTTCGGCGTGCTGTGCCTGATAGCGGGAATCAATGCGCTGCAGTTCCTGTCCGACCTGCTCAACCACGTCAGGTGCCAGCAAATCACGCCTGCTGGTCTGGCCGAGCAGTTCACCCAGCAGATTACTGTCGAGCGCCAGCAGTGAGGCTCGTCGTTCAGCCTGTGGAGCATCGCTGGCGTAGATAAATTCTGCGACATAGCCAAACAACAGTGGAGCGGCGAAAGGAGAGGGCTGTTCGGTCATCACCTCAACCAGCTTTACGTCTCCCTGTGCCAGCTGTTCCATCAGCTGGTGCAGGGCAGGCAGATCGTACACATCCTGCAGGCATTCGCGTGCGGTTTCGATCAGGATAGGGAAATCATCATACTGTCGGGCGACGGCTAGCAACTGACCGGCGCGCAGCCGCTGCTGCCAGAGTGGTGAGCGCTTACCCGGATTGCGCCTCGGCAGCAGCAGTGCGCGAGAGGCACACTCCCGGAAGCGGGCAGCGAACAGTGCTGATTGCCCGACACTCTCCGTAACGTCCTGAGTGAGCTGGTCGGCGTCGAATATAAACAGGTCAGCGCCGGGCAGATGCCCTTCGCTGGCGGGAAAGCGGGCTACGATGCCGTCATCGCTGGCTGCGACGGAAGCATCAATACCCAGGCGGTGCTGGATCCGGGCGGCAATTGCCAGCGCCCAGGGCGCATTGACCCGCTTTCCCCATGGCGAGTGCAGAATCACCCGCCAGTCGCCAGTTTCGTCCCGGCAGCGTTCAATCAGTAACGTGCGATCGTCGGGCAGTACGCCGGTCGCGACACGTTGTTCAGCCAGCAAAGCCAGCAGATTTGTCACTGCACGGGCATTCAGCCCCAGCGCGTGCAGCTGCTGTTGCGCAGCATCCGGTGAAGCACTGTTCAGGTGACGCAGAAACATCCCGAGGCTGGCACCTGAATCGGCAGAACGGCCAATGCCCTCACCGCGCCAGAAGGGCAAACGGGCGGGACGGCCTGGCGCGGGAACCACCAGCACCTGATCGTGCGTGATCTGCTGAATGCGCCACGACGTTGCCCCCAGAGTAATGATGTCGTTGACCCGAGACTCATAGACCATCTCTTCATCCAGCTCGCCGACCCGACGAGAGCCCGCCTGCTCTTCGCCTTCGGGCAGGATGACGCTGAACATGCCGCGATCGGGAATGGTACCGCCGCTGGTCACGGCCAGATTCTGAGCACCAGGTCGCGCCGTCAGCAGTCCGCTCTGGCGATCCCATACCAGCTGTGGCCGCAGCTGAGCAAAGGCATCTGACGGAAATTTACCCGCCAGCATATCCAGCGTGGCATCAAACAGCCGACGGGAGAGAGTGCGAAATGGATCGGCCCGGCAGACCTGCGCATACCAATCATCGGCCTGCAAAGGATCCATTGCCACCGCCGCCAGCGTTTGCTGCGCCAGAATATCGAGCGGGTTACGGGGCGGAGCCAGCGCATCGAGGTGACCCGCCCGCATCGACTGTAATATCACGGCTGAATCCAGCAGATCACGCCGGGTGCGGGGAAACAGGATGCCGGTGGAGATGCCGCCAACCTGATGTCCGGCGCGACCCACACGCTGCAGGGCGCTGGCGACTGACAGCGGCGCGCCGACCTGAATCACCAGATCCACCGGCCCCATATCAATGCCCAGTTCCAGGCTGGAGGTCGCCACCACGCAGCGCAGTCTGCCCTGCTTCAGGGCAGCTTCAATCTCGCCTCGCTGCTCTTTTGAGACGGAACCGTGGTATGATCGGACTATAATTTCGTCGGCGCGCTCTGCATCCCGTTCATCAGCGGTTTGCTTCGCCAGGTAACGCGCATTGAGCCGCGCCGTCAGCTTTTCTGCCAGGCCGCGCGAATTCACAAACACCAGCGTGGCGCGATGGGCCATTACCTGCTGCAGAATGCGCGCTTCGATATGTGGCCAGATCGATCCGCTTGCAGTGCTCGCTTCACCGGTCAGGTCATCGGCGCTGGCAATATCGGTCATATCCTCAACCGGCACTTCGATCGTCAGGTGCAGCGTGCGATCGGCGGCAGGATTAACCACCTGAACCGGCTGACAGCCGCCGAGAAAGGCCGCTACCCGTTCAACCGGTCGCACCGTGGCAGAAAGCCCGATGCGCTGGGCGGGCTGTGGCAGCAGCGCGTCCAGCCGCTCCAGGCTCAGCGCCAGCTGGGAACCGCGCTTTGAACCCGCCACCGCATGCACCTCATCAACAATAACCGTGGTGACGCCCTGTAGCGTGGTGCGTGCTTTGGAAGTCAGCATCAGAAACAGCGATTCGGGTGTGGTGATCAGGATATCGGGCGGGCGACGTAACAACCTGGCGCGCTCCGCGCTGGGGGTATCACCGGATCGCATCCCGATATTCAGCGTGATTTCTGGCTCATTCAGCGCCTGCCGCTCGGCGTAAACGCCTGTCAGCGGCAGATTCAGGTTGCGCTGCACGTCGGCTGCCAGCGCTTTGACCGGTGAAATATAGAGAATGCGGGGGGTCGTTTCGCGTGTGGGAGCAGGCTGGTCAGTTCTGACCTGAAACAGCGTGTCGATGGCAGTCAAAAAGGCCGCCAGTGTTTTTCCGGAACCGGTAGGCGCGATCACCAGCGCATGCTCTCCACTGGCAATCGCCTGCCAGGCCGCCTTTTGCACCGGCGTCGGCGCAGCAAAGGCAGCAGAAAACCAGCGTCGGATGGCGGGTGAAAAACGGGCCAGGACCGTATCAGACTGGGATTTCGACATCATACTCACGGCATCGCGCAGTGACTGCGCCTGGAATTAATCCGTTGAGTGTAAGTGAAAATCGCCGTTTGTGGATGACGCGGCCGATCTCTGGCCGCATCAGTGGTGTTTAAGAACAGGCCGTGCCAGCTAAAGCGCGACCTCTGACCGCCAGGAGTGACACCAGCGCCAGCATAATAATGGTCATGCCATAGAGCCAGGCGGTGTTGGTCAGCCCGATATGGGGTGCGGCAATACCGGCCGCAATCGCGGGCAGGGCAAAGGCGAGATAGCTTTTGATCAAAAAAGCGGAGAACAACCCGGCCCGTTCATGACTCTCTGCTAACGGCATAATGATCTTCAGCACGCTGGAGAAAATCGATCCAAACCCCTGACCCGCAATGGCGGTGCCGATATAGAGCAGGGCCACGCTGTGCAGGGAAAGGCCTGTCAGTGTGACACCGACACCCGCCATCAGCATAAGGGTTCCAATAACTAATGCCCGCGCGGGCGGCAACGGACGAAAGAGTAATACGGCTGCTGTTGCACTTAGCATCAGCGTTGCCACAATCGAGCCGCCGATAAACGGCGATGTCAGGCCGGTTGCATTTGCCACCATCGTGGGCATCAGTGACAGATAAAATCCGCCCAGCATCCATGTTGCGATGTTCACCGGCGTCACCTTCAGCAACGGGCCCAGTGCGCGTCGCGGAATGCTAACCTGAGGCCGTAGCGCGGCCAGTACCCCAGGCTGAGGCGCAATCGTTTCAGGTATCAGTGGCAGAAGCGCCATCGCGACTATCATCAGCACCATCAGCAGCGCGTAAACCGTGACCGTAGGGAAAGGGGCAAAGCTAACCAGAATGCCACCTGTCAGCGTGCCGAGCGTCATCCCGAGAAACGCGGTGAACGAATTGAGCAGGGGTCCTCGGGTTTTACTGGCGTCAATCAGGCTGGCACCGAAGGTCGGCAGTGCAATACCCGTAGCAAAGCCCTGTACCAGTCGGGCGGCAATCAGGGTTGGGGCCGAACTGGCCACCATAAAGATCATCAGCGCGACCACGTTAATCGCCAGTGCCAGCAGCATCAGTGGACGTCGGCCAGTATAATCCGACACTTTACCCACCGTCAGCAGCGCGGCCAGCAACGCGAAAGCATAAGCACCAAAGATCAGCGTCAGCATGGTCGGCGTCAGATGAAACAGGCTGCGATAAAGCGGGTAGAGCGGCGTTGGCGCACTGCTGGTGGCTGAGATCAGCGCCGCACCGGTAAAGCTAAAAAGCGTTGTGCGGGTAGCCGCCTGCGCTGTCAGGATGGGGTTCATGGGAGTCGCCTTAATGCAAAGTATTAGCTTTTAATAAGGTATACGGTGATTCTGAGCTTAATGCAATATCTTTGCTTTAACGTTTATTGCGAGGTGACTTAGTGTCACCTTATGCTAAGCTATGTGTTACTAAGTTACACACCGGAGGACGCATGGCATCAACAAAACTTCGTCAGCAGGGCGGAGCTGTCGTGCTGACTATCCCCAGTGAGATTGCTGCCAGAGCAGGCTGGACCGTCGGCATTGAGCTGGACGTGACCGCTGAGGGCGAATCCGTCAATATAGTGCCGGTTACGCGTGTACCACGCGGTCGCCGGACCGTTGCTCAGTTGCTGGCCGGTATTGATCAGCTTGAAATCCAGAGTTATAACGACGAGGCCGTCGACGGACTGAATGACGCGCCGCAGGGAAGGGAGCATATCTGATGGTTTCAAGGAGTGTGCCGCAGAAGGGCGAAATCTGGCACGTTAATGGCGATCCGGTTGAAGGGCGTGAGTTTAAAGGGCCGCATTATTATCTTGTTATCTCTCAGCGCGAGTTAGTTGCAGCTCTGGGGACGGCAGTTTGTGTGCCGGTAATAAGCGGCGGCGTTGCGTCGCGCTCACAGGGAGTCACTGTGTTTCTGGACGGTAACAGCACAGATACTGGCAAGGTGACCGGCGTGGCGCTGTGTTATCAGGTGCGTTCGCTTGACCTGATAGCGCGTAAGGCAAGCTATGCTGCCAGGGTAGAGCCATATGTTATGGATGAAATATTGTCTCTGGTTATAGACCTTATCGACCCGCGATAAATAAAACTCTGCGACAGCAAGATTTTAATAAATTACTGATTTATTCAATCCGGGAAGGCATACAGGCCTCATTTAAACTGTAAGTGTGTGACCTGATGAAAGCGTCATAGCCACTAAAGCGTGATGCTCCTCAATTGCCTCCTTCGCCTGTGTTTTTTCTCGTCAGGCCATTGTCCTTTATTCTTCTCTGTCTCTTTCCTGCAACGTGTTTTTATGTGCTCTGCGGGTTGTCTATCAATACTGTTTCGACCAGTCTCACTGTTAAAAACAATCATGGAGCCAGATGATGAAGATAGCTGAGATCGATCATATCCATCTTTACGTTGAAAATATTGAGCAGGCAGAACAATGGTATAACGAAATCCTGAGCTTTTCCCGCGATGATGCACTGTACTTCTGGTTTGAGCAGGGCGGTCCACTTGTCATCAGGAATAACAGTGCATCCCTCTCTCTTTTCCTCAGAAAATCCCAGCCACCTGGTCACACGGTAGCTTTCGGGGTGGCCGCGTCATCCTTTAACGAACTCCTGCCTGTACTCAGTAAGAATAAAATCCCTTTCAGCGTCAGTGACCACGACGTGTCGATGTCCGTCTATTTCAGCGATCTCAGTGATAATAATATTGAAGTGACCTCTTACGACTACCTTCAGGCAAAGCAGATACTGGAGAGCATTGCGTAACACTCTCGCAAGGGCAGGATCGGCTGGTCACCAACGGCGATCAGTAAAGCGAGTTCTTTAATCGCTCTGGCAGCGCTTTGTCATAGGCATCGCCATCGATTTCCGCAATCTGTTTCAGAATCGAGCCGGTGCTGGGCAGCGACTGCCGCGCAATCTGCGTTTCAGCATTCCATAACCCGGAGCGGATAATCGCCCGGCTGCACTGAAAGAAAACGCTCTCCACGTGGATGCGCAGCACGGTTTTGGGCTGCTGATTGTTGACCGCAAAGCGCTCAAGCAGCGCCGGGTCGGTACTGATCGCCGCCGTACCGTTCACACGTAGCGTTTCGCCGATGCCGGGGATGAGAAAAAGTAGCGCAACCCGATTGTCATTTAAAATATTACGCAGGCTGTCGATGCGATTATTGCCACGTCTGTCCGGCAGCAGCAGGGTGTAATCATCTTCGATTTCGATAAATCCGGCCGGATCGCCGCGCGGTGAAACATCCAGCCCCTCCGGTCCCGATGTTGCCAGCGCCACAAAAGGCGAGGCGGCTATAAACGGACGATAGGCGGGATGAATATGATCGGTCACCTTAGCCACAGAAGGCCGGGCGACAGTGCCGTAAAGACGTTCAAGTTCGGTCAGTTCCGTCACTAAGCTGTTCTGTTCAGGCATGTTTGCACTTTCCTTTTATTGATCAGATCCTCAGGACGCTGACGATAAGACACCACAGATCCGACGCGCAGGTTTAACCAGGACTTTAACACCAATAACTGCAGAGTCAGAGCCACTGCGTCGTCCTTTGTGATCACTATTCACTGTGATCCGTCAATCCCGGCTAGACAGAAAGGGATTACCGGGCCAGACCTGTTAAACCCAGGTGTTGGTATCAGAACAACCTGCTGATATAAAGGATTAACCTGATCAGTATCCAAAAGGAGCAAAGGATGTTTTGGGAATCAGAGCGGTTGCTCTACAGATTTACCCTTCGTGAGGATCTTGACGACCTTTTCAGAATTTATGGCGACCCGGAAACGCATAAATTTAACCCGCGAGGCCCGTGGCCTGACAGGGAATATGCTGTTCAGGCCATGGAGCGCATACAGGATAGCTACCGGAATCAGGGTTTCGGCGACTGGACAATATTCAAGAAAGCCCATCCGGAAAAAATTATCGGCTTTGGTGGCGTCTTCAGAAGCCAGTTTGACGGCCGTCAGACTAATAATCTCGGCTACCGGTTTGAGCCAGATGCCTGGGGTAAAGGATATGCCACTGAGCTTTCACGCAGAGCCATTCGTTACGGATTTGAAGAGGCCGGACTCAGCGTCATCACGGGCGTGGTGCGTGAAAACCATCTGGCTTCGCGCCGGGTGCTGGAAAAAGCAGGCTTAAGGTTTTTGAAAAAGGTTAACGATCTCGAAGGGCTGCCTCCCAGCCTGATGTATGCCCTCAGCCGACGTGAATGGCTTGACGCTGGTAACGCGCTTAACGTCTGATTTCCTCTTTGCCAGTCGAGCGCAGTTTTGTCTGCGTCCTCTTACTGCCTTAAACCTCTGAGAAACCCTCTCTTATCCCGCGATTACTTTCCTGCTCACTGGATTACCTTAACCGCCTTAATTAGGGGAGGATTTATGGATATTCGTACGATTTTTATTTCAGCGGTAATGGCAGTCAGTTTGTTGTGGATAGGCGCATCAGACAACCGTTCGTCTCATTTCAGCGGAGAGCCGGTCAAAGCAGGCCTGAGTAAACTTCAGCCCTGAGTGTCACACGCCCGATCGCACACTTTAGCGCCTGCTCAGCCAGAGATGCGGTACACTGCCGCTATCTGTTAATGCAACATCGTTGCGTTAACCAAAACGTTGACGCTGAAAAAGCAGGAGAACGAGATGGCGAGGGAGATGATTCGGCAGGGTGGGCGCAGCGCCCGTATTCAGGCGGAAGTGCATAATACCGTTAACCGGCTACTGGAAACGCGGGATCGTTCCGCCATTACCGTACCGATGATCGCCGAACAGGCAGGTGTAACACCCTCCACGATTTATCGACGCTGGGGCGATCTGGCCCAGTTGCTGGCGGATGTGGCCGTGGCGAGGATGCGACCGATTGCCGATCCGGAAGATACCGGCTCGATGATCGGCGATCTCACCGCGTTCCTTCAGCAGTATGCTGAAGAGATGTCCTCGAAAGTGGGTCGTGAACTGCTTGCCGATGTGATTGGCCGTCATGCTGAAGCGGCCAGCCATAAATGCTGTGGATTCACCTATCAGCATCTTGAAACCCTGAATAACCGGGCCATCGCGCGCGACGAAGCGGGTTTTGACGTTGATCGCCTCGTCGATGTCGCTGTCGCGCCCGTGATGTTCCACATACTGTTTGGTGATCGTGACGTTTCAGCGGAATACTGTTCGTTGCTGATTCAGCAGGCATTTTAACTCAGCCCTGAACGTAGGGCAGGGCGGCTTCGGTGATCAGGTGCTGCAACAGCGCACGAGCGGGATCGTCACTCTGGTATGAGCGGGCCAGCGCAATACCCAGATGGCCAGGCTGCGGCAGTCGCTGTGATTCTGTCACCAGCCCCTCCGGCAACCCCGCGCGGGTGCGCAGGGTGATACCCAGCCCGGCCTGCAGCGCGGCCCAGATGCCGCTAAGACTGTGACTGGTAAACACCACGCGCCACGGAATGCCTGCCTTATCCAGCGCCCCGGTAGCGCGGGTTCGCATCACACAAGGCGCCTCAAATGCCACCAGCGGCAGCGGTTCGCCACGCTGCAGAATCCCCGCCAGATCAAATGCCGGATGCTGTATCCAGACTAACGGACACTGACCGATCACCTGCGTGCCGGATTGCTGTTCCGCCTGCCACAGGAGCGCTAAATCCAGCTCATGACGAGCCAGTGCCGTTAAGAGCGCCAGATTTCTGTCGACGCGAGCGGTCAGCATCACGCCCGGATGCTGCCGGTTAAACGTGCCGAGAATGGCAGGCATCAGCGCCTCGCCAAAATCCTCCTGCATGCCGATGCGAATTTCGCCCTGCAATGCTTCGCCTTTCACGGCCCGCAAGGTCTCATCGTTCAGTGACAACAGACGTCTTGCGTAACTCATCAACTGCTCGCCACTGCGGGTTAATTGCAGATGCCGCCCTTTTTTCATCACCAGCGCGGTACCGCATTGCTGCTCGAGTTTTTTAAGCTGCGCACTGACGGCTGAGGTTGACCGGCAGAGGTGCTGTGCCGCAAGAGCAAAGCTGCCCGCATCAATACCCGCCACGAAACTGCGCAGCGCATCCATATCGAGCGATTCGGGTACTTTGTTCATCATTGTCCTTAAAATGAGGATAGTGGATGCTGATTAATTTGATTTTCAGGATTAACGGACTGAGTGACACTCTCTCTGACCAACGAGGAGCGTGCAATGAAAAAATCACTGGATCGGGAAACACTGGCGCAGCGCGCGCCAAAACTGGCTGAACTGACGCAGCAGGTGCTGTTTGATGATATCTGGCAGCGCGGCCTGCTGTCATCACGTGAGCGCAGCCTGCTGACGCTGGCAACCCTAACTGCGCTGGGGCGCGTCCAGCAGTTGCCGTGGCACATTAACTACGCCCGGCAAAATGGACTGACGCTGGATGAACTGGTGGAGAGCTTCACGCATCTGGCATTTTATGCAGGCTGGCCTGCTGCCGTTACCGCGCTGAGCTATCTGGAGGATAATCACTGATGCCCTTCACCCGGATCACCTTGCGGCAAGGTTACAGCGATGCAGATCTTCATCTTCTCTCCACGCTGCTGCAGCAGGCGCTGGTCGCAGAATTTGACGTTCCAGAGCAGGACTGTTTTCAGATCATTGAGATGCTGCCTGGCTCTCAGCGTGTGTTTGATCGCCGTTATCTCAGCGGAGGCCGCAGCGAAAATTTCGTGCTGTTTCAGGTGACGGCAGGCCGTTCGCGTTCCCGGCAACAGAAGCAACGCTTTTATCACGCACTTTGCGCGGCACTTCAGACAAAGATGGCAATCGATCCTGATGATGTGATGATCATCATTCAGTTTAACAGCACCGAAGAGTGGAGCTTTAGCGGCGGCCGGATGCTGGCACAGGCGGCGTTATGATTATCATGCACTATCGCTTTACGCTGCCCGCTGACTATGACATGGGCATCATCGAACAGCGCATCAGTCTGAACGGAGCCCGGCTGGATGGCTTTCCAGGGCTGGTGGCAAAAGCGTATCTTTACGCCTGCCGTGAGGATGGAGTACTCAATGAAAATCGCTATGCGCCGCTCTATTTCTGGCGGGAGGCGAGTGGCATGCAGCGTTTCCTGCAAAGCCCGGGCTTTGCGACGCTGGTCAGGGATTTTGGCTGGCCGATCATCGAAAGCTGGCTGGCGTTTGAGGAACCGACTTTCATCACTAATCTGGCTGAAGCCCGTTTTATGACACTGAACCGCTGGACGATTTCGCCACATACGAACCTGGCAGCACTGCCGGTGAAAGCAGACTTCAGCGCCTGGGATGTGACCCGCTGGCAGGGATTAACGGTTAACGCATCTCAGCAGCGACCAGCGTCCGGTCCGGAGGTCTATCGCATCGGTTATCTGGCGCGAGGCGCTGCCGCTGCAGATCTGCGGCTGTAGCAGCGGCGTTGATGCGGAGTGCCATTCAGAGGGCAAAAATGGCTTCAATCTCTATGCGCAGGTCAGCGGAGAACAGTCCGCTGACCTGTACCAGCGAGCTGGCGGGCAGATGTTCGCCGTAGTTGCGATAAAGCACTTCCCGCAGCGCGGTGATCTCTGTGAAAGAGGTGATGAATATCGTGACTTTCAGCAGCGCTGCGAGCGACGTATTCTCAGTTGCGGCAACTGCCCTGAGTTGATCAAAAATAGCTTCTGCCTGTTCAGCCATATCTCCCTGCTGAGCCGCCGTACCGAAAGCGGTCAGCCCTGAGACATACAGCGTCTCGCCATGTTTCACTGCGTGGACATAAGGCGCTTTTACTTCGCCCAGTTGCGGGTAATTTTTGCGTTCTGGCAGGGTCATATTTTCTCCTTCATCATGTGAATCATCAGACATTACTCTCCGCCACCACTTAGCGCATCAGCAGTTGCTGGCAGACAACATTATCCTGCGCGGCGCGCTGTTGCTCATCGGCTTTCAGTTGCTCCCAGCGGCCAATCACGCTGCGTCCCAGCCGCGGTTTATAGGCTATTTTCTGCAGCGCATAGTCAGAATTGCCGCCTTCAATAACATTTCGCATCTGCTGGTCGAACGGCTGCTGACCTTGGTGATCAATTGCGCAGAACACCGCGACGTAATACGCTTTGTCTTCCTCACTGTCGTGCGGGATTAAAAGCCAGCCAGGGCGAGGATAAGCAGCAGCGGAAGAATATATTTTAGCCATTTATAACACTTGTTTTCGTATGATTAACAGCCTCATACCCTTTTCAGTATGGCGATAGTATCTGAACCTGCACCCTGCACCCTGCACCCTGCACCCTGCACCCTGCACCCTGCACCCTGCACCCTGCACCCTGCACCCTGCCGCCAACGCAAATACCTTCTTATAGACATTTGTCGAATTAACGCTTTTGTGCCACATCATGCTCTGCAGCATCCTCATTGGAATGTCCGCATAGAGCATATGCATGGCGTAGCTACTGCTGAAAAGTAATGAAAATGTAATCCCGTCCAGCCTCGTTCAGCCAGATGCACACTGCGATGTCTGTCACGGCCCAGAGCCTGACTTTTCTCGGTACGGTCGGTCTCAGCATGACAGCGCCTAAGCAAAAATTTCGGTGTGGAGACCATCAGCTCTTGCTGGTCCACGTACTGCGGGTCGGACAGCGAAATCAGACGATGCAATACTATACCGGCAGGCGCTCGGTCAGGCCGCCGGTAGTGCCGTCAAAATAGCCCTGCAGAACGTCAATGCCATGCGCAAACGTGTCCAGATCGCACTCGTGGTCACCGAGTTCACCTGCGTCGCTCAGCACCTGACGGAACTCCGCATATTTTCTGCTGAATATTTTCAGCGCGGTTCCGTTCGCGAAGTCTGCGTCTCTCTTTTCCGAGGAAGTAATTCCGTACAGGATTTTCTCGAAGGCGTAGCTGAAATTATCATGGGCTTTCATGGATTCGAACGTAACAGTTTTCCGGAGGATTCATAGCGTTCTTACAGAAAAGCTGATTTACTCAATATGTAAAAATTAATCAAAGATAATATGAGTGTGCTTATTTTATTCCTGGTTACCAATAGTTTGCTTAAATAAACCACTCGAAATTACCTGATGCCCATCCTGTCATGATCCGACTTTTTCAATTTATAGCATTAACCGGAAGCGTAACACGGCGGCGGGGCGGGGAAAAGCCCGGCGCAGACGGCCCTGGCTCGCGTCATTACACCATATGTAGTGGTTAATGCAGATGACAGAGACACGATATGTAGTGCCATGCGCAAAAAACCGCCACCAGGGAAGAAAGATCCGGTTCTGCCCTTTTTCGGCTCTTCTGAATCAGGAGAAAGAGACGTGAGCAGCATACAGTGAATAGGCAGCCAGAATGGCGCATCTGATATAAAATAGAACTTATGCTGAATTATTGACTGAAAGTGGAAATTATTGCTTTTAAGATTAAAAGCTGCGTCATGAGTAAAATTCGCTCAGCCTGAGTGTCTGAGAGGCGACATCAATCAGAAGACAGGATCAGACCGGCCCGCACCACAACGTTCCATACCGTCCCGCCTTATCCTCTTTACCTCACCATCACCAAAAGTAAAATTTTAGTTAAAAACGCTTTACGAAAGCATTAAACGGATTGTAGATTAAGTAATCCACAATAAAGGTTTATGATCCATGAAAAAAAACGCTGGCAGACCAAGAGAATTTAACCCTACTGACTTTCTGAACGTTGCTCAGGCACTGTTCTGGGAGAAGGGCTACAGGGCGACATCTCTTGCCGATCTTAGAGAAAAATCGGGGCTGGCCAGCGCAAGCATCTATAAACTTTATCCCGACAAACATGCCATCTTCCTTGCTGCGCTTCGTCAGTACATGGATGGCGGCCTGCGGCGCCTCACGCAGCGTGAAAACGAACTTGAACCCGAAACAGCCCTGACCCAGACGCTCGATTTTTTTGCACAGCTCACCGCCGGTCCTGATGGATCACGGGGATGCTTTTCCATTGCGGCGGCCAGTGAACTGCTTCCTGGTGATGAGGCTGTCCGGGAGCTGATTGAATATATGTTTTCAGGCCTGATTTCCCGGCTGACGCGCATTCTGCAAAAGGGCCAGAAGAAAGGCGTATTCCGGAATGACTATGATGCCGGCGTTATGGCTGAAGGCCTTTTTATGATGCTGGAAGGTATGAGGTTATACGGGAAAGTGAAACCAAAAATTGAAAATCTGCGAAGATCAAATGCGTTTTTTATCAATTCTGTTCTCGCATTGCCTGTCAGTAACGATAAGTAACCGGGATAACGTGATGCTGATGGCAGGAATGACCGTCCGGAGAAAAAAAAGGAACAGGCTCCTGACTGTTCTGCATGCGTCAGGTAAAAATGTTATCTGCGGCTGGAGCGAAAAAGGAAGGTTCTATAAAAGAATATTTGATGAAAGCACGCTGATTATACTTACACCATCATCTGCAATAATTACAGTAATGTAGTTATTAACTCTTACATATAAACACTGAGCTCGTTGCCTCAGGGTATTCTCATGCCATCAATAAAAATGAAACTGTTTCACATCCGTTGACAGTGAAAAAATGATCCATAGGCGGAAAATCTATTGATTCTATCTTTCATTGCTTATGCATAATTGTCACTAATAATTCATCAAACAGGTTTGACTCAGATAATTTCGGGGAGTGGTTTTTATATAGTTTTGTAAAGACCCCCTATATAACACTGGATGAGGATTTATAAATGAAGCCGAATGTAGACCAGAATATTGTTCTCAGTACGGAAGAATCAGAATATATCCGATCAGTTCTTGAAAAAATTGACTATGATCCTTCAGGCTCAGACGTTTATTTAAATAAAATCAGAAAGGTTGCCTATACGGTATTTCCTGAAAGGGTGATCACGGCAATCAATAAGGTTAAAGGCTTTTCAGCGAGCGCGCTCGGTTCATTGCAGGTTGATAATCTGCCGGTAGATAAGTCAGTCACCGGCAGTCCACGTCATAATGAATCAGGCAGCGCATTCAAAAGTGGCGTATTGACTGAAAATATACTGGTGACAATGGGTGTGCTTACGGGTGAACCCTATTCCATTGCTCATGAAGGCCATGAGCTGGTAAATAATCTTACACCGCATAAAGAGGCAGCCAAAGAGTTTACCGGTCTCGGGTCTGAAGTTGAGCTCGATTTTCATATTGAAAATGCTGCTCAGGCATATATGCCGGAAGGCGATACGTCACCGCTTGCACTCATATTACTGGGCGTCAGAGGGGAACCGCTTGGCGGGCCGCAGACCCGCATTTCCGACTGCCGCCGGGCGCTGGAAAAACTTTCAGAAGAAGATATCAAGCATCTGTACGGCAAAAATTTCATTATCCGCGTGCCTTACCGCTGGCGCGGCGCGTCTGCTGAACCACGTGATAATACTGACCTGAGTCCGATTCTGTCAGGCCCTATCTCTGCCCCGCGTGTGACCGTAGCCTTCTACCCGGATATGGTACTGGCCGTGAATCCGCGTGCAAAACAGGCTCTGGAAAATCTTTATCAGGCAGTACGCGAAGTTTCATTCGGCGTTCAGATCAGCCCCGGCAGGCTGATCCTCATTAATAACAGTTTTACCCTGCATTCCCGTGACAGCTTCAAGCCCGCTTTTGATGAAAACGATCGTGCGCTCCGCTGGGTACAGCGCATTTTTGTAGCCCGCAACCTCTGGAACTTCAGGTCGTTCGTACCCGTTAAAGACCGCGTGTTTGATCCCAACGTGAAAACCGCAGCATCCGAAATACCGGGGCGCGAGAAAACGCCGTCGGCTGCCTGAAGCCACACCGCCACCGGCAGCCTGCTGGCCGGTGGCCTCGACAAGCCCGCCTTGCCTCCGTACGTCAAAGGCGAAGCAGGCGCAACAGAGTCAGCTGGCTTACTGTCAGTTGCCATGCCAGAAAGGAACATTATGAACCCAGCCAGCCGGACATCTCATCGATCAGCCATGACGGGAGGCCAGGGCAATACCGTGACGGGAACTCTGCTTGCAACCAGCTTTGGATTTATTGTGGTTCAGCTGGACGTGACTATCGTGAATGTTGCGCTTCCGGAAATTGGCAGCAGCCTTGAAACAGGGGTTTCAGGACTTCAGTGGGTGGTTGACGCTTATACACTGTCCTTTGCCGCTCTGTTACTGACGGCGGGCGCAGCCGGAGACCGCTTTGGCTGCCGCCGGGTTTTTAACAGCGGACTTTTTCTTTTCTGCCTGGCTTCCCTGACGTGTGCCCTTACGCATTCCGTGGATGTCCTGATCGCGGCCCGATGCATTCAGGGTGCCGGTGCGGCGCTGATCCTCCCGACGTCACTGGCGCTGCTGTCCCACGCCTGCGCGGGCGATCCGGTAGTGCGAAGCCATGCCATAGGATGGTGGAGTGCCATCGGGGGAGCAGTAAGCGCTATGGGGCCGGTCGCCGGTGGTCTTCTTACGACCGCCTTCGGATGGCGCGCCATTTTCCTCGTCAACCTTCCCGTGTGCCTGCTCAGCCTGTGGGCAACTTACCGGTTTGTGGCGGAAACGCCGGCGGAGAAGAGTAAAAGCTTTGATATGCCCGGTCAGGTCCTGGCCATACTGTTTCTGTTCCTGCTCACGTATTCCGTGATTGAGGCAGGAGCAGAGGGATGGCTATCACCAGAAATATGGACCGGACTGGCTCTGGCTCTTGCTGCAGCCCTGCTGTTTGTGGCCCGTGAGACGCGGGCAGCAGAGCCGATGATCCCGTTATCTCTGTTCCGGAACTCCGTGCTGACCATTGCCGTTCTTCTGGGACTGCTTTCCAATCTGACCTTCTATGCTCTGATATTCATTCTGAGCATTTTCTTCCAGAGTGTAAAAGGGTACTCCCCAACGCAGACGGGGCTGGCCCTGCTGCCATTTACAGTGATCATGATTGCCAATGTGGCAAGCAGCCGTCTTACCCGATATTTCACGCCCCGACTCACAGTTGCTGGCGGCGGAATTTTATGTGTACTGAGCTTTCTGCTGTTGCATGACCTCGACAGGGATACGCCGTATTACGTTGTCATGGTGAGCATGATTTTCCTGGCGATCGGTTCCGGAATAAGCACCCCGGCTCTCACATCAGCCATTCTCGGCAACGTGCCGTCAACGCGTTCTGCAACTGCATCAGCCATTTTTAACGTATCCCGGCAGGTTGGCAGCGCGCTGGGCGTCGCGCTGCTGGGCGCACTGATAGTGGGTGCTGCTGAGAGCATGACCGCTGGCGCAAGGCTTGCCTTTGATATCTCAGTGGTGCTCCGGGTGGCCGGAGTCATTCTGGCCGCATTATTTCTTTAAATAAATATATTGTCAGGAAAGGGGAGCATGATGAGGCTTGTAATTATAGGCACCCGGAAAACAGGCACAAGCCTGGCACTGGTCAGCACCGCACTGAAAAGAGGAATGCCCGTCACAATTATCAGCAATCCTGAAGACAGATTAGAGGAAGTTTTCCCTCCGGAAGTGGAAATAAAATACCTGCCTGCTGATGTCAGCATTATTTCCGGGTGGATTAGAAAAGAATACCTCAGGCCGGAAGCTGACCTGAGGATCACCACGATTAATGATGTGTACGCGAGCGTTGCTGCACAGGTCAATTCGGCACTTGACCTTCCGGGACCCGATGCCTCAGCCGTTACTCGTGCGGTATCAAAATTACAGCAGAAAAGGATACTCACCGATAACAATATCCCGACATCCGGCTATTCGGAATTCCGCCTTTCAGATCATAAAGCCCGGGGGGAAGCGCTCCACAGGCTGCAGCTGCCGGTAGTAATAAAACCCTCAGAAGGAACTGCGAGTAATGGCGTGAAACTCTGCTGTCAGCATTCCGAGGTAATCAGCCATCTCGACTATCTGGTTAATCAGAAAGATCAGCGGCCGGACCTGGTCCCCAGCGATACGGTACTGCTGGAAGAATACCTGCCCGGAACAGAGTACTGCGTTGAGTATTTCGACGGGCATTACGTTGGCGCCATGCGCAAGTCCAAACGGTACGGCACCGAATTTCTGGAACGCGGCTATACGTCAGAACTGGATATTGATGAAAAGACCCTTCGTAACCTTATCGGAACAGGCGCCCGGGCTCGATTGGGGGCCGGTACATGTTGACTGCATCGTTCATAATGGTTTCGCCAGCATCATTGAATTAAATCCCAGGATTGCCGGCAGCTTCATTTGCGATATTGTCCGGGATGCCTATGGCTTTGATATGGTTGAACACCTCGTTGATAAGCTTCAGGGCAAAAAGGTCACGGTGCCTGCAGGCTTCCTGCCTGCCGCTTACGCCTGCGTTAATTTTTTCCTCGAAAGCGACCCGTTACCCTGGTCATTTACTGAAAAGGGTGAACTCAGTAACCCCTTTATGCACATCTGCTACGGTCCACAGCACCTGAGTAACCGCAGGCGCAGGGCGTTCGTTTACGTCAGAAACCTTATACAGAATTTCCAGCCGGAGACTAACTAAATGAAACTAATCAGTACTGTCGTGATTGTGGATGGTGCATCAACCAGCGCGTATCTGGCGCCGGCATTCCGTTCTTATGGTGTTCAGTGTGTTCACGTTCTCAGCAGTGAGACACTGCCGGAACGCCTCAGGGCGCAGATCAATCATTCTGACTTTATACGCAGCCTCGTATATCAGGGTGATATCCACGTGCTGGCAGAGAACCTGAAGGATCTGCAGATTGACGTGGTATTACCGGGTGGGGGAAGCGGTATCGAGCTTGCGGCCGAGCTTGCCGAAGCGCTTGATGTTCCTTACAAAAATCCCGTCCATCTTGCCAAGGCACGCCGCCATAAGTATGAGCAGATAGAAGTCCTGAGCCGTAGCGGACTTCTCACGCCCAGGCAGTATCAGTCAGAACAGGCAGACGAGATCGTTGAATGGACGCAGGCTCATCTTACCCTGCCGGTTGTGGTGAAGCCTACCCGGGGAGCCGGTGTGAGTGGCGTGAAAGTGTGCCACACCCTTTCTCAGGTCAGGGAAGCAGCCGAAAATATTCTCAATTCAAAATCTTATTATGATGAAGATCAGAACGAAATCCTGGTTCAGTCCTGCACGCAGGGGCAGGAGTACATTGTTGATATTGTTTCTTTCGATGGCCATCACAAAGTTGTCAGCGTATGGGAAGTGGACCGCGATCGCCGGGAATCACCGCGCCTTGAAAAAATGATGGTGGTTGACCATACCCAGCACAGATTCTCGGCACTGATTGATTATGCCAAAAAAGTACTGGATGCAGTCGGCCTTATATTCGGACCGTCCCATATGGAAGTGATGCTAACCGTCGACGGGCCGGTAATCGTTGAGCTGAATTCCCGTCTGCATGGAAGCCTCGATCCCTTACTGACGACGGCGGTGACGGGGGAAAATCATGTGTCCGCTACCGTCAACGCGTTTGTCAATAATGCGCACTTTATTGACAGCATCGGTAAGGCCCCGGGATTCAGCGGCTACTGCGGACATGTCCTGCTGGTTTCTCCGGTTTCAGGCCGTCAGTTACAGAATTTCCCCTGGGACAGAATTGAAAGCCTCCCTTCATTTGTAAGCGTAAAGCGGTGGGTGAAACCGGACGGTCAGCTCCAGGTCACTACGGGCCTGCAGACGGCTATTGGCATGGTCGGGTTGTTTCATGAAAATTTTGAACAGCTGAACAGGGACTGGAAAACGATCAGGGCAATCGAAAATGAATACTTTATGGTTCCTCAGGCGTCAGCCGAGCCCGCATAAGAGATCTGAAAAGGCCGCACAGGCGGCCTTACTCACAGCTGACAGCCAGTATCATCTGCCCGTGCCGATTCCTGCATACGGGCAATGAGCTATCCGGGAAAACGAGGAACTTATGCATCTTGTTATTATCGGTGCCAGGAATACGGGGACCAGCCTGAATCTTGTGGACCAGGCGCTGGCCAGGGGGCTGCACGTAACGGTGATCACTGCTGAACATGATGACCTGACCCATGTTTTTAAAGAAGAAGTGAATGTCGTTACTCTGACTGTTACGGCAGATAATGTCGCTAGCTATATTCAGAATGTCATCCGTAAAGACAGCGAGTATATCCGGGTTACAACAGCACATGATATGTATGCTTCGGTGGCGGCACAGGTTTCGAATCGTCTGGGTATTCCGGGACCGGATGCTGAGGCTGTCTCTCGATGTGTTTCAAAAAAGTATCAGGACGTAATTCTGAACAGCCTGGGCTGCAGGCTGGGTGCATCATGCCAGTACAACCTTGACGATGAGTTATATCAATCCCGGTTTGAACATTTTACCTTTCCCGTTGTTTTAAAGCCGGTTGAAGGGTCGGCGAGTCATGGAATAAGAAAGTGTCACACCCCGGCTGAAGTTTCAGACCACATGCAATGCCTCAGGGAAATGTATAAAGCTCTGCCTGAAATTATACCCTCTGGAGATATAATGATAGAGAGCTTTATAAACGGCCCCGAATACTGCGTTGAAATATTCGATGGCCAGTTCGCAGGTATTATGGCGAAGAAAAAAAAGGCCGGTGATTTATTTATTGAGCGGGGGTACACCTCTGAAACCGACCTCAGTGTAAAGGCCATCAGGAATATTGCTGCGCTTTGTGAGCACGTCGTAGCCACAATGAATCTCTGCTGGGGACCTGTTCATATTGACTGCATTACTGAATCCGATAATGTTCATATTATTGAAGTTAACCCCCGCATTGCGGGAAGTTTCATTACGGATATTATCCGTGATGCATGGGGTTTCGATATGGTTAACGCGCTACTTAATAAACTGAATGGTTCAGATGTTTTCTTACCAGAGAGAGCAGAACCTTCAGGATTTGCTCAGGTTATTTTTTTCCTGGACTCCGATCCTGAAATAATGAAATTCAAAGAGAGCGGTATCCTGTCTGACAAAAATATCAGGCTGTCATTTTCACCCCAGATTTTAACCAGCAGGGAACGGAGGTCTTATCTTTATCTGGTCGTGTGTTGAATTATTTTCCGGATTCGTCTGAGCGGGAACTGCAGAACGCCTGATACCTGTTTTTATAATGCGATCACTCCATGTGGTGCGACCATGTCCGGTTCTTTGCGCCTGAATATCAGTACGCCATACCTTCAGCCTAAATAAGGTAAACATTGATGAATAATATTAAGACCCACTCGAATATCAGCAAGATTCATGAAACTTCATCCCCTCACTGGAATACAGCACGTCGCTCCAGAACTAGTCAACTGAGCGTCACGGTAAACGGAGATAACAGCCTGACGGATCAGTGTGGACGTGATTTCATCCACTTCTGCACTACGTCCTATCTTGGCCTGGACTACGCGCAGGAAATTCAGCAAGGTGCCATAAAGGCTATCCAGGAACAGGCAACGCTGCGGATAGCCTGCTCAAGGAACCGCTGCCGTCTCGCTCTGCTGGATAACTATCAGAATGCGCTCAGCGATCATTTCAACGCGCAGGCCCTGGTAACGCTTTCCTGCAGCAGTGCATCAGCAGCAATGTTACCTTTACTGGCATAAGGTATTTTTAACGGCGGTATAAAGCCGTTAATGGTGTTCGACCGGTTCGCGCATTATTCAATGAATCATCTCAAAGCATTGTGCGCAGAAGAAACGTCTGTAATGACTATCGGCCATAATGACGTCACCGCTTTAGAGGACATCTGTAAAACTAATCAGCACGTTATTTACGTGGCGGATTCCTTTTACAGCATGGGTGGTATATCGCCCATCAATGAAATCGTGAGCCTTCAGAATAAGTACGGGCTTGGTCTGTTCTACGATGATTCTCATGCAATGAGCATTTCTGGCACCTGCGGTACCGGTTATGCCCGCTCTTTCTTTACTGAACTCCCTGAAAACACCTTTATTGTTGCTTCCCTGGCCAAGGCATTTGGCGCTTCGGGTGGCGTTATATTGTACGGAGATAAAAATATCACCCCGGTAATTGAGCAGTACGGCGGCCCGGTTAACTGGTCCCAGAGCCTGAATGCGGCCGGCATAGGCGCCGGAATGGCTTCACTGGCGATACACCACTCGGCATTGCTGCCCCGGCTGCAAAAAAAGCTGTCTGATAACATCCATCATTTTGATCAACTCCGCGGCACAAGAGGTGATTCGAGCCCCAGTCCGGTAAGGTTAATTCGGTGTTTGAGCGCAGAAGAATGCATCTGGCTCAGCACAAAGCTGGCAGAGGAGGGCTTCCTTACCTCTCCGGTATTTTTCCCCGTTGTACCTAAATCAAGCCCGGCAATACGGATCACCTTAAGGGCTGATATGAAGAAGGAGCAGATCAGCGCCTTTCTGGCAAAGCTGAACTCTTTGATGACAGAAAGAGAGGTGCTTAATGAAAAGCCCGTTAATTTTTAATGCCTTTGTCCTTAACTCCCTTACCCATCTTAATCCGGGCCAGTGGAAAAATCCGGACAATCACTGTGCCGGTTTTATGACTCCGGATTACTGGGAAAAGCTGGCCAGCACGCTGGAGGACGCTCTGTTCGATGGGGTTTTTTTTGCTGATGTTTTAGGCCTCCATACTCAGAAAGATGATGAGTCAGAATATTGCATGTCCAGGGGCATTCAGTTCCCTCTTCACGATCCAGCCCCGGCGGTCGCGCTTATGGCATCCGTGACGCGTAACTTATGCTTCGGCATGACCTCGTCAGTTTTTGCTGACACACCTTATCTGTTTACCAGAAAGATGAGTACGCTGGATCATCTTACCCGGGGCAGAATGGCCTGGAACATCGTCACGTCTTATCTGCCATCGGCCATGCAGGCAATGGGGCTCATCGCTCCTCTGAATCATAAAGAAAGGTACCTTTATGCAGAGGAGTACGTCTCGCTGTGCATGGAAATGTGGGCCGCCGCCCCCCGGATGAACACCATCCCGGATGACACTTTCTTTTCATCTGCAAAAAAAGTGAGATTTGAGGGGGATTATATAAAATTCTCCGGATACGGTCTGTCAGCGTACTCTCCGCAGGGCTACCCCGTTCTCTACCAGGCCGGAGCATCTGATACAGGACTCGCTTTTGCCGCTAAAAATGCAGAGTGCGTTTTCCTGGCCGGTAAGTCGGTAGAAAATACTAACCGTCTCATGTCCGGCATAATCCATAAGTTCTCAGAACGGAAGAGGCCGCGCACGTCCTACCGTATCATCCCTCAGGTAACTTTTATCACGGCAGAAAATAACAGAGTCGCTCAGCAGAAGTATGAACATATGCTGCATTTTGCAGATATAAAGGGTGCGGAGATTTTAGCTTCTGCCTGGCTGGGTATTGATCTGACCGACCAGGATCCACTCCGCCCGCTGGCTTCCTTTCAGTCAGAGGCCATTCAGTCATTTGCTGAGCAGTTTACAGTATCAGGTCACAGTAAATGTCCCGAAACTGTCGGCGAGCTGATCCGGCGTGCGGCTGTCGGAGGACTGGGGTGCTTTATGGTGGGCGGTCCTTCAGAACTGGCTGATAAAATTGTTACTTTACAGCAAAACGGCGCGGACGGGTTTAACCTGCCCAGCATAGTGAACTCCGGAACTTATGAGGATTTTATAGGCTATTTAATCCCGGAACTGAAGAACAGAGGCGTGTATAAAACTGAATATTCAGAAGGAACGTATCGGGAAAAAATATTCGGCGCTTAAAAATTAATATATTCATCAAGTTAACGCCTGAGATTCAGAACTTGCAGTTCTGATCTGAGACGAAAAATACTTTCGGACCCCATCAGGACAACAAACTCTACAATTCGAACAGTAAAAACGCCGTTTATGCGGCTTTTCCTGTCCTGATCATTTCTCATGCATAGTGAGCCTCCATATATCCGGGGTTGCCTTGGCTGTTCATGCCGCACTGGCAAAGCATTTACTCCCTAAAGTTACCTTCAATTTTACTAAAACGACCCTCAGCAAAAAATATCTCTCGGGATCCGCTTCTGCCTTTTTTCGGATCTTCGATAAAAAGAGACAAATCAGAATATGTGATGCATATACATATGTCCTGCATCTGCATATACTTAACAGATGCATATGCTTTACATCTGCATATACATTGCATATGCTTTATCTATGCAGCGCTGTTCTGCCACAAAAAATAGCCGGTATCGGCACAGTGTCGGAAATCCGACCGGAAGGAGTAACCATGAGAACCGTATCCATTTTTAAAAACGGCAACAATCGCGCCATTCGTCTTCCTCGTGACATGGATTTTGAAGGAGTGAGCGAACTCGAAATCATCCGGGAAGGGGACAGCATCATCCTGCGTCCCGCCCGGCCGACCTGGGGCTCATACCTTGAACTCGAAAAGGCCGATCCGGACTTTATGGCAGAGCGCGAAGACGTTGTCAGCGACGAAGGACGATTTAACCTGTGAACACAACCTATATGCTGGATACCTGTATCTGCTCGTTCATCATGCGCGAGCAGCCGGAAGCCGTACTGAAGCGCCTGGAGCAGGCAGTGATGCGCGGCCACCGCATCGTGGTGTCGGCCATCACCTACTCAGAGATGCGCTTCGGCGCCACCGGCCCGAAGGCCTCGCCGCGACACGCACAGCTGGTTGACGCGTTCTGCGCCCGGCTCGATGCCGTCCTGCCCTGGGATCGCGCCGCGGTGGATGCCACCACGGAGATTAAAGTGGCGCTGCGCCAGGCCGGGACATCGATCGGCCCGAACGATACGGCGATTGCCGGGCACGCCATCTCGGCTGGCGCCGTGCTGGTGACGAACAATACGCGGGAATTTGCGCGTGTTCCGGATCTGGCTCTGGAAGACTGGGTATATTAAACCCGGGTATGAATTGCAGGATATTAAAAGAATGAATGAACTGAAAATTGACAATCCGGCTCAACGATTACTGGATATTCTTTAAGCAGGAAAAACACAAAAACGGGACCAAAACTGTCGCTTGGTATGGGTCTTTCTGCTGCAGGCTCAGAAAAATAATGAGCAGCATCTTCTTTCCCGCCTGGCTATGCTCTGCCTAATCACATCTGTCAGGTCGATAACCTTCCGTTAAACCCGAACGGAAAGACTGATGAGCATGCACTACGTAAGCATTATGAATTTGCGCTCGAAGAGAAAAACCTGCGCCTGCTGGCCAGACGCATCAAAGCTTACGCGTTTCCGTCACACTACACACTTGGAGACCTGCATCTCACATCCCTGGAAATTGTTGAACTGATAATTGAGCTCGAAATGGCCTACGCGGTCAGGTTACCTGCACCGGATAAAAAACAATTGCTGCATACCCTGGCTAAAGAGTGTGAAACATTACCCACCACTGCCGTTGCGCACTCTGCAGGAAGCCCTCTATTACCGACTTTCAGCCGCACACTACCCTCGCAGGGATACTACTGTGACAATTATTTCAGATACCAGATACGTCGGGATGCGGTGTCCGTGACGCTACAGTTTCCAGAGGGATATCTCATAGAATCGCTGAGAAAAGGCATAAGGGACCTGCTCTGCTTTGTTCCTTCACTGTATCTCAAAATCCGGGAGCAGGATGGTGAATTCTGGCAATACGATGCCCCCGCTCTGGACGAAGTAGATCACTATGAATTGGAAGATTCTTCAACAAGTATACTGTCGAAGGATTTTGATTTTGAAGCGGGCAAGCTGTTCTATTTCCAGCTAAAAAGTGGAAATAAGGGCCCTCAACTCACGTTGCACTTCGCGCACGTAATTGTGGATGGTTATTGCTCCTTAACAATGATAACTGTCTCTGACATCTTATGTATCAGTCATAGCACCATATCCTGGCCCGGACTGACTCGATCAACATTTCGATAGTAAGAGGGATGGCCTCGCGTGGGTTTTCTGGATAGTAGAGGCTAAAATTCACCTGGTCAGAATCCATTGCAAACGCATCGAAGACGTTCTGAAGGCATTCCGCAGCATCTTCAGGGTCCAGCTTCATGTCCAGATTGAGCGACGTCTCTGGCGTGAGTGTTTTTTTCCGGAACGTCAGCAGTGAGCGACCGTTCCACGGCTCAATGAGTGCCATTACGCGTGTCTGGGTGTCATCTACCATAACTTATCCTCCCCGCGGGCGATGGCATTATTCAGTCTGACTGAATTGAAACTGATATTGGCAACGTCTCTGGCCAGAATCACCCAGCCCACTACGTGTATCGCCCGTCCGACAAAGGTGCTGAGCTTATGCGTAAAAGAATACGCGCGGTCCGGGGCGGGTATCCCCCTACGATGGTTGGCAGCTGAATGCCGAAGGGAAACTTGGCTTTAGGGAACACCCTGCGTGCTGCCCGTGAGGCATAGGAGGTTCCCTTGAGAGCATCGCGCGGTTTGGTGCGGGTAGTCAGGACATTACGTCCGGACAGAATGGCCACGATCGCGCCGAAATCATCAATCCCCAGCTGTTCGGCGACTTCTTCACAGAAAATCATGATAAATAGCTCACCGGCGGTGAGGTTGGGTCTTCCTGCGTAGAAATAGGTGTTATTGAGTTCTTCAGTCGTGTCCACTGCCAGCTCCTGCAGGTTCAGCTTCATTTATCGTCCTGACGCTTCTTGAACAATACCTTCCGCGTTCAGGCCTGACAACCAGTCAGGCACAGGATAAACAGATAAGGTACTTCAGCCATATCTCCCTGCAGTTAAAAGACACCAGTGTCAGGCGCAGGGAAATGCAGGCATGTCTGACTTCGCAGCAGCATCCCAGTACCACCAACGGCCGGGCCCAAATTCCGCATCATAGTGAGAGGTTTTTACCTGCCTGCGCTGCAGGTACTCTGGCAAGTTCATGCCGAACACTTCCATCGGAAGCGCATCCACGCCAGGAACGTCCTTGAGCACAAAATCCGGAAACACATCTTCTTCACCGTCGTAGCGCAGAGGCTTGATAAAGGCGCGTTTTTCCTGCCACAGTTTTTCTTCCACAGCCCCCTCATAGCCGGAATCCAGCTGAATAAAGCGTGGGCTGACCGTCATCAGCGCCACATCAATCACGATAATGCAGCTGGTCGGCCGGCTACGCCCGTCTGTTTGCGTGAACGATGTTTCCGGCGGCTCTGTTTCAGCGATAATCACGACTTTCATCCCCCTGCGCCAGTCGCCAGGCTCGCGGCTAAAGCTACGCTCCAGGCGGTGACGAACGTCTTCAGGCAGAACCAAATCTGGAAAACCAGAAAACAGTCCCAGCGGCAGTATAGTCTTCCGTCGTGCTTCACCGGCTTCACTCCAGCCTGCACAGAAACGATGATACGTCGCCATTTGTTCTTTCCGGCCGCTCTCAGGTGTTCCCGGTTAGCGATAACCTGCGGCGTATCTTTCATGACCATGAGCAGCAGAGATTCTTCCAGCTGAACGCGACCAATGCGAATCCGGGCAGCCGTCTGCTGCAGGCGCCAGCTCACCCAGCCAGTGCCGCCGCAGTCGGCTTATTGGTGAAACTGTATGCTGTCATAATGAGACTTCTTTCAGCACCATCAATAGGTTCAGACACTATTTTTAATGCATCTCTTTCAGCCGTAAACGGTAAACCCACGCTGATTTCAGGTGCTGAGGAATAAGGCAAGGCGGGCGCAGCAATAATGATGACCAGCGCGAAATTATTCGAATAATAAGATAAACACGCTCACCAGAAATCAGCGTTTCAGCAACTGCTGGCAGAGAAGATTATCCTGCGCGGCGCGCTGTTGCTCATCGGCCTTCAGTTGCTCCCAGCGAGCAATCACACTGCGCCCCAGCCGCGGTTTATAGGCTATTTTCTGCAGCGCATAGTCAGAATTACCGCCTTCAATAACATTTCGCATCTGCTGGTCGAGGGGCTGCTTACTATCATGATCAATCGCGCACAACACCGCGACGTAATACGCCTTATCTTCCTCGCTGTCGTGTGGGATAAACCACCAGGCGGCCAGGGCGAGGATCAGCAGCAGGGGCAGGGTATATTTTACTTTAGCCATTTTAGTCACCGGTTGAGTGCCGTTAAGTCAGCCGGGTATGGCCAGACGCAGGGCGCGTATCCTGCCACAATTTCTGCTCACCGTTAACCTTGTTCATCCCCTGTTGAGGCAATGTTCAGTTTGCTGGCGCTTCAATCAGCGTCGTACTGATTTGCGCACCCGGCATCATCTGCTGTAATCCCGAAACCAGATCGTTGCTGGCCTGTTGCAGCGCGGAAAGCGGCATAGCGGGCAGACTTTCCAGAATGAACCACATCTGCTGCGCGCTGGCATCCAGTCGGGTGCGCACGCCCTGACGCCAGTTCCAGCGGCGACAGGTTACGCCCTGATCGTCGCGCCAGATTACTTCGCCTGGTTCCGGTAACTCATAAACGACTTCGCCCTCTTTAACGGTATCGAAACGTTCACTGCCGTAAGCAATCACCAGACGTGGTTTGCCAGCATAGGCCGCGATATTTTCACCCCCGACCGGCAGCGCATAACGAATGCTGATGGCGTTATAGAGATCGACAACCGGATCGATAGCGGGCAGTGTGCCATCCCGCAGCACGCGCTTACGCAATGCTTCAGCCGAACAGGGCGTACGTTTCGCTTTGGCACCAAAGGCTTTAAACACCTCAGCCCAGGCGGCGAGATGTGCGTCTGCCCACGGCGCATCATCATTTAATACCTGCTGGCATGCGCTCCTCAGTGCTTCGCTGGCAACTTCTGGTCGGGTAATCGGTGTGGCTTCCACCGCAATGCTCATGGCACGAAAGCCAGGAGCGAGTGTGAAAATAGCCGGATCGATTGACGGATGAACAGATAACATTGAATACTCTCTCAGTGACTAATTTATTTCATAGTAATGACCGATGACCAAAAAAGTCAATATAACGACCGATGCCGGAGCTGATGTCGCCACTGTCAATCAGGCTGTTTCAGACCGCATAAAAAGCTGGCGCAAAAGCCAGAAACTCTCGCTGGATGAGTTATCCCGCCGGGCAGGCGTCAGTAAAGGGATGCTGGTGGAGATCGAAAAGGGTGCCGCCAATCCCAGCATCGCCATTCTGTGTAAGGTGGCTGCCGCACTGGGCGTCTCGGTAGCGGATATCGTTAGGATCTCGCATGCACCTGACGTCTGGCTGATTGAAAACAGCGAAATGCCCGTGCTGTGGCACGGTGAGCAGGGCGGGAGTGCGCAGCTGCTGGCCGGCACCCGTGGGCCGGATATGATCGAGCTATGGCGCTGGCAGATGTTTGCAGACGAGGTGTTCAGTTCCACCGGGCACTCGTCGGGCACGCTGGAATTGCTGCACGTCGAGCAGGGCATGCTGGCTCTAACCGTGGGTGAGCAGACGCTGATGGTTCAGCAGGGCTGTGCGGCGGTGGCCCGTACCGATATGCCCCATGCCTATGCCAGTGCCGATGACCAGCCCGTTATCTTCACCATGACGGTGGCGGAACTGCAGCGCTGACGGCGTTTTTATTCGGCTGTCGCTTCGCCGGGAAAGGCAAGCAGCAGCGTTTTCAGCAACCCCTCCAGTTCGGCGCGCTCTGATGCGGCCAGCGGTGCCAGCACCGCCTCCTGAATTGCGGTATGTGCACGAAGTGCCTGCTCAATCTGTTGCTGCCCGTGTGGTGTCAGCCCAACCAGCATGCTGCGCTTATCCTCTGGCGCAGCAACACGTTCAATCAGGTGCTGCTGCTCCAGCCGGTTCAGGCGATTTGTCATTGCGCCGGAGGTCACCAGCAGTGACTGGTAGAGCTGCGTGGGTGACAGCCGATAAGGGGATCCCGCCCGTCGCAGTGTCGCCAGCACATCAAATTCCCCCTCCTGAAAACCAAACGGCGCCAGTGCCTCACTGCGCGCTTTAGCCAGATGTTTCATCAGCCGCAGCACTCTGCCGAAAATACGCATGGAAGCGGTATCCAGGTCGGGCATCGCGTCGTCCCACTGGCTGACAACGAAATCAATATGGTCATGCATAAATCACCTTTAAATACTGTGGTTATTTTGTCGGGTTGTGCGCAGCCTCTTAACACCAGGGGGAATTTATCTTAACGTTAAGATAAATGATGACAGCCCGTTGCTGTCGTCGTCAATCCTCTGTTAAGGCGTCAATGATGAAAAATAAGGTGTTGTTCCCCATTCTGTTTGCCGTGATCGCTTTTCTTATCGGGCTGAACCTGCGCCCAATGCTGGCGATTATCGGCCCGCTGTTCCCGGTGTTGCAACTGCAGGCCGGGCTGTCGGCGACGACGTTCAGTCTGCTGACCACGTTGCCGGTGGCGATGATGGGGCTGGCCGCACTCTCTGGCCCGTGGCTGATTGCCCGCATCGGGCCGGTAAGGGGAATCGCCGCCGGTTTGCTCTGTCTGACTGTCGCTTGCCTGTGGCGCGGCGTTACGCTTACTCCCTCTCAACTGCTGCTCACCGCGCTGGCGGGGGGCGCAGGCATTGGCGTGATACAGGCGCTGATGCCCGCTCTTATCCGGCAACGCTTTGCTGAAGCAGCGGCGACGCTGATGGCGCTGTTCAGCACGGGCATTATGGCGGGCGCGGCACTGACTGCAGCCGGTGCTGACCCGCTGTTTTCATGGCTGGGCCTGCAACCCGCGCTGGCCCTTTCCGGCGGATTAACGCTGGCAACACTGCTGATCTGGCTGACTTTAGTCAGGCGATCGCCGCAGGTGAGCGTGCCCTCTGATGCAGCGACGATGTCCGTGCGGCTTACCCTGTTGCTGATGCTCTTTTTCGGCATTGGCACGGGTGCTTATACGTTAGTGCTGGCCTGGCTGCCGCCATTCTATATTCAACTGGGCTGGAGTGCTCGCCACAGTGGCTATCTGCTCGCGGCCCTGACGTTAACCGAAGTGGTGGCAGGATTCATCATCTCCGCGATGTTACATAGCTTTCCCGATCGCCGTCCGCTGCTGCTCGGCGTGCTGGGCCTGTTGTTGCTGGGGCTGCTGAGTCTGGTCTTTTACCCGGGTACGATGCCGATACTCTCTTCACTGTTACTGGGTACGGGCATCGGTGCGCTCTTTCCGCTGTCGCTGATCGTTACGCTGGATCATGCACGCAGTGCCAGAGAAGCGGGCATTCTGCTGTCACGTGTACAGGGTGGCGGATACCTGATTGCGGCTCTGATGCCGCTGCTGGCAGGCTGGGTGCGTGATAGCGGAACGTCAATGACTCAGGCTTGGCTGATCATGAGCGCTGGCGTGGTGGTACTGATGGTGATTGCCTGGCGCTTCAGACCGCAGAACCGCGCAGCCTGAATAAAGCCGTTGCCGATCAATGGCGATCTGGCATGCTGGAATAAAATCCCTGAACCCGGAGTGCATTGTGAAAGTGATTGGTCTGTTAGGCGGCATGTCGTGGGAGTCTACCGCGCTCTATTACCGCATTCTCAATCAGCAGGTTAAACAGCAATTGGGTGGCCTGCACTCAGCGGAGCTGGTGCTCTGGAGCGTCGACTTTCAGCGCATAGAGCAACTTCAGACTGCGGGCGAATGGCAGCAGGCGGGCGAGATTCTGGCTGAAGCGGCTCGTAATCTGGAACGCGCTGGTGCGCAGTTCATCGTGCTCTGTACCAACACCATGCATAAAGTGGCGGCGCAAATCAGTGCCGCAACAGATATACCGCTGCTGCATATTGCCGATGCCACCGGACGTCGCATTCAGCAGGCCGGTATACGTAAGGTCGGATTACTGGCGACGCGCTTCACTATGGAGCAGGATTTTTATCGCGGGCGTCTTCAACAGCAGTTCGGTCTTGAGGTGATGACGCCCAATGAAGCGGATCGTCTGTTTGTGCATAAGGTGATCTACCATGAGCTGTGCCTGGGCGAAATCAATCCCTCGTCGCGTCGTCGCTACAGGGAGATTATGCAGTCACTGGTGGCGCAGGGGGCTGAGGCCATTATTCTGGGCTGCACTGAAATTACTCTGCTGGTTGATGCCACCGATGCCAGCGTGCCGCTGTTTGATACCACCCTAATCCACGCGGAAGAGGCCGTTATCCAGGCTCTGACTTAACGCTTATCCTCAATAGGGGAATCGCATGAAAATAGACAATCTGCCGTTTGGCCTGACGCAGTGGGATCAGGTGGAAGAGACAATTCATCCCGGCGAACAGGGACAGGCGACGTGGCGAACCATGAAATTTAACGACATCCGGGTTCGCATGGTCGACTACTCGCCAGGTTATGTCGCCGACCACTGGTGCACTAAAGGTCATATTCTGCTCTGCATGGCGGGTGAGTTGCATACTGAACTGGCTGATGGCCGCCGTTTCGTGCTGACTCCGGGCGTCAGCTATCAGGTCGCGGATGAGGCTGAACCGCATCGTTCTTTTACAACGACAGGTGCGCAACTCTTTATCGTCGACTGAATTAGCAATCCGCTTTTGCAAGGCTTGCCCGCTGGTGGATCATCGCGCCGTTGACACTTTTAAAAGTAAACTGAATCTGCTTTATAAAAATCAGCAAAATTAATGGCTTATTTCATCAGAGTTATCTGGTTCTGACAGGAATTATTTCCATCAGGTTGTATGCTTGAAGCCTTATAAGAACGTTTTGCATTCACCTGATGTGGGGAAGCCTGTGCTGATAAAAAAGAAGAAAGTTCGTTCACATACTGAAGACCGACTGCTGGCGCTGGTGCTGGCGACCACCGCCGGCATCCTTAATGCCATGGCGCTGGGGGCGTTTGGATTTTTCCCATCGCATATGACCGGTAACACTTCGCAGATATCTCAGGAAGTCACCACCAGCGATCTTCACACTATGCTGTTTTTGATGGCGCTGATTATTGCCTTTGTACTGGGCTGTACCGTTGCCCGGCTGGCGGTAGTGGTGGGGATCAGGCATAAGTTACGCACCATTTTCTGTCTGATTATTCTGGCGGAAGGTGCGGCGCTGACGGCGGCGTCGATCTTTGAGCTGATGTTCTACCGGCCAAGCTTTAACGGGGAAGTTCTGATAATGCTGGGCTTTTTGATGGGAGTGCATAATGCAACCTCGACACAGCTCTCCAATGGCCGCGTCAGATCGACCCACATTACCGGTACGCTGACCGATGCAGGCATAGCGCTGGGGTCGTGGATTTTTGCGCATACGTCTCATGCTGTGCATCTGGAAACCGACGACCGTCGCTTCTTCCAGAAGGTTCTTCACACCCATCTGACGACGGTGTTCTCCTTCCTTAGCGGCTGTATTGCCGGATTGCTGCTGTTTAAAAGCTATGGGTTTAACGCGATGGTGGGACTGGGCGTGTTTCTGATGCTGGTAGCACTGACGGCTATCGCCGTCACCGTCCAGCGCACCCGCAGAAGCCTTTACTGATATTCCGGCCCGCTGCACATCGCGCAGCGGGCCGGTTGTTTACTGCTGTGTGCGGGTTGGCCGCACGACAATCTCGTTTACATCCACCTCTTCAGGTTGCTCAATCGCATAGCGCACGGCGCGGCCAATGGCATCCGGTTGTAGCGCGATAGCGCGATAATGCTGCATCGCCTCGGCAGCTGTCGGGTCGGTAATGGTTGAGGTCAGCTCGCTCTCGACCACACCGGGATGGACACAGGTCACCCGCAGCTGACTATTCTCCTGCCGTAAACCGTCAGAAATCGCCCGCACCGCAAACTTGGTGGCACAGTAAACTGCCGCAGTAGGTGACACGGCCAGCGCACCAATTGATGCGATATTGATGATGTGTCCGCGCTGGTGGCCCAGCATGGTCGGCAGCACCGCCGCGATGCCATAGAGTACCCCTTTGATGTTTACATCGATCATCTGATCCCACTCTTCGACCCTGAGCGATGCCATCGGTGATAGCGGCATAATACCGGCATTATTGATCATCACATCAACCCGTCCCCACTTCTCCAGCGCAAACGCCACGAACTGCGCCACCTGTTCGCGGCGCGTAACGTCCAGCGCTTTGATCGCCACCTCTGAACCACTAAACCGCAGCTCCTCAGCCAGGGCGGCCAGACGGGTTTCGCGCCGCGCGCCCAGTAACAAAATGGCATCGGTTTTTGCCAGTTCACGCGCGATGCCTGCACCGATGCCGCTTGAGGCACCGGTAATTAAAATCACTTTCTTCGTCATTTTGTCTCTCCAGTCAGCTTGTCACTGGCGATCATACGGCGGCTGCATTATAAAGATAATCCATCAAACGTTTTACAGACTGGTAACTAAATCTGACCAATGAATGCGGACAAGAATGCCCTCGAAGTTTTTGTGATTGTGGCACAGACCCGAAATTTCCGGCTGGCAGCGGAACAGCTAGGCGTGACCCGTCCGGCGATTAGCCAGAGTCTGCGGCGTCTGGAAAACCGGCTCAACATTACGCTGATGCAGCGCACCACGCGTTCAGTTCAGCTAACAGAAGCCGGACAGCGGCTCTATGCGGAGGTGGCTCCGGCGATTAACCAGCTTAACCGCGCCGTCACTGATATTGCCGAACTGGCGGCTGAGCCACGTGGCCAGTTACGGCTGGCGATCTCCTCAATTGCTGAACGGATGCTGGGAGGCGAACTGCTGGCGAGCTTTATTACTGCTTACCCGCAGATTGAGCTGGATATTACCGTGACCGATGACGAGTTTGATATTGTCGGGCAGGGCTATGATGCAGGCGTGCGGCTGGGAGAAGTGATCGCGCAGGATATGATTGCGGTGCCGGTTTCCACTGCGCAGCGTCAGGTAGCAGTAGCGTCACCCTCTTATCTGGCGCGTGCAGGCACGCCGCAACATCCCGAAGAACTGGTCAGTCATCGCTGCATCGGCTGGCGTAAAGGACCAGGCATGGCGCCTTATCGCTGGGAGTTTGCTGAGCAGGGACGGGAGTTTGATGTCGCCGTCAATCCGCAGCTCACAACCAATGATATGGGGGTGATGATCCGCACCGCCCGCGCCGGGGGCGGCATCAGCTTTGGCATGGAGGAGACCTTTCAGCCTTACATTGCATGCGGTGAACTGGTGACGATACTCGATGAGTGGTTACCTGCCTTTGCGGGGTTCTATCTCTATTTTCCCAGCCGTAAAAATCTGGCCCCTAAACTCAGGGCATTGATCGATCATGTCAGGCTATGAAGAGAGCAGAAATGCCTGTTAAGCAGCGCTAAAATTGCAGACACTGACCGGCTCCAGCCAGTCAAACGGTGAGCCATTCAGAGAGCCCGAAATTGCAATGCACGTCTTGACGTTATACGGGGTTACGGCGTGTCAGTGCTTCAGGCTGTCATGTTGTATCGGGTGATGATATTGATTTTAGAGTAGGGCACGGGCGGTTCAGACGCGGGCAGGAAACCGTGGAACTCCAGCAACGTTCTGAAGGCGTGCAATGCGTCGAGCTGTAAATTGTGCTCAATCAGCGCATCTATTTTACCGGCCTGCAGCAGGGCACAATTCTCCTGATCGAGATCGTGACCGATACAGGCGTTCACATGCCGCTTTTGTTCGGCAAACGCGCGCAGGATGCCGGGATTGCCGCCACCGACCGTATAGACCGCATCCGTGTCCGGATGGCTCTGCAAGAATTGCGTCATCGACTGATGCATCCGTGCATCGATGCCATACCCGCCTGCCACCACGCTAACCTGATGCTGAGGCGCAAACTGCTGCATCGCACGCTGAAAACCCTGGATTCTCTCCTGTTCACCCATGAAATCGCGACTGCCTGTCACCGCCACAATATGTGAACGGCTGACTCGCAGCCATTTTGACATCAGAAAAGCCGCCAACTTACCGGCATCAAAGTTATCCATGCCGATATAGCGCAGGCGCGCGCTGTCGGGTAAATCGCTCATCATGGTGACCACCGGAACGCGATGTTTCAGCAGCGATTCAATAGTGGGATTCAGCTCATCGTAGCAGGCCGCTTTCAGAATGACACCGTGACTGTGAAGCGCCTTTTTGTTCAGCAGCGCGTTAATGGCTTCTGCTGTGAGATTCGCGCCAAAGTGGAAACGCAGCTGAAGTCTGAAAGCGGCAAAGCTGGCGATTTGACTGCTGAGCGCCTCACGAATCAGTGGCTGAAAGCGGTCAGGGGTATGCATGATGACGTCGAAGTAGATCGTTCTGCCTTTGGCGAGCCCGGCTTTTTGCATCAGTTCCAGGTCCGCTATCGCCTGCTGAATCCGATGCTGAGTGCGCGCATGAACGTTGCCACGCTGATGCAGGGCACGATCAATGGTGGCAAGGCTAAGCCCCGACTGGACAGCGATTTGTTTGAGGGTGTATTTAGCCATGCAGGACTCACGACAGCAGAGGATAACCAGAGTTTTATCATAATACCGGCTAACAACTGGGGTTCAACTGAAACACGTTCTTCAAAGTATGACTGGTCGGCAGAGAGAAAATGCGGCATCGGGGACAGGAATAACAGTTTGTATAAACCTGAAACTCAGCGTTACGCTCAAACGACATATTTAATCGCCCCACTTCCGGTATCGGTAAAGTCAGATCCAGGCAGTGATGACACTCTTTTGACTATTTACTGGCAAGGGCATAGTGCTGGCTTAGATAATTCCAGAGCAAGTCTTAAGCTGGATGATTTATAACCGGTTTACCGCTTCGCTTATATTTCCGTTAAAATGGCTTTTTTGTTTTTTGACACCCGATAATGTTAGACTGTATATGCATACACCATCGGGAGGTCGTGTGAAGTACGATAATGAAAAAGAGATCCGTGCGCTGGTTGGCGCGGTCGTCAGTGATTTGATCAAGGCGGGGGAGCCTGTTCATTTTCACGACATTACGGACGCTCTGTTTCGCCTGAGCGAAGAGACGCGTGACAGTAAACTGAAAGCATTGTGCCAGGAAGCGATTGGCTTTTTTACCCGCAAGATGCATTAAGGTTGATGGCGTCGATGGCGGGCGCCATCCAGAACCTTCCCTTCCTGCCATAACTCCGCAGCACCACTTTAACTGAGAATAAGACGCAGTAAACAGCGCTGATAAAATATGCGAATTAAAGAAATTCGTTTTAAGCCCTGTTATATTTTTGGTTTGTCAGTTCAGTCAGAATAATCTTCTGTTGGCCTGAAATAAAAACATAATAATTAATTTCATCGGCTGCAATCATTATTCACAAAAAAGCGTTTGGGAAGTTTTTATTCTATAACTTTCCAGGCGAAATATTTTTAATTTCAGCGGGCTGTGGCAGCGTTTTCTTCTGTTTCAAGTGTTACTCATACTGTTCTGACTATGTATGATTTGAGAAATGATTATGACCGGGAGAATGTCCTGCGTAATCGCCGGAATGGCAAAGACGAACATAACGAGTCGCTCAGGCAGCGTTTTGTAGGTCACTTTGATATCTGTAAACGGCAAAGGCCTGTTGTGGGTGAGCACTTTTCATCAGACTTGCAACAAGAGCACCGCAGGTTAAAAAAAAGGAAGACATTCCTTTAACTCGCCTGTCTACCTACTAGTAGATTCAGTGGAAGTGTCAGTCGTAATTATAAATGCTTTTCTGTTATCGCAGGCAAAGGGTACGGAATGCGCGTGGACTTCAGCTTCTGCAATATAGAGTGTATTGATGAATAAACCTTCTCTTGCTGCACGTCAGAAAATCATGTGACTGGCGCTTATTGCGGGCGTCCCTTTGCTGCTGACCGCACTGATCCTGTGGGCAGGCGGGTGGCTGGAGACCAGCAGGCTGACATCGGACAAGCTGGTGGCGGCTCTGGAAAAATCTGACGGTTACCACCCTGGCTATCGGCGTAATCATGCTAAAGGCGTCTGTATCATAGGCGACTTTTCGGCTAACGGTAACGCCAGTAGCCTGTCACGCGCGGCGCTGTTCGCCCCCGGCGTTACGCCGGTGGTGGGCCGTTTCGCTATCGCAGGCGGTAATCCGAATGCGCCTGATTATGCGGTACCGGTTTGCAGTATGGCGCTGGCGTTTTATCAGAAAAATGGTGAGCAGTGGCGCACCGGCATGAATGCAATGCCGTTTTTCCCGGTGCAAAGCGTTCAGGGCTTTTACGATCTGCAAACCGCCACGTTGCCGGATGCTAAAACCGGTAAACCTGACCCCGCCAAAATACAGGCTTTTGTACGGCAGCATCCTGAGATCAAACCCTTTTTTGCCTGGGCTAAACAATATATGCCCGCTTCCAGCTGGACTCGCGATCGATTTAACAGCCTGAACGCCTTTGATTTCATTGATTCACAAGGTCATCCACACCTGGTGCGCTGGAGTATGGTGCCGCACGCTGACTATCAGCCGATGGATGAAAAAGAAAAAGAGCACACTGATTTCCTGCAACGCGATCTGCAGCAGCGGCTGGCGCAGGGGCCGCAGAAATGGGACCTGATTATTACCGTCGCGGGGGTGGGTGATAAAAGCAATGACGCAACGATTGACTGGCCTGCCGATCGTCAGAAGATCAATGCCGGAACGCTGACCATCACTAAAATGACGCCACAGCAGCAGGGTGCCTGTAACGACATTAATTATGACCCGCTGATTTTGCCGGATGGCATAACCGCATCGGACGATCCGCTTCTGAATGCCCGTTCGTCAGCGTACGCCAAATCTTATAATGCACGCACCCATGAACAGGCAGGGGCCCCTTGATGAAACAGATCACCACTTTTCACCCTGCACTGCGCATCATCCACTGGCTGATGGCGGCGGCGATTATGGCCATGCTGTTTATTGGCGTCGCGATGGTATCCACGGTTTCGACATTGCACGGCCTGCTGGTGGCCATCCATAAGCCGATGGGTCTGATGATTCTGTTGCTGGTCATTGTGCGGCTCTGGCTGCGCTTCACCACCGCTACACCAGCACTGCCGGCCACGCTCCCTGCCTGGCAGAAATTGTCAGCACATCTTTCACACTGGGCACTGTATGCCATGATGCTGGCTCAGCCGCTCATCGGCTGGGCGATGCTGTCGGCGGGCGGCTATCCCGTTACGCTGGGTCATCTGGTACTGCCGCCCATTGTTCCGGTCAGCAACGACGCGTTTGCGGTTTTGCGACCGCTTCACAGCTGGGTGGCCCTGGCGTTGTTCATGACCGTCATGTTGCATCTTGCCGCAGCCTTGTTCCATGCGTTGATTCTGCGCGATGGTGTATTCAGCAGTATGACGGTTTCACGCAAACGCCTCGCGCCTGGTGCGCTTGACAACCCGGCTGACGGTCAGTAGGTTCAGGGCCGTTTACAGATTTGACGTTACTTAATTGTTGCTGCCGGGAGCATGCATGAGTACAGAACGTTCACAGAAAGCCGAAGAAATTATGCATCACACCCGCGTGCTGCTCACCTCTGGCGGTTACAACAGCTTCAGCTATGCCGATTTAGCCGAGCGGGTGCAGATTCGCAAGTCCAGTATTCACCACCATTTCCCAGGCAAAGCGGATCTGGTTCAGGCGGTTGTGAGTGATTATCGTCATCAAGCGCGCGCAGGAATGGCGGCCACCAGCCAGCACTTCGCCGGTGATGTACTGGGCAAAATTAATAGCTATGTGAACTTCTGGGCGACCTGCATAAAAGAGAACAATTCGCCTTTCTGTATTTGCGTGATGCTGGCGGTCGAATTGCCAGTATTACCCAAAGAAGTGGCTCAGGAAGTCAGTGCTCATTTTTCCGATCTCACTGACTGGCTCACTGACGTGCTGGTCAGGGGCGAGAACAACGGCGTCTTTTCCCTGCGAGAAAGTGCCGCTACAGAGGCAAAATCACTAATGGCAACGGTGCATGGTGCGATTATTTCTGCGCGTGCTTTTAATAACGCTGATGTATTCCTGCAAATTGTTGAACCGGTCATCGGACGATTAGTGAAAGCCCCATGATGCCTTGAAGATGATAAGTTTTATGTGATTTTTTGCCTGTTACCAGTAAATAAATAAAATTGGCGCGGATTATCACCCAGCAGAGTGATACGAGTGTTTTGGGAAAACAGAGAGGGATATTTTGCGCGAGAAAGCACAACTACGTCAGGGCTGTCTATGACCTATGGCCGTTGCGGTCTGCTTTACGATTTGCAGCTACGGTTGGGCGTTTTGTACATAGTAGGTGGATTGGTTTTAGTTATTCGTCAAAAAGTGCCTCAAAAGCGGAGTATTAATCTCACTGAACCTGCGTTATCGCCGACAACGCAGGACAGGTAATCAGATATCAGTATCGTCAGGTGTACGGCCAACCACAATTTCCAGCGTTCTGCGCAACACATCCAGTCTGATAACGTCGGAAGTACATTCCAGTTCGGCAATCAGATAAAGAATTATCGCTTTGTTGGTCACACGTCCCTGATCAGCCACAATGTCACGAATCACTGCGCCCAGCAGTTCGGTTTCCGGTGCCAGCAAATCGCCTTCACTACGAAAATAGTCAATAATGGATAAATCTGATGAAGAGTGTTGCATGATTTTTCTTTCTCTGAGGAAAATTCGTTATACGCAATGGGTGAAAACAAAACGAGTGTAGACGCTGTATTCGTTTTGCCCAGCCAGCCAATAAAAATTTCACTTTAAGGCTGCCGCTTCGCTTATCGCTAGCCGTGTGTAACAGGCACACAATACCCTTTATCAGTGCTTTTTAGACCCATCAGGTGGGCCATCGCTGTTCATACGATGCGTGGTCTTATCACGTTCAGCACCGTCGCCCTGCACACGTTTACGCGCGGTAACCATACCGTTTCGAACTTCAGTGATAGCTTTGCGAATCACAGACACTTTAGTGTCGTCATCGGCATTAGCAGCCATGAGTTCAAGCTGCGCGATTAAGGCGTTACTCGACACCGGTTTGTCTGACTTAAGTAATGTCAGGACGGCTTCGCCGATCATGACATCTGTCAGTTTCTCATCTTCACTTCTGTACATACTGGCTTCTCTGATTACGAATCAATGGCCATGCTGCGGGTCCGTATACGTCAGCGGGTGCAACTTGTTGCACCAGATACGGCTAAGCAGTACTGGGCTTCGGTCCTATGGGTAAATCTTCCTGAATGTTGACTAAGAGCAGGCGACGATAGAAATATCTGAAGCCGTAAGCGGGTATTAATCTTCGCGACGAAAGAGCATCGCGATTAATTCATGCAAATGGCTCTCTTCTTCTGGCGTCGCAGCCAGTTCAAGGCGGCTCAATAATTTACTGCAAATTGCTTTACGGCTGAGGCTATGACCTGCGCGCAGAATTTCGACTACAACCGAACCCAATGTTTCCTGTTGCGAAGGTGAGCTGGCCTGATTGAAGTAACGGGCAATATCGCTGATCGTTTCCGGCCCTTGTCCGTTCTGACGCATGATGATTTCCTCAGATGGTGAAAATGTATAGCATTCCTGATGCGCAAGTTATACATCTTTTTAAAACTTGTACAGGATTTTGGATTTTTGGAATGATTTTTTTTGTGCAAAAAGTGCTATTTCTTTAAAAACAGGGTGTTACGAGGAGGTGGTGAAGAAGTGAAAATTGTACCATATTCTTGTACAGGAACAAGCCCTCTGGTGTTCCGACCTGATTGTTCAGGCCGGCAGAAGGTAAGAAAGAGTGTTAATGCTTAAAGAAGATGTCATCAGCAGAGGCGCTGATAGCCGGTTCGATACCCGCATTTCTGGATAACCAGTTTGCCGGACGGGTAGTGCGTGAACCAATTGTTTTGAATCCCGTCAGCCATTGACGCGCAGTTTGCATCTGCTCAAGGCGATACTCATTCACTTCTGAGTCAGCCATTACCTGGAGTTCTTGAATCAGCAGTTCAACGTTCACTTCCTGACCAGCATTAAACAGGTTCATTGCGGCTTCGCCAATGATGACATTCGCTTTTTCGTCGCTGGAAAAATACAAAATATCCTCCTGGGTGATTGCGGTAAGTAACATTAACTGTAGCAAAAAAATTCATCAGGCTTAATCAATTCGGCCTATCAATTAGATTATTTTAATTGTGGAATTACTGCGTCTGTTGCGAGCATGTCATCCGGTAATGCGACTTCATTTTGTGAATGGCAAAGCGTAGTTGAACGCTTTTTCTATGCCATTACCTCTTTTCTCATTTTGTGGCACGGAATCAGGCAGAAGAGAAATCCGCCTGTCCCGAAACTATAAGCCTGCTGAATGCCACTCATTATCTAAAATATTCCTATTTATATCAGAGGCTAACCGATCTGCTTTACAAAAGCTGACACCTGAACCTGAATGCTGAAGAAACTTCACATCTCACTGCTGGTCGAGAGTTATAGCCTGTGCTATAAAAAATAGCCTATGCTAATTATGTTCTGTTTTTAATCACCTCTGGAGCCCGCCTAATGGTCCCGATAAAAAAGATCACCACGCTGTTACTGAGTGCGCTGCTCTCAACCCTGATGGTGAGCAGCAGCTATGCAGCAGAAAAATTTAAGATAGTCACCACGTTTACGGTGATAGCTGACATGGCTGAGAACGTGGCTGGCGATGCCGCGGAGGTCACCTCTATTACTAAGCCCGGTGCTGAAATACACGAATATCAGCCCACTCCCGGCGACATCAGGCGGGCGCAGGGTGCGCAGTTGATTATGGCGAACGGGCTTAATCTCGAACGCTGGTTTCAGCGCTTTTATCAGCATCTGGACGGCGTCCCGGAAGTGGTCGTTTCAGCTGGTGTCACGCCGATGGGTATTGGCGAAGGGCCTTATAACGGTAAACCAAATCCGCATGCTTGGATGTCACCGGACAATGCGCTGATCTATGTTGATAACATCCGCGATGCGCTGGTGAAATATGACCCGGTCAACGCAGAGACCTACCGTCAGAACGCTGCCGCCTATAAGCAAAAAATTACCGCTGCACTGGATCCGCTGCGCCAGCAGATTGCCGCTATTCCCGAGCAGAAACGCTGGATGGTGACCAGTGAGGGTGCGTTCTCCTATCTGGCGCGTGACCTGGGCATGAAAGAGCTCTACCTGTGGCCGATCAATGCTGACCAGCAGGGTACGCCGCAGCAGGTGAGAAGAGTGATTGACCAGGTGAAGAAAAATGCCATTCCGGCGGTGTTCAGTGAAAGCACCGTGTCAGATAAGCCCGCCCGCCAGGTCGCGCGGGAAACCGGTTCCCATTACGGTGGTGTGCTTTACGTCGACTCCTTAAGTAACGCGCAGGGACCGGTGCCAACTTACCTCGATCTGCTCAAAGTCACCACGAAGACACTGGTGCAGGGCATTAAAGCGGGAGAGAAAGTGCAATGACAGACACCATTGTGGTTTCAGGCGTCACGGTAACTTATCGCAACGGACATACTGCACTGCATGATGCCAGCTTCAGCGTGACGGGCGGATCGATCGCCGCGCTGGTGGGCGTTAATGGCTCCGGCAAGTCAACCCTGTTTAAAGCGCTGATGGGATTTGTGCGGCTCGCCAGCGGCAGCATCTCGGTGCTGGGGATGCCAACCCGCCAGGCGCTGCGCCAGAGTCTTGTCGCCTACGTGCCGCAGTCGGAAGAGGTGGACTGGTCGTTTCCGGTGCTGGTGGAAGATGTGGTGATGATGGGGCGCTACGGGCATATGGGGCTGCTGCGGCGGCCAAAGTTGCATGACCAGCAGATAGTCAGTGAGGCGCTGGCGCGGGTCGATATGCTGGATTATCGCCATCGTCAGATTGGCGAACTCTCTGGCGGGCAGAAGAAAAGGGTATTTCTGGCACGCGCGATTGCGCAGCAGGGCAGCGTGATCCTGCTGGACGAGCCGTTTACTGGCGTGGATGTTCAGACCGAGGCCAGAATCATCAGCCTGCTGGGGGAATTGCGCGATGAAGGTAAAACCATGCTGGTCTCCACCCATAATCTGGGATCGGTCACGGCGTTCTGTGATTACACGGTAATGATAAAAGGCACGGTTCTGGCCAGCGGCCCAACCCGGACTACGTTTACTACCGCTAATCTTGAGCGCGCGTTCAGCGGGGTATTGCGTCATGTGATGGTGAAGGGGCTGGACGATCAGATCATCACCGATGATGAACGCCCCTTTATCGCACCTCATGCCGCACGGGAAGAGGGGAGCTGAACATGGCGCTGTTACTGGAACCTTTTGGTTATCACTACATGCTTAACGCGATGTGGGTATCCGCGATGGTAGGCGGACTCTGCGCGTTTCTCTCCTGCTATCTGATGCTCAAGGGCTGGTCGCTGATAGGTGACGCGCTTTCACACTCTATTGTTCCTGGCGTCGCGGGCGCTTATATGCTGGGACTGCCGTTTGCACTGGGAGCATTTCTCTCCGGCGGGCTGGCAGCGGGCAGTATGCTGTTACTTAATCAGCGCACACGTTTAAAAGAAGATGCGATTATTGGTCTGATATTTTCCTCTTTCTTTGGTCTGGGTCTGTTTATGGTGTCGCTCAATCCGACAGCCGTGAACATACAGACCATTGTGCTGGGCAACATACTGGCGATTGCGCCAGCCGATATTCTCCAGCTGGCGCTGATTGGCGGGCTGTCGATTATCATTCTGCTGTTTAAGTGGAAAGATCTGATGGTCACCTTCTTTGATGAGAACCACGCGCGCGCCATTGGTCTGCGCCCTGAACGACTGAAAATCCTCTTCTTTACTCTGCTCGCAGTTTCAACCGTGGCGGCGCTGCAAACTGTTGGTGCCTTTCTGGTGATCTGTCTGGTGGTGACGCCCGGCGCAACCGCCTGGCTGCTCACCGATCGCTTTCCACGTCTGCTGATGATTGCTGTCGCGATTGGCAGCATCACCAGTTTTCTTGGTGCCTGGGCGAGTTACTACCTGGATGGCGCAACGGGCGGCATCATCGTGGTCGCGCAGACATTGCTGTTCCTGCTGGCGTTTGTCTTTGCGCCGAAACATGGTCTGCTGGCTAACCGGCGTCGTGGCCGCCAGCAACCCAAAAGGGAGCCTGTCTGATGTGGATCCTTGAACCCTTCCAGTTTGCATTTATGAATAGCGCTTTGCTTATCGCTTTTGTCGTAGCGATCCCCTGTGCGCTGCTGTCGGTGTTTCTGGTGCTGAAAGGCTGGGCGCTGATGGGCGATGCCATGAGCCATGCGGTATTCCCTGGCATCGTGCTCGCGTGGATGGCAGGACTGCCGCTGGCGGTGGGCGCGTTTGTTGCAGGGCTGTTCTGTGCCGTTGCCAGTGGATTTCTGCAGGACAACAGCCGTATTAAGCAGGACACCGTGCTGGGCATTGTCTTCTCCGGCATGTTTGCGGTGGGGCTAATCCTCTACATCGCCGTGAAACCCGAAGTGCACCTCGATCATATTCTGTTTGGTGACATGCTTGGCATAACCGGCGCAGATATCATTCAGACCGCGATTATCGCGTTGATCATCGTTATAGTGATTGTCGTGAAGTGGCGTGATTTTATGTTGTTCAGCTTCGACCCTCAGCAGGCGCAGGTCTCTGGCTTACCCGCCCGTCTGCTGCATTACGGGCTGCTCTGCATGGTCTCGCTGACAATTGTAGCCACGCTAAAGGCGGTGGGGATCATCCTGTCAATCTCCCTGCTAATCGCGCCCGGCGCAATCGCGGTGCTGATCACCCGTCGTTTTTCACATGCGCTGCTGGCGGCGGTTGTTGTAGCGGTGATCGTGTCACTGAGCGGCGTTTATCTTTCGTTCTTTATCGACAGTGCGCCTGCGCCGACGATCGTGGTGTTGTTTGCAGTGGTATTTATTGTCGCGATGGTCATTGCGGGGCGGAAAACACGGCAGCTGGAAAGGTTGAAACATCGTTATAACGACAAGAGCGTCTGCGGTGATAAACAATCCTGATGCAATAATACGGCGTGGTGAAATTCAGATTTCAGAGTGGCTGGCGTCTAATCAGGCTTATTCTCATGCCTGAACGTTGACGTTTTAAACGGCGAATGATTCATCTTGTCGGGTCTGGCAGTGATATCCGCTCTGTGCCCGGAGCGGATAATTTAATCACTCAATAATTATTAATGGTGGTGTCAGCACCGATTTAGATAATTATGCGAAAAACTAAAGTAGCGCACTTCCTTAGAAAGGTATGATTCCGGCAATCCATTCAATCGCGTTGAACAAAAAATACACTTAGAAATAATTTGTAGCGTGAAATGATTTTTAACACTAATTAATCTGCTGATAGTTATTGTTTTAATTGATAATTATCAATGGGTTGTATTTTTCCATGCGTGTTTCTTTCTTTCTGATTTCTTAGTTTCCTCTCCCATCGTCTATATATATTTTCTGTCGCGCCGTTATTGATGGCGCAACCAGAAAAAGTTTTAATGATTTTTTTATTCAACCTCATTTCTTAACACCAGAGCAACATAGCAATCTCAAAAGTATAACGGAAAATAATATGAAAATAGCCACGCGTCTTGTCGCAGGGTATAGCCTGCTAATCATCCTTTTTCTTCTCTGCACCGGGACGGCACTCCATGCACTCTGGCAGGCAAGGGACGATATGGAAAACGCTGTAAATAATAAAATTTACCGCTATGAACTGATTCAGAACATGCGAAATTCGGCCAGAGATATGGCGATCGCAGTCAGGAATATTGCATTACTGAATGAACAGAATGACAGACAGCCTGAATGGGACAGGATGGTCGCTCAGAAAGCCATCTACATTCAGAACAGGGACAAACTCACTGCCAGTATGTCGCAAAACGTCTCAGAGGAAGGTAAAAGTGCGCTGGAAAATCTGACCTCCACGGATGAATCCGCACTTAGCCTGCTTATGACGGCGGGCAGGAAAGCGATGGCGGCACCTCAGTCTGAAACCGTTGATTACCTGCTAAAAACCGTAAGGCCAGGACAGCGAACAATGCTGAATGCCCTTGATCGGCTTTCAACTATTCAGATGCAGGTAAGCAGGAAAACCGTTCTGGATGCCAGGGAAGCCGCTGCGCAAACGGCTATGCTGATGTCGGTGATGGTGTTGATTTCTTTCCTCATCGCTATCGCAGCCTGTTACTCCATCATTCGGACGCTCATGCGCCAGCTGGGCGGTGAGCCCGCGCAGGCACAGGCGCTGGCCGCGGCGATTGCGTCGGGTAATCTGACATCGCCTGTCCTGTTACGACATAACGATACCTCCAGCCTGCTGGCCTCGCTGGATGTTATGCAGGCCAACCTGCGCAGTATGGTGGCAAATATCAGAGATACATCTGCATCCGTTGCACTGGCCGCAGATGAAATCTCACAGGGTAATACAGAACTCTCCTCCCGAACCGAACAGCAGGCTGCCGCCCTGCAGGAAACGGCGGCAAGCATGGAACAGCTCACCGCTACCGTAAAAAACAATGCAAGCGGGGCGCATCAGACCGCCAACTCAGCCCGTGAAACCGCGCGCCTTACCCGCGCCGGGGAAGCAGATGTCAAACGTATGGCAGAGACTATGCAAGCCATATCAATGAGCGCGACTAAAGTCCGGGACATCACCTCTGTGATTGAAAGTATTGCGTTTCAGACCAACATCCTGGCGCTGAATGCAGCCGTTGAGGCGGCTCGTGCAGGAGAAGAAGGACGCGGCTTTGCTGTTGTAGCGGGTGAGGTCAGGACGCTGGCGCAGCGCAGTGCCTCCGCCGCACGGGATATAAAGTTGCTTATCGAAGAAGCGGTAACCCAGGTGGAAAGCGGCGTCACAGTCGCCTCGTCAACCGGCGACAGCATTATGCAAATTGTTGGCATGGTGAATGAACTGGCTGTGTCGATGGATACGATTTCCCTTGCCTCATCAGAGCAGATGCAGGGCATATCTCAGGTCAGTGTCGCCGTGACGCAGATGGACAGCGTGACGCAGAATAACGCTGCGCTGGTGGAAGAATCGTCTTCAGCCTCACAGTCGCTCTCTGAACAGGCTCACGCGCTGCGGGGCATGGTAGCCGCGTTTCAGGTGTGACGACCTCTGGCGATAGCGTTTGTCTGTTGAAGGCGCTGCAGTATCCACATCTCCGATGGTCTGCTTTTCCGGCAGATAAGGATGGGTGACAGGCACCTGTCTGTCACTCCTCGCTAAGACAACATTCGTTTTTTTCACTTTCTGACTACAGAAAAAAGAGCATGAAAGGGAACAGGGGGAGAGTAAAGATACCCCTGTTGCCGCCTAATCCCGCCTGAATTCAGCCATGCCGCCCTGATGCGCTTTACCGCCAGGCTTGCGCCTGAAAAAGAGTGCCGCAGCCTGAGCTGGAACGCTGAAAAAATCCAACTATCGCGCTAACCTTTTTGATTACTCTTCGGGTGGAAGGGCTGATGATAGCATTGTGAATGCTGCGCTCAGTGGTAAGGCCTGAGCAAACCTGCCTGTACTTCGCTGCACTACTGGTTAAGCTATTGCGCATAGAAGCTTCGACCAGCCGCAGACCTTGCAGAATGCAAAACAGCACCTGTGATGTGCCCTGTGCGGCGTGGTGTTACAAACCTCACTTCAGAAACATCTCTCCTTATTGTCGTCATCGTCTCATTGGTCTTTTTCCCATAAAGCGGATATTTGCCAGCCGCAGCAGTTGCTCGCCTGAAAACAAATTTCTGACTGGCCAAAAGAGGGGCTGGTGAATGACGCACAGTGAAATAACAAAAATAATTAATGTTTTTTCAGAAAGCAGCCGATTAAGGAATTTGCCTTAACGGTTCAAAGCTGCGAGCAAAAAGGGGTAAGAAACCCGCGGCTTCGCATGAGCCGCCGCGCAGGCTTTCGCCAGTGTTCCGGGGCTTGTACCCCGCAGGTGAGTATAGAAGCGCAGCAGCCGTGCTACGAAAAGAACGGCGCTGCTGTACAGGGATTACCTTTATGGATATGGAACTGAAATGAAAAAAAGCACCGTTGCAGTGATGATGATGGCGACTCTGTCAGGCGGAGCCTGTGCAGATGCAGGTCGATTTTTACCGAATTTTTCTCCGGAAAGCTTTACTGTGTCGACGTCAGCCGGGATGCTGAGTGGCAAATCTCATGAGATGGTTTACGACACCGAAACAGGCCGCAAAGTCAGTCAGCTGGACTGGAAAATAAAGAATGTTGCTATTCTCAAAGGCGAGTTATCCTGGGATGCATACTCATTTCTGACGCTGAATGCGCGAGGCTGGACTTCACTGGCTTCTGGTTCGGGTCACATGGATGACTATGACTGGCTCGATGACAACCAGTCTGACTGGACGGACCATTCATCCCATCCCCGCACAGATGTTAATTACGCCAATGAATACGATCTCAATGTAAAAGGCTGGGCATTACAGGGCGATAACTATAAAGCCGGACTGACAGCTGGTTATCAGGAAACCCGTTTAAGCTGGACAGCTTTTGGCGGTTCATATAATTACGATAACGGCGCTTCTACGGGTGATTTCCCAAGAGGCGAGCGCGGTATTGGCTATAGCCAGCGTTTTTCCATGCCGTATATTGGTCTTGCGGGCCAGTATCGTATAAACGACTTTGAATTTAACGCCTTATTTAAATTCAGTGACTGGGTGCGGGCACACGATAATGACGAGCATTACATGCGCGATCTTACCTTCCGTGAGAAAGCGACTAATTCGCGGTACTACGGAACATCAGTAGATGCTGGCTATTATGTAACGCCAAATGCCAAAGTATTTGCCGAATTCACTTACAGCAAATATGAAGAAGGCAAAGGCAGCACTCAGATTATTGACAGAGTCTCCGGTGAATCAGCATCCATTGGTGGAGATGCGGCTGGTATATCGAATAAAAACTATACCATTACAGCCGGTCTGCAATATCGCTTCTGATTCGATCCTGTACGCCAGATGATAATGTAACGTTAAGCCCCTTAGGGGCTTTTTGATAGTGTTAGCAAAAAAAATATCAATGCTACGTCTGTATATAAATTCATAATTAAATCAATACTATAAACTGTTTAAATAATGTTCAGTCCGGCAGTTCTGCCTTTTTTAAAATTAATTACAAATCTTATTAATCAGATAAATATCGTTAAATGTCATTCCCGTTTGCTGATAGCGTCCAGCATAACGCATCTTAGGAAGAGAAAAAAATGCCGGTCATCCCGAAAGTTATGAGAATTGCTACGTTTTTCACCGTTATTTTCCTCACTGGCTGTTCCACGCTGTTACCCCTTAATTACACAGATTACGAAGGTCAAGATGCAGCGACGGTGGTGGCCATCAATCCAGAGGGATTTGTGGGTACATTTTATCTTTCGGTCTATGAGAAGAAAGGCACCTGTTATGACAGGGTTGATCGCCATCAGCTGGAATCAAATCTTATCCCCTCCGCAGGGCAGGTTATGACCGCAAAGGTCAAGCCTGGCAGGCTCATGGCTTTTCAGCAGCTCAACACGATAATGAGCCATTACGATGCACACGGAAAAAAAACGAAATTCCCGGAAAGCTATTTGCTCTCACAATGGGTTCCATTTATTCCACAGCCAGGCAAACGCTACTTTCTTGATACTAAATATGGTCCCCGGGAGATTTCGTCGGATTATACCATTACTGTTAATTCAGACCCGGCCAGAATTGCGTCTGATTTCAAAACGCTACCTCAGAATAACTGGGACGCCAGAAATCGTTGTCAGCATCTTATAGGCGGCAGCTAATCATGATTCAACTATCGCTGTAACATCGTCACACTGAAGACATGATATGTAATCGGCCAGTATCGCTGACCAGGGAAGGGTTTGAGCATTTCTGCCACTTTCGCAGAGGATATGGATAGCCTTTAGAAAAGACGGGCGTATGAATCCGCCAGGGACCACATTTCTGACCAGACTCCTCATCTGAAACGTGTCTGATTAAGCACACCTGAACGCGCCAGTTCTTCTGTCAGAGCTGGCGCCATCAGGTGATCAGCCTTTTCATTCCGCCTGCTATCAGCTCTGCCACTGCAACTGGCGGATGATGTCAGGGCTACAATTTGCGGAAAAATTAGTGAGGTGGCTGCATCAATCCTGTAAGCGAGACAGGCTGGAAAACTCCAGAAATATATCTTTTAAATTCAATAATATGAATTCGCTATAATAAACATTATACAGCGATTTGCTTTCCTTTTTGCCTCGGAAAACGCTGACTTTTTCCCGACATGCCTGCCAGATTGCTAAAAAGCTGCTAAACCTTAAGACACAGATACGCGCGTAAAGATTAGGGTTATCACGATTTTCCCCGATTTAACTCCCGTCAGAACTAAACCTATAAAAAAACCATCTTTTGGCCCCCAACAATGGGAAGCAGACAATGTCGGAAAAAATATCGCTAACAATGCAGGTTAATGGTCAGTCGCAACAGATGCAGGTCGATTCACGGGTCACATTGCTCGACGCACTGCGTGAGCATCTTAATCTGACCGGCACCAAAAAAGGGTGCGATCAGGGACAGTGCGGTGCCTGCACCGTACTGATTAATGGTCAGCGGGTGCTGAGCTGCCTGACGCTGGCGGCCCAGGCGGATGGTGCTGACGTCACCAGCATTGAAGGGCTGGCCTCCACTGACGGTGACCTGCATCCGGTGCAGCGCTGCTTTATGGAGAATGATGCCTTCCAGTGTGGCTACTGCACGCCGGGTCAGATCATGTCCGCCGTTGCCTGCATCAAAGAGGGCCATGCCGGTTCGGACGATGAGATCCGTGAATATATGAGCGGCAACCTCTGCCGTTGCGGTGCTTATCCACACATTGTCGATGCGATTAAACAGGCCGCTGCTGAGATGGCGAAGGAGTCCGCATGAATGAATTCAGCTGGAAAGTTGCGCAGTCTCCCCAGGAAGCCGCAGCCCTGAAACAGCAATCCGGTAGCCAGTTGCTGGCGGGCGGCACCACACAGCTCGATCTGATGAAGTGTGGGGTCTTCACGCCACCGCAGTTAATCGGCATCAGCGGGATAACGGCGCTGAAAAACCTGCAATTTGACGACGAAAAAATCACTGCCGGTGCACTGGTGACCATGAGCCAATTGGCCGACCATCCCGCCTGCCAGCAGAATGCGCCTGCCATCTATGGCAGCCTGTGGCAGGCTGCATCCCCGCAGATTCGTAATATGGCGTCGCTGGGTGGAAATTTACGTCAGCGCACCCGATGTAACTACTACCGTGACCCGGCAACGTTCCCGGCCTGCAACAAACGCAATCCCGGTTCCGGCTGCGCCGCACTGGATGGCGTTAACAGCAATCATGCGATTCTGGGTGCCAGCGACAGCTGCATTGCGGTCTATCCCGGCGATCTGGCGGTTGCGCTGGTGGCGTTTGACGCCATCGTCGTTCTGCAGAATCAGCGGGGGGACATCCGTCGCATCCCAATTGATGACTTTTTCCTGCTGCCGGGTGATACGCCTGACCGTGAGCACGATCTGCGCGATGACGAGATCATTGTGGCCATTGACGTGCCGCAAACCGAGTCACTCCGCCACTCACACTACCTCAAAGTGCGTGACCGCAGCTCCTATGAGTTTGCAGCAGCCAGCGCGGCCGCAGGCTTTACCCTGGAAAACGGCGTGATGCGTGACGTGCATATCGCGCTCGGCGGCGTTGCGACCAAACCCTGGCGCGTCCGATCGGTAGAGCAGGCGCTGGAAGGCCAGCCGTTTAATGAAGAGACGGTGTTTCAGGCAGCAGAGCAGATTACTCAGGAGACGCAGGCGCTGACCCACAACGCCTATAAAGTAAAACTGGCGCCACGAGTGATTGCACGCGCGCTGATGGCAGCAGGAGAAACCTCATGAGTGAAGTAAACGACAAAGCGCGTCCGGATGTGATCAACGCCAGCTCAGCGACAGACACCCAGATTGAAGGCTTGGGCGCTCCCCGCGCGCGTGGCGATGGCAAAGTAAAAGTCACCGGTGAGGCGCGTTATGCGGTTGAATATCAGCCGGAAAATCCACTTTACGGCGTGGTAATCCAGTCTACCGTCGCCAGCGGTCGCATCAGCCGTATGGCGACGGAAAAGGCGCAGCAGGCCGCAGGTGTGCTGGCGGTCTATACCCATCTGAACACGCTGAAAATCAACAAGCCCACGGCGATTGCCGATGGCGGCGCGGCGCAGTCAACCTACACCCCGATTCAGGACGATGTGATTATTCACAACGGTCAGAACATTGGTCTGGTTGTCGCCGAAACGTTTGAACAGGCGACCTATGCCGCCTCGCTGGTGGAGATTGAGTATGAAACGTCTGATGCACTGATTTTTGCCACCGATGAGGGCGTTGAACCTAAACCGCTCCCGAAGCAGGATATCGATATGGGCGATGCCCAGGCGGCGATGCAGCAGGCCGAGGTGCGTCTGAGCCAGCGTTACACCACCCCGCGTGAATACAACATGCCAATGGAGCCGCACGCCTGTGTGGCGGAGTGGCAGGATGGTCGCATTACCGTCTGGGAGCCGAGCCAGTGGGTCGCCGGCGCGCAGGTGGAGATTGCCGAGTGGATGGGCATTGAGGTGGAAAACGTGCGGATCATCTCACCGTATGTCGGTGGGGGATTTGGCTCTAAGCCGGTGCCTTACACCCACGTTGCACTGGCGACAGTCGCCTCGCGGGTACTGAAGCGCCCAATCAAAGTGTCACTGACCCGTCCGCAGACTTTCACCGGTCTTGGCGGGCGTCCGGCGACCTCGCAGCAGCTGGAACTGGGCGCATCGCGCGACGGTAAAATCCAGGCGATTATCCAGCGCAGCTTCAGTGAAACGTCACTCATCGACGTTTTTGCCGAGAACTGCAGCAAAGTTACCGCCCGCATGTATGCGGTAGGCAATGTCTCCGCCCGGCATCAGGTCAGGCCAATTAATACCGTGACGCCAGGCTGGATGCGCGCGCCTGGTGAAAACCCTAGCGCCTTTGGTCTGGAAGTGGCGATGGATGAGATGGCCTATGCCCTGAACATCGATCCGCTGGAACTGCGTCTGCGTAACTGGGCAGATAAAGATTATCAGCTCGATCTGCCGTGGAGTTCGCGCCGTCTGAAAGAAGCCTATCAGAAAGGCGCTGAAGCTTTTGGCTGGGACAAGCGCATCATGGCGCCGCGTTCAATGCGTGAAGGGCGTGAACTGATTGGCTGGGGCATGGCCTCCGGCACTTATCCGGTCAACAAACTGCCCGCCGAGGCGAAAATCATCCTGACGCCGCAGGGAACATTTGTGGTCCAGTGCGGCGGCGCAGATATCGGCACCGGAACCTATACCATCCTGGCGCAGACCGCTGCCGATATTCTGGGTGTCGCCTCCACCACCATAGAAGTGCAGCTGGGTGACACCGAGCTGCCGCGCGCAGGTGTAGCGGGCGGATCGCAGCTGGCAGGTAACGTAACCGCCGCGGTGGACGACACCGCTAAACGGATGCGCGACCAGCTGCTGAAGCTGGCCAGCGAACTACCACAGTCGCCATTAAAAGGCACACCTGCGTCTCAGCTCACGCTGAAAGGCGATGGGGTGCAGCACATGCAGCGCAGCGACCGGGTCGTGTCATACGCGGAACTGGCCAGCCTGGCACCGGCGGAGAGTCTGGCGGTGAAAGGCGGCACGTTCCCGGATGATATGTCAGAAAGTGAGCGCGACAAGATGGTGCGTAATCTTAATGACGGCACCCGTCCTGAAAAATTCTCTGCTCACAGCTGGAGTGCGCAATTTGTTGAGGTCCGGGTCGATGAGGATTTCGGTACCATCCGGGTTAAACGGATGGTGGCAGCGCTCGACAGCGGTCGTCTCTATAACCCGAAACTGGCGCGTAGCCAGTGGATTGGCGGCATGATCATGGGTGTGGGTCAGGCGCTAATGGAGGAGGGCATCATCGATCCGCGTAACGGTCGGGTAATCAACAATAACCTCGCAGACTACTTAGTGCCGGTTAATGGCGACATCCCGAGCATTACCACCATCAACGTCGGCGAACCCGACTTTGAGGCGACCACGATGGGCGGTAAACCGGTGGGTGAACTGGGTATCGTCGGCGTTGCGGCAGCGATCAGTAATGCGGTATTCCATGCCACCGGCAAGCGCGTACGCGACCTGCCGATAACGCTCGACAAGCTTATCTGAACCGGTTCCTGACCTGCTGGCAGCAGGTCAGACTCAGGTCATGCGGGCGCGGGCTAAAGCCTGCGCCCGTTTTTCACGTATAGCGGAGAACGAGAGTGAAGATAGCGCTGATTGTACTGGCCGCCGGGCTGAGTCAACGTTTTCGCCAGCAGGGGGGCGAGCATAAGCTGCTGGCTGACCTTGAAGGCAAACCGGTGCTGCAGCGCACGCTGGATCAGGCCGCTGCCAGCGGGCTTGACCTGTTCGTGGTGACCCGTCCCGACGCCCTGGCAATCCAGGCAATCTGTACGCGGGCGACTGTCGTGCTGTGCGACAGCGGTGGACTGGGCGAGTCCATCGCGGCGGGCGTTAACGCCAGCCGTGACTACGACGGCTGGCTGATTGCGCTGGGCGATATGCCGTTTGTGACGCCTGAAAGTTACCGTGCCATCAGTGCTGCGCTGGTGGATTCGCCCATCGTCAGGCCAGTCATTGAGGGAAAACCGGGCCATCCGGTGGGTTTTCAGAATCACTCTTTTCCCATGCTGAGCACGTTACAGGGCGATGCCGGACCACAGGCGATAGTGAGGTCACAGGCTGTCCGGCTGCCGCTTCACGATCGCGGCTGCCTCTGTGATATCGATTTCCCTGCCGATCTGCAGCTGATAAAGGAATTTTCATGATAACGCTGGATCAACGCGTGATTAATGCGGCACTGAGCAGTTGCCAGGCGGGCCAGCAGGTCTGGCTCTGCACGGTGCTGCGCACCTATGGCTCTTCGCCCCGCGCACCCGGGACACTCATGACGGTTAACGAAACCGGCGCATACTGCGGATCGCTGTCGGGCGGCTGCATCGAAGAGGACTTTCTGGCACAGCTGGCGGCAGGGGCGTATCGCGCCAGCAGTCAGCGGGTACGCTATGGCGAGGGCGGGATGCGTCCTGACGTCAGCCTGCCGTGCGGCGGCAGTCTGGAAATCGTCATAGAATTTCTGCCGCCTGATGACGCCACGCTGGCGCTGCTGACGGCGATGCAGCGCGCGCTGAGCGGGCAACAGCCGCTGGTAAAACTGATACGCCCGGGCGCGCGTGCGCAGTGGGAGGCGATTGCCGCTGACAGGAGGCTGCCCGCACTGGATGCCAGCGAGCAACAGTTGTTACTGCCGGTGGGCGCGATACCGGAACTCCTGATCGCGGGCTACTCCAGCGTGGCACATGAGTGCATCCGGCTGGGACAGATACTGGGCTTTCACGTGCGGGTCTGTGAGCACCGGCCGGAAGTGCGGACGGAGCTGGAAAGTCACTTCAGCGACGCGGATAACGTGACGCTGGTATCACAGCATCCTGCGCGCTGGCTGGAACTGAACGGGGCGCACGCCGCGGTAGCCATTGTGGCACTGACCCACGATCCCCGCATTGATGATCTGACGATGATGGAGGCGATTGCCACACCCGCGTTCTACATCGGCATCATGGGTTCGGCGAAAAACAGCGAGAAACGGCGGGCGCGACTGCAACAGATCGCCGGAATGGATCGGGCCGAACTGGACCGCATCCATGCGCCCATCGGCCTGCCCATCGGCAGCAAGACTCCGGCAGAGATTGCGCTGTCGGTCATGGCCGATATCGTCCGGGTGAAGAATAGCGCACAGTCAGCCGTCTGATCCCGGCGTCTTCTCGGGCGCCAGCCGATAAAGATAGCTGCCTGAAAAGGGTATCGGCAGGAAATCACGGAACAGCTGCTGTAACGTCTGTTCGGGATCGACGTCGCGGAACAGTTGCGGGTAGAGCGTGGCAGCAAAGAATTCGGTCGCTACGACGTGCCACGGGCTGAGATAAAAATTGTGCCAGATGGCTCCGGCATGACCGTCGCGCAGCGCGGTGAGCTGCTTCAGCGCATTCTGCTGACTGGTCAGTGCGAGCAGGCTTTGCCGGGTCTGCGCTGTTGTGACGGCGGGGCCGAGTTTTAAGGCTCCCGCTTCATCGGCGCTGCCGGTGCCGGTTGCAAAATAGTAATTCGGCTGTGCCGCAATCACACTCTCCTCACTCAGCCGTCCGAATACGCCTTTGATCTGCTGGCTGGCGATGTTATTGCCACCAGCAAACGTCAGTAGCTCACCCAGATTGCCATTCACCGAGGTGACGCAGCACTCGCTGCGTCGTCCAAGATGTAACTGCAACAGCACGGACGGTTTCGGACCGTGATAATCCGCCAGCCGACTCGAAATGCGCTGCATGTGGCTGCGGTAGAAGTGATTAAACTGAGCCGCGCGCTGTGGCTGATTGAGCACCTCACCCAGCAAAGTGATGCTGCGCTCAGTGTTTTTCAGCAGATTAACCCGCAGATCGATCTTCACCACCGGAATATGCGCCGCAGCGAGCATCTTCTCCAGCACGGCAACGTTTTCACTGTCGCGCGCCAGCTGCGGCAGGATCACCACATCCGGCTTAAGTGCGATCACCTGTTCGGGATTCATATCGTTAACGCCATCCAGCCCCACGACCGGAATCGTCTCCATCTGCGGGAACTGGCGCGCAAAAACCTGCCAGGTCTGAGGATCGTACTTTTTCAGATCCTGCGGCCAGCCAGCAATATGCTGCAGCGGATTACCGGGCATCAGAAGTGCGACGCTGTAGAGCATCCGGCTTTCACCCAGCATAATGCGCTGCGGATGGTCGGGAATCGTGACCTGGCGACCGGTGATGTCGGTCAGCGTGCGGGAATGTGCACACGCGCTGACCAGCATCACAGTGATCGTCAGCAGCACTGAGCGTAGCGAGTTAAAATTCCACACGGGCCTGTACCATCAGATTACGGGTTTCGCCTTCACGGACGCGCAGATTGCCGCCGCTTGAACTGTAGTAGTGCTGATTAAACAGATTATTGATATTCAGACGCAGCTGGGTTTTTTCACCAAACAGCCGGTTGTTCCACGCTACGAAGCTGTCTGCCACTACATAGTCGGGCAGGGTGAAACTGTTATCGGGATCGCCCGCACGGCTGCCGACATAGCGCGCACCGCCGCCGAGCCGGAACGTGCCGGGCAGGCCACTGACCTGCAGCTCATGACTCAGGTAAAGCGCACCGGCATGACGCGGCGCATTCTGCAGCCGATTGCCATTGTTATCCGGATTCACCCGATCGCTGACGATCTCTGCCTGATCATAGCTGTAGTTCGCACTCAAATCCCAGCCGGGTGCAATTTCGCCATTCAGCTCAAACTCAGCGCCGGTCGATCGGGCTTTATCAATGGCCCGCGTGCTACCATTAATATTCAGCGACATCGCTTTTTCATCAATCCGGTAGAGCGCCACTGTTGCCAGCAGTTTTGGCGATAGCTGCCATTTGCTGCCGACTTCCCAGCTGGTGCCCTGTTCCGGCTTGCCGACATTGCCATCATCATCCACGTCGGTTGACGGCGTGAACGACTTGCTGACGCTGGTGTAGAAAGAGAGGTCAGGCGTGAGTTTGTAGATCACCCCGGCCTGCGGCAGAAACTTATTGCTCTCATCGTTCAGGATTTCTGACTGGGGATTAACGCCGCGGGAGGCGCGCTGTTCATAATGCTGATAACGGCCGCCCAGCACCACAATCCAGTCCTGTGTGAGTGAAATAGTGTCTTTGGCGTAGAGCGATCGGCTATGAATACGGTTCAGGTTATTGGCTGCTGCGCTATTTTCGGTGCTGGTGTCCGTGACCGGTGACAGGATGTCATAGTCGGGATTGAAGTAGTTAAACTGGCGGTTGACCTTGCCCTGATACTGATGGGCGCGATAAGTCTGATTCATCTCATAGTCGGTGCCTGCCACCAGCGCGTGCTGCATGCCCAGAATCTCCGGATTGCCCAGCAGATCCCAGCTCACATATTTGGTTTTGTGGTTAAACCCACGGTTGGCATCGGCACGACGTGTTACTACGCCAGTGCTGGCATTGACCGCCGTTACGCGCACCTCATCGTTGTCATAACGCCGCTGATTCCAGCCCAGGGTGAGCCGGGTGCGCCACTCATCATTAAACTGCCAGTCATAGTGGGCATTCAGGGTTTTGTTGTGACCCCAGGCGTGATTAGCTTTGTCATCCAGACGATCTTTGTAAGCAATATCGATCGGCTTGCCGTCGATAAAGGCCGTGCCGCGGTCGTAGGGAATGTCATAACGGTAGTCGGCATAGCTGATCAGAAAGCTGGCCTGCTCGCCAAACCATTGCAGAGAGGGTGCCAGCAGCGTGTGTTCTTCGCTGCCAAAGTTGCGCCAGTAATCCTGATTCTGCTTTTCGGCGATCAGCCGGAAGGCAAAGCCATTGCCCAGCGGGCCGGTGACATCCAGCGTGCCTGCACCGCCGCCTTCACTGGCGTTGCGTCCGCTAACGCTGGAGTGCCAGCTGTATTGCGGCTTTTTGCTGACCACATTGATAATGCCACCCGGATTCTGAATGCCGTAGAGCAGCGAAGAGGAGCCTTTCAGCACCTCAACTCGTTCGGTTGTGGCATCAAAATTGAGTCCCTGACTGCTGCGAATGCCATCCCGGTAGACCGACCCATCGGCATTACTGCCAAAACCGCGTCGAACGAAGCCATCTTCGGTGCCAGCCAGTGTGTTAGCTTCTGAAACGCCGCTGACAAAGCGCATCGCATCCGCCAGTGAGCTTGCCTGGTAATCGTCCAGTTGCTGCTGCGTGACCACGCTGACCGACTGCACCTCATCAAGCCGCGCGGTTGGCATTTTACTGGCGACGCTGCTCTCGCTGGCGCTGTAATTTCCCTCTGAGTCAGCATCGGCGGTCACGGTCATATCCGGTGCTGTGTTGGCTGCTGCGCTGACCTGTGGCAGCATCATGCTGCCGCAAATTGCCACGACCAGAGCGGGGTGTCGGGCCGGATATCGTGAGTCTTTGTTTTTCATTTTTCTTTTCGTATCTGTTACTGGCAGTTTCTGAAGCAAATTCGCTCTGATGACTGGCTGTCATACAGGGCTTCCCTGGAGGTGGTCTGCAATATGCAGCGCTTTAAGCAGAAGAGAACGGCATTCGGGTTCAGACATCATTGCGCTGACCGGACGACAATGCTTCTCATCTGTAATTGAGAATCATTCAAACATCCAGCAAGGTAGTAGTAAACATAATTTGAACAGAATTTACTACATTTCTGCTGTATCGATTTTACTGACTGACAGTCCAGGTGATGAGTTTATTTCGTTGAAAATAATGATTATTATTTCATGGCGAGATGACAGGATACGCTTAAATCCCTATCATTTGCAGGTCAAATTCAGAATTGAATTACGCTTTCACTACAATTTCTGACCGTGGAATATTCTCCATTAACCAGATCGGTAATCAGCCTTTCGGACCTTAAACACCAGCAGCAGGAACAGCATGAAACAGAACCGGCCAGTTAAAAACAGAGTGGATGTGGTGGCAGAGCGTCTGCGCGCCCGCGAAAAGCAGCTTTCTCCTCGTCTGCTGGCTGTGGCACGTTATATCGATCAACAGCGCGAAACGGTGCTCGAAAGTACTGCGATGGAGATCGCCGTCGCGAATCACACTTCTGATGCCACCGTGATCCGCGCCATTCAGGCGCTCGGATTCAGCGGACTGCGCGATCTCAAACAGACGCTCAGAGCCTGGTTTGGTCCCTCGCTGACCTCGGAAGATAAGATGTTCACTACTGTCAGTGAGGTGACCAGTGACGTAAACAGCGCCATCGACTTTGTACTGGCGGGCCACCGGCACGCCTGTGAGGTGCTGTCGCAGCCGCAGAACCGGGTGGCGGTGGCAGACGCCGTGGCGCTGCTGAGTGAAGCGCGGGAAGTGGCTATTTTTGGCATTAACGCCTCAGGGATTCTGGCGGACTACAGCGTGCGGCTGCTGAACCGTATCGGTCTGCCCGCCTTTTCGCTTAATCGCGCCGGCATTGCGCTGGCAGAGCAGATGCTGGCGCTGCAGCGTGGCGACGTGCTGATAATGATGGCGCAGCAATCGGCGCACCGGGAAGGGACCACCGTGGTGCGCGAAGCGAAACGGCTGAATATCCCGATTATCCTGCTGACCAACGCCACCGACTCTTTTTTTGCGCGTGAGGCGGATGTGGTGATCAACGTGCCTCGCGGTGGTGAGAAGGGGCGCATTCCGCTGCACGGCACCATAATGGTCTGTCTGGAGATGCTAATCCTGTCAGTTGCTTCGACGCTGCCGCAGCGCACCGTTAAAACCATGAAACGGCTACAGGATCTCTATCGCGGGCTGAAACCCGCCAGCAAAAAGTAATCTGCAGGATTAAGCCGTGACCGGAATTTTCCGGTAAAAACGGGCTCACCTTTAAGTCAAATTTTCCTGCTTTGCGAGCGCGATCGCGTCTTTTCATCGGCCCGTTTATCAGGGCGACTACGCTTACAGCGTGCTGCGCCTCCGGGTGCGGCTTTTACTCTTTCTCACTTTACTTTTTTTGTGCGGAGCTGCTGATGAAACCCCTTCACGCGCAATACCTTTTCTGTTGTGCCACCCTGAGCCTCCTGTCGCCGCTGCCTGCGATGGCATGGAGTGACCTTACCGTATTTGGTGACAGCCTGAGTGATGGCGGCAACGTAGGACGCTTTACTTATGATGGTGCGACCCATCCGCTCTATGACGAGATCGTAGCGCAGTCGCTGGGTGACACTTTGCGCCCCTCATCCCAGGGCGGAAGCAACTATGCCGAAGGTGGCGCCGTTGCGGTACCGGCGATAAATCCCATGTTTAATACGCAGGATCAGCTGGATAATTACCTTGCGACGCGCGACGGACGAGCCGATTCTGACGGACTCTATATTCACTGGATTGGCGGCAATGACTTAGCGGCGGCAGCCCTTGCGCCGCTCGCTGCACAGCAGATCGTGGATAACAGTGCCAGTGCCGCGGCCTCACAGGTCAGTCGTTTGCTGGATGCCGGGGCCGGCACGGTCATCGTTCCGACGGTGCCAAACGTCGGAGCGACGCCCGCGCTGCTTCAGGCGATTCTGCAGGTGCTGGGGCCGGCCGCCCAGCCTGCCACGGCGGCGCTGTTTCAGTCGCTGAGTACCACCGCCACGCCTGACCGCGCCGCCAGAGAGCAGGCAATTGAAACCGCGCTTAACGAAGCAGCTGGTCAGGTCACTTCTATTCCGCTGATCCGCGATGCGCTTGCACAACAGCTGTTTGCCGCCTGGCAGTTGCTGAGTCAGGAGGCGGCAGCCCTCACCGACCGTTACAACCAGGCTGAAGAGCAGGGGCTGGTGGCGGCACGCGGCAATATCGCGCGGGTGGATATCAATGGCCTGTTTAATGAGGTGATCGATAACCCGCGCCTGTATGGACTCAGCAACACGGCAGGCATGGCCTGTCCGCCCGGCGTCTCATCAATGGACTGCACCGCCTCAACGCCAGGATTTTCACAATCGCAACAGTATCTGTTTGCCGACCGGTTGCATCCCAGCCCGGCAGTGCATGCGCTAATCGCCGATTATATTGAGTCGGTGCTGAGTGCGCCGCTGCAGGTGGCCGTGCTGAGTCAGGCACCATCGATGCTGGTGGGGGATGCGCAGAATACGCTGGATGGACATCTGCAACAGCAGCGTCAGCAGCCCGCCAGCGCCGGAGAGTTTACGGTTTTCGGTGGCTATGCCGGACAGCAGCGAGATTTCCGCGGCGACAGCCTGCTGGACGGTGATGCAACAAGCGCTACCGGCACCGTAGGAGTGGGCTATCAGCTGTCCGATAGCTGGCAGGCCGGTGCGATGCTCTCCACTACCTCGCAACGACAGGATCCCTCGCAGCGGTTTGATTATCGTTTACGCGGCAATCTGGTGGCGCTGTGGAGCCAAGTAAATTATCTGGATCGGGGATGGATTAATGCAGATGCCCATTATGCCGATCTGAACTTTGATGATATTGAGCGTAAGGTCAGGCTGGGACCGGCGACCCGTACGGAGAAGGGCAGCAGCGACGGCAAAGTGCTGGGGATGCGGGTGCAGACCGGCTGGGACTTACCGCTGGGCCGCTATGTCTCCACCGGCCCGATGGCCAGCTATGCGCTCGACTACACCCAGATTGATGGCTACAGAGAAGAAGGGAACAGCAGTACCTCGATGCGCTTTGGCGACCAGACACTGCATTCTCAAATCGGGTCAGTTGGCTGGCGTATCGACAGTAAAGATTTAGTGATTAATCCCTGGGCGCAGGTCAGTTACAACCATCAGTTCGGCGACAGCGACTCTGCTGTTACCGCCGGACTGAAATCGACCCGCACTGCCTTTACCCGCAGCAGTGGCTCACGGGATGATAACTGGATCAATATGGCTCTGGGCGCAAGCGTGCCCATTGGCACATCGGTGAACGCATTTGCCGGCGTTTCAGCGGTGACAGGTAACAGCGACTATCACCAGGTGACATGGAACGTCGGACTTAACGCCCGTTTTTAAATGATAAGCTGTATCAAAAGGCCGTGCAGAGATCGTCTGCCGCTGTCTGAAATGGTGCGGCAGACGATGTTGCGCGTTATTCATTACGCCGCGGCGCCAGAGCGTTAAACTCGCCCTGGCGTGTGGTTTTCACGCTTCGATCAGTGCCGCCTGCGCCTCCAGCTCTCGAACGCGCGGTATTACTTCGCGACCAAAGAACTCCACCTCTTCGTGAAAGTGCAGAAACGCCAGCAGCAGCAGATCGACACCGGCCTGCTTAAGTTCGATAATCCGTTCAGCAATCTGCTGGGGGGTGCCAATCAAATTGGTTTTGAAGCCGTCGTTGTACTGCACCAGATCTTCAAACGACGATTTCGCCCAGTTTCCCTCTCCTTCAGGTGAAGCACTGCCTGCATTTTTGACCTCATGCTGGAAGCCTTTCACCGCATCCGGGTTGGCTTTGCTGATGATCTCCTGAAGCACCGCCTGCGCCTGCTGTTCACTTTCACGCGCAATCACAAATCCATTCAGTCCGACTCTGACCTGATGTTGATTGCGTGCTGCTTTTTCACGGATATCCGCGATCTGCAGACGGACACCGTCCGGCGTATTCCCATTAGTGAAATACCAGTCTGACACCCGGGAAGCCATGTCACGTGCCGCACGTGAGCTGCCACCCTGGAAAATTTCCGGTAACGGAGACAATGGCTTAGGTTTCATGGCGTAATCGCGAAAGCGATAAAAATCACCTGCAAAGGTAAAGTTCTCTTCGCGCCAGATGCCTTGCAGGCAGCGAATAAACTCTTCGGAACGCAGATAGCGCTCTTCGTGATCGAGCCAGGGTTCACCAATCGCTTTGAATTCGCCCCGGAACCAGCCGCTGACAATGTTAACGGCGATACGTGGCCCATAGAGATGGCTGATGGTGGCGATCTGCTTTGCGGCTAATACCGGATTCCACGGGCCAGGCAGCAGCGCGGCGATCACTTTTAACTTCGAGGTGTGACTGAGCAGATCCTGCGAGAAGGTGACGGATTCATGCTGATTGTCTGCGCCATACCCGGCAGTAAACCGGATCTGCGTCAGCGCATAATCAAAACCCGCCTGTTCGGCGATCTGCGCCAGTTTACGGTTGTAGGCAGCATCCCAGCGGGTTCGCTGTTCTATCTGACTGATCACCAGTCCGCCCGAGACATTCGGCACCCAGTAGGCGAACTGTAAAGGTTGGTTCAGTGACATGGTTTTCTCCTGGCATATAGCTGGATTAATGGAATAGTTAATTTTTCCAAACTTTAAGATATAAAAGAAAAGGCCAAGCACTAACCGTGCCATAAAATAAGTTACTGTTTTTATGGAAGTAAACGGCTAAAGGCGAGCTGGGCGTGTTGCAAATGCGGCACGGTTGAAACAACCGGGTTGCTAATGCAGCAGCAATGCCTGGACAAATCGGTGAACGGTGAATGACTGCCATCACGCTATTCACATCAACAGTGCCAGAATGTCAGTTACCGGGAACGGGCTGTGATAACGTAGCGAAGCGCGACGCGATGAGAACCGGAGGGGATCGTGATAGTCAGACAGGCATCGCCTGAAGAGGCGTATCGTTTATGGAATATCCGAAATCAGGCACTCCGTCATGGCTGCCAGCATGCTTATCCACCCGACGTGCTCGCCGCCTGGACGCCGGACCGCATGCCCGCCAGCTTTCCTGCGATGATCCGCGCCAATCCCTTCTTCGTGATTGATGGTCCGGACGGCGTGCCGGTTGCTACCGGATCGCTGGACCTTGCCGCCGCCAGCGTGGAAGCCATTTTTACCCTGCCCGCATTTACCGGACAGGGAATGGCTGGGCTGATCATCGACACCATCAAAGCGGAGGCGCTGCAGCGTGGCTACCACCGGTTGACGCTCGCTTCGACGCCGAACGCCGTGGGCTTTTACCAGCAGCATGGCTTCCACCCGCTGGGCGAAAGTTTCTATCCGTCAAAGCTGGCGGGCAGCGATTTGCGCTGTACTGAGATGGCGATTGATCTGTGAATGCCCGCTGCCGTCAGGCTGGCAAAGCTGAGCAAAAGTTTCCGGTGCAAAGACTTCGCAAGCCCCCGCCGGTAAGGTATAGTCCGCGTTTTTTGGAGGAATCATGCTGACTGACTCATCAACTCGTCTTAATAAATACATCAGCGAGAGCGGCATCTGCTCCCGTCGTGACGCCGATCGTTACATCGAGCAGGGCAACGTTTTTATTAACGGCAAACGCGCCACTGTAGGCGCGCAGGTATTTGCAGGCGATGTGGTGAAGGTCAATGGTCAGCTTATCGAGCCGCGCGATGAAGACGATCTGGTGCTGATTGCCCTGAATAAGCCGGTGGGGATTATCACCACCATGGAAGAGGGCGAGCGCGATAACATCAGCGATTTCGTCAATCACAGCAAGCGCGTCTTCCCGATTGGTCGCCTCGACAAAGATTCTCAGGGCCTGATTTTCCTTACCAACCACGGTGATCTGGTCAACAAGATCCTGCGGGCCGGTAACAACCACGAAAAAGAGTATGTCGTTACGGTCGACAAGCCAATCACCGATGAGTTTATTGCCGGAATGAGCGCAGGCGTGCCGATGCTGGGCACGGTGACCAAAAAGTGCAAAGTGAAAAAGGAAGCGCCATTTGTCTTCCGTATTACGCTGGTCCAGGGTCTGAATCGCCAGATCCGTCGCATGTGTAAGCATTTCGGCTTTGAAGTCACGAAGCTTGAGCGCACCCGTATCATGAACGTCAATCTCAAGGGATTACCGCTCGGGGAATGGCGCGACCTCACCGATGACGAACTCGTTGAGCTGTTTAAACTGCTGGAGAACTCCTCTTCAGAAGATAAACCCGCGAAGAAAGCTAAAGCTCCGGCTAAAACGTCGGCCGCAAAAAAACCGCAGAAGAGCGGTGCGAAACCTGCTGAAAAAGCGGATGCGGCTGGCGCCTCGCGCAAGCGCTTTGTCCAGCCGGGACGGAAGAAGAAAGGGCGCTAAACCCAGTCCGATGCAGAGAGCGATATTCTCGCCCTCTGTGCTTTCACGGGCGCATCACGGAATAACGCGCGCCGCCCGAAAGCGGGCAAACAGATCGCAGAACATCTCATCCGTCGCGCGATAACCGTGAAAGCCCGCCCGCCGCAGCTTGCTGCCGTCGCCAAACATGTCGTAGTTCCAGCCAAAAATAAAATCAGCGAAAGCGCCGTCACTCAGTGCCAGAATATCTGCTTCAACTAATGTGTTATCCCCGGCGATTTCCCGCCACAGTGCACGATAATCCTGAAATAGTTGCCGGAACGACAGCGAAACCGGCGGCGCGATCTCCAGTTCAAACCAGGCTGCAATGACCGGCCATAGCTCACTCCAGCGCCAGAGATCGCCATTATTGATATTAAAGGCCTGATTGCGTGCGTCAGAAGTGCGTGCGGCCCAGATCGTCGCGTCGGCCAGCAGAGTGGCATCGGTAAAATCGACCATACTGTGCCAGGTTTCTGGCGAACCGGGAAAGCGTAAGGGCAGCCGCGCCGCGCGACAGATTGAAGCGTAGAGCGCCAGGCTCAGCGCCAGGTTCATGCTGTTGCCCGGCCTGTCACTGCCGACCACACCGGGCCGCAGCGCACTCCAGTGCCAGCCTTTACCATGCTGTTGTGCGCTCAGCCAGTTCAGCTGCGCGGCGTTAAACTCAGCACCCGGTACACCAGGATCGCTTTCCCGCGCCGGCGTTTTAAAGCGTCCGAGATGGGCGCCATACACCTTGTATCCCTGCATCAGACTGACATGCTCAAGTGGGGCGACATCCTCCATGGTCTGAACCAGATTTTGCAGCATGGCAAGATTTGGTCCGACCAACGTTCCCCAGTCAGAAGCGTTCAGCCAGGCGCTGTAAAAGATATGCGTGACGTCGGTGAGTGATGCCAGCCGTTGCTGGCACTGCTGACTATCGCGCAGATCGACCGCTATAATCTCTGTTCCGCTGACTGCAAAGTCTGACCGATGCGTCAGTGCCTTGACCTGCCAGTGGTCTGCTACCAGTGCCTGACTCAGTTGCTGACCCACAATCCCGCTGGCACCCGCCACCAGCGCAACCTTTTTACCCTGTGTCGTTTTCATGATCGCTATCCGATTAAGAAAGAAGCCGCATTCTCACCTGTGTAAAATTCTGATTAAATCCCCGTAACCGGATATCACTTATCAGGAAAATCTATAAATGCAGAACAAACTGACTGCGATGCAGACCTTCATCCGGGTGGCGGAAGCGGGCTCCTTTTCGGCGGCAGCACGGCAAAACGGCATGAAGCAGTCGGCTGTTAGCCAGCAGATCGCCGCACTGGAGGAGGCACTGGGCGTGGTGCTCCTGCATCGCACCACGCGAACCATGGCGTTAACTGAGCCGGGTCACCATTATCTGCAACAGGTCAGGCAGCTGCTTGGTGCGATGGACGAACTGGAGCAGCAACTACGGCCTGAATCGCAGCCGCTTCATGGCAGAGTGCATATTCAGTTGCCGAGCGGCATCGGGCAGCGGCTGATGCCGCATCTGATCGCTTTCCAGCAGGTGCATCCTGCGCTGCGTCTGAATATTGCGCTGGAGGATCGCCTGTCGGACCTCATCGTGGAAGGCGTTGACGTGGCGGTTCGTGTCAGCGAGTCGCCACCTGCCACGCTGGCTGCCCGTTCGCTCGCCACGATTGAAACCGTGCTGGTGGCTTCCCCTGAGTGGATAGCGCGCAACGGCCCGCCGCAGACGCCCGATGACCTTATGCGCTATCCGCATATACGTTTTAGTGGTATAGCGACTGATGCGCCGCTGCAGCTGGTTTCTGCGACCGCGAAAGTCTCTGTTCCGGTAGAAAGCGTGTTTCGGTCTAATAACAGCGATGCCTTGATGCAGGCCCTTGAAGCAGGCCTCGGTATCGGCGGCTTACAGACGCTGCCTGGCGCAGACGCGCTGGCCTCCGGTCGACTGGTGCGGGTGTTACCGGACTGGCGAATGCCCGACCGTTATCTCTATGCCCTATTCCCGGATGCCCGTTTTATTCCTTATAAGGTCCGTAAGCTGGTCGGACGGTTAAGTGAGGTGTTGATGCAGGGATCAGGGCAGAGCCAGATCTGATGCCCAGGCGATTTTATTAATTCGCAGGGTGCAGCAAAACCCGGAAACGCTTAAAACCCTCGCAAAGCTCTGATATGACCGTCCGGATGGTGTGCAGCGCATTCTTTCACACATGCGCCTGGTATCCGATGCCCGGCGGGTTAACTCAGCCTTCTCTTACGCCTAATCAGACAGTGCTTTTGCCACCATAAGCCAGATTTTTTAAAAGGTTCACATTCAGACCAACGACACTTTTCACCCTCATCAGGGCGTGGCAGGATAAGCGCAATCTATCAAGGAGTGTGCCTGATGTTACTGAAAGGTATGAACGATCCGCTGCTGAAAGCGTATCAGCATCCCAAATCACGGATGATGATCAGCCGTTTCAGGGGGCTGGCGGGCGACAGAAGACTCAGTGACTGGCAGGCATTCTGTATTCTGGTAACCGGCTTTACAAATTACTGGTATGTGCAGGCTGGTCACTACAGCATTAATATCACGCTCACCAAAACTCGTCAGTTCGACTTCCTGCAGGACTTCCTTCATTTCACAGTCACCCTGGATGGATTGATCGGCGATGAACATTTTCGCAGCCCGGACTTTGTACTGCCACATTACGATGTGCCTTATGAATTCTGTCGCTGGCGCAACAAGCGCAGCTATGACGCCTTAACCACCTATGTGAGTAAACAGGGGGTGAAATCTCATAAAGGGATGTTTGTCGCCTCGGAAGGCGCGTCTCCGGAAGAGCAGGTGATGAAATGGGAAGGGGTGGTCAACGTCTATGACAAAACCTTTTTCAGTATGACTAACTTCAATACAACTCAGGAATTCCTGATTAAAGACCTTCGTAAATCCATTCAGGATGGATTACTGAAGCACCTGAGTTTTTACCGCGATCTGTTTCACTATATTTTTCCCACACCGGCAGAGGCACGATTGCAGGCGCGTGACGACAGGCGCTATCTGATGAAAAGATAGCGCCCGGTCATTTTACTTTCAGTCACTGGCATCCGCACAGAATGGTCGCTGTAAGGCGGATCAATCTGTTATGAGCGAACCGCTCTGAAAGTTTACCACTTCATCTCGCCGGTATTCACTTTCGCGCTGAGTTCAAGTGACGCCGGCTCAGCCAGTTTTGGCCAGGCGGTGTTCATGGCGGCAATCACCGCTGCTGAGGTTTTATGTTCTGACAGCGCCGCTTCAAAACTCTTCAGATAATTCAGGGTGAAATCCACAGCCTGCGAGCCGGCTGGACGCTCACCCAGATAGTGGCCCGGAATAACATTTTTCGCGTTGAGCGTCTGCATCTCAGTGAGGATATGGCGCCACTCATTGCGGCTCTTAACGGTCTGAGTGTCAGCCGTCCAGACGTGGATGCCAGAGGAAAGGGCTGTACCGCCCAGAATGGTGCTCACAGAGGGGATCCAGATGTATGCAGCATATTGATCAGGATGACGCAGTTCCAGCGCCTCGCCATCCACGCTGAAGCGGGTCTGATGCGTAACGTCTGGCACAAAGACTTTATCCGGTGCACCCTGTTTCATCTGAGGGCCCCAGTATTTCAGCTTGGCGTCATGAGTCTGCTGGATATGCTTTACCACCGCAGGTGCGGCAACGATTTTGACGTCCGGCCAGGCTTTAACAATCGGCTCCAGACCGAAGTAGAAATCGGGATCGCCCGAGGTGATCACAATCTCCTTCAGCTTTTTACCACGCTTTTTAATCATCTCCACCAGCTTCTCACCATCCTGGATGCTGAACTGGGCATCAAACAGAATTGCTTCGGTTGGCCCGGAGACCAGGGTTGAGGAGACGGCAAAAATACCTTTCTCCTGCGGATTATAGGTTTCCAGTTGCAGCGTGGCCGCGCTGGCGGAGGCGGAAGCCAGAACGAGTATCACAGGCAACAGAGCAGTTTTCATTAATATTCCTCAGAGATATATGCCCGACTCAGGCAGGTGTATCGGGCGATGTGCAGAATCAGTAGCGCTATTCTACGCATCTTGCTATCTGTTAGAATTCCCGGAATCAGAGATGCTGAGTTTCATAATCCGAACAGGTGAGTGGGATGGACAGAGTGACGGCAGCTGCCGTTTTTAACCGGATATGTGAGCTGGGTAGCCTGAGTGCTGCTTCGCGTGCGCTGGGGATCTCGCGGCCGATGGTCAGCCGTTATCTGGAAGAGATGGAAAAGTGGGCGGGAACGCGTCTGCTGCATCGCTCGTCGCGCCGGCTGACCCTGACGCCTGCCGGTGAGGCGATTCTGCAAAAGACCCGCCAGCTGGCTCTGCTGTCAGAAGCGATCCAGCAGGAAACCACCCAGAGTGTTCCAGCCGGAACGCTACGCATCGCCTGTGCCCATTTTACGGCGCTTCATCTTGTCGGCCCGGTCGTCCCCGATTTTCTTGATCGTTATCCGGCGCTGCGCATCGAACTGGATATTAACAATCAGCCGGTAAGCCTGATCAGCGAGCGCATCGACCTCGCCATCCGTATCACCGATGCGCCAGAGCCGGGAGCAATCGCACGCCGTCTCGGTGAATGTCACTCTGTACTCTGCGCCTCCCCCGTCTATCTGCAGAAGCGAGGCATTCCGCAAACGCCTGGCGATCTGGCGCAGCACAACTGCCTCTACTACAGTCGTTTTGCCGGTCAGAGCTGGCATTTCACGGCGGCTGGTGGCGAGAAAATCTCTGTCGCCGTTAAAGGGAATTTCAGTGCGGGCATTTCGTCACTGTTATGTGACGCAGCGATTGCAGATTGTGGGATAGCGATGGTGCCTGAACTGGAAGCACGCCCTGCGCTTGAAGCGGGAAAGCTGGTTGAGTTATTGCCCGATTATGCGCCGCAGCGCATCGGTATCTGGGGGCTTTACCTGTCGCGTGAGCACCAGTCTGCCGCGCTGCGTCTGATGCTGGATGAACTGCAAAACAGCATTCAGAGCCGGTGATGAGAGGAAATCGAACTGAGAATGATGGGGACATTTATGAATGATGATCAACAACTGTACTGGAACCCTATGGTGCCAGAACTGACCGTTACTGACTTTGCCGTTTCGCTGCATTTTTACACCGATGTGCTGGGCTTTGAGGTGCGGATCCAGCGTCAGAATCCTGACTTCGCATACCTCTGCTTTGGTGAGGCGCAATTGATGATTGAACAGTGCCATCCGCAGGGGTGGAACACAGCTGAACTGGAGAGGCCGCTGGGGCGGGGCATTAATTTTCAGATCGAAGTCGATGACATTCAAGCTGTAATGACAGGTTTGCAACAGCATGCCGTGCCACTTTTTCGTGCGTTGAGTGATAACTACTATGACACCGGCGAGACAACCGCCTGCCAGCGGGAGTTTCTGGTACAGGATCCAGATGGTTATCTGCTGCGCTTTAGCCAGTATCTGGAATAAGCTGAAAGCGTTTTCGACACTACCAGTGATGACTTAAATAGCGTAAAAAACGCGCCTGTATTCTGCATTTTATTTTGAATGTTCAGTCATAATAAATATATGTTTTAACTTTACCGGCTTTATTTCAGTCGTAGAGGAAATTCAGCCTGCCATTTACAGCAGGACAATTAATGATTACCCGATCCGCTAACAAAAAATCCATGCGTAGCATGGTAATGAGTGTAAAGATTAAATAAAGGGGCTGAAGGTGTGGCTTCTTTCTGAAAAGGTCATCAGGAAAAAGAACCCAGGCGAAAAAATCTTTCACGCTATGGTCTACACTCACGTTACTTAGCTGGATTAGATAATTCTTAACATTGTCTTTGTAATGAATTTCATTTGGGTAAGTGTTTAAAATTTACATTTATTTTTTCACTCAGCACTTAATCTTTGGGCATGTATGCCGATAACAGGTGATACATACTCAGGAGGACGCACTATGAAATTATTTTTATCTCTCTGCTTTACCACGTTGCTGATCACCCTGGCTGGTCCAGCGAGTGCAGATCCAAATTCAGGTACTATCATCTTCAGGGGAGCCATAACGAACGGTTCGTGTAATATGAATATCGGGCAGAATCCTGTTGTGTTTGACTGCTATGATCCCGCTCGTGGCAAGGCTGTCGTTACAACTGCTGACCTGATGAACCCCAAATCCCTGACTGGCTTGCCTGTAGAAGTAAAAATGCACTGGTTTAACCCTGCGAAATCGAAAGGGATTATTGAGGTCAGCTATCTCTGATTCCCATAACGGATTTTAGTGTTTACCTGAAAACCCCAGTGCGATCTGCAGGTCATAACTCGCAGAGAGTGAATAAAGCATAAAGTCCCTGACATAATAAGGTCTAATCTTCCGTATACCTGTTCAGCAAGAAACAATGTGCTGCACCTTCACCTGGAGATTCAGGTGAGTGAATTCCAGGTGCAGGCTGATGATGCTGACAATTTATTAAAACTCTTTTATTTTATGTGTTCTCAAGCGCTATACCGGTTCCCGAATGGATAAAGATAAAAACCCACCTTTATAGCTAAAGGTGGGTTTTTAATGGTTTTATAAAAAACATCCGGGGATCACGAAGGATCAGAAGAGCGCTGAGTAAAGTACTTCGTACTTTGACGCTTCTCCTTTTTACGACGCAGAACCAGACTGGTGGTAATGATCAACAGTGTTAATCCGCAGGTTGCCAGTAATTCAGCCTGATGCTTCGCGTCAAACAACATGATCACAAGTACGGTCGTGATAAACAGAATCGTTACCCACGTCAGGCCTGGGAATAGCCACATCCGGTAATTCAGGACTTCACCCGCCTTTTCGCGCTTTTTACGCAGCACAAGATGCGATACGGCAATCACCAGATAGACCAGCAGCGCAATCGCCCCCGACGTCGCCAGTAAAAACTCAAACACGACACTTGGCGCAAGGTAATTCGCAATTACTGCCAGAAACGCAGCAGCGGTCGAGAGCAATACCGCAACCCACGGCGTGCCGCTGCGATTAGTGCGTGAAGCAGCAGCAGGCGCATCTTTGCGGCGGGAGAGGGAGTAAAGCATGCGCGATGAGGTATATAGTGCAGAGTTAAGACAGCTGCACACCGCCATCAGCACCACCAGGTCGACAATCAGCCGGGCATGCGGAATGTTCATCGCCGTTAATACCGTCTGCCATGAGCCCTGTTCAACCAGGCCAGGCGTGTTCCACGGCACCAGTGCGACCACAAAGAAAATCGACAGCAGATAAAACAGCGCAATGCGCCAGATAACCGAGTTAGTTGCCTGGGTAATCTGCTTGCCAGGGTTTTTGGACTCGGCAGCGGCAATAGTGACGATTTCGGTACCCATAAAAGAGAACATCGTGGTCAGGATGGCCGCTACAACCGCACTCATACCATTCGGCATAAATCCGTGCGTGTCATAAAGATGCGACAGGCCACTGGTGTTGCTGTCAGGCAGCAGACCCAATACTGCCGCCCCCGCCACACCCAGAAACAGGATAATGGCCACGACCTTGATCAGCGCAAACCAGAACTCAAATTCCCCATAATTTTTAACGCTGAGCAGGTTGGTAATGGTCAGCAGTAACGTGATGGCAAAGGTATATTGCCAGATGGCGACCTCGGGGAACCAGGCGTGCAGAATCGTCCCCGCTGCATTGGCTTCAAGTGGGATCACCAGCACCCAGAACCACCAGTAGAGCCAGCCGATGGTAAAACCGGCCCAGCGACCCAGCGCTTTGTCCGCATAGGTTGAGAAAGAGCCTGAATCGGGTGAAGCGACGGCCATCTCGGCCAGCATCCGCATAATTAACACCACCAGCGCACCGGCAGCCGCGTAAGAGATCAGCACCGCAGGACCGGCTTCAGAAATAGCGTGGCCGGAGCCGACAAACAGCCCTGCGCCAATCACACCCGCAATTGAGAGCATACGCACGTGGCGCGGTTTCAGGTTTTGAGCCAGCGAATCTTCATTCGCACTCTGATTCATCGTCATGTAAACGTCTCCAGGCGACGTCCGGCCTGAATAGCCGGACGAAAGGGGAACAGGCTTGCGTGAACGCACAGCGAAATCAGGCCGGGACGACGGGATGTCCGGCAGAAGCAACACAGTGATTAATTACCGTGGAGAGAATGGTCAGCGCCTGGCTGAACTGGGCATCAGGAATGGTGAGCGGGTAGAGGAAGCGGATGACGTTGCCTTTAGCTCCACAGGTCAGCAGCAGCAGGCCCTGTTCCATTGCCATCTTCTGAACCGCCTGCGCGGTGCTGGCCTGATAGAACTCCATCGCCACCATGGAACCCAGCGCACGTACGTCAGCAATGTCCGGATGTTTGCGTTGATGCTCCAGCAGTTCAGCTTCAAGCCTGGCACCGAGATCGACGGCGCGCTGGCAGAGCTGCTCCTCTTCAATCACATCCAGCACCGCATGGGCTGAGGCGATAGCCAGTGGGTTACCGGCATAGGTTCCGCCCAGGCCCCCAGGCGCAGGTGCGTCCATGACCTCTGCACGACCGGCGATGGCGGAAAGCGGCATGCCGCCTGCCAGGCTTTTTGCCATGGTGATAATATCGGCCTTCACCGGATAGTGCTCCATGGCGAACAGCTTGCCGGTCCGGGCAAATCCACTCTGGACTTCATCCGCAATCAGCAGAATGCCGTGGCGATCGGCCAGCTCCCGCAACTGCACCATAAACTCTGCCGGTGCGGCATGGAATCCGCCTTCCCCCTGCACCGGCTCCAGCACGATCGCGGCCACATCATGCGGTGCAATGTCCTGGGTAAAGATTTCGTCGAGGCTGATCAGTGACGCCTCAATGCTGATCCCCTGAACTGCGCTGGGGTAGCGTGCATGGAAGACAGAAGGTGGCATCGGGCCGAAGTCCCGCTTGTAGGGCGCCACTTTACCGGTCATCGCCATCGTCATGAAAGTACGACCATGGAAAGCGTTACCAAAGGTGATGATGCCGTGACGGCGGGTATAGGCACGAGCCACTTTGACCGCATTTTCCACCGCTTCCGCGCCAGTCGTGAAGAAGGCCGTTTTGGCCGATCCGGCAATGGGCACGCGCTGATTAATGCGCTCGGCCAGGGAGATATAACTTTCGTAAGGGGTTATCTGAAACGCTGTATGGGTAAACTTTGTTAACTGATCGGCAATGGCCTGTTCAATACGTGGATGGCGGTGGCCCGTGTTCAGCACCGCGATGCCGCCAGCGAAATCGATCCAGCTTTTACCGGCCTGATCCCATAAGGTGGCGTTTTCTGCCCGGGCAACGTACCAGTCGCACAGCGTACCGATGCCTTTAGGGAGAGCCTGTGCTTTGCGCTGCTGCATCAGGTTATTATTTTCGCTCATTTCATCCACCTCGTTAATATGCGTGTTTACAATTCCCGACAAACACGTTTATTTATGCCTGAGGCGTGGTGAGTTGCCAGAGCCAATTCTCAGAGGAAAGGTGGAGCCAATTGCGACTCTTGTACGCAGATCATCTATTAGCACGGTTACAGTTTTTAAGAACCGGCTCATTACATCAGCGGCTGCTGAATTGTATGCAGGCCGCAATCGCGGAAGAGGTGTTTCCCCGCGGAAGCCGTCTGCCGCCAACCCGCGATCTGGCGCGCGAACTCGGCGTGTCGCGAAACACGGTAATGCATGTTTATGAAAGTCTGATGGCGCAGGGGTATGTCACCGCGCGCACCGGCAGCGGGACATGGATTGCCGAGACGTTGCCGGAGAATTCTCTGCAAAGTGATGCGATTGCCGATCTTCAGGCGGTGAGGGCGCAACGACCCGCGACGCTGTCAAAGCGGGGTGCCAGTCTGCTGGGGCATGCAACTGCCTCGCCCTGGCAGTGGGGCGCGTTTGTGCCCGGCGCACCCGATGTCACCGAATTTCCTCACAAGCTGTTCAGCCAGATTCAGGCGCGGCTGAACCGCGAACCTGACGTACATCGCCTGGTCTACAGCAGCGGCGGCGGCTGTCCCGATCTTCGCCATGCGCTGGTGGATTATCTGCGGGTGGCGCGTTCCGTACGGGCCGATGCTGACCAGATCCTGATTACCGAAGGGGTTCACCAGGCGGTTGATCTGGTGACGCGGGTGTTATGTGATCCCGGCGATCGGGTCTGGATGGAGGAACCGGGCTACTGGGGAACACGTAATCTGCTGCGCATGAATGGTCTGAAGATTCGCGCGATGACGGTGGATGAGCAGGGACTGGTACCGGACAGCGGCCCGGCCCCTAAAATGGTGTTTGTAACGCCTTCCCATCAGTATCCGCTGGGGGTGCACCTGAGCCTGGCGCGTCGTCAGGCATTGATCGCCCTGGCACGCCGTCATCAAAGCTGGATTGTTGAAGATGACTACGACAGCGAATTTCGCTTTTCCGGTCAGCCTCATCCCTCACTTCAGGGGCTGGAAGCCGATGCACCGGTCATCTACATGGGCACATTCAGCAAGACACTCTATCCCGCTCTGCGTATTGGCTACATGGTGGTGCCGAAATCGCTGGCACAGCCGTTGCGCATCGCGGCGGCGGAACTCTATCGCGGCGGACACCTGCTGATTCAGCGGGCGCTGGCTGAGTTTATCCGACTGGGCCACTACATGGAGCATATTCGCCGGATGCGCCTGCTTTATCGTCAGCGGCGGCAGTTTCTCTGCAGGCTGATTGAGCGCTATCTGGGGCCAGCATTTTTACCGGCATTCAATCATGAGGCGGGACTGCATCTGGTGATGCCGCTGCCAGCGGGCGCGGATGACGTTGCGATAGCTGCAGAGGCGCTGAAACGCGGGGTCAAAGTGCGACCGCTTTCGCAATACTATATGCATCCGCAGGAGGCGCGCGGATTGCTGTTGGGTTATGCCTGCGTCAATGAGCGGCAGTGTCAGGACGCCTTTGGCACACTCAAAGCCTGTCTTATGTCCGCAGGGATGGTCTTTAGTCCGCCGCGTTAGCGGTTCATGGGTTTTAAAAGGCAGCAGTTTCAGGGCTGGAGCTGTGCTAACGCATTGACATTTCATCAGCGTCACCGAGAATACAGCTCTTTGCGTTTCGACCAGAAAATACTGGAGTTTATCATCGCCCTTAATCCCTTTTCTGCACAGGCCAGAGCGGCTATTAAGCGAGGCGCTGCGCTGGCTGCGGCGTTATTGCTGGTCAGTTGCGCATCCGAACCGCCGAAATCGCTGGTGACCCCTTTTCCGCCGGTAACGAAACAGCCATTACCTGTGCCCGGCAAGCCAGCACAGCCTCAGGCTAGTCAACCGATGCGGGGTGTCTGGTTAGCCACGGTGTCACGTCTCGACTGGCCGCCCGTGGCGTCGGTGAACGGCACCAGTCCGGCGCAGCGTATCCGCCTGCAGCAGCAATCCCTGACCAACAAACTGGATAAGCTGAAAAGCCTGGGCATTAACACGGTGTTTTTCCAGGTGAAGCCGGATGCCACGGCGCTCTGGCCCTCAAAAATCCTCCCCTGGTCGGATATGCTGACTGGCAAAATCGGTGAAGATCCAGGATATGATCCGCTGCAGTTTATGCTGGATGAGGCGCACAAGCGCGGCATCAAAGTTCATGCCTGGTTCAACCCTTACCGGGTATCGGTCAATACTAAACCTTCGACCGTCAGCGAACTGAACCGCACGCTGTCACTGCATCCGGCCAGTGTTTTTGTGCTGCACCGCGACTGGATCCGCACCGCAGGGGATCGCTACGTGCTCGATCCGGGCATTCCTGAGGCGCGTGACTGGATCACCAGTATTGTGGCCGAGGTGGTGGCGCGTTATCCCATCGACGGTGTGCAGTTCGATGACTACTTCTATGCCGAATCAGCAGGTTCGCTGCTCAACGATAATCAGACCTTCAGTCGCTATGGGCAGGGTTTTGCCGGTAAAGCGGACTGGCGACGTCACAATACTCAGCAACTGATTGAGCAGGTGTCACGCACTATCAAACAGCTGAAGCCAGACGTTGAATTTGGTGTCAGTCCGGCGGGCGTCTGGCGCAATCTGTCGCACGATCCTGCTGGTTCCGATACCCGAGGCGCCGCAGCGTACGACGAAGCCTTTGCGGATACCCGTCACTGGGTGCAGCAGGGTCTGCTGGATTACATCGCCCCGCAGCTCTACTGGCCTTTTTCCCGTCAGGCTGCCCGATATGACGTGCTGGCAAACTGGTGGGCAGAAGTAGTGAAACCGACTAAAACCCGGCTCTACATCGGTCTTGCGCTTTATAAAGTCGGCGAGCCATCAAAAATTGAACCTGACTGGACGCTCCAGGGTGGTGTGCCTGAACTGAAAAAGCAGCTCGACCTGAATGAATCTAACCCCAATATTGATGGCACCATTCTGTTCAGAGAGAACTATCTGAATCAGCCGCAGACTCAGCAGGCGGTGAGCTACCTTAAAAGCCGCTGGGGAGGCTGAAATGCCCGGACAGCATGACCAGTGCGGTTAAGTTTTTCCCTGTGACTTACTGCTATTCTTGCGCTATATAACAGGCTCTTTTCCATATGATTTCTTTCGATTCCCAGCTATTCCGGGTTTTCCCGCGATAGCTGGTGAATCGCCAAAAAAAACCAGTAACATTTGGGTATACTATTCCTCAATGTTCCTGTGGTTTCCCTTCACTTCCCCTTTTTTCGTGTACATACTGGTGTACATAATTCCCAATCTCCTACGAATCTATGGCGCTCTCAGATGCTGCCCTGCGTTCAATGCTGGGCAAGGAAAATGAAAAAGTTCAGGTAAAAACGGATCGTGACGGACTATCTGCCCGGATATCCTGCAAAGGTCGAATCACCTTTCAGTACCGTTACCGCTGGAATGGGCAGGGTGAACGTGTTGATATCGGCACCTATCCCGCTACCGGCTTAAAAGAGGCTCGCGAAGAGGCAGTAAGAATGCGTGGAGAGCTGGAGCAAAACCGCAATCCTCGTTTACTAAAGCGTATGGCACGCAATGAGGCATATTCTGCGCTGACTGTTGAAGATGTGATCAGGGCATGGCTCGAAAGATATGGCGTCGAAAACAAGAGTGATTATCAGCAGGTATTGCGGTCATTTGAACTGCATCTTTTTCCACAATTAGGCAGTGTTCCCCATGAGAATGCGCCAATCAATATGTGGTTAAACGTTCTGGAACCACTGGCACGAAGAGTTCCATTTATCACCGTCCGACTTTTGAGCAACGCAAAGCAGGCTCATAACTGGGCTTTGCGCCGACAGCTGATCAAAACCACTCCTTTAAGCGATCTGCGAATTGCTGATTTAGGGATCACACTGACTCAGTGTGATCGTGTTTTATCAAGTGACGAAATTGTGACCATTTTCCGTGCGATGGAGGCCAGCAGGCTGGCGCCAAAATTTAAACTGCTGGTTCAGTTGTGCTTGCTGTTTGGTTGTCGTGGCGGTGAACTATCGTACGCAGAAAAAGCACATTTTGATTTTGAAAAAAAGCTCTGGTCAATTCCACCAACGCATCATAAAACCGGTAAACGCACGCGAAAGCCGCTGGTTAGACCAATCATTCCAGAGGCTGAGGAAATGCTGAAGGAATTATTTGATCACTCTTCCCATAGCCAGTATGCGATTGCAAAAAATCTGCGCGACATTCCCCAAGGGCGCGCGACTCTTTCTGATATTCCAGAATTAATCATTAACGCATCGCGGCGGCATCTGGGCATTGAAATGGAACATTGGACGCTACACGATCTGCGCCGAACGGCGCGCACCAATTTTTCTGAACTGACGGAGCCACATATTGCAGAAATAATGCTGGGGCACAAATTGCCGGGGGTATGGCAGGTTTACGACAGGCATGGTTATATCGAGGAACAGCGGCGCGCCTACTCGCTGTGGTGGGCGCGCGTCACGGCGTGGGTTTATGGGGAGGGTAAAGTGTCAGTGCTGGCGCTATCTTCGTGATAACGCATAATGTCGCAGGTGCGAAACGTCAAACGGCTGCGGCGAACCGGTACCGGGAACGCGGGATTATGAGGGCGCTTTGTGCGCCCGTTTACGGATACCCATTTGCGTATAGTTTGCGGTGCTACGCGTAGTAATAGGGCCGCTTCGTCCAGACTGAGATACGGCATTTGTAATAGTGCTGCTACATCAATTTTTTGATCATGGATTGTCATTGCCGTTTTAACCTTTCTCATTGTTTTTCGCTCTAATCTATTTCCAACCTGAACCGATGCCATTGCGTCCAGGCTGGTGGCCAACGTGAAATTTTCCGCAATGCGGGCAAGGATAAACGCTCATTTGCCCGCGATGGCCATGTGTCTGGTGTAATTTTCGAATTGCTATAAAGGCGCCCGCCGCTGTTGGGTGGCGGGCTTTTCCTTCGCATTGTTTGCGCCGTAAACGGCGCTTACTGGCCAATTTCTTCACCAGCACAGGGCTGGTCGAATTTTTGCCGCTGCAGGCGTACATTGTGCATCAAACAAAAATCCTGACGGTTGGCGCTCCATTCCTGATTGAGCGCATTACGCGATGATCTGTTTGCCTTTGCCCAAACTTTTGCCGCGCGGCTGTAATCGCCATTACGCTCTATTTCTGCTGCCTCGCGGGCGGTCAGGTAATACAGCGGGCTATCGTGGTATTTCATGTAATAACTCATGGGACATACTCCGCGCGCATATCATCCAGCGCAGTGGCAAAACGGTTATATTCCTGCGGATCCAGATGGCGCTGCGCCGCCGCTACAGCTGTTTCCAATGCTTGGAATTTCTGACGCGCATCGGTCAAATCTGGTGACAGTTCATCAAATTGTTTTTCGATTTTCTTCATTGCGCTGGCGCGGTGATACCGTTTCACGGCCTTGCCTTTCAGCTCAGTAAAAGCCGTAATCCCTAACGTCGCCTTGTGTTCCTCGATTTTGGCGCGCAGCGCGGTGGCACTCTCTACAGTGGTTATCTGCTCGATTTCGTCGCGCAGCTGCTGCACTAAATCAGGCTCAGCAGGTGCAGTTTCCTGCACAGTGGTGGTGGTTTCCGGCGCTTGTGTTGGTGCTGCAGGTGCGGTAACGCTATCCGCCAGGGCGGAAATCTCGACACGCGGCGCAGCCGGCGTTATATCGCGTTCGATCCGTTCTTCCAGTTCGTCATCGGAATACACGCCTAAAATCACGTCCGGGCAGTACAGGCGTGACCAGCGTTTTACGGCCAGATACGCCAGCTGCTGGCGTGGATCGCTGGCCCACAGTGTGGAGTTGCGCACCTGCGCCTGCGACAAATAGAGCTCGAGCACGCGCGGATCTTTTTCACCCTTGAGCGTCGCATAAACTTTCACGCCAACGCCGCTTTCATCTGCCAGCGTCCAGGCGGGGGCAATGTACTTATTGCCCTTTGATGATGTTTTTTCCTGAAATTTGCCGATCACGTTTTCCCACGGCCCAAACCAGTCGTAATGAATCCGGTCTTTCGTTGGCGCCATGGTGGTGATAACCGCGTTAACAAGCTGCGCCTCATAGCCCAGCGTTCCGCTGATGATGTGCGTTTTCTGCGCCACGGCAAACGGATCCATGCCCCAGCGCGCAGCCTGCATTACGGTGGCCATACACGCATCTGGTTTGCCACGGTAGTGCGCTGGTACCATTTCGCCGCTGTTGGCCATGACTTTGGCCAGATTCTGCAGGCGGTTATACAAATCGCCATTAGTCAGGATCGAGACGTTATCGATCGTGCGTGGTGCGGGGGCGTTGATGGTGGTGATTTCGCTCATTGTGCTGTCTCCATTTTCTGCAGCCATTCCAGCCGGCGCTGGTCTGAATCATTCAAATCATCGACATAATCAGCCGTAATCGGCGCTGGCCAGATGCCGGTGTTTTGCGCGTTGTCGATTTCGCGTAGCGTTTTTTTGTATTCCAGGCGGCCCAGCTGCAGCAGGTCGGGTGACGCCTCGACAATGGCTACCCAGGCGTAATCCTCGTCAGAGTTGATGAAAACCCAAAAAAATTGGTCCAGCCCGGCCACGTCGCAATACATGGCGGCGCTCAGGTGGTAATCGCGGCTGATGATTTCGCGATGCAGGCGCGTTTTAACCTGGTCATGTTTAACGCCCCACATTGAAATGGTTTTCAGATCCAGGCCGATACGGGCAGCGCCGGTGTTGATTTCCGCATCCGGACGCACGCGCAGTTCTAACCCGGTGTCGTCGTCAAAACCAAAATAACTAACCTCGCTTTCCCGGTTCGGGTGCTGCAGCAGCGGCCCGATCGTGGGATGTGCCAGCAGCGCGCCCTGCAGTGCTTTGGCGTGCTGCATCTGTTTCTGCGTAACCAGCGTGCGGCCGTCGTCGCTACCCTTCCAGGTGGCGTAAATCTCGTCGGCAAATGTGGCGCCTGGGCGGATTTTTTTAACCGTGGCGATCAACTCGTCTTTCGTGCCGGACGTGTTCACCGGCTGCGGCCGGCTGCGCTCAGTGGCCACCAGTTCCGGATCGATGGTTTCCAGCGTGGCCAGCAGTTCGTCGCGGCTGCCGGTTGTTTTGTGCAGTGGCGGCAGCGTGGCGTTGTACTGTTTGATCGCCGCTTTCATGGCTGCAGCAGTGTGTTTCTGCTCGGCTGGGATAGTCTGAAACTCTGCCGGCAGCATGCCGTACAACATGCCGGTTTCTGTCACATCTGCGCCCAGCGGGAACGGCTGGCGCAGCGTGCCGTTGTGCGTCTCGATGCGCTGTTTGATCTCGTCTGTGCTTAATCCGGGCTGCAGCGATTCGTTGTACGCCTCGATCGCCTTTTTCAAGCTGGCCGCAGTGGTAAACACGCCCGGCGGTAGAATCGGCTCGATGTTAAATTCATCGGCCAGTTTTTCCGGCTGCAGCGTCATGGTGTGCACCAGCTGGCCAGACGACAGCGCGCTGGTATTCTCCTTAACGATCGTCTTGGCAACGTGGCGGCCGTAGTAGTAGAGCAGGCTTACACGCGCGTCCTTAACCATCGTGCTGCTGATACCGTTCGCGCCGTGGTAAATACCGTTGGGCAAATCGGCATAGCGGCCCGGTTCGAAATAGGCGGGGTATTCTGGCGCCGGCGCTGGTGGTTCGGCGTCGGTGTTATCTGGTACGGTTTCCGGCGTTTCTGGTTCGGCTGGGGCGGCTTCCGTTACAGATTGGGCTGATTGCGGTTCTGGCTCTGCAAATCGTGAGTTAGCGAACAGCGCGGAAACGTCATAGACACCCTTACCCATAGAGCGGATCGGCTGCTCAGTCGTGGCCGCTACTTCTGGTTTTTCGTCATCATTTGCGGCGGTATTTTCTGCCAGTGTTTGCGCTGGCTCAGCTGCTGCAGTAACTGGCGCCGCAGCTGCAGCGCGTGGATCTTCGCTTTGTAAAACCTGTCCCGTCGCATCTGGTTTTCCTTTCCCGATTTTCTTGATCCATTTCTCGATAACATCCTGACGCATCGTCATGCGGCCATCTGCGCGCGCTGCGCTGTCGTTATGCGCTACCAGCCATTCCTGAATGAACTGCAGCAGAGGGGCAAACGCCGGCGCTTTACCGTCAGCTGGCCAGACAGATTTAGCAGCGGCAACGAGCTCAAACATTGTGGAGGGGTAGACAAATTCCAGTTGGCGCACTGAACTGTTGCGGCAGGCCAGCAGCAGGTTTTGCGCATACGTTGCTTCGTCGTCAAACTGCAGCGTAACGATCGCTTTCTGTTGTTCCGGCGTCAGTGTTTCGAATCGTTCAAACAGCCATGCGCCTAAAACACGCTGCGTGAGCGTATCGCCTGATTTTTTATCCGGTGCTGCAGCTGGTTGGATCTGCGCCGGCGCGTTGGTCTGGTTAGGGTTTTTGGTCCAGGTCAGGCCATCTGCTGCCAGCACATAGCGATCGCACCAGGTATCGTCAAAAACGCCATCGGCCGGCAGGTCATTAACGATCGGCAGGTTGGTGCGCACCGGTTTAAAATAGTGCCTATGGTCGTGGCCAGCGTTGGCCAGCAGTTCAGTTAAACGCGCCTGGGCGGTTTTATCGTCTGCTGCATCAAACTGCACGAACAGAGGTTTTACCCCGAATTTTTGTTTACCCTTCATTAAAAACGCGTAACTGCTCATTCCTCACCGCCTAACGATTTAAAAATCTGGTTTGCAAATTCCAGCCCGCCGTTTCTCTCGTCAAAATCACTGCTGAAATCGACAAATGCTGCCCATTCTGTTTCGAGGAAAAAACGCAACACGCGCGCCTCGTTTTCAGTTAATTTGATTTCGTCTGGCATATATCCCCCAATGCAAAAAGGCCGCCGAAGCGGCCTGAAAATTAATGACGGTTTAATCTGGCTGCGATAAGAGCAGCCAGCAATGCAACCGCCGGATCATTTGGTCTGTTATCAACAGTGCGTAATTCTTTTTCTACTACGGCAACGTCATCATGCGAAATATCGCAATATTGGGCGAATAACGCAGAGGTGGCGCAAATATCACAATGTTCCTCAGGCAGTTCGCCAAATGCGGTGAACGGTGTAGAGATTTTTTTACCAGCTTTAACATTTGTAGCCGTGTAACCAATTAATTTTTTTCCAACATAAATGGCCGTTATGGCGTGTTCAGGGCAATCAATGACAACAACTGGATTTAGTTTTACTAACAGGTTTAGGTTTAAATTTTTCATAACACGTCCTTAATTTTGAGTGTATAAATCCCTGCCGGAAATCGGCATATTTAATTTTGTTGCTATTGTTTTTAGTGCTTCTTTGCGCGGCCGCCGATTGCATAGAAATACAATCGCAGCGCCTCATTCCACATCGCCCGATCGCCTAAAAATCTGGCTATCACGGCTTTGCTACGTGCGGCAATAAACGCTTGCTGTCGTGTCATGCTTGCCCCTTATCGCGGCCTGCAGCCCATGTAAGGCCAACAGCCAGCAGAGTTAGAGCGACACCAATTACACAGCCGATTAGGCCGGCCAGACCGTAATAGATCATGAGTTTTCCTCCCTGGATTAGTGAGTTCATGAAAGGCAGCGCCTTTAATCAACACACTAGAGTGCCGGTTACGGTTCCGGCGACGCCAACGGCGCCCGTTTGCCCCTGGTGTTGGGCTTAATCAGTGCTGTTACGTGCATACCAGCGGCGGGCGCCTGCTTCTGTTTTGAACGTCTTACTGCGTGTAAACGTCATGGCCAACCATGTGCCATTACCTGCAGGGAAAACGCCGCTTTTGAGGCTTTCGTTGTTGCCCAGATCGATAGATTCCATTTCATGCTCTCCGGTTGCTGCCCTTGTCGCCGGGCTGGCGGAACGTTTTTGATTGTCACTGTGCAGCGATGTGTTGACGGGGATAAATATAAGATAACTCAATTTCAGTAACAAGCATAAAATTGAGAAAACTAAATATTGTAGGCGTGAAAAATCGCAACCTTATGAAAAGTAGCGATTTTATTTTTTATTGATTCGTTTTCTTGCTTGAAGGAGTTCTGAAAAAAGTTTTTCGAAATTCTCAACGCGCGCACGCAGTTCGTTAATCTGCGATTCCTGCTCAGATACAGGTAATGCTCTGTACAGATTCAATAATTCCTGCTCATCATCTGTAAGGAGGATGATTGATTCTGCGGGCTCTGGAGCTTGCGGGGCGGCTTCACTATCGCCAAAAAGTAGCCACGTTGGGGAACATTGCAGTGTGTGCGCCAGCGCATGTAGATTTTTACCGCGTGGTTCAGTTGCATCGCTTTCCCAAAGCGAAATTGTAGAAGTAGACACGCCTACAGCTTTGCTTAATTCGCGCTGTATCATGCCAACTTCTTTGCGCCGCTGGGCGATGCGAGTGCCAATAGTGATGTTATCCATATTGAGTTATCTTAATTTTGTTTGACTTGATTTTCCTCACTCCATAAGATTATTGAGAAAACTAAAATGGAGTGGTTTTTATGTTGAAATCAGACGCAATCAAATTTTTTTCCACCTCCAGCGGAGTGGCGGCGGCTGCAGGCGTCGATCCATCTGCCGTATCGCAGTGGAAAACATTAGTACCGGAGGGCCGTGCGATGCGCTTACAGCTGGCATCGGATGGCGCACTCAAATATGACCCAGCGGTTTATATCCGAGCTAAAGAGCTTAAACAAAAACTGAAAAGGGAAGTGATTCATGAAAATCAGCATGGAAGCGAACAAGGCGCAGATTGCCCGTGAAGTTGAGAGTTTTGTCACAGAAACAAGCTGGAAATACGTTGCGCTGGCCGTGGCCAGAGGCCGATCTGATTTTCAGGAATCAGCAGCAACGGCGCGTGATCTGCATAATATCGAGCAGCAGATCAAACGTGCGATACGCGGCAATACCGACTATTACCGGCGCCAGTTCGAACTGCTGGCGCCAGAGCTGGTGGCCATTTTGCCGGTCGAACGGCGTGCACGGCTGGCGGATCCAGATAATCCCATGCTGCTGGCCACCGTGGCAGCACGCGAGGGCATACAGGCCGTAAACGCGGTGCATTTGCGTGCACCGGCTGACGTGATCGAAACGAAAATTAACCAGGCTATTGCGGCGTTTGCAGCCATGAAAATGGCGGTGGTAAACACCATGACAGCGATATGATTTTATAGGGTTTTAGATGGCTAACTCATGGCTACGCCTATGGCACGACATGCCAACCGATCCCAAATGGCGAACGATTGCACGCGTGTCTGGCCAGCCTGTTGCATTGGTCCAGGCTGTTTACATTCATCTGTTAGTAAGTGCGTCACAATCGGTCACGCGAGGTCACGCTGATGTCACGATAGAAGACCTAGCGTCACATTTCGACGTGACCGAGCGTGACATAGGGTCTGTAATTGATGCGATGCAGGGCCGTGTTTTGGATGGAAATTATCTTACGGGATGGGAGCGGCGCCAGCCTAAAAGGGAAGACGCTGGAGACACAAAAACTGGCGCAAAATCAGCGGCTCAGCGTAAAAGAGAGCAGCGTGAAAGGCAGAGGTTAAAACAGGCTGAAGAGGAACAGGACAACCGACAAATGACGGAGGAAGAAAAGTCACAAAAATGTCACGCAAAGTCACGCCGTGTCACGACAGATAAAGATAAAGATAAAGATCCAGATAAAGATCTAAAACACACACACAACGCGCGCGAGTCGCTTGTGGATAACTCGATACCAGAAAAACTTGGCGATAAAATCCGGATGCACAGCAGCTGGCAGCCCGATCCCGGATTTCGGCAACGGTCTGAAACATGGGGACGTGTCCTGACAGGCCCGGATCCGGGATACACTGCAGCAGAGCTGACAGAGTTTTGCGTGTACTGGATGGCAGAGGGCGCATTCCGCGCACAGGTGCAGTGGGAACAAAAATTCTCGCTGTATCTGATGACCAGCCGCGCCAGTGCTGGGCGCAGGCGTGGTAATGGGCTCGTTGGTGATCTCAGTTCGATGGACTATGAGATTCCCAACGGATTCAATGGCAGGTAAAATCATCGCGGCAGCTGCGTGGCGTTCAACCGCCCACCAGCAGCCGGGAATAATTAAATAAATATTTAAATATTGGCGGGTTTTATTTTTTGAACGATGGGGGGGAATTAAATTCAGTGCAATATTAGAACTCAGTCCGGACAAAATATATATTTGCGTTACATAATGATTTACGGCAAATCAGGCAAAATAAACAAAATATCGAAACCGCTCTAATGTTTAATCCAAATCAATACACCACAATTTAACAATTGGCCGGAATAATAAACAGGTCTAAATTACGCCCCGCCAACACAGGGTAACACATCAACCCATTCCCGGTTATAACCCTGTAGAGTTATGTTTATTCTCGAATAATTAATAATTCACACTGGATCCTGTTACTCATCATCAAATAAATAGGGTACGTATTGAAATGTTTATTCCTGACGCTGCTATTTTTGATATTAACGAAAACACTAGGCCCATTCTAATTACGAGAAAAGAGGACGGTACATTTAAATCTGGTCGAGTGCTGCAATCTGACGAATTCGTTACAAGCTTTAAAAAATTTAATGAGGCGTGCCGCCTTGCAGGTCTGTTTATTGTAGATTCAACAGGCCGCAGATTATAATCATTTCCGGCCTGAACAGCCTGATTGTCTCTGTGCCATTTTTTAGGGGAAAAAATTTGGCACTTTTTTTTGTTTTGTTTTCCGTGACTGGCTTCGATTTTGCCAGCCAGACCCGCTTTCCTCGCGTGCGTACGCGTTTGGGGGGCCTTGATGCAGATTGATTGGTTTCGCCTAATTACTGACCTGGAGCGCGCAGGATTCACACACAATAAAATCGCACGGCAGCTGGTGGCCTCCAGGTCATCAATATTCTACTGGAAAACAGGCTCAGAGCCGCGCTACAGCGATGGGGAACGGTTAATCCGCCTGTGGGAACTCGTTACCCATAAAACGCTGGAGGATTTGCCCTACGTTGAATATCAGCGTGCTCGGTACCGGAGGGGCGGATCTCGTTCATCGCGTTAGCCGGCACTGGCTCAAAATGATTTTACTGACATCGTTGCGGCACTCTGATTGCTCTCACACCTGCAACCGTCATTTAGCCAGGATTTAGAACGGTGGTTGCGCCATCCTCTCGGCTGAACAACAGTCAGGAGAATCCAAAGTGAACCTCGAAAACGCCATTAAATATTTTTCGCCGAAATCACCCATGCTTAGTGATGCCCCCGGCTCAACCGGCGATCGGCTAGCCATATCTGATGTGATGGCGTCGTTCGGGCTGACTGAGGCCCAGGCGCGTTTCGGGTTTGAGCTGTTTCTCTCAAAATACGGCATTACATCCAGCGAACGCGCCATGGCCATGCTCACTGATTACGGGATGACCCAGGCGCTAAATTACCGGGCGCTCGCCGCCCTGGATGAGCCTGTCAGGCGTGACCTGGTGAAATTGTTCTCAATGTTCGCCTATGAGGACTATACGCGCAGCGCAGCCAGTACCCGCCCATGCAGTTGTTGTAGCGGTACCGGATTTATCAAGGCAGAAGTGTTTACCACCAAATCGCATATGCCATACCGTGAACGGGATTTTGTTAAGGCATCAGTGAAAATGGGTGTGAAAGGCGTACGACCTGCGGACTATGAGCACACACGCACCGTCAGAGATGTTGAGCGGGTAATCTGTTCATCATGTGGGGGGAAAGGGACCATCAGCAATGCCTGCCGCTGTCGTGGGCGAGGCACGGTGCTGAATGAGTATCAGAGCAAGGTTCAGGGCGTACCTGTTACAAAAACATGTTCAAAATGCACCGGCCGTGGTTATGCGCGTTTACCAGGTGAGGCAGTGCGTCGGGCAGCTGGTCTGACTGTGATGGCAATTAGCGAGCCCACCTGGCGTCGTAAATTTAAACCGTTCTATGAAATGCTGATTACTCAGTGCCACCGAGAGGAGGCGCAGGCAGAAGCGCTGCTGAAGAAGGTCACAGATACTGGCCATCCTCGCGAGCATATGCCCCTGCATGGCAAGCCACATTGACGGCGTGACGAAATTAGCCGAATATATTGTCAATGATGCGGTTTTTGCATGTTGTTCATATGCTAAACCCATCATTTAAATAAATGTTAAAAAGCCCCTATTTTTATAACAACGGGGCTTTTTTATTGCCTACAAGATCATGTATGTTGTTTTCTTTTGACAAGGAAATCATTATGACATGGCAAGGCGTACCGTTTGCTTTCAACTTAGACTCCATTAATCAAACTCTTTTGCGCGTGAGTCAAATTCCTACCGTACATGTAGATACAGGCTTTGGTTGGGATACACTTTTTGGTTCAATTGTAGCCGGTGCGATTCCTGCCTTCATAGCTTGGTATACTATTAAAAAAAATCTTGCCGCACTTGAGAAGGACAGAGCGGATCAGCAGAGTACTTTTGATAAAGATAGAGATGCGCAACTTAATATTGCGGCGAAAAATCTAAACGCTCAAGTTTTATCAAATAACAGGCAGCAGTGGATAAATTACCTTAGAAAAAATATTTCCGAATTTGTATCCCTTTCTGCTAGTGCAATCCAGCATAAAGTTACATGGTATCTTCATGTAAAAGATATTCCTATAAGATCAGTAACTGAGACTCTAGGGAGAGATTTTCTCAACGATTTCTTTAAAGAGAAATATCAAATGGTTGGTCTTGCAACTGAAATTAAGTTAATGCTCAACCCCGCAGAGAATGATTCAAAAGCAATAATTAATTATCTCGATAGAATTAACTCTCTGATGGATGACGGGAATTTGGTAAACTTTTACGAGTTCGGGAGTGAGGTTAAAGTTAGATATGATAGTTGTGTTGAAGAACTTACACAAGTTGCTCAGAAATGCCTAAAAGCTGAATGGGATAGAGTGAAACAAGTCATTTGATTATACCCACCTTTTGTTAGGCTCGCTTCGGCGGGCTTTTTTAGTTTTGGGATTTTAATATCCGATTAATATCTCATTATTTCACACAGATGACGTCGGTTCAAATCCGGCGGATGCTCCAATTCAATTACTATCAATGAATACCAAAAATAATCGTAAGCCAAACGTTTCCAGGGCTGCAGGTACTCCAGCACCAATTATTTATGGCGGAGAAACGATCGGATATGGCTGTACCGATTTGTATGTGGCCACAATCCCAGCGTGGTTGGCCCGCGTCGTTATTATTAATTATCACTACAGCAAACGTATCGTTAATAATTCGTATCTGCATTTAGGTGTTTTCAGTGGGCGCGACCTGGTTGGTGTCATGCAATGGGGATATGCAATGAACCCGGCCTCCGGTGCCAGTGTTGTTAGTAGAACTGGCAACCGGGAATATATGGAGCTGAATCGCCTATGGATTCACGATTCGATGCCCCGAAATACTGAGTCGCGCTGCATCAGCTATGCGCTAAAAACCATTCGATTGCTATATCCCAGCGTTCAGTGGGTCCAGACATTTGCAGATGAGCGATGTGGTAAGTGTGGTGTTGTTTATCAAGCCAGCAACTTTGTCTATGTGGGATATCATAACAGCACGTTCTATGAGCTGGATGGTGAGTGGTTCCATAAAATAGCCATGACAGCCAAAGGGCGCAAAGCTGGCACGCGCGGTCAGTATCTGAAGGAAAATTCCCACCGGGTGACAGCGCATACATTTCGTCAATTTCGATATATCAAGTTTCTTAATAAAAGAGCTAAAAAAAGACTGAACAGCAAATTTACGATTTTGCCATATCCCAAGCCCACCAAAACCTCCGGCTAGAGTAATCAAAAATGCTGACTCAGTAAGCGAAAATGATTACTATGGCCCCATGTTAAACAGACAGGAGGAGTAGTGAAGCAGGGCGAGTTCAGGCGGTGGCTTGAATCTCAGGGGGTCGAAGTTTTAAGCGGTACTTACCATCTGAAGCTGAGATACAACTGGAAGCGAAGCGTATTGCTGAGGCATCCCGTCGCTGAGTTAAAAGAATCACTGCGAAAGGCCATAATGTAGTAGTTAGGCCTGAATTAATTAACCAGCCCTCAGAGGCTGATTCTCGCGAAGCTTTACTAAAATGATATGCGATACTCGATTAATCTCGAACCGTGCGACGGCGGATATGTGGTTTCGTTCCCGGATATACCTGAGGCGCTGACTCAGGGCGATACGCGTGAGGAAGCGTTACATATGGGGTTTGATGCGCTGGTTAATTCATTTGATTTATACTTTGAAGATAACCAGCCAGTTTCCGACACCAAGTCCGGTTTCTGGCGATTTTATAGAGGTTCCGGCGAGTATGTCGGCGAAGGTATTATTACTGAATGCTTTCCTTGCCTCCGGCTTAACTCAGGTTGAGCTGGCTTCACGCATGGGGGCTAAAAAGCAGGAGGTGACGCGCATCTTTAGTCTTCACCATTCGACCAAAATAGATACAATTCAAAAAGCGCTGAATGCGCTGGGTAAGCGGCTTGAGTTAGTCGCTGCCTAATAGCTGTAAGTATTCTAATTCAAGTGCTTACATGGTTGAGCCTTTGGGATCTCACGAGGCATGCAAGTCAATGTCAAAATTTTTCTAATTGTATCTTTATTTTTCTCCCCAATTCGTTAAGTTATGTTCAGGATCAACCAGCGAATAGGGCTGTTAAATGTTATCAACTTTTGAAAGATGGATCTCTTTCTTCGATTTTGCGTTTCAACCGACTCATGCAGCTGCGCCAGACATCGCGGTAGGTGACATATTTGCAAGACTAAAAAATTTGGTTGATTCTGGAGATGCAGTGAGGCTTTACAATCAAAGTTCCCGAGCTGTGCGAATTTCTGAAATGGTTTATGAGGATGGAGACTCAGAAGCAACACTACTTGTTCAGTTATGCGATAAAAACGGGTCAGATCCTGTTTTTGGAGAGCTTACAACTGGGCATCTTCGAGTTGAACCCAAACTTGCTGGTGAGGGAATAGCTGTTTCAAGTCACATAGTAATATCTACTTCATTAGTCCAGCATACTGCTGACCATTTCAAAGCTTTAGTTGAATCAGTGCCAGGTATAAGTAAATCTATTTTACAACCTTTTTTAAATGCGATGCTGCGTGAGGCTTTCACAGGTCAAGAGTTCAAAAATCCAGCAACAAAAGCGATGTGCCAGCTTAAGCCCAAACTTGAGATTTTTTCCCATGGTTCTCAAACGTTGCTGGATACTTTGAACGGTGCAAAGCTACATAATGTGAAACTAGTAAGCACACGCAAGAAAGGAGGTATGGATAAAACAGCTTATACTGAGCTATCAGAACGCTCTGTTAGATACAAAATTATTAAACAACCACCAAGAGCAGATAAGGCAAGATTACTCGAAATATTAAGAAAGAAAGGCCAGCAGTCCGGCTATAGTAAAGTGTCGATTAGCTACTCGAAGGATGGTCGACAGGCTAGTTTAGATTTGGATAGAACTGAAGATGCAGCCACAAAGCTTTTCACTAAAAGCGAAAAGTTGATTCTCGGCTCTGGTATCAATCAATGTGAGAGTTCGATACATCAAGAGCTTGAACAAAAGATGAAAGGATTATTGTAAACGAGGTTCGGCATGAAGCTCTTCTCACCATTGAACTACCTTCGTATCAAACATGATGAAAAAAAATGGTACGACCTTTGGGTGCCGGCGCTTGGTGCGACTATGGCAATGGCAGTGTACTATTTTTGTCATGAGCACATTCCATTAGTGGGTGGTAGTGGTTTGATAGTTCAAGTTAACGGTTTGTTGCAAGTTTTGATAGGTTTCTATATTGCTGCATTAGCAGCAGTTTCGACTTTTAGTAACTCGACAATAGACGAAGTAATGGCAGGAGACCCTCCTACTATCGTTGAAAAGTACCGAGGGACTAAGCTAAAAGTGGACCTGACAAGAAGAAGGTTTGTTTGTTTTTTGTTCGGTTACTTGGCGTTAATGAGCTTTGTTTTATTTAGCGTAGGGCTTGTATCAATCTTGCTCGGCAAAGTAATTTCTGCATGGGTGGTTGAAATTAGTTCAATTGAAATTTTCTGGATTATAAAGACTTTTTTTGTTGGGGTTTACTCTTTCATTCTTATAAATATAATAACAACGACCTTGTTAGGGTTATATTTCCTTTCAGTTAGATTCCATCAATCTTCGCTTTAAGACTTTAATCAAGAAAGGTTAGAGGCTCACTTCGGTGGGCCTTTTTTGTATCTTAGGGCGCTCTAAAAAACAGAGGAAGAAATAATGGCAGAGCCATTGAGCACCAGTGCTACGGCAACCGTAGCCAACTGGGGCATTGTCACGTCTGCACTAGTGGGTTTTATCACATCTGCAGATTACTCAATCGCTTTTGGTGCGTTTGCCGGATCAATGTGTTTTATCGTCACAGCCAGTGATCTGACGAGGCGACAGATATTCGGCTATTTCCTGTTTGGATATGCAGCAGGGATTTTTGGGGCCGGTTTTATCGCAGACAAAATTGAGGACTATCTGAATTACCGTGAAAAACCTCTGGACGCATTGGCAGCAGTAATCATTTCCGCTGCTGCGGTGCAAGGCTATTTCTGGCTGAAAAATGGCGGCATTTCAAAACTGCCTTTCGTCAAAAAATGGATGGGGGAACAATCATGATCAGCCACGATCTACTGACGGTAATTGATGTCGTCATTTGTGCTGCTATTGCCTTGCGTCTGATGCTGTTCAGTAAAACGGGTAGAACGCATAAACCGAGTATCTCGTGGATTGCTGCTGGCCTGATACTGTTTTACGGCAACTTTGGACTGCTCTGGTTATTCGGTCATTACCACGCCAGCGGCTGGCCAGTGGTAGTGGCGAACGCACTAATATGCATCGTGGTGTTTGCGGCGCGTGGAAACGTTGCGCGCATTGCTTCTTATCCAACGGAGGGAAATAGTAAAAAATGACAGGTAATAAAAAACCACGCGGCATCCGCAACAACAATCCTGGGAACATTCGATGGGGCGATGAGTGGCAGGGGCTGGTGCCAAAATCCCAGCGCACTGATAAATCGTTCTGCCAGTTCATTTCGCCAGAATACGGTATCCGGGCGATGATCGTCATCCTGCGCAATTATCAAAATAAATACGGGCTGCGCACGGTCACCGGCATGATCAAGCGCTGGGCGCCACCTAACGAGAACAATACGCAGGCATACATCAATAGTGTGGCGCAGGCTACAAGTACTGGAGCGAATCAGCCGATTGATCTGACCGACAGCCGTAAACTGTTTCAGTTACTGCAGGCCATCATCCAACACGAAAACGGCTCCCAACCTTACGGATTCGATGTTTTCGTTAGCGCTCTCGATCTGGCTGGCCCGTGATAGGTGCAGAACCGATGAGAAATTGCTGGCTCGCTGGAGTCCTTATAGTTGCCATCCTGGCGCTTGGCTGGGCTGCTAACTGCACAACAATTTATTAGAAAACATCGCTGATCTGTAAATTAGCTACGTTGGGTGCGGACGTTATGGTCAGCCTAGAATTGATTAAAATCGCTGGTGTACTGTGTGATGCTGAAGGTAACGCATTGCCGTTCGCGCTGGTTGCTAATCCCATACCGTGTCTGCACATCTGTACTGGAATAATGACAGTACGCTGGCGCTCGTATCGAGGGTCGTATTGTTGACCGGTTGCGGAAAACAATAAAAGCCGCAAGTGGAGAGTACTGATAAGTGAAATAGCCCCATCAGAACTCACAGCATCGCTTACTAACAAGTTAGATATACTGATGCCACCCGTTTCGGTGACATACGGTGATAGCAGGCCGTTAAACGCAGAATGCTATGATATTGTAAACACTGTAAAACCGATCGCGCAGTTGTATTAACTCTTGAAAATGATAGGTTTTTAATTAAATGGACTTAATAATTAATCAAAAATTGAAGTGTTGCAGATCCTATGTATAGGAATGTTTTCAAATTTAACAACTTTTATTTTCGTGGCAATTTAGTCAAGAAAAACCCATCTTCCATGGCTTTTTTATGGAGCCATAGCTTTATAGCACTTTTTGCAAAACCCTTAGAGAAGGTTTTTTGTGGATAACTATTGAGTTACTAACAGGCTTGTTAACAATAATTGGTGGTATTCTATTTTAAATATTGAAAAGTAAGGTCACCCTCAGGAGTCAAGATTTTATTTTTCTAAATCTGGTTTTATGCATTTTCGATGATCTAGAACTATGTAAGTGAATACGCTAAAATCTCTTATGCCATAGTTAAGAAATAATAATGATTTGGCGTCGATTTTACAGATTAGGTGATTACATGTTCGCAGCGCTTCCAAAATCCAAAGAGTATGGTGACAAGCTTGTAGATATCCTAACTTCTGGGCAAAAGCTCGAAGAATGGGAGATGCACAGCTGGATTCGCGATATTAAGAAGCTGCACGATCGTAGGGAAGAGTCCTATTTACTGGCTTTAGCGTATGCAGCAGGTGGTAAGAAAGAAAAGGCTATCGTACACTTTGAAGAGTCACTCTATAACGATGATGATGGAGTTAATGCAAGTAATTACATCATTTACATCGGAACAGAAGGCAATGTAGAAGAATATCTTAAGGTTTCTTCTAAACTTGCCGATATGTATGTCTCTAGAGAGATGTATGCCTTTGCATTCTATATGCATCTTCATTGCGGTAAGCTTGAAGATGCTTTGGAGTATGCAAAGAACTACATTAAAGTAAGCCCAGATGGCGAGGATAAGATTATGCAAAACCAGTTAGCATATCTTGAATCGAACTATAAAAAATTTATGGAAGTTTCAAAAATCGGCAAAGCGCAATTCGATATTTTGGCGACTTCAATGGCTCAGGTAATGCGAAAGCATAAGGCGTCATCAGCGCTTCATCATTTCCATAACATTACTGAGGAATCAGTAAATGCATACGTCATTACCATTCCTAATGCCGATTTAGATAAAGTATCACAAATGAATTATGACTTAGCTTTTGAATTAGCCGATCATGATGAGTTATTAGGAGTTCATGTCAGTGCTTGGTTTGAGGTAGGTCCGTCTTCGCAGATGGATGAAGCTTCACTAACTTATATGGATAAAAAATAATGGCCGTTACTAGTCAGGACTTTATAAGTTTTGCCGATGGTTGCATTTTACGCAATGATGAAATCGGATTTCGTAATGCAATCGGTAGAGCTTATTATGGTGCTTACCATCATGCCATTGCAAAGTTAGCTAATGGGCCGAAAGATAGTCACTCAGGTCTAATAAATTATTTGCAGGGTGACGCATGGCGCGTCCCTGCAGAAATTTTTGAAAAAAGAAAAATGGTTGCTTTAAGCCATGTACTGTTAGCGATGAAAGCACAGCGGACACTGAGTGATTACGCACTTAAAGAAGACATTAATAAAAGCAACGCTGACGGTGCCATGAAAAATGCAACGAACGCATTTAGAATCATAGATTCTTTTTAAATTCATTTGACTTCACTAAAGCGCTCATACTAGAGCGCTTTTATAATTTTTATCGTTTGCTATAGATGATAGTACTAGTGATGCGCCTATCACCTAATCTTCAATTAGAAAACACAAACTCTAAGCATTTTTTACCATTACTGATGTTGCTTTTAACTTAAAATTAATTTTTATTTATTTAACTCCGCGAACATAAGTTGCATCTATTAAACTATAATTTAAATCTGAATGGATGACGGCTGAATTAATTAAACTCTTCTATTAACTGGTATGTTTATAATGGGAAAGCTCAATTTTCAACTATAATCTTTCGTGATTAATAATTATTTAAGAACACTTGGTGGTCAAATTCCACTTTAAAAAAATGAATCATTACATTAAGTTCCGCACTAAATTGGCAAAAGCAGCTTTAGAAGCATCTCCAGCAAACACTCAATTATCCAGAGTAGAAGATCTACCTATGGGTGTTAAAAGGTCAATTGAAGGTCTAGCCGATACAAATCAGGCAGCAGCAAAATTTAAGTAAAAAGCAGAACCGCTCTCGGGCGTTTTTTTATTGGAGCAACCATTGATCATAATACCCGATGCCATTGTCATTGGTGGGACCAATATGCCGGGGATATCAGTACCCGGCGCTATCGTGATTGGCGGTCAGGCTAAACAGCCAGCCGACACGATATTCATCCAGAACGACGGTGACAAAACTCCCACGTCGCCATGGTACGTCACTCAGGTAGACGCAACGCATTACACCATGCTGAACGCGACCGCCCCTAAAGGCTGGCAGTATCTGGGGGCGTTTATTGTCAGCGGTGAAACCGGCGCTCAAATCGGGCGCGCGGAGGGTGCCGCCTGGACGATATCCGATCCCGGCGTAGTAAAACATATCAGCACCTCCGCTGGTGGTCAGGCGGCTGTTAGCATCCTCACTGCCGGAACCTGCGCGCTGACGGTAACGCTGCGCGATATGGTTTCTACGCTGGTGATAACCGCAGTCGATGCATCCTGATTGAGAGAGAAAAATGGCTACTGAAAATAAAACGGTGGGAACGTCCTGGACGCTCATTGCGAGTGGTGCCGATTCTATGCTGATCACAGCTATTGCCGGTTACGGGGATATCTGTGAATCAGATGGTGTTCCGCCTGAATCCCTGCTGGGCCACCCGATATTTGCCGGTGGTGAAAAAAATAACTCCTATACAGCGACCGGGGAGATTTACGGGCGGGCAGCGGCGGGATCGTCACAGCTGCAACTGGCACTTACGCCATAAAGAAATATGAAGGTGGGCGACTGCTGGCAGCGGTAACGTTAGCCGACGGTCATAATTACCAGTAAGGACTGATAGTGAGCAAACCCGACTGGAGGGCGCTGCAGTCTCAGTTTGCTGCTGCTCATGCCAGTACGGGTATATCACCCAAAGCGTGGTGTGAGCAGGAGGGATTAAACTATAGCAGCGCTCGCCGCTACATAAAAAAGCCGGTAAGAAAAACTGCGCAAAAAAGCTTTGAGGGAACTGCGCAAAAAACTGCGCAAAAGAAATCTGCGCAAAAATCCTCAAATGCCTCAACCAGCCAGAAGGCCGAGCCTCCAAGGGCTGCGCAGAAGAAAAGTGCGCAGGATCCGAGTACTTCCTCATTTTGCGCAGATTTAAATGCGCAGGAACAAACATTCGTGACCGAGTTTTTAAAGACCCGTGACAAATATGCGGCCTATAAAAAAGCGGGTTACACCGGAGGGGATCGCGCCGCCAGAATGCTCCATCGAAAGCCCAACATAACGCGGGCTATCAATCGCGGCCTGGAGCAGCTGCACAAAGATGCAGTGTTGAGCGGGCAGGAGGTATTGCGGCACTGGCATGAAATCGCTATTGCCGATCCCGGTGAGATTTCACAGATGCGCCGATGCTGTTGCAGGCATTGCTGGGGTGAGCGATTTCTCTATCAGTGGCGCGATATTGATGAATATGACCGCGCCGCAGAAAAAGCCATTGCCGATGGTAAGCCGCAGCCTGAATACGGCGGCCTGGGATTTATTGAGAACGATGATCCCAATCCCGATTGTCCACGTTGTGCCGGTGAAGGGGTGGCAGATGTTTATCTTGCTGATACCCGCGATATAACTGGCCCATCACGCCGCCTGATAGCCGGGGTGAAAAAATCCAAATTCGGCATTGAGATAATGATGCGCGATCAGGACGCAGCACTGAAAAATCTGGCGGCATTTCATCAACTGGCTGTCAGTGAGCAGGAGCGTGAGCTGCGCTTACTCAGGGCAGAACAGACACGTTTGGCGAATGAAAAACTCCAGGCCGAAATTGAGGCTCTGAGAAAACAACTTGCCGCAAAAAATGAGGAGGATGAGGAGCCGTTGCCGGTAGCGATAAACATTAACGTCGTGGATGCACGCGTGAGGGATGACGATGACGGGGATTTCACCGCAACTTAATATTCCTCAGGCGCGATTCCTCGCAATGCCACATAAATTCAAAGCGTATGTCGCCGGATTCGGTTCCGGTAAAACGTGGGTCGGCTGCGGCGGGCTGTGCAAGGGCGCCTGGGAACATCCGAAAATCAATCAGGGGTATTTTGCCCCGACCTATCCGCAGATACGCGACATTTTTTATCCCACGATTGAAGAAGTAGCGTTCGATTGGGGATTGAAGACCAAAATCAACGAGGGCAACAAAGAGGTCCATTTTTATGCTGGACGGCAGTACCGGGGAACCACGCTCTGCCGGTCGATGGAAAAACCGCAGACGATAGTCGGTTTTAAAATCGGTAAAGCGTTGATCGATGAGCTGGACGTTCTGCCGACAAAAAAGGCGCAAATGGCCTGGCGAAAAATAATCGCCCGTATGCGTTATAAAGTTCCAGGACTGCTCAACGGCATAGACGTGACAACGACCCCAGAGGGGTTCAAGTTCGTTTACCAGCAATTTGTTAAGGCTATGAGGGAAAAGCCCTCACTGGCTGGCATGTATGGTCTCATACAGGCGTCCACGTTTGATAATGAGAAAAATCTCCCGGATGACTATATCCCATCCCTGATGGCCAGCTATCCACCTGAGCTGATCAAAGCCTACCTCAAAGGGCAATTTACCAACCTCGTTAGCGGCACCATTTATCACCAGTTTGATCGCGTTCTGAATAACTGCGAGGAGGAAGAGCAGCCAGGGGAGCCGATCTATATCGGGATGGATTTCAACGTGGGGAAAATGACGGGGATCGTTCACGTTCTCCGCCTGGGCCTGCCGTGTGCGGTTACTGAGATAACAAAGGGAATGGATACGCCGGACATGATTCGCATGATCAAAGAGCGTTTCTGGCTGTATGACGGCAATAATTATCGCAAAACGCGCGAAATTTACATCTATCCCGACGCCTCCGGTGATTCCCGAAAATCAGTCAATGCCAGTGCAACGGACATAGCCCAGTTAAAACAGGCTGGGTTTACCGTTGTCGTTAATGCTGCCAATCCGCCCGTAAAAGATCGCGTTAACTCAATGAATGCCATGTTCTGCAACGGGAATGGCGTGCGGCGCTACAAGGTCAACGTTAAACGCTGCCCAGTTTACGCTGAGGCGCTGGAACAGCAAGTATGGGGCGACAACGGCGAGCCTGATAAATCAGATGACAATGACCACCCGAACGATGCTGGTGGCTATTTCATCATTAAACAATTCCCAATAGTTAAACCGACCGGAAAAGTCACAAAATTGCGGATGTAATTTATGCCTGATATTTCTACCCCGAATCTCGACTATAACGACATGCTGGACGCGTGGGATCTTAATGACGCGCTGATGGGCGGCACATTTTATATCCGGCAGCTTGGTGAGATTTATATGCCGCGCTGGATTAATGAGGATAAAGAGGACTACCAGCGGCGCCTGGCTATTTCAACATTACTCCCCGCCTACGAGGAAACGATCAAGCAAAACTGCGGGCGGGTTTTTGCTGACGTTGTTCAACTGAGTGAAAACACACCTGAGCGAATAGTGGAGTATTCAAAAAATATTGATTTGGTCGGGAATCGCCTGGATGTATGGGCACAGGAGTTTTTTAGCCTGGGCTTACAATATGGCCTCGTTCACGCGCTGGTTGATCATCCTCGTATTGATAAAACTGTGGTGCGCACACGAGCAGATGAAATTGCTTCAGGCGCACGTCCCTACGTGACGATGCTTAATCCTAAACAGGTTATCGGCTGGAAGTCGAAGCCGTTAAACGGTCGGGTGGTGCTGACTGAGTTACGTATCCGCGAGGTAGTGGTTATTGATGGCGAGAATTTTGGTCAGAAAAAGATAGAGCAAATCCGCTACATCCTGCCTGGTAAAGTAGAAATCTGGCGCAAAGGTGTTGGGGTAGAGGATAAAAACGTCTGGCTGCTACATGAGGCGTGGGAGACCAGCAGACAGGATATTCCGCTTGTCACTTTCTACACCAAAAGCACTGGATTTATGCGCGGTAAACCGCCGCTGCTTGAACTAGCCCACCTGAATATCAAACACTGGCAGAGTCAGAGCGAGCAGGACAACATCCTGCACGTTGCTCGTGTACCGCTTTTGGTGACGTTCGGGCTTGCTGAGGGTGAAACTTTAAAAATCGGGGCATCCAGTGCAACGAATTTCACAGATCGGGAGCAGCAGGGCGTTGAGTACGTTGAGCATACCGGCACCGCCATCGGTGCGGGGCAAACCTCTCTCGACACCCTGGAGGATCAGATGCGCATGGCGGGTGCAAAATTGCTGCGTGCTGAAAATACCTCAACCAAATCCGTAGACCAGACAGAGCAGGAAACAATGCAGGAAAACTCGCCCCTGTTCACGATGGCGAATTCCCTGGAGGACGCGCTGGATAACATACTGCAGATCATGGCCGAGTACATTGGCGAGCGTGATGGCGGTAATGTCAATGTGCGTACCGAGCTGGACGTTGCAGACCAGTCATTTAACGCCCCTTCAGCGCTGGCTATTCAGAGTCTGCGGCAGGGTGGCGATATACGTCCGATTGATGCGGTACGAGCCTATCAGCGTCTTAAAATCATCGACCCTGACGCTACGCCTGAGAACGTGCTGGATGAGTTACAGAATCTGCCCGTGGTTCTGAGCGGGGGTTAAGGTGGCGACCATTAACGAAACTCTGCGCGATGAGTCGATAGCTCACGCACTATGGATTAGCCGGTACAGCACCGGCGTAGCAAGTCGGATGGTGAAGGTGCTCAATGAAAGTGACGCTGAATTATCTGCACGGCTTATTGTAGCGCTTGAAACACTGGACCCGGTGAGTTTCACAGTTCAGCGCCTTGAAACGATGCTGGTGGGCGTGCGTGAGATTAACAGGCAGGCCACCGCTGCCTATCTCAACGGCATGACGACAGAACTCCGTGATTTTGCAGAGCATGAGGCAGGATTTCAGTTGAGCCTGTTTGATGCCCTGCTGCCTGATGAGGTCAAAACCCGCTATCCACTGCAATCAGTAACGCCTGAAATGGTTTATGCCGCGGCTATGTCGAAACCATTCCAGGGGAAGCTACTCAGGGAATGGGCCTCCGGTCTGGAGGCAGACAGGATGGCTCGCATATCCAACACCATCAGGCAGGGTTTTTTACTCGGCGACACGACAACGCAACTGGCAAAAAAAATACGCGGACACGCGAGCCGGGGTTATCAGGATGGCGCGCTGCAGATGAGCCGCAGCAACGCAGCCAGCATCGCTAAAACTGCGGTCGGCCACGTTGCAGCCACTGCCAGAGAGGAGTTCGCCAGCGTTAACGACGACCTGCTGAGCGGCAAGCAATGGCTCTCTACCCTGGATAATCACACCACGCCAATGTGTCGCATCCGGGATCGCCTGCGCTTTACGCTCGCAAACAAACCTATCGGCCACAAAACCCCTTATCTGCAGGGACCGGGAAAAATCCATTTCTGTTGTCGATCGACGGAAACTTTGATCCTCAAATCTGCTGTAGAGCTGGGGCTGGATATTCGGGAGATTTCAGGCGCAACACGCGCCAGCATGGATGGTCAGGTTCCGGCTGATACTGATTACAGTGGTTGGTTCGCTCGCCAGCCGTATGAGCGTCAAAAGCAGATAGTCGGGCAGCAGCGCGCCAGACTGATGAGAGATGGCGGAATGTCACCGGACCAGTTCTACACCGACAGGGGGGAATGGCTGACGCTGGCGCAGTTACGGGAACGGGATGAACAGGCGTTTATAAGGGCAGGGATCTGATATGCATAATTCAATGAAGCGAAACGGAGCTGAAAGCAATTTTCACTATGTTGGTGACGGGCGGGGCCAGCGAAATGTTTTTGTTAATGGCAATAAAATAAAAAATTGTATATGGGCGGATATTGATCGAGGCGTAGTCGCTTTTTGCCCGTACCCCTTCCGGGCGCATAAAACAAAGAGGGATGAGATTTATTCTCGAAAAATTCGCGGAAAATTAATTATCGAATTTATTTATTTTTTATTTTTTATTTTTCTCATGAGCTGCCTAAGGGCGGCTTTTTTAATGCCGCAATTCGGATGATGCGTGGCGCAACGGTCGGATGACCAGCTAACCAGGTAAAAACATGAAACTCAAAACAGTTGAAGTAAACGGCAAAAGCTATGCAGAAGTAGACGCAAACGGCCTGCCGGTTTACGTGCATGACGATGGCAAAGAAATCGGCTTCGATGCTGCGCAGGCGGTCAATAAAATCTCATCGCTGAACGGAGAAGCAAAAACTCATCGTGAGGGAAAAGAGGCAGCAGAAACCAAGCTGGCTGCATTCGCCAAAATCAGCGACCCGGCAAAAGCGATTGAAGCGCTGGAGCTAATGACGAAAATCGACCAGAAAAAGCTGATCGATGCGGGTGCAGTGGATCAGGTCAGAGCGGAGATCACGAAGACGTTTCAGACCCAGCTCGATGAGGCTACAGCCCAAAGCAAAGCGCTTGAGGGCCAACTATACGAAGCAAAAATTGGGGGCAGCTTTGCCGCATCCAAATTCATCACCGACAAACTGGCAATTCCGTCTGATTTTGTGCAGGCCCGATTCGGTCAGTCTTTCAAACTCGAAGACGGGAAGGTCGTTGCTTATGACCCAAGCGGAAATAAGATTTACTCACGCTCAAAACCCGGCGAACTTGCTAGCTTCGACGAAGCACTGGAACACCTGGTAGAGCAGTATCCGCAGAAAGATCACATCCTCAAGGCCAGCGGTAATAGCGGTGGTGGCTCACAGCAGACCCAGCATTCTGCAGGCCAGAAAACCATGAAACGCGCCGCATTCGATTCGCTGGACCCCTCCGCACGACAGGCGGCGCTGGCCGATAAAATCACCATCGTCGATTAATTTTGCTGCGCCCCCGGATGGGGGCAAGTGCCAGAGCTGGATAGCTCAGATAACCCTCATTTATTTTTTTTCATAGGAAGTTTTCATTTATGTCTAACACCCTCACCGGGTTAATCCCAACTATCTATACCGCTCTTGATATCGTTTCACGCGAACAGGTTGGATTTATTCCTGCCGTTGCACGAAATCCAAAAGCTGACGCAGCTGCAAAAGGTCAGACGGTATCAGCGCCGGTTGCACCTGCGGCCACAACTGTAGACATTGAGCCAGGCCCAACTGCGCCAAACGATGGCAATCAGGCTATCGGTAGCGTTGATGTCGTCATTACTAAATCCAAAATGGCCCCAGTTAAATGGAATGGTGAGGAACAGCTGGCACTTGGCCCAGCAGGCACCTACAACACTATTCTGGCTGACCAGTTCACCCAGGCATTTCGCGCCATTGCAAACGAAGTGGATGCTGATCTTGCATCGCTTTATTACGGCTCATCCCGCGCAATCGGCACCATCGGCACTACACCTTTCGGCATCAAAGAGGATCTGACTGATTTTGCTCAGGCTCGTCAGGTGCTGGAGGACAACGGTTCACCAACAACAAACCTTCAAATGGTGCTGGGTTCGTCAGCCATCGCGAATGTGCGTGGCAAACAGTCTGTATTGTTCAAAGTTAACGAAGCAGGAACGGACGAACTCCTGCGCGAGGGCATCATCGGACGTATTGAGGGCTTCAACCTTCATAACTCAGCCGGTATTAAAAAGGTGCCCGCCACTACAGCGAAAGGTTACCTGGTGAACGGCACCAAAAAAGAAGGTGACGTGATTATTCCTGTCGATAGCGGCACCGGGGAAATCGCGCGGGGTTGTGTCCTTACTTTCGCTGGCGACAGCCACCGCTACGTGGTTCTGGCAGCTACAGCAACAACTATCACGCTTAGCGCGCCGGGTCTGCGTCAGGATCTGGCCGATAATACTGAAATCACGGTGCAGAGCGGGTTCGTGCCAAATATGGCTTTTGATCGCAATGCATTTGTACTCGCCTCCCGTACTCCAGCAATGCCAAAAGATGGGGATTCAGCAGATGACGTGATGAACGTTACTGATCCTGTATCGGGCATCACGTTCCAGGTTGCGCTTTATCGCCAGTATCGCCAGGTGCGTTACGAGGTCGGTCTGGCGTGGGGTGTTGCGTCAGTTAAACCTGCGCATTCAGCGATCATTCTCGGTTAATAGAGGGGCTTCGGCCCCATTTTTATTTCTGGAGGACATATGGCGAATTTAACAAAAGAACAGCGGGCGGCGAGACAGGCGGAAGAGCTGCAAAAGCAGCAGGCGAAGCAACAGCAGCTTGAACAGCAGCGTACCGAGTTAGACCAGTTGCGGCAGGAGCTGGAGCAGCAACAACAGCAGGTGATTTTGCAGCAGGAGCAACTGGCGCAGGCTCAGCAGAAACTGGATCTGGAACGTCAGCAGCTTGCAGATGAACGCCAGAAATTTGACGCTGAACGAAATCAGTCGTTGCTGGCGGCTTCACTGGTGAAGCCTAAAACCGGCGAAGGGGATGGTACGGGTGCAGATGGAGAATCGACGTTTACCCCGGCTGAAATTGCTGCAACCGTTTCGATGGTGCGCCATTACCCTGAATTCCCTGGCGGTCCTACCGAGGCCAGAGTTCACTCAGATAACGTCAGAAAATGGATCGAGCATGGCTGGCTGATGGCTGACGAGGGCTGAATATGCGCACGTTCATCACCATCACTCAAGTGGACATATTACTGGGTTCTGGATGGACAGAAGATAACAAAAAATCGCGGTCTATCCTGGCTGCTAACGCGTGGATGAACGGCCTGAATCTGCACATTAAAGGCGACGGTGTTCCCGATAACGTCGTGCTGGCGGGTGCCTATGCTGCTCAGGCCGCTGCCAATGGTGGACTATTTCAGCAAAAAACTGATTCCGGCGTGCTTACCAGTCGCTCTGTAGAAGTAGACGGGGCCAAGGTTTCAAAAGCCTATTCAGCGCTATCAACCAACAGCACCGCATTACTCGATTCAGACCTTCAACTCGCGCTGGCGCTACTGCGACCGTATGGGGCCAGTTCATCGCAAATACGTGTTAACAGGGGGTAAGGGTGGGTATTCGTGACGAGTTACAGGCAGAGATTGCTGCAGCATTTGATGATGATTTGAAAGACGCGGTTTGCGAGTTCTCCGGTGCGAGTTTTTCAGAAACAAACGTTGACCCGGTAACGGAGCAGGTTATCGGTGAAAAAATCAGTTATTCAGGTCGTGGCGTGCTCTCCAGATACCGGCTGGACAGCATTGATGGCGTCAATATCCTGCGCGGTGACCTGAAACTGACTGCGCTGACAAATGAGGTGAGCGGTAAACCGGGGGTGGATCATCTAATCACTGCGCCAGACCTGCTAACTGGCAATTCTCAGCAATACAAAATCATCAGTGCCGACACGGACCCGGCGCGGGCGGCGTATTCATTGCAACTACGGAGGGCATGAGTGGGAAAATCGTGGGATTTCGATCCCGCTGCGTTTGCGGGACTCGTTGAGGAGGATGTTGGAAAAAAACAGCGTGTGATCGCCATCCAACTGCTCAACAGCATCGTGATGATGTCACCTGTAGGCAACCCCGAACTATGGGCCATTAACAGCGTACAGGCTCGCCAGCGTGACCTTGTAAGCGATATAAATCACGCTCTCAGAGAGAGCAATGAGCACGGCGCTGCAGATAAAAATGGCAACAGGAGGATTAAAAAAGGTCACAAGGTTTTACTCGCAGAGGCGGTTTACAGTGCTAACTCCGGGCCTTTTGGCCCTAAGAGACCACGAAAGCTGAAACGCGGGCAGGGAGAGATTTACCGGCCACCCGATTATCGCGCCGGTACTTTTCGGGCCTCGCATTTTGTAAGCATAGACCAGCCCAGCAATTGGGTTCCTGAAGAGCCTGATCCGGGAGGTTCTAAAACTATCGATGCTGGTGTAGCAACTATTTCAACTGCCCCGAACTTCTCAAAAATTTATATCCAGACAAATCTTCCGTACTCCGTCGCGCTCGAAAACGGGCATTCCAAACAGGCACCAACTGGCGTCTATGCCGTGTCGTTTAACGATATTGTCCAGGCCTACAAATGACGTTCACAGAAATCAGAGAGGCCATCACCAGACGGATGACGGCCCAGACGGCTATTCCTGCTGATGCGGTGACATATCCGAATGGACCAGTGTTTGATCCGTCAGGGAGGGCTATATGGGCGCGACTGAATGACATATCAGGGCTGTCAGGCGCTAATGAAATCGGTGCGGGGGCGGTGGTCCATCGCACAGGTGTGATCATCATTCAGTTGTTCGTTCCTGCGGGTTCTCGCTCGCTCCTTATCACTCAGACCGCTGACAAAATCCGGGAGCTATTCGAGTTTCAGGATGATGGACGCCTGAGCTATTTCTCCGTTTCAACAGTGCCAGCAGGTGAAAACGATGGCTGGTATCAGCTGAATCTGCAAATCCCGTATCGGGCTATTTAACCTAATCACAATGGAGGTGTCCGCATGTCAAGCGGCGCTAAGGTCGTCTCGGCCTTTATTCGAGAAGCTGTCGCAGGTGTTACGCCTGCTGCCGGAACATGGAATCTGCTCAAACGCACTTCCTGGGGCATTGCACCCGACCAGAGCAGTGACGATAACGACGAGATCGGCGGATCACGCATGGCCCAGGGCAAAAGCATGGGGACTGTCGATGTTGGGGGTGATGTCGGAACTAAATTCCGCTGGGGCCAGCATGATGAATTTCTGGCTTCCTGCTTCGGCTCTGAGTGGAAAAATGACGTACTGACGATGGGCAATGATCGTATCGCATTCAGTATGGCCACGTATGCATCAGATATTGGCGTAGCGTCTATTGCGCGTGGTTGTCAGGTCGGCACCTTCAAAATGGAAATCCCCAACGATGGCGATATTACGGCAACGATTACTGTTGCTGGCCTCGATTGGGATTCCAATGCCAGTGACAATAGTTATTTCACTGAACCGAAAGACAATGCTGGCGAGCTGCGCTACTCGTTTAAAAGCGTCTCTAACATCAGTCTGAATGGCGTTGATGGCGGCAGCGGATTCTGTATTGATTCATTCGATATCTCGTTTGATAACAACCTGCAGACTCAGCGCTGTATCGGTACTGGCTCAGCGTTCGCTGGTGCAAATATCCAGACCACATTCACGCCGTCAGGCTCTGTCACTCTGTCATGGTCAAAGGCCGCATGGGAGGTGTGGAGCAAAAGTCTTACCGGGGCCACCGTGCCATTCAGTTTTGCTATCGCAAACGATGAAGGCTCTTACACCTTCGATTTTCCGAAAGTTCAGGTGGCCGGCGACTGGCCGGATGGTGGCAATACGGAAATTATTCAGGTGCAACTGGATATCACCGCAGCCGATGTCTCACCGACGATTACCCGGAAAGCGGCAGCAAGCGCCGATGACGCCAGCCAGCCTGCTTAACAGGCTGACTGAGCATTTATAGGAAAAATTTGTGATGTTACTGATTTCAGAAAAAATTGATTTGAATGGCGAGCGCTGGATTGGTGAGAAAGAAGGGCTGCAGAAGGGATTACGGCTCAAGGTCGGCAGTATTCAAAACCCTGAGTATCGATCCCGTAACGCGTTAATTCGTCGACACATGGAAAAACTGGACGCCACCTATAATGTTGGCACCAGTGAATTCGTTCTGTCCGAAGTGGGGGATATTGATTCCAGTGATGATCTCCTGATCGAGAACTGTGCCCGATTTTTATTACTCGACTGGCAGGGTGTTGGCGAGATGGTCGATGGTAAGGCTCAGGCGATTGACTACACCCCTGAAAAGGGGATTTTGCTGCTGCAGGAAAAGCCCGCTCTTTACTGGATTATCCTGTCTGTTGCCGCTCAGATTGCCGAGGGCAAACAGAAACAGGTCGAGGAAACCGTGGGAAAGTCCTCGAAGCGCAGAAATGGCTCCAGGAGTTCGGCGGCGAGAAATCGGAGAAAGCGCGCTGGCGCCGAGAACAGCTAAAACTCCCTCCCATACCTGAGCCAGATTTCGACAGTGTCTGCTCTGAAATCCTCTCTGCATACTCCGTCATATCACGCCAGCGCCGATATGCCGGTTCCAACGCCATTCCTCTGCCAATCAGCTGTGCTGAGATAGATGCGTTTCTTTCCTCACATCGGCTGATGATTGATCGTGACGAGTTTGAGGCGGGGATATACGCCCTTGATGATGCATTCCGCACAAGCTGGGCTGAGCAACAAGAGAGGATTAGGAGGAATAAAAAAAATAAATAAAAAAATGCCTGCTTTTGCGGGCTTTTTTTATCTGGAGTAAAAAAATGTCTGAAACTGAGTCCAGGCTTGCGGTTGTTATTGACAGTACGGGCGCTGAGAAAAACGCAGTGAACCTCACTACAGCGCTTCAGGGATTAACTGAATGGGGCCAGAAGGCGGCTGCGAGTGCCAATAAAGTAACGAAATCATCTGAAGAAGAAAAAGTCGCATTAGAGAAATTAAAAACTGCTATCGATCCGGTCGGTGCAGCGATCAACACGGTCGGCCGCAGATTTTCAGAATTAAAAAAATATTTCGACAAAGGTTTAATCGACAAAGAAGAATTCGATTTTCTAACCAAAAAATTAAACGAAACCACAGAGGAATTAAGTGGTGTTGCACAGGCTCAGCGCGAGGCTGAAAAAGCAGGCAGAGCAGCGGCAGCGCAACAGCAGGCGCAGGCGCGAGCATTCGACGCGATGCTGGCGAAAATCGATCCTCTGGCGGCTTCACTGAAAAGCCTCGATCAGCAGCAGCGCGCCTTGGCTGAAGCTGCAACTGGCGGCAGGCTGAACCTTGAGGAATTTGATGCTTACTCCGCAAAACTGTCTGAGGCGCGCCGTGAATTAACTGGCGAGGCCCAGGCGGAACGCGATGCTGAGAAAGCGCATAAAGCGCAGGTTGCTGCACTTCAGGCAACACTCGATAAGCTGGATCCGCTGGCGGCGGCGCTGAAAAATCTCGAAGCCCAGCAACGCACACTCTCTGACGCGTTATCGTCCGGCAAAATCAACGCGGAGCAGTACGACAATTACAGCAAAAAACTGGCGGAGGCGCGTCGGGAAGTGACCGGCGAGGCTAAGGCAGAGCGTGAAGCCGTCAAAGCCCACGAAGAGCAGCGCGCTGCACTCCAACGTCTCGTTGCTCAGCTCGATCCTATCAGCGAGAGTTTTCGACGTCTGGAGCAGCAGCAGAAGCAACTGGATAAGGCAAAATCTACGGGTTTGCTGTCAACGGACTCTTACTCGAAATTGTCAGGCACCCTGAGTGAAATGCGCGCTGAGTTGGAGAAATCACAAACTCAACTGGCAAGAACGGGAATGACCGCCAAACAAACCGCGTGGGCCATGCGCATGATACCGGCACAGATGACGGATATTGTAGTCGGCCTCTCAACGGGTCAGTCTCCGTTCATGGTTCTGATGCAGCAGGGTGGTCAGCTCAAAGACATGTTTGGCGGTGTTGGTCCCGCCATAAGGGGTGTGGGGAGTTACGTTGCAGGATTGGTCAATCCGGTTAATCTGGCCGCTGCTGCTGTTGGTGTGTTGGGGCTGGCATATTACAAAGGCCAGCTGGAGCAGGATCGTTTTAATCAGTCTCTGACGTTAACCAATAATCTCGTCGGAAAAACTGCCAGTCAGCTGGTGGCTATGTCCTCGCGTGTAGCCTCGACAGCAAACTCAACTACCGGCGCAGCGTCGGCCGTTATAAACGAACTGGTCAGCACTGGCAAAGTCGCGGGCGACGAACTGGAGCGCGTGGCGGCGGCGATAGTTGAAATCACGCATGAAACGGGTATCTCTACCGATGAACTGGTGGGGAATTTTAATGAGCTGTCAGGTAAACCGCTCAGCGCGCTGGTCAGCCTTAACGATAAATATCATTTCCTTACGCTGGCGACATATAACCAGGTTAAGGCGTTGCAGGAAGAGGGAAACCAGCAGGAGGCCGCACGCGTTGCAACTGAGGCGTATGCCAGCGCCATGCAGCAACGCGCTCAGGATATCCACAACAACCTCGGAACGCTTGAGCGCGCATGGAATTCCCTGGCAAACGCTGCCGATAATGCCTGGGATAAAATGCTGGATATTGGCAGAACTCAGTCACCAGCTGATGCACTCGCCACACTCAACAAAAGCATAGCCGACGCCCAGCAGCGGCAGGCAGAGGGCGGGATCTGGAACAGATTTACGGCCAACGCCAACGGTTACAACCTCCCTGCGATGATCAAACAACGTGATGAGCTGCAGGCACAAATCACAACACAGGATGTTTTAACCGGCGCGATTACTAAACACGATCTGGCAGAGCAAAAACTGGTTAAAACGCAGATTGAGGCGGACAGAGCCAACCAGTTATTTCTCAGCAATGCCGAGCGCCGTAACAAAGCGATAAAAGAGCAGAAAAAATTTCTGGATGCAGGAGCTATTAGCGCGCAGCAATACGCTAACAACGTCTCACGCATCAATGAAATGTATAAAGATCCAAAACCGGCAAAAACTCCCAAAACCCCCAAAACTCCAAAAGCCAAAACGTTCAGAGAGGATGCGGGTGCACAGTTGCTTGATTCTATTCATCAGCAAACTGCCTCTCTGAATGCGCAGCTCGTTTCCGCAGACAAACTCACTTCTGCAACTCAGAAGCGCATCAAATTCGAGCAGCAGATAGCGGAGTTAAAAGGGAAAACCAGACTCACCACCGATCAGAAATCGCTGCTGGCGCAATCAGGCGAAATCATTCAGGCGTATAAAACTCAGGAGGCTTTACAGGCCCAGGTTACGACGCTGAATGATTTTCACAAAATGCAGTTGGCCGTTCGTGATCAGGTTCAGAAAACTAACGACCTGCTAACTACCCGGCTGGAGCTGCTTGAAAAAGCAAAAAATACCGGACAACTCAAACCCGGCGAGTATGACAAAACCAAGGCCGATATTTATAAAAACACCCCTGTAACACTGCCAAAAACTGTAACGCAGGTCACCGGTACACTGGCACCGCAGGGCGGCCAGTTGGCAGGCTCTTATGGAGGCATGCAAATCCAGCTTAATCAGGTGATGCAGGCACAACAGCAACTCCAGCTCTGGTTGCAGCAGCAGGAGGCTGCTTACGCTCAGGCCGCGCTGATCACTTCAGAAGGTGAAGCCAGGATGACGGCTATCAGGCAAAAAGCGGCAGAGGCTAATCAGGCGCTGGAGACGCAGAAAACCACGCTGATTAACACTGCCACACAGAGCATGATGGATAGCAGCCTCTCAATTCTGGCAACGGGATTTGGTGAACAGTCGGGGATCTACAAAGCGGCGTTTGCAGCGAGTAAAGCATTCGCCATCGCTCAGTCTCTCGTTTCCATTCAGCAGGGTATCGCGATGGCCGCTGCAAACCCATTCCCCTATAACCTGGTTGCAATGGCATCTGTTGCTGCAGCGACTGCCGGTATTGTTTCTGATCTCTCATCGGTTGCGGGTGTCGGCTTCAAAAACGGCGGTTTTACCGGTAGTGGTGGGGTTAACGATATTGCCGGGGTTGTTCATGGCAAAGAGTACGTTTTTGATGCAGCGGCCACCAGGAGCATCGGCGTTTCAAACCTGGAGAACATCCGCAAAAACGGACTGGACGCCACTCTGTCACGCGAGGGATATGGTACCGGTGCTACCAACGTGTCTGGAGATACGGTGTCCACTAAACAGAATTTTAATTTTACTGGCTCGCCCATTTCCATTAACGGTAACCCTTCTGATACTACGATTGAGCTCGTCAGACAGGCACAAATTGAGGGGGCTAAACAGGGTTATGAGATGGTCGCCAAACATCTGGCAAACGGCCAGGGTAAGGTCTCGAAGGCATTGGGTAATGGCTGGAATACAAAACGGAGGATCGGCTAATGGCGGATATTTTTTATCCTCATGATTATCTGCCTATGCCTCAGCAGGAGGGCTATGGCTTCGCCCCTATTAGCCCCCTCGCGCGAACCACGATGACCTCAGGCAGGGCACGTCAGCGCCGTCGATATCTTTCAACGCCCACAAACGCCTCGATTACATGGACCTTTACCAATCAGGGGGCCGCTCAGTATTTCGAGTTGTGGTATCGATACATACTGAAAGATGGGGTGAACTGGTTTTATATGAAACTTCAAACCCCCTCAGGAGTGGACACATATAAATGCCGTTTTACAGACATTTATCAGGGGCCGACCCTGATTCCTCCTCGTTACTGGAAATTCACGGCAACGCTGGAACTTTGGGACAGGCCCACCATTGATAGTTCCTGGGGGGATTTCCCGGATTATATTGTCAATGCCGATATTATTGATCTGGCTCTGAATAGAGAGTGGCCCAAAAATGACGATTCTTAACAGACTATATGCCTCTGGCGGAGAGGATGTAATTCTTGAAACGCTGGAAATAAATGTTGATAGCATCACCCACTGGTTGTCGAGGGGATGGACAGATTTTACAGCAACGCTTGAGAATGGAGTTCAACAGTCTTTTACTGCCTGTGGTATTGAAATCGCGCTACCTGCTCGCAATGCTGATGGTACACAGGATCTAAATTTTGCCATATGCAACATTGATGGCGTGATATCGAAGGCTGTTCGTGAAGCAATCGAGGGTGGTAAAAATGCATCGCTGACGTACCGGTGTTTCAGATCATCAGATCGTTCAGCTCCGGCAGAGCGACCGTTTACTCTTGCGATAAAATCTGGTTATTGGACCGCAATTGAGGTCCAATTTACTGCCGGTTATATGAATGTTTTAGACACAGCATGGCCGCGTGCCCGCTACACATTGCCGGAATATCCTGGTCTAAGATATATTTCATAATCAGCAGTAAAATACGTTTCTCAATCACTCCCTGATTCATTCCTTCATTACTTCCACCTTGCAATTTTTTGTTCAAATCTACTTCTGACAGTTGAGAACTTAAATTAACGGCTGAAGTAATTATTTATAAAGGTTTTGTGTGAATTCAATCGATAAATATAGCTTAGTTGTATGGGTAAAGGGTGGCCGAGTTTATCCTCAACTGGATTGTTTTGGGATTATTAATGAAATACGGCGGGATTTAGGTATGTCGCCGTGGCCTGATTTTGCAGGTGTAACCAAGGACGACAACGGACTGGATCGAGAAGCCCGAAAAGCGATGTTGCAGTTGGAAAGATGTGAGCCGCAAGAGGGGGCCGGTGTTGCCTGCTATTCGGGGCATCTGGTAACGCATGTGGCTATAGTCGTGCAGCTAAACGGAATGTTGTATGTAGCCGAGTGTAACCCCGGTTCAAATGTGACTTTTATTCCGTTAAGCCGATTCAAAAGGCGATTTCTGAAAGTGGAGTTTCTGGCGATGACGATCAGAATATACCCGTCGAGGCTACCTGGTGAACCGCTGGAGACCCATCAGCACAAAGAAACTACTTTACATGATTGGCTTACTGAAAATGTTGAGGGCTATGAATCAGGCGAACAACAGCCGATTGCTGCTGAGGTTAATGGTGTATTAATAAAAGCTGTGCAGTGGCCAGATACGGCGATCCATTCTAATGATGAAGTAAGGTTATATCCTGTACCTCACGGTGCGGTGGCTTTAGCCTGGATAGCGGTGGCCGTAGCCGTTGCTTCAGCAGCTTACGCCATCTTTGCTATGCAAGGACTCGATGCCTCAAATCAGAGCATTGGTTCGGGATCTGCTCTGGATCTAAATCCTGCCAAAGCCAACTCTGCTTCTTTAGGCGATCCCATCCGAGAGGTTTTCGGAAAATATCGAATTTACCCTGATTATGTGGTTCCGCCTGTTGGAAGATTTGATAAGAATGACCCTGAGAAATACATAAATTCAATGTTTGTGTGTTTAGGCGTAGGAAAATTCGCTCTGACAAAGGGTGATATCAGGGTGGGTGCCACACCGGTTGCATCACTGGGTGATGATTTTAATTATAAACTTTACGCTCCCGGTGAGGATGTTAGTGGGGATGAGCGTACTGAGGTCTGGTACAACTCAACCGAGGTTGGAGGAACCACCAGTGGCAGCGGTCTGGACATGGGGACGACCGCACCACAGACAGACGATATTCTGGCTGGTTCGGTAACCGTAGCGGGAGGCTCGGCCACCTTCAATAATCTGGAAACTGAGGCCACAGGCGGTAAGACCTCAAATGAACACAAATTGCCTGATAGTTGGGTCGTAGGATCAACAATCACATTTACAGTTCCTGATACATACAATGTCTCTAAAAGCGGCCTTTATAGCGTATTCAGCGGCAATAGCCTGGCTGAGATAGCGCCTTATATCGGTATGCCAGTTTCACTGGTTTATAACAGCATTACGCATTCATTATTCGTGGCGAGCTACACGCCTGCAGAGGCGGATATCGAGGCATCAATAACGCTCGCATACGATAGCGCCGCAGGCACAGCGTTCTCAGGTATAGCAGAAGGTGCTCAACGCCTCTCTATCAGCCATTTAAATAGCCAGTACAGGTTGTTATTGGTTGATGGGGCTACGGTTGGCCTGGCACGCCTCGTTAATGGCGTTAAAGACGATACATGGCCGGGGTTCAATGCGCGCACATCCTCAGATTTTCAGGCAAGCGGCATTAATGATAATGAATCATGGTTAGGGCCGTTTTTAGCCTGCCCCGAAAATGAAACCACTGATTGTTTTGAGGTGAATTTTGCATTCACCTCTGGAATATGCGGTTTCAATGATCAAGGCAAGAAAAAGTATCTTCAGGTCATTCTCGAGTTGCAATACCGCGTATACGGCTCTGGACAGGGCTGGACCACAAAAGTTTTTAGATATGGTAATAAATCAATAAATGGCCTGGGCTATACAGAGAGGATCATGGCAACCAGTCGGGGCTTGATTGAGGTCCGATGCAGACGAGCTAACGAGCAAGGAAAAGACAACGCGCGTGATAGCGCATTCTGGCAGGCGTTACGCTCTCGTTTAGGCAGCAGGCCATCACGTTATGCTGGTGTCACAACAATGGCCGTAGATGTTGTTACCGGCGGTAAACTGGCAGCTCAATCAGACCGGCGAATAAACATGGTTGCAACGCGGCAATATGATCGAGGGGTTGCCAGAACAATATCGGGTGCGCTCTATCACGTTCTGGATGGGTTAGGTATCGCTGCAGATGAGGAGGCGATAAATGAACTCGAAAAAACCTACTGGACACCACGGCAGGAGTTCTTTGATTTTAGTGCTGACTCTGAAGGCGCTTCAGCGCTGGATATCCTTCAAAAAATCACCTACGCAGGAATGGGATATTTTTTATTGTCCGATGGATTAGCCTCTGCGGGGCGAGAGGGCATTAAGCCGTGGACGGGGGCAGTTACTCCTCAGGAAACCTCAGAGGAATTAAAAACGACATTTACGCTGCCATCACAGGATGACTATGACGGCGTTAATGTCACATACATCAATAGCGACACGTGGTCTGAGGAGACTGTGCATTGCCGCCATCCTGGCAATCCAACTCCCCTCAAAATTGAGAGTTTCACGTTGGATGGGGTAATCAACAGACACACTGCCTATCGAATCGGAATGCGGCGATTGATGGGCTATAGATATCAAAAACTATTGCATAGCACGTCAACTGAGATGGATGCGCTCTGTTATCAGTATATGGACCGCATAATACTCACTGATGATATTCCTGGGCATGAAACGCTCAGCTGCCTGATCCTGTCTGCTCGGCTAAACGGCAACTCATTGATCCTTTCGCTGAGCGAGAGTCCAGACTGGAGCTTTAAAAATCCACGCTGTTTGATACGGCTGCAGGATGGATCTGCAACAGGTATTTTAGTGCCGACTCAGGTGGATGAATTTAGTCTGGCAATCACAAATTCTCCATCTCTGATGTTTGATGAATGGGTAATGGATGATCCCGCTGTCGAACCACCCAGGCTGATTTTTTGCAGCTCCGAACGCATGGGCTACGACGCCCTTATAACTGAAATCGTTCCTGCATCGGACGGCACCTGCGAACTGTCTGCCAGGCAATATTCTCCCCAAAAATATCAGTATGACGACGCTAAATACCCTGGCGACGTTTCCTAATTAAACCCGCTTCGGCGGGTTTTTTTTGAGGCAAAAATGACGACCTACAACACCCGTAATCCGCTGGGCTCTTCCGCAGCTAAAGATTTGTATGACAACGCACAAAACCTCGATCATTTTGTTAATGATTTAGATCAGGTGGAATGGGCCGACCGATTTGGCGTGTTGCGTAAAACCTGGTGGGGAATGGAAACCGATTTCCAGAACCAGATGGAAGACCAGGAACACCGATTTGTTGTCCAGCTCGATAGTCAGGCCGACCGGTTCAACATTTTTATTCAGAACTCTGGATATTCAGTTGTCGGTGACTATGAGGATGGACCGCTCACAATTGATGAGTACAACCAGATCATCCGGTATCAGGGCGAGTTTTATAAACTGACCGCTGCAACTAATATTCCTTGGACGACTACGGGCAATAATGCGGCATCCTGGGTAGCTGACTCAGCGCATTTGGTAGCTGTAGGGGACGCAGCCTTACGTCAGGAAATCACCAGCAATGATGGTTTGAAGATGATCGGCCAGTGTCCTGATATTGGAACACTGCGCGCTACAGAGCCGGAGCATGATGGACAGAGAGTTTTTGTTCGCGAGTATGGCATTGGTACAGGCCACGGCGGGGGAACGTTCGTCTACTGGGAAGGGGATACAACGTCTGCAGACGATGGCGGTTACATCATAGTGACTAAAGGGGGCAAGCGCTGGCGCCGCGATTGCACCCCTGAGATGCTCAATGTAACGCATTATGGCGCGGTAATGGATGGCGTAACGGACGATATGCCTGCTGTGATACGCATGTATTACGGCACGGTGGCTTTAAATAGCGGTAATCCTGTTGGTGTGCGTCTGCCGGCAGGAGATATCGCGCTTAGCTCGACGTTTGATCTGTCAGGTGCGGCTGAGCAATCACTTTTCCGATTTCGTGGTCCCGATGTTGAATACGGTGCTATTCCGCTAACCCGCGTTCATTTTGTTGATGCTCAATCAACAACGCCCATTTTTCAGGTCAACGCGCGCCGAATGGAACTTAGTGGTCTGCATTTCATCGGCGCTGGCACAATCACACCGTTTTATAAAAATTTCTGCCCCGCTGGTCAGTATATCCGCGTTAAATCTGTACGCTGCAACGGTAACGGCGGTTTGGTTTTTGATGTTCAGGACACTATTGATACTAAATTTGATCAGATCTATTGCTCTGGTGTATCGGGTGGTTTTTTGCGGGCGGGTTGGTCCAATACTGTTAAAGGTGGGTGGGATCATTCTACTGCTATCGAAATTACTAACAGTAATTTTTCAAGTAACACCACTGTTGATGTGCTGCAATTAATCCGGTGTGGCCAAAGCCTGATGTATAACGTGTGGTTTTCTAATAACGAATACACCTACGATATTTCGCAGGGTGGCTGGCTTTTAAATACCGTCATTGTGGAAAACTCTACTTACCCAGCAAAAACAAAATGGGCAAAAACCATTGAAGTGAACTGCCGCTATGCGCAGGGTGCAACAATCGATAATACGTTATCTGGTTATACCTCAGACATGGATAATGGAAAAAGTATCCCTTCGTGGGTTACTAATGCAATGGATCAGGGGCGAACCATTATTGGAGTAACTGGCTCATCAATGCAATCTGGCCTGGCGGCACTTTTCAGTTATTCCGATACCGTTCTACAAAATTCTAATAATGCTGAGACTTGGTTTTATGTTGGCCGCATAACATTGCCCAGGTTAGGTGATACTGCGATAGTGCGCTTTCAGGGTGCAGCAGGCTGGGATACAACAGCAACGCCTGTCACGCGGCCAGGGGCCACAAATTTTGGCGGAGGCGAGGCCCGTTTATACGTTGAGATGAAGAAGCCTAACGACGCTAGCACCGGCACGGTCGAGGCCCACTGGCATGGCGAGGGCGGAACGCCCATAAAAGAGATCAGGATCGTTCACAGCTGGCAGACCATTCACATTTATGTTCGGGTTGCGCAGTATGCGCGCACAACAGGTGTATTCATAGAAACAAACAGCATTCCGCGCATGAATTCTGGTGCGCCGTTCTATTTCGTTCCGTCAAACTCGCAGTTATCCAATATTGATGAAATCGTCAATAACGTGGTTGTTCCAAGACGTTGGGCGGTGAATTCTGGCTCTTATGACGGTAATGGTTTTGGTATGGATTTAGATGCAGGAAACTTATTGCTGCAATCATCCAATCTGAAGTCAGTAAATGCTACCGAATGGATCCCGATTTTTATCAATGGCGAGCCGCGCTACATACAGTATCAGGAGTTTAATGATGCTATCCGATTCCCTCGTTATACGTATGCTGAATTACCAGACCCGGCTAAAACAACTTATGGGATGTGTTTCTGTACCGATACTACACGCACGCCAAAAATGCAGATGCTCTATGCGTCCAATGACGGATTATGGTATCCGGTTAACAATCCTTCAGAAAAATGGAAACCTATTTAATGACCTTTACCGCTAAATTTATACCTGACGAATCTATTGTTAATGGAGTTGCTGTGCCCGATGCTCGCGGATATTACAACGTTGAGTTTGCATTTCTTGATGTTGTGGAAATTATCGAAACGGAGCCGCAGCAGGTTGTATGCTGCTTCTCACTTACGATTGATGGAACGATACTGAATTATAGATTTCGTTACGCCTATTCCTTTGACGGCGGCAATGCTAATGCAGAGGCGGCTGAATCTGCACTCCAGGCTTATCTTCAGAGAATGTACGACAGCACGGTTATTGAGATAGATGAATAACCATATAGCGCATGCTAACAAGCGATTAGATATAGCCATTTATTTTCAATGAATTACAGCTATTGAACGGTGTTGTCGATCAATCTCATAAAATTGATCGGTATAATCAGTTAGAATCACTTTAAGGCAGGGTATATTTTAATCACAGCCAATGGAGGTCTTATTAAATGAAAAGGAAGACGACATGGATGTTAATGTTTATTGGTTGTGTGATAGCGTGGGTTGTAATAATAGTAATAACACTAGTGATGTTAGAAATAATTAAATATTATTGGGTTTATTTTTGACTTGCCAACACCAGCCCGGCGAATGCCGGGTTTTTTACATATGTGTTGTTTTTAATGAAATGCGTTTCTTAAATATTATGATCGAGCTATTAGCATTTAATAAAAAATAAGATTGCGCTCAGCGCAGTAAATATAAGATGACTTTACGAAAATGCTTACAACGCAGGTTGCAAGTTTATCGGTGAAGCTGCCTGGCACCTGGCGACTATTGGGGAACCAGTAAATCAGGAAACTATAGGCAGCATCATAGTAACGCTTGCACATCGACGTCAAGAACTGGCCGCTACCATTGCAGTGGCAGTTCTTAATAGTATATAAAGCCAACAACGCGGACAGCTTTAAAGTATATCTTAAGAGGCTAACCAGATGTCTGATTTGTATTAGAAGCGAAAATTAAGAGTTTAAATAAATACTTTTGGCTGTTTACTAATAAAAAGACTCAGGCTGGTTAAGCTAGCTTGATGAGAATGGGACGTGATTAGCATCTAATTTTTATACCTTTAAAGCTATATTTCATTAAATTTTAATTTTCATTTTTGGCAAAATTTATTAAAATTTAAACTCAAGTTGAAATCTCTTTTAGTCTATTTTCTAATTTTATTTTATCTATTCCACTTCGGCGTCTGGAACTGATTTGACTATTAGAATCAAAGCAGCTGATCAACTTGTTCAATTGTTCAGAGGTAAACGAGTTAAGCAAGCTTTCATTAAGAATAAGATCAAAACGGTTATCTGCATCATCATAGGTCGAAGAATTTTCGGCATATGAAATCGATATATTTTGCAGTATCTCACGGCAATCCACATCATGAAAAACCTCAGAAATAAAGAGGTGTTCTGCAAGTGTAAATCTTTTAATTATGTTATTGTCTAATTCATTTTTTAAGAAAACAAAGTAATCATCAGGCGTTTTGAATAAAAACATGCTGGCAATTTTAAGGCCATAAAAAACATCATCCTCAGCTTCCTTATCGCGACATGCTCTTAAACGGTCACGCATTTCTTCTGAAAAATTTTCATAGATTTCCCTATTTAAGGAAAGAAAGTGGAAAAGAAAAGTAAGAGTATTTGTTTTGAAAGATACGTTCTCAAAAAAATCTCTTTCTTCTTTCATTTTTAGGATGAGAGAAGGCGTTTTTTTAACTTCTTTGTAAAGGTGAAGGCATGCAGTTCGATTCATCCTTCGATATTTTACGGCGTCTTCGTCATTTAATCTGAAGCTAAATTTATAGAAATCCTTGAATATCTGATAAGTCGCTGGTCGAGTTAGTCTTTGGCAGTACTTAATTATTAGTGGTTTTATGTTCCTTAATTCAGAGTAAAATTCACTGTCTTCTTTTAAAGTGTCTCTCAATATAGGGAAAACATCTTTTCCATAGTAATTATTACGTATTAAAAAATCATCAAGGGCGTTTAATATCATGCTTTTTACAGAATCCCTATTCGGAGTGTATAAGGCATTGTCTTCTGATAATACTGGATGGGCACATAAATGCCTTTTTTTCTGTATGTCTCTAATGTTAGATATTTCACCAATCCCAATAAATTTTTTATTAGTATAGAAGCCTTCGAAAAGATCAAGTTCCCATTCTGATGATTTGCTATTTTCCTGCTGTAGCTTTTCAATGGCAGCTAATTTTTTTTGCGCCCAAATATCGCCTGTAAGTTCAAAAAGTTTTTGCGTTTTGTAAACTGCATCGCAAACTAAAACTGACCAAAGAGATACTACAGCCGCTCGATAATTGCCATTGATATAGCAGCTATAGACTTCACTAAAATAATTACGAGTAGCACTGGATTCGATATACTCAGTCTTTTCCTCTATGCCCATGCTGCGATCAGTGTTCATTTTCTCATCCTAAATTATCCGCAAAGTTCAATAGTAAAAAACATTTAAATGGTTTTCATTATTTAAAAAATTAAATATTTTCAGTAAACCTATGTTGGCACGCTTTTTATCGGTACTGATTTCGATGAAGATTAATGCTTCGATAAAAACTTACCCATGCACATAACAGGCAGGGATAGACTCTATACCATGCCATTCAAACTTCAGGCTGGAGACATAATTTGAGACTAATCATACCGTTCCTCATTTGCCAATAAAGGGATTAGAAAAAACGCCTCATAAAATCGCTAACCAGCAAATCTTCATAAGAATCGTAGCGATGTTCTAGTACAGGAATATCCTCATTTTGCAATGATTTAGCGAAATCCTTATAACGGCTGTGGCATGCACTGAACCATTTTTCCCTGTCGATATCCCCACAGAAAAATGCTGGTACTTGTCCCATTCTGACCGCAGACTCGTGGTTAAATCGCGAACGTTCTGCCGGATAATTAAAATAAATTATACAGTCAGGTTTTCTGTTACTTCTCATATAAGATTCATGTAACTGGTTATGAAGCCCTGTTTGACTTTCACTCAATAGTGATACGTCATTAAGTAGACAACTGAGCATAAAATCTTCCGTAAAAGATCTTTCAATAATTACATTGAATCCGCAATTTAGCCAAGACTTTATAAGAATATCCCGCTGGGCCATCATATAAACTATAAATGAAAAAAAGTTAGAATCTGCTTCTCTGAGGCCGTAAGGATGCTGCCTATGGCGGAAGCTACTTTCATCTATGAGAATCGTAAAACTATCTTGCTGAAACAGTCTTGCTCCCAGCCTGTTCATAAATGCTGACTTACCAAGATTATAGTTTCCGGACACAGTGATTAATAAAGGTTCGTTACCTCTGTTATGCTTCACAGAAGGAATGTTCCAAGGATTAGTCGTCAAGTAATGCAAACTTTCTGTAGTGGTTATGCTGACCATAACATTTTCTCCTCTCGGAAGCTGGCTTCGATGTCAATAGGTATTCAAGCTGATTACGGGCGATACGACTATAGTAAGAGGATAAGACCTTTTACGAAGAAGAAAGAAAGCCTCGTCTCCTGCTTCAATGAACCGTATCACCGAATGAAATGGAATATGCTGTACGGTTTCTTCTGATTTAATTACTATGAATCCCGCATTGGCAGATTTTAGAATTGCCTTTTCGACTTTTCCACACTTGAACGAAACGCCGACTTCAGAGTTGATATATTTTGCAAGAATGTTTTCCATTTAAACCTCACATTGACTGCTTTATTAGAAGGGAACCATAAATTAGAATTAAGATAAATATAAAATTTTTAAGCTTACGGTGGTTAATAAATGGTGTAACCAATTTTTTTGAAAAAAGATAAGCAGGCGCAGCAATGAGGGAATACATTACCGGTGTAATACTGACCCCATGCGTTGAATAAAACATAAGCTGTATTATGCCTAGTGAAAGATATCCTCCTGCTATGAACCGTCGGGCCTCGTCGCTACGCTCATAACGCGCTGTACCCGTCAGTGAAAGAAGAGAGCCACCAAGACTTGAAATAGAATGAATTATGCCAATAGCTGCGTTAGTGAACCATGGGCGCATGTTAAGCGCATTAAGAAAACGCTCTCTAACTGCCGGTAGGAAGCCTATAGCACCTGTAATCAATAGTATTATACCTGCGGTCAGCTTGCTAAAACTTACCCCTATTATCATATTAAGATAAAAAAGAAATGCTATATAGATAAATCCTATGCTTAAATAAGAAATTAAATCTGGTCGATTGTATTTCTTTCGTTCCGCGAATACCTGAAAGATATTTATAATAAGTGAACCGGGCAGGCAAATAGAGAGAGCATGATCAAATGAATAGCCACTCAAGATAAGCGTGGGCAGTCCTATCATGATAAGACCAACTCCAACCACCGATTGACACAATGCACAGAGTATTATCACTGTGCTCAAATAAAGCGTCTCATGGCTCAGCATCGGTGATTGACCCTCTGAAGTAACCAGGTGTCGTCTGTTTTGACAAAGTGCGTTACGGAGCAGTTATCTACTTGAGTACAAAAGGTGTCTGAGCCGCAGTGAAGCCGCAGAATGGTTTTAATGACACCTCCGTGGGTGAAGATCATAACCCGATCATGCCTGGCGAGTACTCCGGCTAACGCAGATTTTATGCCTGCTTTGAATCCAAGATATTCGTCGCTTACCTTTCCGCTAGCTTCCGGATAAAAATCCTCTGGAAGATGAAGACCTCCGCGCACATGGAAAGATGCCTCACGGAAATTTCTGTCAAACAGTACATTTGTGAATAATTCGGGGGATAATGCCAGTCGACACGTTTCAACCGCTCTGTTAAGTGTACTGCTTATTAAGTGGAAACTTGCTACGTCTGTGTAAGCGGGAAGTGCATTATAAAGCTGTCCGGCTTCACATATTCCTTTGCCTGTAAGATGACTATCTCTGTTTTGTGTAGTACCCGCTTGCCATTCAGAATGGCCATGCCTTATTAGGATAAGTTCTTTTTTCATATGGTTTGCGCATTCCTATTAAAGAAGAATTCCATTACTTCCTGGCTTTCTCTTTCTGCATCTTCAGCAGAAGCTGACAAATGGAGGCCATTGGTCGTAGGGGTATACCAGTCGCACTGACTAAGGTATGACCGAATCCCTAAACCGTCTTTTCCAGACTGCACAGGACTACCTTGAAAATGAAGCTTGATATCTGACCATGGCCGATTTCCTTTTTTACTGAGCAGGAAAAGGTGGACAGAGGAATCGCTTTCTATGAAAGCTTTTCTTTGATATGGACAGAATGGGTTAACTACACGAAGCTCCCCTCTCTGCAGATAGTATTGGTCCTCACCAAGCCGGCAAGCTGGATTTTGTGGAGAAATCCATTCACTGAATAGCTGCTCAGCAGTAATTTCAGGTCTGGACGTTAGGTATGTGTATGCACCAATATAGCTGTGTTCAAAACTGCGTCGTGCATTGGCAAGCAATTGGGAATAAACACGATCAAAAAGTTCAGCTTTACTCTTCGAACCTAACACTAGGCATTCATCATTAATTGAGAGCCCGAAAACAGTAAGATATTCTTTGATTAATGGGGCAAATTTTTTACGATCCGATTGAGTAAATTCCGGTTTATAAAACATTACGGCAGTATTAGACATGATCCCCTCCAGGACGCAACCGTGAATCTCTCCGGGATATTTCGTTCAATGTAAGCAGGCTGATACAAGCCGCTAGAAACAGTACTGAAAGAGAGGGGGTGAGTTTACCTAAGTAAAGCGGAAAGAGCGGACCAAGTGTTGCCCCAAGACTACCTGACACAAGATAGCCTGCTTTTACTAGATCAAAATCGGCCCGCATAAAATGCCTGACGAAAAATCCAAAGATGACTCCTTCCATCATGCCCAGAATAAAAACAATAGATGTGGATGCGGGAAGCGATGAGTTCGAAAAGACAGAGAGTTGAAACCAGAGCGCAGCGACAATAAATAGCAGAAAGAAGGTTGCATTCACTTTTCCAGAGGAAATTAGTGCGTTTGTAAAAAGGATTCCCGCCCCGTTGACCAGCATCATCCAAGATAGCGGACTACCTGTAGGATGATTTGATGAATAGGTAAACAAAAAACTGTTATAAATGAATGTAAAAAGAAAGAACGGAATCGCTACCATGCCAATCTTTGTAAGTACACTCAGTGATGGTTTCATGATTGGCGAAGCGCCTAGATGGCCACTTTTAACTGATAACATGACTCGTCGGTTAAACATTATCAGGCATGCAATTAGCATTAGGGAAGGTAAGTTATAAGCTAGAGCATGCGGTATTGGGAGAGAGGCGAGGCTGTTTGAAAAAGCAAAACCCAAGGCGTAAACTAATCCCCACATGCACATGATGAGTTCAGTCTTATCATGAGGTGAATTGCGTGTCAGTGCCACAGGATAAAAATTCATTATAAAAGCAAAAACGAAACCTTCCAACATTCGTTGCAGTAGCATGATGCTATATACGTCACGGAAGAATAGGCTCAGGCCGTAAGCTATGGCCTGAAATAACAGAACTGCAATATGTAAACCTGAGAATTTATTTCTTATGCTTGGGAATGAGAGCATTAAGAATCCGAATGTAAGGCCGCATAAATTTGACAACGAGAATAGAAACGCAATTTCATGCGTGGGGTACCCATACGTGAGATGAAGATAATTACTAAGGGACTGATATTTCGCCCCGTTCAATACCGCAAGAATTCCGGTTAAAAAAATCGCTGCAAGCACGTAATACCCCACATTTTATTTTAGTATTTTCCCAGCAACTTCATGCCGCGCTGGTATTTGATGTCATAAATAACGTGCGTATTAAAGCGCGTTATCAGCGAATCTCTGAGGGCTTCGATGACCTGAACAACACGGGGATCGCTTTTGATTTCGTCAGAAATTCTTGGATAAAGTGACAACTCGACTTCACGGAAACTTTTCCAGTTTTCAGGGGATTCTGCATTACCGTCAGAACGGAAATCAAAAACAGATGAACGGTCAATGGAACAGCGTAGGACGTCGTAACCGTCAATGAGAACGTAAAACGTAGTACGGTGGCCCTTTAGTACCATTGCGGGACTCAGATCATCGGCAGAAATCCCGGTTGCTAAGGCCAAGAATGTTCCAGGCTGGTCAACATCCCTACGAGTAATCAGCTTTTTTACAATGCTGACTGCATCTTTGCTGATAGGGTCACTCTGGATAGTGGCCTTTTCGTTTCCTTCGAATACGTGCCTGCGGTCGAGACGATTTCCAGTCGCGTCTTCTGGCATTTTGAACGCACAAAAAGCATGAGTGAGCTTACTGCAGGAAGTCCTGAGCAGTGCACCAGTAGGGAGAACATCATACCCGGGAGTATCGTAATATACGGCAGTATTTAGAGGGGGATTTGCTCTTACCCAGTCACGTTCTTTAAATTCGACACTAGGGAACTGGGATTGAAGTTCCATAGGTACTTCGTCAAGCCATTTATAATATTTTTCATCATCAATATGGTCCGCAAATACTTTTACTGCCAACTGACGAAAGATATTATATTCACCATGTTTTTCATGAACCGAACCTTCGGTATCTACAACGAGACTCATAATTTTTCCTTAGATTTTATCCAATGTGTAAGAAAGAAGAGTGTGCAACTCATCCGGTGTATACATCGGAACACTGGATTCTGTTCCTTCGCGGGGATAAAATGTGTTATATGTGTGCGTGTAATTTCTTTTCCGTGGCCCCCTTACCAAAAATGAAATAATGGGCTCGTCCCCTTCAGGGAATACAATGCGGTGTATGGATTCATTTTTCATGGTGTAGATATTTCCGCGTGTGACTACTTTTTCTTGAATCTGATCTAGATATACATCTTCTTCAAAAAAACAGTCGTGTATATTTCCCGTAGCGGAAGGAAGATACTTATATTTCTGAAAGCGGACTTTTGTAACCGATTTTACAGGATTTTCGCGAAATATTTCGTGGGTCTGCTTTCCACATAATACATAGGAAGAGAAACTAAACCGATGGTCATGTATAAGTTCTTGGGAAATTTCAGTCTCGGTAAATGGAGGCTTCCAAATATGAAGTGTTAACCTACAGTTATCTTGATTTGCGTCGTTAATTAGCACTACTTTGGAAAAGTGATTTACATGCTTATAAGAATTAGAAGCTACTTCAGCCAAATAATCTGGATCAGAAAGAATCTCTTTGAGCAGAGCGGGGAGTAGTTCTTCATCTTTAATGAATTTGAGGAATTCCGATGAATGTTGAAAAAAACTCTCTTCGTCTTGCCGATAATTATTCAGTGGTGAGAAGCGGCTCTTGATTTCCTGTGTTGCTGGTAACGATAATTTTGTTGCTTGCATAATGAATCCTTAAAATACCGATAAAAGCGGCATTGAATTTGGCGGTTGGCTTGGCACAAAGAAGATAAGTGCACGGCCAATTAGATCAGCAAGTCTTTACTATTACATCTGGGGTGCGTTTTGTTTATATAACTTCAGAAGGATAACATGCAACAATCAGAATGTTTCATAAGGTTTCAAATGTTTATGTTTTGTAAATTAAATTTGATAAGGTATTGATTACATTCATAAAAAATAAGTTAAATTAATGTAATTCTATGTCAAGGTCAATTGGCGCTTATTTTTATGCGTAAATTATGTTTATGTGTAACAGCTTCAGCACTTTTTGTTCTTTTTTTAATGCATAAGGGAAGCTTAACTTAGGCTAAGGCTATTTTTAGTTAGCACACTAATGTTATTTTTGCGCAAAAAAAGTTAATTTCTCAGCTTAAACTTTTGTCAATTGAGCAATAGCTAATTAAATAATCGATTATAAATTGAAAATTTTTTACTGTGACCTAAGTCTGTTTTTGTTTGCTGAGTACTTTATCTGATGTGAAAAGTTACTAAAGAAAACAGGCGATGTAATAAGGCATATCTGTTATAAGAATAAGCTTGATTGCAAAAGGAGTAAGCGATGCGTACACAGAAAAGATGTCTTGGTTATGTAGCTATAGTTGTCGACGATTATGATAGGGCGATTGAATATTATACTGACAAGCTTGGATTTGCCCTTATAGAGGACACTCCACAACCGGGAAAACGTTGGGTAGTGGTGTCACCCGCACCTGGAAGTGACTGCAATTTGCTTCTTGCACGGGCTTCAAATGAGCGACAATCTGGCTTTATCGGCGACCAAGCAGGAGGCCGAGTATTTCTTTTCCTACAGACGGATGACTTTTGGCGCGATTTTACTGCTATGAAAGAGAAGGGGGTTACCTTCTGTGAAGAACCTAGGGAAGAGGAATACGGTACTGTTGTTGTTTTTGAGGATCTTTATGGTAACCGATGGGATCTCTTTCAGAATGCTCATTGACGGTTCGAATGAGAAGGTTCCGAAGACCTGATTTCTTTTCATTACAGCCGCAATGACTGACATTGTGACCTTTTAAGGAGACGGCAATCCGCGTTTAAGACTAACGATTGTCGTCTTTACAGAATCGCTATTTTAGGTCTCATACTTGCAAAGCATGCCATGCGCTTCTAACCACACAGGATGTTCTGCTTGAATGCCTAGTTTCTACTTTTGATAATTCCTTGTACAGCAGTGTAATCAAGCGCTTGTAACGCTAAGTTCTCGCCTGTCGCTCGAAGATGACGAGGTTATAAATGAATCACATCCACTCGGGCAGGCTACGTATTGCGGAATTTGAGATCAGTCACGCGCACTGTTACCCATCAAATTAATACTCCCATTCTGACATAGGCTTTACAATTTTATGAGTCACTCTGGCTTGCTCAAAACCCCTGGCAGATAACACCGTTTATACATACAGATCTTTCAAAGGGAGTTTTATCATGCCACGTTATTACTAGATTAAGGATGCTTTTTGCAGTGCTATCAAGCGAGAGCCATCTGGTCGCTATGTAGTCACCACACAAGATTTTGTCCGGCACCTAAAGCAGGTTAATTGGCACTTCAGCCTGCGTGAGGCCAACCACTGGATAAAGGCACATACGTGTACCTTCCGGGATGTCTCTACTCAAGAAGGCGAGGCTACAGCTTACGCACAATTCAACCCTAACGGGGGAATCTGAATGAGTTTTCAATCTCCAGCCACCTACTATATCGAGCAACACCTCAACCTAAATAGTATCTTCATGCTTAATCCGGTAAACATGATCCACCTTGATACAACTGAAGAGTTTGTGCTGGTAGACCCCTTACTCAATAAGAAGCTTGGAGACATCGATGCATCTCGACTTACAATCCAAAGGTCAACGCTCAGGATGGTGAGAGAATCGACTGAGAAGGGATGGAAGGAATTGTAGTGCTGGGTAAAGTCAGGTCCACAATCGTGCCGGCATACGAACCGTTAAGCCCTGTAATATAAATTTGATAGCTCCCACTATAGATTTTAAAAGTGTACATAGACGTGTACATAATAAAAAACAGTTACTAAATCTCACTACAAAACCCTCTAATTACCAAGCGTGTGGACACAGTACTGTTATAGTTGCGCTTTATATGGGAGGAACCATGAGCGAACTGATTAATATTTTTACAAGTCATAAAAGTGAACGCAGTTTCACTGAGCAACCTGTCGATGAAGCGGTGCTGGATCGTATTATCAGTACTGCATACCACGCACCGACATCAGTAAACTCACAGCAGGTTTCTGTGGTGATCACGCGTGATGCCGGACGTCGCGCAGAGATCGCCGCCATCGCGGGCGGTCAGCCGTGGATTGCCAAAGCACCCGTCTTCATCACTTTCGTGCTGGACATGCATAAATCGGCGGTGGGAATGGCCGCTGTCGATCAGCAGCAGATTGCCCATCAGAGCATTGAGAGCATCGTGTCGGGTTCTACCGATATTGGTATTGCCCTGGGCTCAGTCATGGCCGCTGCGCGTGCAGAAGGTCTGGGCATTGTGCCGATTGGCGGAATCCGTCGCGATCCACAGGCGATGATTTCACTGCTGGAGCTGCCGCCGCTGACCTTCCCGGTTGCGGGTGTGGTCATCGGTCACGTGGACGAGCCTGCTCATCAGAAACCGCGTCTGCCTCTGGCTACTTTCCGCCATGATGAGACCTATCAGACGCAGGGGCTGGAGCAGCAGATTGCAGCTTACAACGATGAAATGGTTCAGCACTGGAAAAACATCGGTCGTCACGACGGTGAGAGCTGGAGCGAAAGCGTCAGCGGTTACTATAAAAATATCTACTTCCCGGCTGTATTGCCCGCACTGCTGAAACAGGGTTTCGGCACGGATAAATAATTCCTTCTGCGCGAAGTGAAAAGTATCAGGCCATCCGTCCATTGTGACGGGTGGCCTTTTTCATTTTGTTACTATAACGAAATGTGACTTTCTTCTTTGTAACACATAATTTCCCTGTTAACCGAAGCGCTACTGCCTTTAACACTTACTTTCCAGGGAAATAACATGTCTCAGCGTTCACTCTATGCGCTCTGTTTAATGAGCTTTTTTCTGGCTGATGTCCGCGACGGGTTGGGACCTTTTCTGGGCATATTTCTGACGGAACGGCACTGGCGTCCTGATGAAATCGGACTGGTGATGACCTGTGGCGGCATCGCCGGACTACTTGCCACGCTGCCTGCTGGGATAGCTGCCGATGCGACCCGCCATAAAAAAATGATTGTGCTGCTGGGTTGTCTGGTGATCACCGTTGCTACGCTGCTGCTGTGGTACAGCAATCAGACCTGGACGGCGATGGTCTCGCAAATTGTGGCGGGAATTGCTGCGGCGTTTATCGGTCCGACCGTGGCGGGGATCACCCTGGGGCTGACCGGTCAGCGCGGCTTCAACCAGCAGATGGGACGCAATGAAGCCTTCAATCATGGTGGTAACACCATTGCAGCGTTGCTGGCGGGTTTTTCTGCCTGGTACTGGGGCATGGGTGCTGTCTTTATTCTGATGACGGTGATGGCGATTTTTGCTGCCTTCGCCACACTTGCGATTCGCGGTGATGAGATTGATAACGAGGTGGCGCGAGGCTTTGAACAGAATGAAGAGCGTCAGCCAGCGCTGAGCTTATCGATGCTGATGCGTAAACCGGCGCTGATGATAGCGGGCGTGACGCTGCTGCTGTTTCACCTTGCCAATGCCGCGCTATTACCAATGCTGAGCATGCGCGTCGCCTCCGCAGGCGGACAGGCGGCGGTTAGTCCCGGTCTGTACGCTGCGGCAACGGTGGTGATTTCCCAGCTGGTGATGATCCCGGTCGCGCTGTGGGTCTCGAAACGGGTGGAAACGCACGGCTATCGCCTGTTCATCATGGTCGCCCTGATGATTTTACCGCTGCGCGCGGTTATTGCAGCAGGCTTTGCCGAACCGCTCTTTGTCATTCCGGTTCAGATTCTGGATGGTATTGCGGCAGGGATTCTGGGCGTGGCGGTGCCGGGCTATATTGTGTCTCTGATGCGGGGGACCGGCCATGTTAATGCCGGGCAGAGCGTCATTATGCTGATGCAGGGCGCAGGCGCTGCGCTGAGTCCGGCCATGACCGGAGCAATCGCCGCGCGTTATTCTTACAGCACTGCGTTTGCAGTTCTCGGGGCGATAGCCCTGCTGGCGCTGATTTTATGGTGGCGAACCGGTAGCTCGCCTGCCACCCGCCTTGCCTGAACAGGCATAAAAAAGACTGCCCATTGGGCAGCCTCTTCTGGCAAATCCATTTGCGACCATCCGTTATTTATACAGTTCTGGGGTCATGTGAACACGGTTATGGGTGTTCGCTTCCGTAATTTTGTACTGCGCACCCTGCTCCTGAGCCTGAGCGGCGATTTTCGATTCTGCCTCATCCTCTAACTACGACCAATTTGGGAATTGGATTAGCCACACTAAATGTATGGGTTAAAGGTTGTTATGTAAACTGACCCGCTCCCCGTATGTGATCCATCCATAATCAGGAATATCCGGGTAACGGATTCATCGTTATGTAAATGGGCCTCAGTGGTGGTGGCCGCCTCCTGCAAAATCGCCTGTGCGGCCTGCAGGGCGGACATTTCGCCGTTTACCATTACAATATGGCAGGTAAGACCGTTCAGCAGAGGGCTGACCGTGAGGCGCGTCAGGTTCCTGCGACTCTCCTTGCTGCCGTCGTATGCATACATCACTCGTGCGGGCGGCGTAAACGTCTCCGGCACAACCATCACCGGCCGTTTCTGCAGGCGAATGATGCTCTCAAGGTGGCTGCCCACCGGGTTATGCACACCACGGCGACCCAGCACCATTAGCCGTGTTCAGCCCGGTTCCGCGAGAATTTCATCCAGGGCACTCGGTTAGTGGCCGCCCATCAGCTTGTCCACTTCTTCGGGCTTATCGTGTACACCGAAGCGGTCAACGAGGGTGCGTGTTGCCTCATTCATGCCGCGGATATCCACTTCTGTGCCTTCGCGGCGGAACTTAATCACCACTTTGTCGAGCGCGCTTATCGATGTGATGTCCCAGAAGTGCGCGTGTGTGACGTCAATCACCACGTGTTCAGCCGCCTCGCGAAAGTCAAAGTGGCTCATAAAGCGATCGGCTGAGGCAAAAAATACCTGCCCGGTGACGATGTAGGTACGGGTCCCATTGTTCAGCCTGGAGTTCACCACCATAAAGCGTGCCACCTTGGTGGCGAAGTTCAGCGAGGCTATCAGCACGCCGGTCAGCACGCCAAAAGCAAGGTTATCTGTCGCCACCACCACCACGACCGTTGCCAGCATTACCACGCTGGTTGAAAGGGGATAGCTGCGCAGATGGGTAATGGATCGCCAGGAGAAGGTGCCGATGGAGACCATGATCATCACGGCCACCAGAGCTGCCATCGGTATCCGGGATACCCAGTCGCGCAGGAATACCACCATCAGCAGCAGCACCACGCCTGCAGTGAGCGTTGAAAGACGCCCGCGTCCGCCCGACTTCACGTTAATCACCGACTGACCGATCATCGCGCATCCCGCCATGCCACCAATAAATGAGGTACAGATATTGGCCGCACCCTGCGCCTTGCACTCGCGGTTTTTATCGCTGGGCGTGTCGGTCATGTCATCGACAATGGTGGCGGTCATCATCGATTCCAGCAGTCCCACCACGGCCAGGCCCGCAGAGTACGGCAGGATGATCATCAGTGTGTCCAGGTTCAGTGGAACATCGGGGATCAGAAAAACCGGCAGGCTGTCAGGCAGTTTGCCCATGTCGCCGACGGTGCGCACGTCCAGGTGGAGCCACATGGAAATGGCCGTCAGCACGATAATACAGACCAGCGGTGAGGGGATGGTTTTGTTGATATACGGGAACAGATAGATAATGGCCAGGCCCGCTGCGGTCAGGGCATATACGTGCCAGGTCACATCGGTGAGTTCCGGCAGTTGCGCCATGAAAATCAGAATGGCCAGCGCGTTAACGAAGCCGGTTACTACCGAGCGCGAAACATAGCGCATCAGGCTACCCAACTTCAGGTAACCGGCCGCCAGTTGCAGGACGCCGGTGAGCGCCGATGCGGCCAGCAGATACTGCAGGCCGTGATCTTTTACAAGCGTGACCATCAGCAGGGCCATAGCGCCAGTAGCCGACGAAATCATCGCCGGACGGCCACCGAGGAAGGCCATAACCAGGGGAATACAGAATGCAGAGTAGAGTCCGACCTGCGGATCCACACCGGCAATAATGGAAAAGGCGATCGCTTCAGGTATAAGCGCGAGCGCGACCACAATACCGGCAAGAACGTCACCACGGACATTACCCAGCCAGTCCTTATGTGTCGAGGACAGCAACATAGTCATTTCTCAGTTTTTGATTGCGGTTAGCCCGTGAGGGCAAAAAATTTACAGACGAAAAAGCACATCCGCAGACGGGATGTTTTTGAGTGCGCGCCGAAGTTTATTCAGTGCGACGGAGAGGGGATGAAACTCAGGGTGGCGTAAGACGCATGGCGGTGTTTATCACTCCTTCACGGCTGACAGAGCAGCGCGAGTAACCAGAAAGACCGTCTGAAGAGCTGTTCAGTACCGGTCATGAATGCCAGCCGTGCAGCTGACGCACGACAAAAAGCGTTTTTTACTCTACACCAATTGTTAACAGGGTCAACGCAGAGGACGAAAATGCCGTTTGCAGAATGGGGGGCGGCGGCACTCTGACAGCCGGTTATTCTGCAGGCCTTTGTAATCAGGAAATGGATATACAAATATGGTTTATTGAATATATTATTAACATACAGAGCTTCTCTGGGAGACTCAGTCAGTAACCATCAGGAGTGACCATGTTGTCAGTAAACCCCCTGCAGCTTTTTAAAAACCTTTCAGATGACACGCGGCTCAGCCTTGTGCTTCTGCTGCGCGAAAAAGGTGAGCTCTGCGTCTGCGAACTCTCAGACATCCTGAAACAAACGCAGCCTAAAATCTCACGACATCTGGCTCTTCTCAGAGCAGGCGGACTGCTTATCGACCGGCGGGATGGAAAATGGATCTATTACCGTTTGTCTCCGCACATGCCAGCCTGGGCAGCAGCAGTGATTGAACAGGCTTACCTTTGCCAGCGGGATGACATTATGCAACTCAGCCAGCAGGCTGAACGCAATAATGCGACAACTAACGGCAAGCCGGTCTGCATGTAAAAATTTTATCGAAACATATCCGAATTTTCGAATATGTTATAAGCAGCACGGATCAATGGGCCATTTTATTCAAAAAGGAGAAGATATGTTTCTGGCGGGTGCGATTTTCGTCCTGACCCTGATACTGGTTATCTGGCAGCCAAAAGGACTCAGTATCGGCTGGAGTGCCGTTATCGGCGCTGCGCTGGCACTGCTGACCGGCGTAGTACACATCGGAGACATCCCTGTGGTCTGGCAGATTGTCTGGAACGCCACGGCCACGTTTATTGCGGTCATAATCATCAGTCTGCTGCTCGATGAGTCAGGCTTTTTTGAATGGGCCGCGCTGCACGTCTCCCGCTGGGGAGGCGGTAAAGGCAGGCTGCTTTTCACGTATATCGTTCTGCTGGGGGCGGCGGTGGCGGCCCTGTTCGCCAATGACGGGGCGGCGCTCATTCTGACGCCGATCGTTATCGCTATGCTGCTGGCGCTGGGCTTCAGCCCCGGTGCCACGCTGGCATATGTGATGGCGGCGGGCTTTATCGCCGATACCTCCAGCCTGCCGCTCATCGTATCGAACCTGGTCAACATCGTCACGGCGGACTTCTTTAAGCTGGGTTTCAGCGAATATGCCTCGGTGATGGTGCCGGTGAATATAGCCTCAGTTGCCGCCACGCTGGTCATGCTGCACCTGTTTTTCCGCAGGGATATCCCCGCCACTTACGACCTTGCGAAGCTTAAATCACCGCGTGAGGCTATTCGCGATGCGCGCACCTATAAAACCGGCTGGATTGTTCTCATTCTGCTGCTGGTCGGCTTCTTTGCCCTCGAACCACTCGGCGTGCCGATCAGCCTGGTGGCAGCGGTGGCGGCTTTTATTCTCTGGCTGGTAGCCCGTAAAGGCCATGTGATTGATACCGGAAAGGTACTGAAAGGTGCGCCCTGGCAGATCGTTATCTTTTCGCTGGGCATGTATCTGGTGGTATACGGACTACGCAATGCCGGGCTGACTGATTACCTTTCCGCCGCGCTGAACCGGTTTGCAGAGCATGGTGTCTGGGGCGCAACGCTCGGCACCGGCTTTCTGACGGCGGCGCTTTCCTCGGTGATGAACAACATGCCTGCCGTGCTGGTTGGGGCGCTTTCGATTGACGGCAGCACCGCGCAGGGCGTGGTGAAGGAGGCGATGATTTACGCCAACATCATCGGCTGCGACCTCGGCCCGAAAATCACCCCTATCGGCAGCCTCGCTACCCTGCTGTGGCTGCACGTCCTGGCACAGAAAAACATTACCGTCAGCTGGGGTTACTACTTCCGCGTGGGCATGGTGATGACCCTGCCGGTACTGTTTGTGACGCTGTCGGCGCTTGCTCTGCGCCTGTCTGTTTAACACTGGCAACGGTGCTGTGACTATGCAGCGCCTTAACGGAGTACCACTTATGACTGACATTACCATTTACCACAACCCGGCCTGCGGGACATCCCGTAACACCCTCGCGCTTATCCGTAACAGCGGCGCCGAACCCACGGTTATTTTGTATCTGAAATCGCCACCGTCGCGCGATGAGCTGAAGAAGCTGATTGCGGACATGGGCATCGGCGTGCGTGCCCTGCTGCGCAAAAATACCGAACCTTACGAACAGCTCTGCCTGGCAGAAGACCGCTTCAGCAATGAAGAATTGCTCGATGCCATGCTGGCTCATCCGATCCTCATTAATCGCCCGGTGGTGGTGACGCCGCTCGGAACGAAGCTGTGCCGTCCCTCCGAAGAGGTTCTGGACATCCTGCCGGACCCGCAGAAGGGCGCATTTACCAAAGAGCAGGGTGAAACAGTTATTGATGAGCACGGGAACCGTGTCAGCCTCTGATTTTTACCAGGCTGCGGGCATAACAGTGTGAAAAAGCCGGCATCAGCCGACTTTTTATATGCTGCGCTGGTTTACCCGCTCAGGGAGCTGCGCGGCGAGTCATGTCTGGCGCTTGAGGAATTTGCACCCACCAGACAGCAGGTTGTCTGCTCACGCTCATTCGGTTCACGTATCACTGAGTACATGGATATGCGGCAGGCGGTATGCGCATTTGCTGAGCATGCCGCCGAAGAGCTGAGAAAAGAAAGGCAGTACTGCAGGCAGATAACCGTTTTTGTGCCGACCAGCCGGCATGCTGACGGTGGGGTGTCTTACGGTAATCAGGCAACCGGCAAACTGCTGACCCCGTCGAACGACACCCGCGATATTATCCAGGTCGCCATAGATGCGCTTTAACGGATATAGGTAGACGGGCATCGTTATATGAATGCGGGCGTAATGCTGGGCGACTTCTATAGCCAGGGCGTGGCTCAGCTCAGTCTGTTTGATGAATACCGTCCACAGGCCAACAGTGAGGTTCTGATGCGGGTGGTTGACGGACTTAACCAGAGCGGCAAGGCCAGCCTGTTTTTTGCAGGGCAGGGGATCCAGAAATCCTGGTCGATGAAGAGAGACATGCTGTCGCCAGCCTATACAAAGCCGGTATGGGACCCGCCCCGGGCAAGATAAGACTCCAGGCAGGCTGTAGCAATACTCCTGCCGGATGGATACTCTCCCGGCATCTGTCCTTGTCAGTAGCTGTTATAAGCGAAACGGAAATATCTGTACAAAGCCATGTTTTTTGTATAATTTGCGCAAAAAAGGTCATTTTCGAATCATACAGTGGGGTCAGTCATGCAACTCAAGCTGAACAGCACAGGTTTCAACAGCGATATCGCTGACTATTTCAGCCGCGCAAAATTACCTTCGCAGCAGGAAATTCTCGGTGCAGTTGTTGCTGAGATTCTCCGCTCAGGTCAGATACTGAACCGCAAAGCTATCTGCTTAAGGCTGATTGTACGTCTTGATAAGGCTTCATCTGATGCAGAAGAGCAGCAGTTGCATGCGCTGATAGAGCTTTTGTTCAGTAAATGAGTTTTACTACGCTGCCGTCTTTTCGGTGTTGTGAGACAGGAGACCAGTTGCGGTAATGACAGAACAGGATATGCAATTGCTGCGTGATGTGTTCATCGGGGAGGCGACCCTCGCCATACTTAATGACAACACACGCGTCTCATGGCCGGGCATACTGAACAAGCTGAACAGTTTTCTCAAAACAGAAAGCGATACTTACAGGATTAATGCCCTGAAACGGGCAATCAATGATGTCAGCGACGAAATCAAAAGGCGCGATGCACTACAGAGAAGTGGCATGGGAGAATTCACCATGAACTCAACCGACAATTACGATGATCTGACCTGGCATTGATCGTCTTTTCATATCCCTTTTTTCCGGATGACAGGGCAGTGCCCTGCGTGCGGTCTCTGCAGAGGTATCCCGACAGGGGCATGTTCTCTCTGATTACTCAAAGGGAGATGTGTATTGACCTTCTCAGTCCTGGTGTACTGCGCGGCTGTAGGGTAATTCTGATGGGCCTCAAAGAGGCAACGGGATCATCCTGATCGGCTTCCGGCGTTCGCCAGATCGGTTTTAATTAATTCACTTCATCTGCTGCTCAATAAATTTCAGACAACTGAAGCGGACTTTACTGTGAATGGTGCTATCACGCAGTCACTGAAATGCACGCGTAATGGTGTCAGCTGTTTCAGTATTGTTCCGCGTCGGCACCCTCGTTCATGCCAGCCATCTTATCTGAAGTAATATGCGCTTTGTTTTTTCAATTTGTCTCAGGATGGTTTTAAGATACCCCGTAGCATCATGTAATACTTCCTTTCCGGGAGTGGAAAAACAGTACTCCTCTCATTATCTTCCCTATTTTTTCATGACTGAAAGGTGATTTTCAGGATGTGAATTTAACCAATAGGTGAGTGTCTGTATGAAAATATAAATCCGCCTCACCCGAAATCCCACATGAAAGCCTCAACCCTCAGTGCCGGGGGCTTCAACCTCATCGTGCTGATGTCCGGCAGCGCCAGAAGCGGAGTTGGATGACCTCACCGCGCATGCATTAACGAAATAAATGAATCTCACTGCCCCTGACCGCACCGGTGTGGAGGAAGAGATGGCATCGGGTCACGCCCGGTTTATCCCGGCCGTTCAGCATTACCCTCCGGGGATATGCCCTTCATGTGATAAGCTTATTCATAAATTATGTTTCAGTTTCAGACTGGATGAGGATATGAATACCTTGGATAACAAAACCGGCAGCTCCGTGCCACCTTATGTGCGCAATTCGCTGGGCCGGACCATGGCCTTTTTCCTGCTGCTGACCGTGCTTGCCGTCGTGGGTGTTAATATATGGACGCTGTGGAACTCCTGGCAGCACAATCAGAAGTTACGCGAGGACGATGCCCGCAACCTGTCGGTTTCGCTGGCAAAACAGGCGGAAGACGCCTTCCTTCAGGTGGATATTACGCTGGCTGATGCGGTCAGGCAGCTCACCCTTAACGGGCTTAACTATGCGGCAACACCCGCCTTTGCCTCGCAGCTTAAAGAGAAGCAGGAGAGGCTGCGTCAGCTGCACGGCCTGTTTATTTATGACGCGCAGGGTAAGTGGATTGCCACATCGGGTAATTACACGCCTGCAAAAGGGAACAATGCTGACAGAGAGTATTTTGCCTGGCACCGCACACACACCGGGACGGGCGTGCACGTGGGGCGTGTTATCCGCAGCCGCTCGACGGGCGACCTGGTCATTCCCGTATCGGTGCGCCTGAATGATGAGGTAGGTCGCTTCGCCGGCATCGCGCTGGCTACGGTAAAGGTTGACTACTTCCGGCAGTTCTACAGCTACTATACGCTGGGTGAACGCGACGTCCTGGCGCTGATACTGGCTGACACTTCTGTGTTGTATATCCGGCCTTTTCCGGACACGGCCATTAACCGCAGTCTTTCATCCAGCCCACTGTTTACAACGGTCCTGAAAACGTCTGCCAGCGGCAGCGCAACGTGGCGTTCAGCTCTGGATGGCGTCGAGCGGGTATATGGCTACGCTCGTCTTGAACAGTATCCCCTGATAGTCACAGCGGGATATGACCGTGATGCAATCAGGACGGCGTGGCTTTCTGCCAATGCTGCCGACGTTGTGCTGAACCTGGTGTTGCTTATGATGATTACCGGCATGGGTATGTTTGTGCTCAGACAGGTAAAGGCTAACGTCAGAAACCAGATTGAACTGACGCAGGTTAGGGATGAACTTACCACCATCAACCACACGCTGCAGACTCTGGCGCTGATTGACGGACTGACCGGGCTGGCGAATCGCCGTCAGTTTGACGCTATGCTGGAAAAGGCCCTGCAGCGCTCGTACACGTCAGGCGAACCTGTATCCCTGATTATGTTTGATATTGATTTCTTCAAGCGCTACAACGACACGTACGGACACGTGGGAGGGGATGCGTGCCTGCAAAAGGTGGGCGTCATTCTGAAGGGGCTCACTCACCGCAGTGGCGACGTGGTGGCACGCTACGGCGGCGAGGAGTTTGCCATTATTCTGCCTTTCACCGGTAAAGCCGATGCAGAAAAAGTGGCACGGCGGGCGGTAGCGGCCGTTATGAGTGCCGGAATAGTTCATGAAAGCTCCGGGCTTCCGGAAGGGGTCGTTACCCTCAGCGCCGGTTACTGCGCTCTGATTTCTGACGGCCAGGCGGATCAGGCTGAGCGTCTGAAGCAGCAGGCTGACAGAGCACTTTATGAGGCGAAAAGCAGCGGTCGCAACCGCGTTCATGGCATGAGGTAATATGGTTTTCCGGGACGAGGCATGTTGTCCGGTACTGGGAGATTCTAGCCCCCACTTATTGATACCGGACTTTCATTGCTGCTGATTTTGTACGCATACTTATCGCCGGTAAATGCGCTACTGGCACAGATCTGACTGCTGCATAAGTCGATGTCCGCTTCTGGCTCATAGCGGACTTTGTCCCGCGCGCATGTCCGCGCTGTGCCAGGAGCGGACATTAGTGATCATTGCTCGGCCACTTGCTGAGTAGCAACATGGCATGCCCTCTATGTCTGTTAGTATGCGCACATTACTAATGTTTCTGGGTAAGAATCACATGTCTCAAATAACCATCCATATTCTGAACGCTCAGGATAAACTCACTGTTCACAGTGAATGGCTGCGAACTAACCTGACCGATACCTACGTACAAGTCACAAGGTTGATGCCGACTCCTTCAGTAGATGTCGTAGTTAAGGCCGGGAAGTTGGTTATCCCTGAAAAAGGGCATGCCGGTTATTGTCCTGAAGCTGGTGTTATCTATATAACCGTGGATCCTGAAAACCCTGCATTCTGCAAAAACGTTGCGCACTCTATTGAGCGTCTATTTGCTCATGAACTTCACCATGCTGCAAGGTGGGCAGGACCGGGATACGGCTCAACGCTGGGAGAAGTGCTTGTCTCTGAAGGACTGGCCGGGCATTTTTCTCTTGAGCTTTTGGGGGGTGAATGTGAGCCCTGGGAAAGCCTCAGGTCTGATATTGTAAAGCCCTACTATCCACTCATGCTTGAAAACTGGCATCGCACTGATTACGACCATAATGCCTGGTTTTTCGGAACAGGAGATTTACCAAGGTGGCTGGGTTATACGGCAGGTTTCAACCTGATATCCAGGTATCTCGCATCATCCCCAAACTTGAAAGCATCAATGCTGGCGAACATAGATGCTGAGGAGTTAAAGGCTTTTATATGACGTACATACTTTTTATTTCCTTTAAGCTTTTATTCAACTTTTAAGCGAAAGTCGCATAGTCCGCTCTTCGCTCATAGCGGACTACGCACTTACCGTTGTCAGCGTTGTCTTCAGTTTAATGCCAGTCTGGTGCAGTCAGGTTGATAGGTTTAATTGAACAAGTTGGCAGTGTGTGAAGTTCGTTCGGCAGACATTCGGGAAAAAGACTGCAAAGGCGGTTAACTCAGCATACTGAGCCAGATTTTATGACCAGAGCCAGCGAGAAAAAGAGAAATCACATCAATCAGCTTTCGGGCTCTGGCGTTTAAATCGATATGGCGTCATCTGAGCACAGAGCACGATTTACATTCAGCGTAATGTGTCGCAAACCGAAGGGGTGATGCTGGAAGCCCTGGAATGAAGGTTGCGGCAAAGCTATACGGTGGCACATTAACAGGAGCTAATAACAGCAAAGTACGCAAAATAATCTATAGTTCGCTCGCTGAGTAAAAATTTGCCTCCTGCAATAGCAGGAGGCATCGGATTAGTGGCTAAAGTGTTGATCAAGCGGTGCGCTGAACCAGCGATTGTTCAGCACGTTTTTGATAACAAAGTTTTTGTCTACAGCTGACAAGGAGTTGTCCTGCTCAATGCGGGTGAGAATATCTTTATAACTATAGGTCTTGTTGCTCATGTAGATGATGGCTTTCTGCCTGTTGGCATCCATCATCAGAAGTGATTCCCCCGCAGCTGCATTTTCCGGAGTCCATTTCTTCCATTCCGGAAGGGTCTGATCGTTTGGTGACCCTGTTGCCAGGAAGTTTTTAATGTAGGTATTAAAAGATTCTCCTAGTGCCCTGGAGCCTTTTAGCTTCAGCGCATCCTGCGTAAATTCAGCATACTTATCTTTATCCCAAAAAGGCATAAACACGCCGTGGAAAGAACCAATGGCGGATAATTTGTCACCAGTAACAAACGCATCCGTGCCATAGCGGAACTCCATGCCATACAGCGGCGCGTGATAATTTTTATACATCACCTCAGCAGACTGATTAACATTAAACAGGCTGTATAGCAGCCCGCCATAGTGATTTGCAAAGGTGTATTTATTCAGCAGGGTGGTGTTGTTTTCAAGCGTACCGTCTTTCACCTGTGTGGCAAACATAGGGTCGTTACGGGCGAAGAAAGAAAACTCCTGTTGCCCTGTGGCCATAATGGCTGGGACGGCATTATATTTTTTGGTCTCAAAGCCATCCTTCGGGATCACCACACCATCGCGGTAGAGATGGGGAAATTGATTCATGCGAATCCCCGCATCGCCAAACAGCATTGCCAGTTCTGCGGCGGGGAGCTGATAGAGAAAATGACGGACCTCTGGCGAGCCTGACAGGAGCCAGATTTTCGCCGCTCCGGCATCTGGTTTAATGCCATGTTTGACTACCAGAGGTGCTAGTCTTTGCGCGAACACGCTTTCCGCTTCATGTTTGTCAGAGGTGGTCATGCCGCCACTGAAAACAATGGCTTTGTCGAAGGTATTTTTAAAATAGGGTGATATAAGCATCGCCATCACGTCTCTGCCGCCAGCCGAAAATCCGGAGACGGTAATATTATTTGTGTCACCACCAAAAGCCTGAATATTATCTTTGATCCACTCCAGTGATTTTTTGATGTCGAGTAAGCTGTAGTTTCCGGAATCATTCAGCGGGTTGCCATCGTTAAGGGCTTTTAATGGATTAAAGCCGAGTGCGCCCAGACGATAATTTACGGTAACAATCACAGCATTGTATTTTTCAGCGATAAACGCCGGAGCAAACTCACTGGAACTGCCCAGCTGATTATTGCCGCCGTGTATATAAACCAGCACCGGAAGCGGGGTGCTGGTCCCAGTTGGGCGATAGATATTGAGATTCAGGCAATCCTCATTACCTTTGACTCCGTTAGGGGATACCTGGATACAGTCGGCGGCGGGCCGGGTCGCATCGAAGACGGTGTTTGATGCGTCCGGAGAAACCGGTTTTTTCCAGCGCAGTTCTCCGACCGGGGCTTTCGCATAAGGAATACCGGTCCATGACAGCGTATTGTGATGGTCTTCGCCTTTGACCTTACCAAATTGCGTCGTAATTTCGGGGGAGATATTTTGTGCGGTGGCTGAAGAGGCAAGCAAAAAGAGTAAAAATGTCGGGGAAAATCTGAACATAGAATTTTTCATGCGTACCGTGCTCTGGGGAAATATTTCTTATACATGAAATGTCGTAATGCCCGGTAATGTCAGGCTCACAAAACAAGATAAAGCCAGCCCCATTATCGCGTGTTGCTGTTCTTTTGCACTCAATGTCCGTTCCTCGCTCATAGCGGACGTTTATCTGATTCCATCCGCTTTGTGCCAAAAGCGGACGTTGCAACTTTCATGTTACGTTAATTGCTGAGCAGCCCTGGCTTCTTTCACCCGCTCATCCAGAAAGGCAATGAAAGCTTATAATTCGCGGCACCGTTGACGCTTTATTACCCACACAGCCGACTACAGCACTTGAAATTATTTCAAGCTGGTTTAATCTAGTGCACTAGAAGATATCAGGCGAATTAATGATGACACAATCCCGCAGCGTTGGTATGGAGCTCTCTTTTGCTCTCTATGGAGCGGCTAACCGTATGGCCAGGATGCACAAGCCCTTCCTGGAGCCGTTAGGCCTGACGTTCCCGCAATACCTGGTGATGCTCAGACTGCTGAACGGATCGCCCTTATCTGTGGGCACGCTTGGTGCCTGTCTCGACATGGACACGGGGACGATCACGCCTCTTGTCAAACGCCTTGAAAGTGCAGGATTTGTTACTCGTACTCGTGACCCAAACGATGAACGACGTGTGCTGGTCGATCTGACCCCTCGCGTCGAGAGCATCCGGGAAGAAATCCTGAGCGTTAGTCAGAAGATCAAGAGCGCCTGTAAACTGGACGAAGCGGGAATGATCGAGCTTCGCGACACCTTGCGCGATCTCAGTAGACCACGACAGGATTAAAGAGACTGTACATGCCCTTTTTGCACCATTTTATCTAGTGCGCTATGGTCTAGTAAGCAAGAGATGTTTGTGCGAAGTGGTAATCACCACTAACTCTCATACAAAGGAAACCTTTATGACTATGACTCCAGTCCATCTCCGAACCGAAACATCATCAGATGAGACACTGCCATTTAGCGAGGCAGCCCACGCGCGTCACTCTATCCGTGGCTTTCTCAACAAGCCCGTACCCTTAAGCCTTATCCGCGAGGTGCTGGAGGATGCCCAGTGCGCGCCGTCCAACTGCAATACGCAGCCCTGGAATACTCACATTGTCCGCGGCGAAAAGCTTAAGCAGCTATCTCAAATCCTGCACGCCAAAAACGACGCCGGAGAATTCACGCCGGATTTCTCTTTCGACCAGAACGACTACTACGGCGAATATCGTAAGCGTAACGACGCGCTGGGCAAGGCCTATTATGAAGCCATGAACGTGATGCGCGAGGACAAGGAGGGGCGGCGTCGCGTGGGCGCGATGAACTACTCGTTCTTTAATGCTCCCCAGGTCGCGTTCCTGTTTATGCCCTCATTTGGTGACAATGTCCGTGTTGCAGGTGACATAGGTATGTATGGCCAAACCTTCCTGCTGTCGCTCGCGGCGCGCGGTCTCGGTGGTATTCCCCAAACTGCGCTTGGTTTTTTTGCCGAGACAATCCGTGAATTCCTCGGCATTCCCGATGAGTTGAAATTGCTCTTTGGCATCTCTTTCGGCTACCCGGACGAAGCGGCACCCGGCAACCGGATCCGTATGGATCGCGTACCGGTGGACACCAGCGTGACTTTCCACGACTGAAACACCAGGGCGGCATCATTTTGCCCGCCCCCAAACGGCAATTGCTCATTACGAGGATGACATCATGAAGATTGGCATACTGGGCACAGGTAACATTGGCATAACGCTGGTTATGAAACTCAGCGCTGCTGGTCATGACGTAAAGGTTGCCAATTCGCGCGGCCCTGACACGATCGAAGGCGACATCCTGACCTACGGCGCTCAGGCCGTTACGTCCACTGAAGCAGTGACGGGGGTCGACGTGGTAATCCTGTCGACGCCGCTCAGCGCCATTACGAAGATCGCTCCGCTGTTCGCGAGCGTGCCTGCCAGCACCGTTGTCATCGACACATCGAACTACTATCCCAAACGTGACGGCGAAATCGCTGACATCGAAGCCGGACAAACCGAGAGTGAGTGGGTTGCAGGGCAGCTGGGTCGTCCCATTGCCAAAGCGTGGAACGCCATCACCTCCGCCTCCTTCGCACAGAAGGGTGTCCCTGCAGGATCGACCGGGCGGATCGCCATTCCCGTTGCAGCCAACGGCGAGCGGGAACGTGATGTGGCGATGAGACTGGTCGACGAGACCGGGCTCGACGCGGTTTATTCGGGACCGCTCAGCGAATCATGGCGCCAGCAGCCCGGCGCACCAGTTTACTGTACGGATCTGGCGCGCGATGAGGTGCCCGATGCCCTGGCCGCAGCCGAGCGGGGCCGCCTGCCGAAACGCCGCGACCTCGCGATCGAGGCGATCATGGAACGGGTTGGCGACAGCACTACCAACCCCGACGCGGACTACGCCGTGCGTCTGACGCGCGCGCTCTTTATGTAGCTGACGTAGCGGGCAAAGTATGCAGCCCGTTGTGGGGGATTCAGACATCTCCTTTCCTGAAACGTGGCGTTGCCCTGACGCTCTATCAACCAACTGAATAAGGTATTGTACTCATGACAATACATCAGAAGCCCGTTGTCCTTGTTCTGGGCGCTACCGGGACTATCGGTAGCCATATCGTCAAAGAACTTGACGATAAAGATGTTCATCTGCGCATCGCTTCACGCAAGCAAGACACGGTAAACCAGCTGCGCAGGGAAGGAAAAGATGGCGTTTATCTCGATCTCGATAAACCGGAGACCTTCGCGCTCGCGATGGCGGGCGTTGATCGCGTCTTCCTCTTAACCGGCTACAGCGTTGCCATGCTCACGCAGAGTAAAACCCTGGTGGATGCAGCCAAGAAGTCAGGTGTGAGCCATATCGTTCATGTGGGTGTGTTTGCTGAATGGGATACCACGGATGCCCACTTTGTATGGCACCAGATGATTGAAAAATATATCGAGGCGAGTGGCATTGCCTGGACGCATCTCCATCCAAATATGTTTATGAATGTATTCATCGGCCTTTATATCCCCAAAAATTTCACCTACACAACTTACTGGGGCGATCGGAGAGTCGGCTATATCGCGCCCGAGGACATTGCCGCCGTCGCTGCAAAAGTGCTCTTCGATGGGCCTGCGCGTCATGCCGGACAGCATTACTGGCTGAGCGTGGAAAGTTTGGACGGTGAAGAAATAGCCGTGCTGATGAGTGAGGTGACCGGGCTTGAAATCAGGTGCGAAGACAAAGGACTGGAAGGCTTCCGTCAGCTGATCGATTCACTTATTTCTCAAGGTGCTGACAGCTGGTATGCCAGTGCAAACATTGATTTCGTTACCCAGATGCTTGATGGCAGGATGTCCTATATGTCGATGGTGCAAAACGATCTTCCTTATATTCTCGGCAGGCCAGCGAAAACGGTGCGGGAATACTTGACTGAAAATAAAAGTGCGCTGATTGCTTCAGCAAAGAACCCCCAATAAAAAAGAATCAAGGCTCTTGAGATGCTGACATTTTCTTCACGAGCACGCTTTTACCCGCCTTACTGATATAAAGATTTTTTGCAGCAGGTTCGCTGCCCTGACACACGTGACTTAACGTGTGTCAGGGCCTTTAAGGCTTTACGTAAAACGTTTCGATGAATAATACCCATCGGCTTTCCTGTCTCAGGCATTCAACAATAGATATGTAATTTTATGATGCTCCGGGGCCAATACAAATGAAAAGTTTTACCCACGATCTCATTGTCTGGATTGAAGAGAATCTTGATAAAAAAATCATCCTCGACGAAGTGGCAGAGAAGTCCGGTTACAGCAAGTGGAATCTCCAGCGACTGTTTCGCCAGGAAACTGGCATGAAACTGGCCACCTACATTCGCGAACGCAGACTGTCTGAATCGGCTATCCTGCTGAAAATGACCGGCGCACCTGTCATCCATGCGGCTGAACAGTTCGGCTTTACCAATCAGCAAGCTTTCACCCGGACCTTTACAAAATATTTTTGTCTGCCCCCGGCGCGTTACAGGCAGACGAAAGAGTGGCATTTTCACGGCCTGCAGCCCAGCCTCTTATCATCCGCTCGCACCATGCCGGAACCGGAAACAGCATGGCTCAGCGCGCCCTCGCTTTCTGATGTGACCTTTAGCTACCAGTGTGAAAGCGCCGACCTCTACTCTATTGCTTTCCACACGGAGCAGCGTGAGCAGGGCCTTAAAAAGGCGGCGCGCCTCCTTCGCGGAGAATCACCCACCTGGTTCGCAGAACGGTTTGAACCTGACAGCTCCTCCAGCAACATCCGACTGATACTGACCTTTGGCTGTCGCGAGGATAAAGATGAGCATGGCGGGCAGAATGCATCCAGTCCGGGCATGTTCCTGCGCTTTCCGTTTGAAGGTAGTGCGGCAGAGTTGACTGAAATGCAGATGAATGTTTATCGGCACATTCTGCCGCGCCGTGCTGAAGCCCGGCGTGAAGGTGACGACCTGTTTATTGTGGGGCCGGACCACGAGGCAAACCTCATGTCATCCCATTTTTGGGGGGATTATTATATACCGGTGACAGCAGGCAAAATGCGTTTTGAACGGTTTCCTGACATCCTTAAGGATATCTAACGTACCTGTGGATAAATTCTCCAGATGAAGTAATAACAGGCCTGGAAAACTTCATTTCCGGCAAAATAACAGGTCGAAATATTGCTCTGTGCACGCATTTTGTTCCAGCAGATGCGCGGATTGCATGTCGATTTTTTCTGATAAACGTGCCGGTAGCAGCATATAGAGTGGCAAAAATTGAGTATATGCAGGTTAACGTTGGTAAACGTCCGCTCCTCGCTCATAGCGTACCTGTCAGCACGCATTTCCACTTTGTGCGAGAAGCTGACGTTCCATCATCCTGCTAAGCTAAATAGCGGGGAGCAGTTCAGCAGGTCATAAAAAGCGCTATTTCATGCCTCATTTTTTTCAATATTTCTGTGAATTTATAAATCTGAATTATTCAGACAGTGCCGACTTCACTCCTTTTTTATCCTTATAAATATCGCGCAGATAATGCTCAATTTGCTCCAGACTTCGGCCGCGGGTTTCCGGGATGAATTTCAGAACAAAAGCGCTGCCTAAAACTCCTACGATGCCATAGATGCCAAATGTGCAGGCAAGCCCGAATGAGGAAAGAAGTACCGGAAAAGACATAGTGATTATGACATTAGAGCACCAGAGCGCACATACTGCGCCGCCCATACATATACCGCGAATTTTACTCGGAAACATTTCTGACAACATTAGCCAGATAACAGGTGAGTAGAAGCCCTGCATGAAGCAGAGGAACAGTAACATTGCCCCAAGAATGAAATAACTGCGTAACAGATTGACATCGTTACCCATATGTTCCGGCATAAAAGCCGATATGGCGGCGAGAAGAAACAGGCAGCAGGTGCACCCTATCTGGCCCATCGCAGCCATGGTCCGACGACCGATATAACCCAGCAAAACAATGCCGATCAGAACCATGATGACTGACACCACACCGTTAGCTATGGTCGCAAACAGTGAGGCATTCGTGCTCATACCGGTATTCTGTAGGATAATGGGGGCATAATACATGATGCTGTTAACGGCCGTTGCTGCGTGGAAAAAGGCAAAGGTGAGACCGATAAAAAAAACTTTGCACATCCAGGGCGTACGTAAATCCTGCAACGAACCTTTTTGCTGCGCTTCTTCCGACAAATTTTCTTCGATTTCCATCATTTCCCAATCTACATCTTCTTTTGCTCGTGTCCGGCTCAGAATACGGCGAGCCTCAGCAAAGCGCCCTTTAAGCGCATACCAGCGGGGAGAGTCAGGCATAAAAAGCATACCCAAAAAGAGAACGACTGCCGGTAGCGTGGCAATGCCCAGCATCCAGCGCCAGGTGTTTTCGCCACCCCAGAGTGCATTGAGCGCGAAATTCGAGATGTAAGCCAGCATCTGACCGGAGACAATCATTAATTCGCTGATGGTGACAAGCTGTCCGCGCCTGTTTGCTGGTGCAATTTCTGCCAGGTAAACAGGCACGGTACTTCCAGCGCCACCGACTGCCAGTCCGAGAACCACGCGGGAAATGAGCATAACTTCCAGGTTAGGCGCAACGGCTGTTCCCAGCGCTCCCAGAGCAAAAATGACAGCAAGGATAAGGATGATATTACGACGGCCAAGGCGATCTGCCAGTCCACCTGAAATCAGCGCGCCTGTAGCCGCGCCCACTAACAGTGAACTGGTTACCAGACCTGTGGTGAAGGGGGTTAGCTGTAGTTCAGGCCCCATAAAAAGTAATGCACCTGAAATCACGCCGGTATCATAACCGAACAACAAACCGCCTAAAGTAGCAATGGCGGTAATGACCTTCACGAGAGGTTCAGTTCGTACTTTACTGTTGGGGCCGGAGGCAGGATTTTTCGAAATATAATGTTCCATCAGGCTACTCCATCTGAAGATTAGGCTATGTGGGGTACATTTTTTAATGGTCTGTTCAGGCATGAACATATTTTTGATAAGGCTGCCGCTTTACGGCAGCCTTAAGGGGAAAAACTACTGACTGATAGTCTGCTGTAACGCAGCAACTGATGAGGTAACACCTGCCTCAACGGACATGGTTAAATCCTCCATCTCCAGTGAAACCCAGTCGTTGTAGCCCATCATGCGTACGACCGAGAAGAACTCTTTCCACCATTGAAGGTCCTGACCACAACCTACAGCCACATAGTTCCAGGCGCGGTTTGCGACGTCCTCAACCGGTTTGGTTTCGAGCAGACCGTTGATGTTAACCAGTCCACGCTCAAGGCGTACGTCTTTACCGTGACAGTGATGTATGGCCGGTCCAAGTGCGCGGGCGGCAGCGATAGGGTCGGCACCCATCCAGATAAGATGACTGGGGTCAAGGTTCAGTCCAACCATAGGTCCCACGGCGTCACGCAGCCGGAACAGGGTTTCCGGATTCCAGACAAGCATTGAACTGAAGTTCTCCAGCGCAAATTTTTCTACGCCGCTGGTCTTCGCCTGCTCGACCAGATCCCGCCAGTATGGAATAGCAACCTCATTCCACTGATAGTCCAGACAGTTTTTCAGCGTGGGTGGCCAGCTGACGGTATAGGTGATCCAGTTCGGGATGGTGTCATGCGGACTGGCCGGAGGCAGGCCGCTCATCATTACAATTTTTTTTACACCCAGTTCCCCGGCCAGCCGCAGTGCATTTTCAGTATCCTGTCTGTGGCATTTCCCCAAATCTCCCGGATCCAGAGGGTTCCCGGAAACGTTCAGAGCCGCGATGGTCATGCCGCGGCTTTCAAGCGCGTGAAGAAACTGCTGACGCTTTGATGCGCTTTCCAGAAGCTCAGCCGTTGGGACATGCGGTGCTGAAGACCAGCCTCCGGTAGTCATTTCAACGCCGTTAACACCCAGCTCAAGCAGCTTGTCCAGCATCTGCTCATAAGGCAGGTGGCCGAGACTGTCCGTACAGAAAGAGAGTTTCATCGTCATTCCTTATTCGTAGTTAACCCAGCTGGAACCGCTATCTGCCGAGCGCACACAGTTTTCAATCCAGCGCACGCCTTCGGCGCCCGCGTTGATGTCCGGATAAACCAGCCCCTCAAGAGTTTTACTGTCGCCGCGCTGAGTCGCGCTGATGGCAATGGCGAACTTGAGATAGATGTTGGCCCATGATTCAGCCAGCCCTTCGGTATGCAATGCCCCAAGGCGCTCATCGGCCAGGGCACTTTCATCAAGGTAGGGCATACCATGATGCAGCATCTGGTTAGGCTGGCCCTGAACCTCAAATTTCAGTTCTCCCGGGTTATAATCGCTCCATTCCAGGCTGGCCCGGGAGCCGATAACGCGAATACTCTGGCTGTCCATTGAGCCTGCATTTATTGCAGAGGCCCACATGCGTCCTACGGCACCGTTTTCATAATGCATCAGCACCATAGCGTTATCTTCCAGTGGTGCCCGGGACGGAATGAAGCTCTGACGATCGCATAACAGACTTTTGATTTTCAGGTCAGGAAGTACAAGCTGAGAGATGTAAAAGGTATGCGTTGAGATGTCACCCAGCACAAATGACGGACCGGCAATTTTAGGGTCTACGCGCCATTTCTGCGCATCGCTGAACTTGTCCGCGTTATCAGTTGCGCTAAATCCATGTGTGTACTGCAGTTCAACCATGCGTACATCACCAATTTCGCCCTTAGCAATCATGGCGCGCATCTGCATCAGTAATGGATGGCCTGAAAAGCCATAGGTAACGCCCACGATCAGGCCTTTTTCCGCCGCCAGTGCTTTAATTTCCTGCGCTTCAGCCGAGGTAAAAAACAGCGGTTTTTCACAGATAACATGAATCCCGGCATTAAGCGCAGCTCTGGTGATTTCAAAATGCGTGCCATTAGGCGTGGCAACAGTAACAACTTCAACACCATCTTCACGCTTAGCTTCTTCAGATAGCAGCTGTCCATAATTCTCATAACAACGTTCGGCCGGTAAGCCAAGGTTGATGCCGAACTCACGGCCCCGGGTGGCATCGACGTCAAATGCGCCAGCAACAAGCCGGAAGGCAGTGTTATCGCGCAGTGCACCCGAACGATGTTTATAGCCAACCTGACTGAGCCGGCCGCCGCCAATCATGGCCCAGCGTAGTGGGCGGGAAATACTTTTTTCACCGTTTAGCATAAATACTCCGAATTAACGCTTTGCACCCGGGTGCAAAGATGGGTTTAATAAAAATCACTTCTGGTTCTGCTGGATAAATTGTTCGTAGTTGGCTCTGGTAACAGTCTGGTAGGGGATCCAGTGGTAATTATCTGTCTTCTGCTTATTAATCAGCGCATTTGCCACTCTTACGGCACCGGTAGCCTGTGCTTTAGCATCCTGGAAAACAGTTACAACCATCTCACCGTTTTTAATAAACTGCAGTCCGTCAGGTGTGCCGTCAATGCCAGCAACCATCACGTCTTTTTTCTTCGCCTGGTTCAGGGCCATAATGGCACCGATGGCCATTTCGTCGTTATTGGCGACGATCGCATTGATTGACCTGCCGTTAAGCAGCCATGAAGAGACCACGTCTACCGCCTCATTTCGCTGCCATTTTGCGGTTTGTTTCTCAATCACCTTCATATTTTTATGCTGCGCAACAAACTCTTCAACAGCGCGTGTACGTTCGCGAGCCTCCTCATTCGAAAGTGCACCCATCAGAATGGCGATGTTGCCTCGGTAATTCATTAGCTTAGCCAGTTCTTCGATCTGCATTTTGCCACTCAGGGCAGAGTCCGATCCCACATAACTCATTGCCCCTGTCAGCGGCACTTCTGGTTTACGATTCACGAAAATCAGCGGGATTCCGGCATTTTTAGCCGCCTGGATCATTGGAAGTACACCCTGAGTGTCGACCGGATTAAGTATGATGGCGTCTACCCCCTGATTAATAAAATCATCAATCTGCTGTACCTGGAGCGCAACATCGCCTTTGGCATCAGAAAACTGGCCTTTCATGCCCTGCGTATCCAGCTCATGCATCATTTGTGTGCGAAGGATCGACACAAAGTTAAGGTCGAAATTTGCCAGCGCGACGCCAACCTGCGCCGTTCTTGCCTGAACCGCCGTAGCCAGTGTCAGGCTTATCAGCATCAGTAAACCGAGAGTCTTTTTCATGATTGAATCCTGTAGCAAATTAGTATGTTCGGTCCCTGACGTGAAGAGCGACAGCTTTATGCTCAGGTTAATTTCCGCTCCTGCGTATGCCGTCTGATAAAGCCATAATCATTTTGCTCTCGGGTGCAAAAATGCATCCAGATGCAAAATCTTTTCACCCTGGCATGATGGCTGAAGAAGATGTAGCGAATGTGTAAGAGCCTGAAAATTTAGTCAACAAGCTTTTAAAAAACACTCACACGGGATCACATTTTTTTTTGCAATCGGGTGCATTAAGTTTGATTACGGTGTAATTTCTAGCCAGACTCTGGATAAACCACACGTCTTTGAAAAAGATTAAATTCTCCTTAATCTCTAAATTGCATGCATGCATTTAACAACCGGATTTTTATGACAAATAAGGCAGCAAAGCGTCAGAAGGTAACGGCACGGGACGTAGCATCCCGCGCTGGAGTGTCTAAATGGACGGTTTCCCGCGCTTTCACACCGGGTGCCTCCATTTCTGATAAGGCCCGCGGAAGAATTCTGGAGATTGCGCAGGAACTGGGATACCGCCCGAATTTGCTTGCCAGGGGGTTATCGCAAAAGCGTACGCACATCGTAGGCGTGGCGATCGATGAATTAAAAAATCCTCACTCAATGCTATTGCTGGACGAGGTGACACGGCAGCTTCAGAGCTTTGGATACATGGCTTTGCTTCTGAATATCACCGGCAATAATTACAGTGCCGTAATGTCGCTGGCCGATCAGCTCCAGGTTGATGGGATTCTTTTTATGGGTACAGCACTGACGCCCGAATTCATTGCCATCGCCCTGGATATGCATTCTATACCGCTGGTGCAGGTAGGCCGCAATACTGAGGGTCAGGGAATAGACGTCGTGAATATTGACGACTACCAGGCCGGACGGGTCATTGCCCGCTTACTTATGGAGCAGGGTCATAAGAAATTTGGCTATATGGCCGGGCCGGGCAGTAATGAGGGGCATCTGCAGCGTAAGGAGGGGTTTCATGATGCATTATCCTCACAGGGATTTGGACTGACACTCGAATTCAGCGCCGAGCATTACGATCGTCGGCTGGGTTATGACCTGATGAAGCATTATTTGCTTGAAACGCCAGTACATGAACGCATTGAGGCACTGTTCTGCGAGAATGACATACTCGCCCTGGGAGCGATGGAGGCGTTGCGCGGTGTTTCGGGAAAAGATTCTGTTGCAGTCGTTGGTTTTGATGACATTGATGAAGCTGCGGCCCCTGCCTGGCAACTTACTACATACAGTCAGCGTCTTGACCTGCTTGTAAAGGAGGCGCTGAACCGGCTTCTGTTGGGAAAATCGGATCCGGACGGTCTCTGGAAAAAAGGAGAGCTTCGCGTTCGCCGTTCACATCTTCATATTTCTGATTGAGGAGATGCAATGAAACTGTCATTACATGGAGTTTCTGTATGGTACAGCAACGCAGTGACGCAATTACGTATTGCTCGTGAGGCCGGTTTTACGGGCTGGAATTACTGCCTGAACATATATTTCGTTATCTGGAAAATGGTGGCAGCTATGCAGAATATCGTCAGCTGATGCAGGATAACGGTATTGATATTACCTGTATTAACGCTCTCAAACGTATCGGTCGCTATCAACCACAGGCCCGTGCTGAACTTATACAGGAGGCCAGGATGATTTGTCATGCTGCTGCTGAGCTTGCCTGTCCTGTCGTTCAGATCATGGCGCTTGATGAAATCAATGAACTTACTGAAACAAACCGCAACACCATCCTGCACGATAACATCTGTGCCATAGCCGATATTGGTAAACCTCTTGGCATCAGATTTCAGATTGAAGTTGTTGCCTTCACACCCTTTAATTCATTACAGCAAGGTCTGGACATAATTGCCGCATGCGGCAGGGATAATGTGGGGCTGGTTATTGACTTCTGGCACTTGCACGCAGGCGGTAAGACTCATCCGGACGAAGTTGCCAAAATGGATCCCAGCCTGATTTACGGTGTCCATTTCTGCGATGGTCGCGCTGCTCGTAAGGACGAGGCATGGGATGAGTGGGTACTTCGTGATTACGCACCGGGCCAGGGTGAAGTGAACATTGATAGCTGGGTCAGAGCCTTACGTAAAACGGGCTACAACGGTGTATGGTCTCCTGAATGGCTCAGCCCACATGCCTGGGAACACGACGTATTTGAAGCAGGAAAGCTGAGCATGCAAAGCCTGAAGCACTATGGCATAAGTGATTGAATCCGGCCTGACTGAATTCTAAACGTTTACGCCTGAGCTTCTGCTTTCACGCATAGCGGACTTTAAAGCACCAATAATTTCAGTAGATTTCCCATTCCACATAAACGGCGACATGTCAGCACGCATGATGGCCATACTGGGGTAGATGGCTGCGGGTCAGGACGTTTACTCCATTGATGAGTCTTTTCTGGACGTTATCGGGATTGGCGGCATTATCCCGCTCGAGACATTCGGCCAGCAGATGCGCGAGCGTATCTGAAAGGAAACCGGGCTGATAATCGGCGTGGGATTTGCACCGACCAAAGCGCTGGCCAGACTTGCCAATCACGCGGCCAGGAAGTTGACACAGACGAACGGCGTTGTGGACCTGTCTGACAGAATACGCGTGACCTGCACGCCTGAAATCCGGAAGGCAACAGTGACCGTCAGGCATTCCTTTGTGAAATCGTCCACCCAGGTCAGGCACTTGTTCCTGCGACCGGTGGCGAGCGCGTCCATGACAAAATCCATCGACCAGGTCAGGTTGGGCGCCGCCGGGCGGAGCAGCGGCAGATGTTCTGTTGCCAGCCCTTTACGACGTTGTCTGCGTTTTACGCCCAGCCCTCTCAGATGATAAAGGCGGTACACGCGCTTGTGATTAACCAGAAGCCCTTCACGGCGCAGTAACTGCCATATGCGGCGGTAGCCAAAACGCCTGCGCTCCAGTGCCAGTTCAGTAATGCGCCCTGATAAATGCGCATCAGCCGCCGGACGCTGGGATGAATAACGGCAGGTCAACAGGGACAAACCTGTCAGCCTGCAGGCACGACGTTGCGACAGACCGGTCGCATCACACATAAACTCAACGGCTTCCCGTTTCTGATCTGTCGTCAGTACTTTCGCCCCAGAGCCACCTGAAGCGCCTCCTTATCCAGCATGGCTTGGGCAAGCCGCTTCTTTAGGCGGGCGTTCTCGTCTACAGGTGACTAAGCCGCTTAACCCCGGGCACTTCAATAGCGCCATACTTCCTGAGTCAGGTATAAAAGGTGGCGTCGGAAATGGCGTGCTTGCGGCAGAGCTCACGGGCAGAAATCCCGGCTTCAGCTTCGCGGAGGATACTGATGATCTGTTCGCAGGAAAAACGCTTCTTCATGGGGATGTCCTCATGTGGCTTATGAAGACATTACTGACATTGGTGTGTACTCATCAACGGGGAGCAGGTCAAGGGTATTAGCCTCCGATGGGGACAGTAGTAACCCCTGTTAACCCTATCAAAATTAACTATTAGTCAGGAAGCGGTGAGCGTGCTAACTCTTTATTTGAGGGTCGGCCAGCGCGTGGGCTGTTTCTGCAATTAAACCCCTGAACCAGCGATGTGCAGGATCGTCGCGATAGCGCGCATGCCACCCCATTTCAACCGGAAAAATGCCGAGATCAACAGGCGCGGGAACAATTCTGAGCCGCTGATCTCGGGAAAGATGCTGACAGATCAGGCGAGGCAGGGTCGCGCAGTAGTCCGTGACCGCAATCATCTCCGGTACAGCCAGAAAATGTGTCACTGACACGGCAACCTGCCGACGCAGGCCGCGCTTTTCAAGTGCCTGATATAAACCTGCGCGCATGCGGCCAGGCGGCAGGACATTAACGTGTTTGAGCTGCTCATACTGTTCTGCGCTGAGGTTTTCGCCTACCAGCGGATGATCTGCGCGTATCACACATGCCAGACCTTCATTCATCAGGTGCTGCACAACCAGATTATCAGGAGGTTCAACGATACGACCCAGCACCATATCAGTATTGCCTGAAATTACGCCGGTTTCCGTTACGTCGTTGCCAAAAGGGGTAAGGCGAAGCCTGATACCGGGTGCGCAGTCATGAAGACGCGCCACAATGGCAGGCATCATGATGAATTCAACATAGCTGTTAGGTGCGAGGGTAAAGAGTCGGGTGGCGTGCAGCGGATCAAAGTCCTGCTGACCAAGGATCACCTTGTCGATGGATGACAGGGCAGTACCGACCACCTGGGCCAGCTGTTCCGCTTTCGGTGTCGGGCGCATACCGTAGCGCTCGCGGATAAACAGGGGATCGTTGAGCGTTTCCCGCAGCCGGTTTAATGCATTAGAAAGTGCCGGCTGGGTAATACCCAGCCGCTCTGCGGCGCGAGTGACGTTGCGCTCTTCTATCATAACCAGCAAAACTGGCAGTAAATTCAGATCATATTTCATTAAGTTATAATTCTATGTGAATATCTAAAATTAAAGAAATAAATTTCATAAATATTCTGAAACGCGCCATGATTAACGGGTCAACACAGAAGATAGCGGTTCACGCGCTGGTTCTGACTATCTTTACACGTGAGACCGACTGACTGTTATACGGAGCATAAATGAAAATTTTAATGGTTTTGACCTCGCATGATGAGTTGGGCACCACTGGCAAGAAGACCGGTTTCTGGCTGGAAGAACTTGCGGCACCTTATTATGCATTCCTGGATGCGGGCGCTGAAATTACCCTGGCTTCACCGAAGGGCGGACAGCCGCCACTCGATCCAAAAAGTGATGAGCCGGATTCTCAGACTGATGAAACTCGCCGTTTTCATGCGGACTCTGCAGCTCAGGCCGCGCTGGCTTCGACCGTGAGGCTTGATACGGTTAATCAGGAAACGTTTGATGCTGTTTTCTATCCGGGCGGTCATGGTCCTTTATGGGATCTGGCAAACGACAAACACTCCATTTCGCTGATTGAGCAAACCCTGCAGGCTGGTAAGCCGGTGGCGCTGGTTTGTCACGCGCCAGGTGTTCTGCGTGATGTGAATAACGCCGATGGCACACCGCTGGTAAAAGGCAGGAAAGTAACCGGGTTTACTAATAGCGAAGAAGAGGGCGTTGGCCTGACTGACGTCGTACCTTTCCTGGTGGAAGATGTGCTGAAACAGAATGGCGGTCTTTACTCACGTGGTGATGACTGGCAATCCTACACTGTGCAGGACGGTTTGCTGATTACCGGACAGAACCCAGGTTCTTCAGCCGAGACTGCCACAGTTTTACTGGCAAAACTGGCGAAATAAGCGTTTTACAGCATGCTGTGTTCTGAGGGCGCCTGCGGGCGCCTTTCTTTATTGCGGGTATTAAGTGAGAAGATTGATAGTGACGGTGTAAATTATTTGTATTTAATAAATCAGGGTTTTATTTTTCTTAACATTGATAATAAATTTGAGATACGTTTTCAGACGAAAATATAAGTCCTCGAGTTCCACTGAAAATATAAACATGTTTTTAAAACCAGTGTTGACATCATTTTTCATATCCGTAAAGTAGGACTCATCAGCGGCAAGCAGTTGCCCTGATAGACTGAAAAACCAAAGGCGTTATGAGTAAAGGTGCCGACAAATGTTTCAGTTGAAGTTGTCGGTGGTTCTGTTAAACACTGTTCTTTGAAACTGTTCGTTAGTTAATGATAACCCTGTTAAATGGAGTCCAAGTAAGTCTTTAAGAAGTCTGTAGTTGGATGTTAGTAGCAAAAAGCATGCAACAGGACGCTTGTAGTATCGCGTCGCGATGATGTAAGGCCTCGTAGTTCTGAACGTTACGTTACGACAGGATACGATTGCGGTTTAAACGTCGTAATGAAAGTAAGGCAACGCATCAAAGAGTCTATATCGCGATGGGGGTGTGCAGATTTATACGGGCCTGACCTGTCTTTGTCTCCTGAAAGACTATCAGGTGGTTGAAACCGCTAATAATAGTGACATTTCTGTATCGTGATCATTATTATCCGCAGGATCTGTTCATAAATAGCAGTACCGAAGCAGTACCTATCAATTAAGTTAGTTAATGTTAAATGCTAAATCTGTAGTACCTTAAAAGCCCTGACTATTTCAGTCAGGGCTTTTATCATTTGAGCCTGTCTGTCAGATTTTTCAGGGGTCTCATTATTCGTTGTCATTTTCGAATTCTTTCCCGTTAACCACTACCTGCCGCATTCGCGCATGCTTAATTTTACTCCAATTCATGCATCCTCTCCATCGCTTCGCATCAGGGCTCCTTGCTCTGCTGAGAGTATTCACAAGGTGTGGCTTTAGCACTGTCATCTGGAATGACTGCGGGCATTTACTCGGCGCAACACCCTCATCGCTGAGATCAGCAATGAACATCACGTTGACCCATCACAAGACATATCCACTATATGGCAGAGCAGATGCGGCTGTACCATCGCAAGGCGTTCTTTGACGAATACCGTCCAGCGCTGATCCGTAAAAATCAAAAATAATTCACAACATTAATAATTCAGTCAGTAAATGGAATGTACTCGCTTCTGATCCCGGTTCTGCTCATCACTCAATGTTTAAAATCAGAAATGTGTCATGGCAGGGTAAGCCATTTTCAACATTTCCCACTGACAGTGACGTCAGCGAACCTGGTGGTACCCCCGATAGCGTCTCTCCGGCGGGCATGGCGGACTTTCGCTGCGGGTATGCTGACCATGCTGGTTCTGGGTGCGGGCGGTCTGTGGAGCTGCTAAAAGTCGCCCCGCAGCCGCTCAGTCCCGTACCGGCTATCGTCGATGCGCACGTACTGACAACGCTGGCGCAGCTGCCGCCATTGTGGCGACAGGTGTATGGCTTTGTGCTCGCCGCCAGAGCTGGATCTGTCCAAATAGAGACGCTTAAAGCGCAGTGGCAGCAGCACCTTATGGGAAATGCACACCCACAGAATCATTATCCGGCTGGCATCAGGGGATGGAAGATTGCAGGCACTGACATACCGCCTGAATATGCTTGATGAGCGCAAAGGCAGGTATCCACCGGCTCGGAACTGAAATCGATGGTGTTCACGATAACACAGGACTTCAGCCGTTCAGTTCCACTCGAAGAGCAGCTTTATCAGCTGGGGCAGTCAGAAAGTACGACATCAGGAAGAGCAGCACAGCTGGCGCAGGTCGATATGCAGTTTACTCAGTTGCAGAACCGCTATGCGCTGATTAAAAACCAGTCAGAGTGATGACGGACAGCGATAAGCACTGGGACGATCAAATGTCTGCCGGGTCGCTTATGGCAAAATCGATAATCTGCGCCATAGTCAATATTCACCGATTAATTGCGCTTTAGCTTTTATTAAATCCATCGGCGCATAGGTTATGCGCTATTTAACAGAGGTTAAAATGTCTACAGAATCTTTAGAAGATATCTCCGGCGATCTCTCCCAGTTCGTTGGCACACATTTTGTCTATACCTACGATAATGGCTGGAAATATGAGTGGTACGCCCGCAATGAAACGACCTGCGACTATCGTATTCATCAGGGGCTGGTGGGCGGTCGTTGGGTGACTAACCAGAAAATGCACGCAGTGCAGTTTGCACCCGGCATTTATAAAGTAGACTGGCATGAACCCACCGGCACCTGCGTCAGCCTGCTGTTTGATCTCAATCGTACCCTGCTTCACGGGACAATTTTCTTCCCGCAGTGGATTGCCGGAGAAGGTCAGCATCCGGAAAAAACCATCTGCTATCAGAATGACTTCATTGAAGATATGCACCGATTCCGCGACGAAGGCCCGGCCTATCCTTATGTGATCATTCCTGAGTTTGCGAAAGTGACTTACATGAAAAACGAAGGGCCGGATAATGATGAAGTCATTAATCAGGCACCGGGGCAGATGCCTGCTGACTATTTTGATGGTAAGTAACTGATAGCACGACCCGCCGCTATGGGCGGGTCGCTTCTGCCTGGCGTGCCAGCGTGCGGGCCAGTATGGATGAATAGAGTGGTTTCCCCCCCAGAAACTGCGCCAGCAGCGTAGCCCCAAGGCAGGTAATAATCATCGGCAATATCAGCTGATAGTTATCGGTCATCTCCAGCACCAGCACAATCCCGGTTAGCGGTGCCCTTACCGAAGCCGCAAACAGTGCGCCCATCCCGGCGATAGCAAAGGTTCCCGCGTCCAGATGATATAACGGGAACAGATCCGTCATCGCTACCCCAAAAGCTGTCCCGAGCAGCGTTCCCAGTGCCAGCATCGGCGCAAAGATACCGCCCGGCGCACCTGAGCCAAAACAGAGCAGGGTAGTGACCAGCCTGACCATGAAGATGAGCAGCAGCAGGGTGAACGGAAATACACCATGAACCGCCTGTGGAATCAGTTCTGAGCCGCCGCCTGCGCCAGGCGCGAACAGCAGCGCCAGAACACCGCAGCCACCACCCAGTAATGCACCCGCCAGCACTACGCGTGCCGTTTTGCCGGCATAAAAGCGAGCAAAGAGGTCCTGCGTAATAAATATCAGGCGGTTAAACAGCACGCCTACCATGCCGATGATCATACCCAGCACCAGATACATCCACAGCGTCTGTACTGGCGCATCAGCCAGTTTGCCAACGGAGATCACCGCCTGTTCGCCGTTGAAACAGCGAAACACGATGCTTGCCATAATCACACCGGTAAACACCGCTTTAATCGAAATCAGGTTATAACGAAACTGAGGACGCATCTCCTCGATGATAAACAGTATGCCTGCCAGCGGCGCATTAAACGCGGCGGCCAGGCCTGCTGCCGCACCCGTTGCCAGCAACGTATGACGCGCTTCGTTGCTGCGCATCCCCAGAACATCAATCACCATGCGGCCGATATTGCCACCCAGTTGCACTGTCGGGCCTTCACGTCCCAGTACCATCCCGGCACCCAGCGTGCCCATGCCGCCAAAAAATTTTACCGGAATCACCCGCCACCAGCGCACAGGTCTTAGCTCTTCCAGCGCCCCTTCAATTTCAGGAATGCCGGAACCACCCGCTTCGGGCGCAAAACGTCTGACGAGAAAATAGCCGACCATCGCGAGCAAGGCCGAAATGGCAAAAGCGGCGGCGTAGAGCAGCCAGCCCTGAAACTGTGCGGGGATAAGCGTAGCGGCGCGCCACTGCTGTATTGTTTCAACGGCCCGGGCAAACGCCACGCCCGCCAGACCGACCAGCGTACCGACCAGCGCGGCGCAAAACAGCATCGCCAGCGGCGTTTTGTCACGATAGAGCAGGGCGCGAAACATCCGGCTGCGCGCCGCGATAGAACGGGGAACGTAAACCGGCTGCGGTGATTCTTCATTCATTGAGAGGCATCTTTGTTCAATCAGACCAGCGTGCCAGTTTACTGAGTGATAAGGTGAAAACAAACGTCAGGATCAATTTCAGCCGGGAAATGAGTTATTCGGTCTGCGGTGGACAAACCACTTGTGCCATGCGTTCGCGGTAGGCTGGATTGTCCTGGTTTTTCAGCGCCTGAGCCGCGGCGGTCAGCGTGAGCTGATTTTGTTTCAGGTTATGCTTGTCATTGAGAAATGTCTGGCGCAGTTTTTCATCGGAGAAGGCTGGCGGTAGCTGACACGTCTGGCGCAGATTGTCGGTTATCTGCTACTGACGCAGTGTAAACTGCAGCCTTTGATAAGGCCCGGCGGCCTCAAGCATGGGACAGACTGAAAGCAGTATAAATAACGTATTGCGAATCACGTTCATGATGATCTCCTGACTGCTGAGGACAGGAAAGGCTCTTCGGCAGTTTTCAGTTGAGTGTAATCGCATTGAGTGATTAGCCTGAGCACAGCACCATCGACCGGGTGCAGCAATGTCGCCACGGTTGACGCAATAATCATAGTAATACTGGCGCGACAGGGAGCTGACATGCAGTCACATTCCACTGAAATTCTTACCGCTGACTGCTGTATCGTCGGCGGTGGCCCGGCCGGGTTAATGCTGGGTTATCTGTTTGCCCGCGCGGGAGTGCGTGTAGTCGTCATCGAAAAGCATGCTGACTTTCTTCACGACTTTCGCGGAGACACCATCCACCCTTCGACGCTGGAAATCATGCATCAGCTCGGACTGCTGGAATCTTTCCTGACGCTGCCGCATCAGCGTGCCGAAAAGCTGGAAGCGGAAATTGCAGGACAAAGCATTACGATGGCCGACTTCTCACGTCTGCCTGTTCAGTGTCGTTTTATTGCCTTCATGCCGCAGTGGGATTTCCTGAACTATATGGCAGAGCAGAGTGCCCGCTATCCGGGCTTCAGTCTGCTGCAGTCGACTGCCTTCGGGTCGCTGATTGAAGAAAATGGCACGGTCATCGGCGTGACGGCTTCACGCGGCAATCAGCAGTTGCATATCCGCTGCAAACTGGTGGTCGGTGCTGACGGTCGCCATTCGCGCGTACGCGACGCGGCCGGGCTGATCGGACAGGAATTTGGCGCCGCGCGCGATGTCATCTGGTTCCGCTTAAGTAAGCAGGCGCAGGATCCCGATTTGGGCATGGGGCATAAAGGGCCGAAGCAGAACTTTATTGTTATCGATCGTGGCGATTACTGGCAGTGCGGTCTGACCATTCCGAAAGGGGAGTTTGAGGCGAAACAGTCCGCCGGTCTCGACGCGTTTAAAGCAGAGGTGGCGGCGGTGTCGCCTTTTGAGGCGGCGCGCATGACGGAAATCGAGAGCTGGGAGGCGTTCAAACTGTTGTCGATACGTATCGACCGCCTGAGCAAGTGGGCGAAACCCGGTGTGCTCTGCATTGGTGATGCGGCGCATGCCATGTCGCCGATTGGCGGGGTTGGCGTCAATCTGGCGATTCAGGATGCGGTGGCGACGGCGAATCTTTTGACCGATCCTCTGAAGCGGGGAGAACTGCAGCTGCGCGACCTGGAAAAAGTGCAGAAGCGCCGTCAGTTCCCTACCGTTGCCACGCAGTTTTTGCAGATCAAGATGAGCCGTAATAAAGCCAGAAGAAAACCTGCGGGAAGCAGCAAGGTTCCCGCGATTATCCAACGCCTGCCGTTTCTGCGTTTTGTGCTGGGTCGTCTGATTGGTCTGGGCTTCCGAACGGAGTCGCCACAGGTTGCGCGTATGAAGTAAGTGCGTTAAATGATTTCGACAGCAATCAGATATCGTGCGACACTGTTTCACTGTGAAAGTACTGTCAGATTGAGCCGCTATTTATCTGATAATTGGGCGCTAATTGAGCATTATTAAGCTAAATTATTTTCGATTTTTGCGCCTGCAAAGGAGAGGTTTCAGTGCATAACGAGCAAAACGGCAGCGACGTAAAACGCCTGAGTGCAATTAAGGCACTTTTGTCGCCGGATGAAATCCGGGATAAGGTGCTGGAGAGATTCGTGAATCTCGCCAGTCAGGTGCTGGGTATTTCAGGCAGCTTCATTTCGATTATTGACGATAATAATCAATACATAAGAGCGTCACGGAACTTCGATCTTAAACAATCGACCCGTGATGAATCTCTTTGCCGCCACGTCGTTGATGGTGAGGGACATCTGGTGGTGGTTGACACCTTACTGGATGAGCGCTTTGTCACGCACCCGTTTGTGAAAGGCGATCCGCATATTCGTTTCTATGCCGGTGTCTCGCTGCAGAACCTCGACGGTGCGGTGCTGGGCACGCTCTGCGTCACCGATACCCAGCCACATCCCTTTACGGATGAGAAACTCGCCACGCTGCGCTCACTGGCTACGCTGGTCACCTCTTTTCTGGATGCCTGGAACAACGCGGGTTTTGCCGACGTCATTACGCACCTGCCGAATCGCCCACGCCTGATTCGTGATATTCAGCAACTTACCCTTGTCGCACCGCAGAGCCGCTTTCGCCTGATTCTTATCGACTGCCTCGACATCATTCGTGCCTATGAGCTTTCCCGTGCGGTGGGTATTGCGCCGATGGAGAAATTACTCAGGCAGATGGCGCAGGATGTGGCACACCGGCTCAATCTTCCGGAGAATGAGACGCTCTATACTTTCGCCCCAGGCCGTTTCGCCCTTGTTCAGCCCTACTCAGGCCGTTATTCAGCGCATAACATAAGCGATCTGTTCAAAGGCATGCGGGCCGATCTGGCGGAAAATATCACGCTCGATCTGGATGTCTTTACCGGCGAAACAGAGTTTGTACCGGGACAGATGGATGCCAACGAAACGGTACGTCAGGCCGTTAGCGCGCTACATGAAGCGATTGATGAGAACATCAGTGCGATGTCGTTTGATGAGAGTTACGACTCGCGGCGCACCGAAGACTTTTTGATCATGAATGATCTGGCTCAGGCGCTGAATAAAGATGAAGAGTTGTATCTCGCCTGGCAGCCTAAAGTGTGTCTCAAAACCGGTAAAACGGTCGGGCTGGAGGCCCTGATCCGCTGGAATCACCCTGAGCGGGGTGAGCTTTTCCCATCAGAATTTATTCCGTTAGCCGGTAAAACCAACCTGATCTCCGATCTGACCAACTGGGTTATCGATCACGCTGTTGAGCAGCTGGCGCGCTGGAATCGCGAGTACGACCTGATTCCGGTCTCGATCAACGTCAGTGAACGCGACTTTGCCAGGCCCGATTTTGCCGATCAGCTGGTGGCGAAATTAGCGGCAGCGCAGTTACCTAACTCGATTATGGGTATTGAGTGTCTTGAGAATGAGCTGATCACCAAAAGTGATGTGGCGATCAAAGGGCTGGAAGCGCTGAAGTCGCACGGCTTTATGGTCTCTCTGGATGATTTCGGCACCGGCTACAGCAATATCAGCTACCTGCAGGATATCCCGCTGGATGTGATTAAGATCGACCGATCGCTGATCTCGCGTATGGGCGAAGACGACGCATCTAAAATCATCGTCAGATGCATTATCCAAATGCTGAAAGAGCTGAATTACACCGTGCTGGCCGAGGGTGTGGAAGCAGAAGCCACGCTGGGACTGCTTAAAACCTACGGCTGCGATCAGATTCAGGGCTACTTCTTTTCAAAACCGCTGCCAGCCAGCGACATTGAACACTGGCTTTATCAGAAGTCACGCTAGTCAACCCGCCCGCAGCACTCGCTGCGGGCGCGCTTATCACTCACTGCCGATAGCGTAACGCTCAACCGGAGTGATGTGTTTAATCAGCTTATTATCAAACAAAAACTGCTCATAAGTCTGATAGCGTGCGCGATCCAGTTTTGCCGGATCGGCGGCGAACAGCGGCAGCGTAGCCTGCCATGCCTGATGGTTTAGCGGTGTATTCAGCTCAGGATGCGCCTGTGCAAATGCCTGCCAGCTCTCTTCAGGGTGAGCCTGCAACTGTGCATTCCCCTTTTTCAGTGCCCGCAGAAACTTTTTAATTTTTTCTGCATGCGCCTCATCACGGTTAGCAACGATAATCAGCTCATCATAGGCCGGCACGCCGTAATCCTCGACGTTTAACACCACCGGATCTTTGCCAGCAAGTTTCATCTCCAGAGCTTCGATATTGCGATAGCCACCTATCACCGCATCAACCTGCCCGGTCATCAGGGCGCTGGTGAGCTGAAAATTGACGTTAACCCGCTTTACCTGATCGGCCTTAATGCCGTCATGGCTCAGCATGGTCGCCAGCGTTGCTTCTTCAATGCCGCTGACGGAATAACCGATACGTTTTCCTTTCAAATCCGCTGGTTTTTTCACCGTTTTGTCCAGCGTCATCAGCGTATTCAGTGGCGTATTAATCAGCGTGCCCACACGCATCAGCGGCAGGCCCTGGTCGGCGAAAAAATGCAGCTGCGTCTGATACGTTATCGCTAAGTCCGCCTGCTTAGCGGCGACCAGACGCGGCGGCAGCGCAGGGTCGGAAGGCGGCACAATGTTAACCTCCAGACCCTCTGCCGCAAACGCACCGGTTTGCTGAGCCACCATAATGGGTGCATGGTCGGGGTTGATATACCAGTCGAGCACCAGCGTCAGTTTTTCCATCGCCTGAACCTGCGAGGCTAAGGAGGCGCTGAACAGCAGGACAAACAGGGGCATTTTAGTCATAGGTTGTCTCATCAGTAGGGTCGTCAGTGTGGCTCGGGAATCCAGGTAATCAGGCGGCGAAGCAGAAGGTCGATGATCAGCCAGAGGGTCAGCGTCATCAGCACCAGAATAAACAGGGCAGCGAAACAGAGGTCGCTCTGCATCCGGGCGTTGGCATTCAGCATCACGTAGCCCAGCCCTTCAGCCGATCCGACCCATTCACCAATGATGGCACCGATCGGCGCGACGGCCGCTGCCATCCGTAAGCCCGAACCCAGGGCGGGCAGTGCGGCTAACAGCCGGACATGACGCAGTTGTGCTATGTGTGAAGCGCCCATCGTGCGAGCCAGATCGAGATAGCCAGGCGTGACGCGACGCAGGCCATCAAAAAAAGCGGAGGTAACAGGAAAGAAGATCACCAGTACCGCCATCGCGACTTTGGCGCTCATGCCAAAGCCAAACCAGAGCACCAATAGCGGTGCCAGGGCAAATACCGGAATCGCCTGGCTGGTGATCACCAGCGGCATCATCCAGCGCTGTAACCACGGCGAAAAGGTCATGCCCAGTGCCAGCACCGCGCCCAGCAGCACGCCGAGCGCCATACCGATGAGGATTTCAGTCAGGGTGATCAGGCTGTGATGGCCGAGATAGCCAGCGTTGTCCCACAGTGCGGTAGCAACCGCAGCGGGCGAGGGCAGCAGAAAGGCCGGAACGGAAGTGAGTGTGGCGAGCCACCACAGCGTAATCAATCCGGCAGAGAGCATGACTCCACGGCGAAGCGCGGCGAAACGTAATCTCATCCGCCCAGCCTGCTTAGCTGTTTCAGCAAGGTGGCCTGACTCTGGATCACGCTGGTATCGTCTGCTGCCCGTGGTGGCTGGCCCTGGAGTGGCGGGCAGGTTTCAATGCCTGCTGAACCCATTACCAGCAGGTGATGACCGAGGCGACAGGCTTCCGCGGCATCATGAGTGATCAGCAGCACGGTATGTCCGGCCAGCACTTCTGCCGCCAGAGTCTGAATCTGTGTCCGGGTCAGTGCATCCAGCGCCGAGAAGGGCTCATCCATCAGTACAATGGGCTGACGGGTATAGAGGGTACGCGCCAGCGCTACCCGCTGACGCATACCGCCCGAAAGTGTCGCAGGTCGCGCACGGGCACAGTGGCTCAGGCCAACCCGCGCCAGCAGATGCTGCACCAGATCACGATCGGCTTTCTCACCTTTCAAGCGGCTGGCGAGGCAGACGTTCTGTTCCACCGTCAGCCAGGGATAGAGCAAATCCTGTTGCCCCATCCAGGCGATGCGCCCGGCCAGCGGCAGACCATCGCTGCCCTTAATTTGTCCCGAAGTGGGCGGCGTCAGACCGGCAATCACTCGCATCAGGCTGCTTTTACCTACGCCGCTGGCACCCAGCAAAGCGGTAAATGCACCACCCGCGATCTCCAGATTAAGCTCGCTGAACAATGGCTGCTGATCCAGCGTCAGGCAGAGCTGGCGAACGGAAATACCCGGCGGCACGGCATCGTTCAGCGGCTTCATGAGCTGCCCCGCAGACCGTCAGCATGATTAAGACCCATCTGCCAGAACGCCGCTTCCAGCCGGGTTGCGGTCGTAAAAATCTCCGACAGTGAGTTAATACGTTGTTCACCGGCGCGCTGCTGAGCCAAAGTTTCAAACAGCAACAGTGAGGAACCGACGCCCGTCAGGTAGGACTCATCGCCGTAATTCTCAATCCATGCCGCGTAAGGATTCCCCTCAAAGCAGGTCGCAGGATTGTCCAGCAGCCTCAGGCCGATTTCCGCATAACCGGCGACGCAGGGCATCAGCGCCGTCATCAGCGCCAGCGCATCTCCGGTGTGACCCACGTCCAGCACGTAGCGGGTATAATTGATTGTTTCCATTGCCTCAGGTTCGCTCGCCACCGCCTCTTCGCTGATGCCCCATTGCTGGCAGTAAGCCAGATGCAGCGGCAGTTCGCTGATAATGGCGTTCAGCGATGCCGTCGCGCTGCGTAAAGCAGCCGGTTCAGAGAGCTTACTGATCAACAGGCCCCACGCACGGGCGAAGTGCAGCAGGAACAAATAATCCTGGGTGAGATAGTGGCGGAAAGCGGCGGGTGGCAGCGTACCCTGACCGAGCTGCTGCACAAAATTGTGCCTGACATAATCGTGCCATTGCGTGCCCGCCTGCTGGCGCAGACGACCATAAAAACCGGTTTCGAAAAGCGGATGTGACATAGGATCTCCAGTAACAGGGAGATCCGGGCATAAGGTCTGGAACAGGGGATGAAGCAGGAGATGAGGCAGAACATCTGCCGACCCGTCCCTTCGCTGGCATGACCCAGATCAGGTTCAAAGGGTTCGGCTTGCGCCATCTCAGCCCATGACAGGACACCCCTCGGAGACATTCGTTATACGATATTTATTGCTGGAGTACAACGACACCAGTACGCGTTATTCAGTGACAATGTCACTCAAGATTGGCCCCGTTGCTGGCAATCACTTTCTTATACCACCAGAAAGACTTTTTGCGCGTGCGCGCCAGCGTGCCGTTACCCAGGTCGTCGCGGTCAACGTAGACGAAACCGTAGCGCTTGCTCATTTCACCGGTTGAGGCGGCAACCAGATCGATGCAGCCCCAGCTGGTGTAACCCATCACCGGCACGCCATCTTCAATGGCATCGCCCATGGCGCGGATGTGTTCACGCAGATAGCTGATACGATAATCATCATTGATCTCGCCATTCGCGTCGATTTCATCGCGCGCCCCCAGGCCATTCTCTACCAGGAAAAGTGGCTTCTGGTAACGGTCATACATCATATTCATAGTAATGCGTAAGCCCAGTGGATCGATGCCCCAGCCCCACTCACTGCGTGGCACATGGGGGTTGGTCAGGGATTTCACCACATTGGCTGCGCTGCTGTTCTGTTCGTTCATTTCCGCCGAGGCGCAGCGAGAGGCGTAATAACTGAACGAAACAAAGTCGACGCTATTTTTCAGGATATCGGCATCGCCATCAGCGATCTCAAGCGTAACGCCTTTTTCCCGGAACACGCGGGCGGCGTAAGCCGGATAGGCACCGCGTGCCTGCACATCAATGAAGAACAGGTTTTCACGATCCTTCTCCAGCGCCGCCCAGACATCCTCTGGTTTACTGGACCACGGATAAAAGTTGCCGCCTGCCAGCATACAGCCGATCTGATTTGCTGGATTTACTTCATGCGCGATCCGCGTAACCAGCGCGCTGGCAACCAGTTCGTGATGCGCCGCCTGATACTTCACCTGCTCCTTATTCTCACCCGGTTCGAACACCAGACCCGCACCGGAAAACGGGCTGTGCAGCAGGATATTGATCTCGTTAAAGGTTAGCCAGTATTTCACCAGGCCATCAAACGCCTCGAAACAACTGCGGGCATAGCGGGCAAAGAAGTCGACCATTTTGCGATTGCGCCATGAGCCATATTCGGTCACCAGATGCATCGGCACATCGAAATGACAGAGCGTAACCAGCGGTTCGATATTATATTTCCGGCACTCCTCAAAGACGGCACGGTAAAAAGCGATGCCTTCTGGATTGGGCGTCAGTTCATCACCGTTTGGATAGAGGCGGCTCCAGGCAATTGACGTACGAAATACGCTGAATCCCATTTCCGCCATCAGCGCAATATCTTCCGGATAGCGATGATAGAAATCAATGGCATCATGGCTGGGATAAAATTCATCATCCCGCAGCGTAAAGCGCTTTTCCAGACCCAGTTTGACCGCCAGTCGGTGTGGGCCATGCGGGATCATATCGACGGTGGTTGCGCCCTTTCCGCCCTCACGAAAACCGCCTTCACTCTGATTGGCGGCTAACGCGCCGCCCCATAAAAATCCTTGCGGGAACCTTGAATCAGACATGCAATCCTCTTTTCCGGGTCAGAATGACCCTTTCCTTTAGTGGCTATTAATCGCGTTGGTGCGTTCGGTAAGCGGCGCGGGATGCGCGGCGGTAGCGGATTCGGATTTCGTTTCAGTTTCCGCTTCAGGAATATCTTCAAACCCTAACAGCAGCGTCAGCACAAACGACAGCACCACCGACAACACCATAACCGCACCGACCCAGACGATACTGATGGGATTGCTGGGGTCAAAAAACTGAACGCTGGTGAAAAGGCCCGGTGAGGCCATTGAGTGGCTGGCCAGCCCGCCAATGCCCGCGACCGCGCCGCAGATAAAACCGCTGATCAGACAGGCGATCAGCGGACGTTTCAGACGAACCGCCACACCATACAGCGCCGGTTCAGAAATGCCGGCAATGATGGCAGACGCTGCTGCTGCCAGTGCCGTCTGACGCAGTTCGCGGTTTTTAGTGCGGAACGCCACTGCCAGCGACGATCCGCCCAGCGAGAGATTGGCACCAATTTCTGACGGCATCACCATGCCCTCTTTGCCGGTTTCAGCAATGGTCTGGATGATGGTCGGTGTGAACACACGATGCATCCCGGTCATCACCAGCAGCGGCCAGATGGCACCCATAATCGCGACGGAAAGCCAGCCAAGATAGCCATGCACGGTGTAAACCAGCGCAGAGATGCCGCTGCCGATCCAGATGCCAATCGGGCCAATCAGCACAATCGCGATAGGGGCAGCAATCAGCACAATCAACATCGGTTTCAGAAAGTTTTTGGTAACGGCCGGGGTAATACGGTCCACGCCGCGCTCGATGTGCGACAGAATCCAGGTCATCACCAGTGCCGGGATCACCGTGTAGGTATATTTCACCGCCGTCACCGGAATGAAAGCGAATTCAACGTGCTGACCCTGCGCCGCTTTTGCCATCAGCTCAACAAAATTGGGATGCACCAGTACGCCAGCAATCGCGATCGCCAGCGACATATTGGTTTTGAATTTCAGCGCCGCAGAGGCTGCCACCATGACAGGCAGAAAGAAGAATGCGCCGTCGCCAATCACGTTGAGGATCACCAGCGTTGACGAACCTTTCTCAAACACGCCAGCCATATCCAGAATCATCGCCAGCAGCTTAACCATCGACCCGCCAATAATCGCCGGGATGAGTGGTGACATGGTGCCCACCAGCGCATCCAGAATGCCCGCGCCGATGCTTCGCAGGGTGATTTTGCGCTTCACCGGTTCAGGGGCTACCGCACCGGGCGATCCCAGTGCCAGTACCGCCTGGTAAGCCTGAGAGACGTTATTGCCAATGATCACCTGGCACTGCGTGTCGTTGTGCACCACACCCATGACACCTTTAATCGCTTTGAGGCGGGGATAGTCGACCCGAGTTTCATCTTTCACCACAAACCGCAGACGCGTCATGCAGTGAGTGACAGCTTCGATATTGGTGAGGCCGCCTAGCGCATCGACAATGGCGCGTGACACCTCGGCATAGTTCATGGGCATGATCGTTCTTCTCTGTAGGGTAAATCGGTTAGCATTTTTATGTTTTTAGCGGCTGCTATCAGGTAAATAGGAAACCGGTTTCACAAAATCATGAAGTGCTTTCTTTGAGACGACAAGGTGATAAATCAGCCAGATTTCTTTTTTGTGAACTTCATCACACCCAGCGAATCAGGTATTTGCGCCAGCGGACAGGGTAAATATTTCCAATATTGAGAGGCTTGGGTAGACTGCAGAGCGACGCAGCGAGGGAAATTCACCATGGCAACGATTCAGGAAGTGGCAGAGAGAGCAGGCGTCTCAAAAGCGACAGTGTCACGTGTGCTTTCTGGCAATGGCTATGTCGGGCAGGAGAAGCGTGAAAGGGTGTTAAAAGCGATTGCCGAAACCGGCTACCGTCCCAATCTGCTGGCCCGCAACCTGGCGACTAAAACGTCTCAGACCATCGGACTGGTGATCACCAATACGCTCTATAGCGGCAGCTATTTCACTGAGTTGATGGCGCACTCCGCACGCATCATGGAGCAGCAGGGCCGCCAGCTGATTCTGGCAGATGGTAAACACACCGCTGAGCAGGAAGAAGCGGCGATTCAGTTTTTGCTCGACCTGCGCTGTGACGGCATCATTATCTACCCGCGCTTTCTGAGTATCGACGCGCTGGATGCTATTATCTCCCGCCATAAACAGCCGATACTGGTCATTAACCGGCGGCTACGCGTCAACCAGAGCTACTGCATTTACAGCGATCAGCATACCAGCAGCGCGAAAGCGGTGAGCCATCTGCTGAGTCAGGGACATCGCGATATCGCGTTTATCACCGGTTCGCTGGATTCGCCGACCGGCGTCGAGCGTCTTTCCGGCTATCGCGCTGCGCTGGCTGCTAAAGGTATTGAAGCCGACGACCGCCGTATTGTGGCTGGGAAATGGACGGCGCAAAGCGGCATGGCGGCAATGGACTGTCTGCTGGACCGCAACGTCCCCTTTACTGCGCTGGTGGCGAGTAATGATGAGATGGCGATTGGTGCCATCAAGCGGTTGACCGAATGTGGCATCGCGGTGCCCGATCGGGTATCGGTGATAGGCTTCGATGATATTCCGCTGGCACCTTATATCACGCCGTCTTTATCCAGTATGAAGCTGCCGGTGACGGAGATGATCGATGAAACGATTAACCGCCTGCTGACCATGCTGGATGGCGGTGACTGGCACAGTCAGGCGCCTTTTACGGCCAGCCTGATGCTGCGCGATTCCGTTACTAAAGGCCCCTGGTCCGCTTAATTTGACGCGATTTGTATCACCTCAATGGCCTGTTCCCTGAGGTGTGCGATGGTTCCGGCATCCAGCGTCTCATCGGTAATCACATGGCCGACCTGGTAACCGGATGAGAGCGGATAAGGGTGAATCTGCCCGAATTTAGAGGAATCGGTCAGGGCATAGCTTTCAGCACCTTTCGCCAGCACGGCATCCACCACATCACAGCGCAGCATATTGCGGCCGGTGAAACCGGTCTCCGGGTGCCAGCCATCCACACCCACAAACGCTCTGTGAAAATGGACCTGCTGAATAGAGTAACGCGTCAGCGGGCCTACCACCGACTCACTGCTTTTCTGCAGCAATCCACCCAGCACAATCACTTCACAGGTGGCGTCCCGCAGAAGCTGGGCGATATAGTGGCTGACGGTAATCAGTGTGAGATCGGCACGGTCAGCCAGCGCACGTGCCAGCAGCGCATTGGTACTGCCCCCTTCGATGAACACCGATTCACCCGGCTGCACCAGGCTGGCGGCGTGTTGCGCCAGCGCCTGCTTAGTGGCATAGCGGGTATTCATGCGGGTGCCGACATTGTCACTGTCCAGCGCCAGCGCGGAGCCATGCACCCGGCGCAGCAGCCGGTCGCGTTCCAGCAGCGTGAGATCCTGGCGCACCGTCACTTCAGAAACACCGGTCAGCTGCGCCAGTTCACTAACCGTTACGCTGCCCCGGCTGTTAACCATTTGAATAATCTGGTGATGTCGCGGATTCATAATTGGGTTTCGTCAGGAATAAAAGGAGCAGTGTATCAGGGAATCTCCCGCGCCGGTGCACAACGCGGGGTCAGGGTCAGTCTAAATCCAGTGAACAACGTCCGTTACTATTCAGATCTTCCGGCTTAAAACGTTGCTTCCACCCGGCTTCATAATCTTCCGGCGGAAAATCATCCGGCGAACGTCCCTGTTCCAGTGCCTGCGCAACCCGCCGGGCATAGGCGCGGTTTTTATCGCACATCGGCGCAGCGGGGATATACATCACATTGCCCCAGCCATGCTGATCCTTCACCGGTGCAACAGAATGGATCACATCACAGTGCCACCATACTGAATCGCCCGCCTCCAGAGCCGGGATTGAACAGAGTCCTGCGATCAGGTGCGGATGCCACTGCGCATTGACAGGTAATACCCGACCCGGCGCGACGCCACAGAGTTCATCTTCAGGTACATCGGAAAGCAGCGGTCGCAGCAGAATATACGCCATCGCCTGGGGCACCGGCACCACATGCAGCAGACCCTGACCGGGGATCATATCGGAGAGTGCCGTCCAACCCTGAAACGTGCGGAACACAGAACACTTAGTCGTGCCAGGCAGATCATACTCATCAACGTCGGTACGATGTGCCGCATCCCAGGGATCGTAAGCGGCAAAATCACCGTGAAACAGCTTGCTGAAAACCTGCTGATAAGCCGGCAGTAACCAGCGTTCCAGCGCACCGGAGTCGGTATGGGCACCTAATCCTTTCGACGTGGTGCCCGGCAAACGGCGACGGATGCGATCGGGATAGATGACGCTGATATTGGGATCAAACCACTGTTTGCCCTGAGAGTTAACTGTCCATAACCGGTTCAGAAAAGATTGCGCATCAGCCATTGCCGCACTCTGCCGCGCTTCCATCTGCGCCTGTGACCAGTAAATCGGATAGATTTCGGGACGTGAGGCAGCGAGCGTGCCGAAAAAGTCATCACCGGGACCGCGGTACTGCTCATCAAAACGGTTGTGATCCAGATAGTCGAGCATCGACTTATCCCACGCCAGCGCCTGGTCACGATCGAAGTGCTGCCTGATCACGACACAGCCGCGACGTTTAATCAGTGAACGGGTTTCATCCGAAACCTTTCCTTCTGTAATGTCCTGCATCGGCACGATCGGCCAGGCAGTGCCGGTTCGCGTCTCGTCCGCTTTTGCTTCAGCAATTGCAGCAGTGATGTTATCGCACACCTGCTGGAAAAGGGCGTCCACGTCACCGATTTGCTGGCGTAGCTGCTGTTTCATCTCGCGGATAGCGCGCTTAACGTCATCAGGCAAAGGTGTTGCTCGGGATTCATTACGCATTTCACACTCCTCACAATTTGGGGTTGAGTTACGAATGTAATTAAAATAACCTTCATTCGTAATTTGCGGTCGAGGTTAACATCCTTTTAACGATAAAAAACGTGCGTTGTAACACAACTTCTTAACCGGAACGCTCTGAAAGCCGTTAGCAAAGTCACTATTTGCATTCTCATTAATCCACACAGCGAGTAAGCTTTATGAATCAAATCAATCAGCCGACAGGACAGAACGGCGAACGTAAAGGGGCAGGCGAGATGGCGGTTAAGATGATTGCGGTGGATATGGATGGCACCTTTCTGGACGATAATAAGCAGTACAACGTTCAGCGGTTTTCACGTCAGTATGCGCTGCTGAAGCAGAAGGGCATCCGTTTTGTGGTGGCCAGTGGTAATCAGTATTACCAGCTGCAGCGCTATTTTCCCGACATCAAAGATGAGATCGCTTTCGTGGCAGAAAATGGCGCCTGGGTCTCTGACTGCAATGAAGAGATTTTCTGTGGTGAGTTAGCGCAGGAGAAGGTGCACAAGATTCTCGATATTCTGGCACATGAACCGGACATCGCGGTGGTGGTGTGTGGACGGAAGGGTGCCTATATGCATTCTTCTGCCTCTGACGAGGTGATGGACCAGCTGGCAAACCACTATCATCGTCTGGAAAAGCGGGATGACCTCTATGCCATTGACGACACCATTTTCAAGTTTTCGCTTAAGCTGGAACATGAAGGGGTAGAGGCACTGCTGCAACGCCTGCATGCCCGTCTGGGCGAGCTGGAAAATATCATGCATCCGGTTTCCAGCGGATTTGGTTTTATTGACCTCATCATTCCCGGTTGCCATAAAGCCCACGGCATCGCGCTGTTACAGGAAAAATGGGGCATCAGTGATTGTGAAGTGCTGGCGATTGGTGACAGCGCGAATGATATCGAGATGCTGCGCCAGGCCTGCTTCAGTTTCTCAATGGCCAATGCGGCCGACGCTGTCGCCGCCGTGGCACGCTACCAGACGCAGAGCAACAATGATGAAGGCGCGCTGAATGTGATTGCGCGCGTGCTGGCGCGTGAATTCCCGTTCGACTAAGAGGCGGTAACCTGCATAACGGACGGCGTGTTATCCGCCACTCTCCTGATGGCTGCGCGCATGATTTTCCATTTCATCCAGCGCAGCCTGATTCTCCAGTCCCCACTGATACATCTGCTCAATCGGCTGTGCGAAGGTATGGCCCAGCGCGGTGAGGCTGTATTCCACCTTTGGCGGCACCACCTGCCAGACATGGCGTGACACGAGGCCGCGTTGTTCCAGTTCACGCAGCGTCTGAATCAGCATCTTCTTCGAGATGCCCTGCAGACTACGCTCCAGTTCGCCCGTGCGCGCCCGATTGTCCGGCCAGTGAAAAAGCGCATGCAGCACCATTGTGCTCCACTTCACCGAAAACAGTTCCAGCAGGCGGCGCGGCGGTGAGTCCGCATAAAAACAGAGTTTCCCGTCAACCCAGACTGGCATAATCGCCATCCCATTTCATGGTAACCAAAAGGTAACTACTATCAAAAGCGGTTCCGTGTGTCTATAGTGTGCCGCTTTCTTTTACGACCATCAGGTAAGAAGAGGCAACAGATGAAAATTAATGCGCTGGTCGCTACTCAGGCAGATCAACCGCTCCGGACAGGTGAGGTTGAGTTACGCGATCTGCAGGCTGATGATGTAAAAATTGAGATTCTCTACTGCGGCGTCTGCCACTCTGACCTCCATATGGCGCGCAATGAATGGGGCGTCAGCCGTTATCCGCTGGTGCCCGGTCACGAGATTGTGGGTCGCGTGATAGCAATAGGTGACAACGTCACTAAATTCTCTGTTGGAGAGACGGTTGGCGTTGGCGTGATGGTCGATTCCTGCCGGACGTGTCACTTTTGCCAGCAGCACGAAGAGCAGTACTGCGAGGCGGGTTTCACGCCGACCTACAACGGCACCGATAAATATACCGGCAACACGACGTTTGGCGGCTATGCGCAGCACGTTATCGCCGACCAGCATTTTGTGGTCACAGTGCCGGATAATCTGGCGCTGAACGCGGTGGCTCCACTGCTGTGCGCTGGCGTGACCGTCTGGTCACCCTTACAGCACTTCAATGTTAAAGCAGGCGATCGTGTAGGGGTGGTCGGTCTGGGCGGACTGGGCCATATGGCGGTTAAGCTGGCCAGCGCGCTGGGTGCAGAAGTGACCCTGTTTACGACCTCTCCGGCGAAAGGCGCAGATGCGCGTCGGCTGGGTGCCAAAAACGTCGTGATCTCGCGAGACGCAGCCCAGATGGCAGGATGTCAGGCGTCGCTGGATATTATCCTCGACTGTGTTGCTGCCCCTCATGACCTCGATCCTTATCTCAGCACGCTGAAAACCAACGGTCAGCTGGTGCTGGTGGGGATACCCGATCAACCGCATCCGTCACCCAATGTCACGCCAATGGTGTTCCGCCGACTGAGTATTACGGGCACCTCGATCGGCAGCATTCAGGAGACGCAGCAGATGCTCGACTTCTGTGGCATACACAACATCACGGCTGACGTAGAGATGATCACCGGTGAAGAGGTGGAGTCTGCTTTTGAACGCATGCTGACCAGCGATGTGAAATATCGTTTCGTTATCGATATGCAGAAAACCCGCTGGTAACTCGCCTGGCCCGCCGTAAAAGCGGGTCATTTTCTTTCAAGCGGCAGAGGTGAACACGAAAAAAGTAAGGTTTATAGTTACAACATACTTTTAATTGTAAGCTTAACAGCGTGCCTGCATCAGCCCCGATACTCAGTTAGTCTGACAGCAAAAGCCGGGCAAAAAAATACCCGGCTCGATGACCGGGTATCTGCATTGCTACCTGACGCTGTCAGCTAATCCTGCTTTTTATCCGCGTTACTCTTTTCGGGTTGATCCTGCTCAACTACATGAATAAACGGCTTGAGCAGCTGGATATCCAGAATGACATAAACCATCGTGCTGATGAAAAGCGAAATCACACTGCCAAAAACGCCGCTGGTGGTAAACGTCAGATAGTTATAAATCACCAGCCAGGTTACACAGATAAACAGTGCGAGCGAAATTGAAAGACTGGACACAGAGTAATTGCTGGTGCCGCCACCCTGAGTATGCGTTGCTTTAAACAGGTTACCGATGGCGTACTTCTCCAGCACCAGAATACTTTTTTCCCAGTTACGCTGCTTCCGCGCGCTGGCGCGAGTGAGGAAGAGATAAAGAATGGAGATGAAGAAGCCCGAGAAGGCGATGAGCACCGGAATGGCTTCCAGCGCATATTCGATACTCTTATGCGCAGCGCCTCTGGTGCTAAGATCCAGCGTCAGCGAGGCACCCAGCGCAGCATATAAAAAGAGAAACAACAGCAGAAAAGTCAGGCTGCGCTTCCAGTCGCTGTCTGCCTCTGCATTCTTCTGCTGGATGGCCAGCTGAAGCGATTGCTGAATGTGTTGTGCCTCAAGTGAGTCTGTATCAAAGGTATCGCAGGGTGCAGCAAAGAAGTTGTGCATAAACAGCTCATCTTCTTTGTGAATAGTGATTTTCATCAGAAACCTGTGTACGGGAAATTTTCTCTATTCTAATCAGCACAGCATGAATTAACAGTAACTTCGCCCGTAAACCTGCAGCCCCATGCTGACTCAGCGGGATATCAGACCCAGAAGAGAGCTGAACAGCGAATCCGTTGCAAAGTTCTGCGCAGCGTTACCCTCATCGTGACGCAACTGCTGATAGCGCAAAAGCGCCGCATCAGCGTTATCAGCATTGACCACGTCCCATACTTCTTTATAGCCTTCCGCTACTAACCGGTCCTGCTGATCCTGGCTGACATGATTCACGGCCCTGACTGTCTGGTTTTTCTGGAACAGACGGTAAGCTGGCATGCTTATTTCTCCGCAGGGTTGTCCAGCGCTTTAAACTGCTTAATCGCGTCATTGATATTATTCGTTTCAACGGTCGCGATACAGCGATCGCCATTGAAAACTTCATAGCGGGCATTATGCAGTTGAAACAATAAATCCCTGCCACGAAAGTGTATACGTTTCTGCTTGACGCCAATCCCATGCCGCCGTAATAACGCCTGTGACAGACGATCGGTCTCTTTAATCATTCCTTCAGCTCCTCGGCAGTACGTGGTCACTACCAGTAAACCTGATGAACATTAGTTTTATATTAAGAGATAACCTTATTTTTAACAGGGCTAAGGCGCGCCTTTCAGAGAAATTACCTGATAGCAGGGACGTGAGGGAATATGAGCCTGCCATTTGCTGCGTTAATGGGGCCTGGATGCGGTACACTTGAGCGGACAATTTGCCACAGGACACGCCGCTATGAGCGATAAGAAGATGATTTCCATTGATCAGTTCAATGCTGATGAACGTCTGGCCGTCGAACAAACCTATAAAGGGCTGGCTGAAAAGTACCGTCAGCGAACCGGTAAAGAACCGGATAGTAAAAAAGAGAAAGAATTCAACAGCGAAGCCCGGCAGATGGTGATGACCAGCAAGCTGGAAAAGGAGAGAGCAAAGGCAGAAAAGGAGAAGAAAAAACCGGTTCGCAAAAAGAAACCTGAGTCTCTCACCGCCAGTGAAGTCAGTGATTTCAGCTGGTCTGCCTCGATTGTCAAAGGCCGCAGATAGTCTGCTACCGCGCGCAACAAGTCGCGCGGCATTTTTTCGCCACAACTTCGCTCCAAAGAAATATTATTACGATCTGGTAATTTAACAGACAGGCAATAAGAACATTCTGTAAAAAGGTTTATCTTATTTTACTTAATGCCGATAAAATGCCTTACCTGTCGCTGCTTCAGTTCACCTATGAATTATTACACTCCTGATGATGTTCAACTGAAGCACCGCTCGATGCGATTTGTGCGTCGTATGTTCATGATGCGCCAGCTCGGCACCGTTCTCTGTTTTTTGCCTATTCTGTCTGTTCTGATGGAGATGGGAAAAAGCACGGCACTTTGTGCTCTTCTGTGTACCAATGCCTTTATCTGGCCGTATATCGCTTACAGAATGGCGTTACGATCACGCGACTCTACCGGCTTTGAGCGTAAGAATCTGACACTGGATGCCGCTTTTGGCGGCGTCTGGGTTGCTGCGATGGCCCTGAGTCCATTGCCCTCAATTATTATCATGGCGGTGCTGATCTCCGATCGTTACTCGGCAGGCGGCTGGGTTCAACTGAAATCTGCGCTGCAGGCCTTTCTGTTTGCCTTTGTGCTGGTCTGGTCAGCGGAAAAGGCTCCGCTGGTGCTGACGTTCAGTACCCGAACCGTCTGGCTGACACTGCCGCTGGCCAGCCTGTATCTGCTGGCACTCAGCGTGGTGTCATATAATCTGACGCTGAGTCTGCGCCAGAAGAACCGCGAGCTGGAACGCATTGCGCTAATGGATCCGGGCCTGAAAATCCCTAATCGTCGGCTGTTTGAGCGCCGGCTTGAAAGTGAGTTTTTGCGCACGCAGCGAGGCGAGGGCAAAGCCTGGTTAATGCTGCTGGATGTCGACCACTTCAAACAGGTTAATGATACCTATGGGCATGAAGCGGGTGACTTTCTGCTGACAGAGATTTCGGCACTGCTGCGTGACAGCGTCGGCCTGAAAGATGTGCCCGCCCGCTTTGGCGGTGATGAGTTGTGTGTGATCGTACGGGATGCGGATGAAACCAGCATCCTGCTGCTGGCAGAGCAGATCAGGCAGGGGATTGCCCTGTTGCGGCTGCCAGCGTCATCCACATTTCAGTGTTCGGTGAGTATTGGGATTGCAGCAGCACATGATGCGGCATCGATTCATGAGTGGCTGAGATGTGCTGATGAGGTGCTTTATCAGGTTAAGCGCGCCGGCCGCAACAATGTGAAGATATGGCATTCAGACTCGCTGAACATACTCAGTGCAGTCAGGAGCAAATGAAGAAGTCAGCCTGGAACGCGTCCTCAGGCTGAGTGATCAAATTGTCGGGTAGTCGCCAGTGCCTTCAGGCCACGGCGTCAGCAGATCGAAACCCTCTTCAGTGACGGCGATGGTATGTTCCCACTGCGCCGAGAGCGAGCGATCCCTGGTAACGACCGTCCAGCCATCTGACAGCACGCTGGTTCCGGCTTTACCGGCATTAATCATCGGTTCAATGGTAAAGATCATTCCTGCCTTCAGTGGCATCCCTTCGCCTGGCGTGCCGTAATGCAGCACCTGTGGATCAGTGTGATAAATCTCACCCACGCCGTGACCGCAATATTCTCGCACTACAGAGAAACCAGCAGCTTCTGCAACACGCTGGATTGCCGCACCTACATCACCCAGTGTCGCGCCTGGACGGACCGTTTTGATCCCCGCAACCATCGATTGATAGGTAATCTCTACCAGACGTTTTGCACGTACTGACGGCGTGCCGACAAAATACATCCGGCTGGTATCGCCATACCAGCCATCTTTAATAACCGCCACATCGATATTAACGATATCGCCATCCTTAAGCTTTTTGCTGGCTGGTATACCGTGGCACACCACGTGATTGACCGACGTGCAGGTCGTGCGGGTATAGCCGTGGTAGCCGATGTTCGCGGGTGTCACCTTCAGTTCATTCACAATGAAGTCGTGACAGATATCATCCAGCTCTTCGGTGGTAATGCCGGGTCGAACGTGCGATGTAATCATCGCCAGTACCTGAGCGGCAGCCTGTCCGGCTGCCCGCGCCATCTCAATCTCTGCGGCGGTATGAATTTTAACGGTGTTCATAACACGTCTCCTTGTGTGGTGAGGCGCTCTTTTTGGAGCATAGTGCGGATATCAGCGCCGCCGTCCAGTTCAAGCCGGACCAGCATCTGTGCCAGCTGGTGTTGGGTCTGCTGAGGATAGAGTTCAGCCAGCATACCGAGTTTGAGCCAGTGTTCTGCCTGTGCATTGATCGAACGGCTCATCGCCTGACTGGCGATGCGCAAATTTTCATGCATCAGGTCGGAGATCTTTACGATACCCATATGAGTCTTATATGAAACGTATATGTTTCGTATATAGTAACGCTAACGCAGTGGTTTGAAAAGAGTGGAAGATTCTTGCTCGCAGGAAATGTGGTACAACGTTTTTAACTACGACCGCTTATTTGATTTTAGGATAGAAAAATTTACTGTTTATACAGAGATGCGTTTGATCGGGTAACCGCAGTGCAGGCGCTCGACAAACTGTGTCTTTTCTTGAAGGTTCGCCGATGACTGATTAGATGAAATCAGCATTTTTATCAGCCGGTTGTGGATATAAAGTCTTTAGCCTTGATGGGACAAAATTTGATCAAACAACAGGGATGTAATGATGAAAAAATAATTGCGTTGACTGCGGTATTAGCCGTTTCCGGATGCCACATGAGTACAAATCACATCCGACAGCAGGGAATCAAGACTCCAGATGTGTCAGAGATTAAAAGTCAGTGCGAAGCTCAGACACCACAGCATATTCAGGAGCGTGAAACGCAGCTCTGGCTCTGCCAGGCTGTAACAGCCATACAATATCGTTTTTTTGATGCAGATTCTTATCGAGGTAAAACATGTGATGTAAGGATCAGGCAGCCGGCAGGCGAGCCTTCGGTAAGCATCGACGTTCAGGCCGGAGATCCCGCTCTGTGTACGGCTGCTATTGAATCAATTAAACAAGCTGTAGAGGCTCAGACTTTTCCAATGAGACTCGCCTTTCTGAAAGACGAATTTCCGATACATTTCGCCCCGCAGTAAGCCTATACGACTATCGAAAGCGTTGAATATCAGATCGATATGCAGTAAGCCGTCGGCCAGCCAGAACTGATGCTATCACTATGTCGATCTCTGAAGTACTGCGATCAGATGCGGACCCGTAAAACGTGAGGTGCAGAGGTTTATCGCGATGCAGTTATCATTTGTCGCCAGTAGAATCTAAACCCTTCTTCCTGAACACTCGCCATTCATCCCAGCATTTTTCAGGGTTGATATCAAAATATCCGCGGCATTCTGCCATTGTAAAAGCAATATCGCTTGCCACTTCGATACAGGTGGCGCTATCCCTGATACTGCTGACTTCCTCTTCTGTAAGCGGGCTTCCTTTCTCATTCTCTTTTTTTAATAAGAGTGGAATGAGGGCAGGTATATAAACGAGGCTCATTTGTTATTTTCCTGATGGTTAAATATCACGCTGTGACTAAGAGCTGAAATCACACAGCGCCTTAATGATGTGCTGTACAGTGCAGTCGCCGGGTAACATCGATTCAGCGCCCTTCTTCTGTCGGCAGGGTCAGCAATCAATAATTATGTCCGGGGCAGAGAGGCAAGTTTGCTTAACCTGGCTTGCCATCAGAAAAGGTGAACACGGATCCGCTCAGGTTATTCCGTTCTCTGCATTCCCTTTACTATATTCTCGACAGCTGGCGCGATATCTTCAGCCAGAAAGTTGATATTTTGATCATGACTTAATCAACACCGGTCTATCCTTATGCCAGGAGGTACCTATGTGTGGACGGTTTGCGCAGTACAGTAGCAGAGACGATTACTTTGACTCTCTGGGACTGAAGCCCGATGAAATCATTTATGATCCGGAACCTATAGGGCGTTTCAATGTTGCGCCAGGCACCAACGTGCTGCTGCTCAATGAGCGGGATGATGAACTTCACCTGGACCCGGTTTACTGGGGCTACGATCCTGAGTGGTGGAATAAGCAGCCGCTAATCAATGCCCGGAGTGAAACAGCCCCAACCGGCCGTATGTTTAAGCCGTTATGGGAGCAGGGACGAGCCATTGTACCTGCCGATGGCTGGTACGAGTGGAAGCGTGAGGGTGACAGGAAACAGCCATATTTTATCCACCACAAAGCGAAGGAACCGCTGTTTTTCGCCGCGATCGGCAGGGCGCCTTACGGTAAAGACCATGGACATGAGGGATTTGTTATCGTCACAGCGGCGAGCAACAAAGGCATGGTCGATATTCATGACCGCCGTCCACTGGTTTTACGGGCGGACGCGGTACGCGAATGGCTCGGTGCTGAAACCACACCCGGTCGGGCACAGGACATTGCACATGAGGCCGCCTTACCCGAGCAGGATTTCACCTGGCACCCTGTTTCAGCCAAAGTCGGTAATATCCATAATCAGGGCGAGATGCTTATTGAAGAGATAAATCCTGAAGGCACATGAAGCGCAGGTGAGATAGGCACACCGCAATCTGCCATGTTGATCGTTAATGAGTGTCATCACGCTGAAAAAAACGTTCAGCTTAATGGCGCTTGCGGTCACTCATTTTCACACCAAATACACAAAAGCCCAGTAAATCCTTGGCCTCATCTTCCACCCGGGTCACCATGACCAGATCGGACGAACCGTCAGGCAGCACAACCTCATAAGGGGGATAGGGAAGTCCTTTCAATCGGAATTCCTGCAGCCAGAGTAGTTTTTCAGCCTGAGACGGAATAACTTCATAAATATATTTATGGATAAGATCCTGCGGAGCCCAGTCGACCCGTTCGGCAAACGTGTCACTTGCATCAACGATCACCAGTTCCGGATTAAGAAAACAAATAGACGTGCCGGGAATCGCATACATGGATGAAATCTGATGCGCTCGCTGATCGAGGGAAAGGCGCGCAACCCGCCGCAGCGATCCTTTATCTGGTACTGCATTAAGCATCCGGCAGCTTTCCGCTCCTGAGACAGGTTTCCCGAACAAATAGCCCTGCGCATAGAGGCAACCTATACCCCGGAGCATTTCAGCCTGTTCTTCGGTTTCAACGCCCTCCGCGATCACATCCATATCAAGGCTTCGGCCCAGACCGGCGACGCTGGAAATGATTTTGCGGCTGTCTTTTTTGTGCAGCATGGAGCGAATAAAACTGCTGTCAATTTTAAGCGTGTTAACCGGTAACTGAATCAGCCAGGCGAGGCTGGAATAGCCTGTTCCAAAATCATCCATTGCAATCTTACAACCCATACGTGACAGGGCTTCAATCTCTGTCCGGGCGGTATTGATATCATTTAACAGGGCTGTTTCAGTTATCTCAATCTTCAACCTTGCAAGATCGAGCTGAAATTCACTGGCTGTATTCCTTATAATTTCAGTAAGATACCTGCCATCAAGCTGCGAAGGAGAAACATTCATCGATATAAACTGCTGTTCTGGCCATGTGGCAGCAACTTTGAAACCCTGTGCCATAAGGCTGAGCATCAGCTCGTCGAGCAGACCACTTCGCTCCATAGCCGGAATGAAGTCTGAAGGAGGCGTAACGATACCCTCCGGGGATATGTGCCGCGCGAGCATCTCAAACCCCATCACGCGCAAATCTTCCAGAGAAACTATCGGCTGAAAAAACGGGCGAAACTCGCCCAGCTTAATACGCTGTTGCAAACGTTCGCGCGTTTCATCATTTTCTACACCAGGTTTCATTTCATTCCCGTAAATACATAATTTTCAGCCTGTTAACGAAAATTTTTCTGCAATTCAGGCTTTATAAACTCAGCGAACTCTGTCGACAATCGCATACTGGTTTAATCTTTTTTTCAGCATAATCATTAAGATAAACAGCTTCATATGACGGCTTATCTCAATACTGGCTTACTGTTTAATTGGGCAATATTTTATTACATTTGCTGTGTGTTCATATCTTATGCTGGTGAGTAAGACTACTAATTCACTATCGTTATCGGCTTCGACTTACTTTTCATTATATCGTAATAGCATGACACCGACGTGGGTATTAACCCACATTCAAAATGGTCGCTTAGCTCAGAGCAGATGAATAAGGATAGGTGGGGGAAAGTTACCTGTAATGTTCGTGGTCATAAAAGGATAAATAACGATACAGGCTGACAATGAATATTAGCAAAGGTAATGAGTCCCAAAGTTGTAAAACTGATAAAGCTTTTAATCATTAACGTTTAAATGTGTGCACAGCTGTCGAATAATGATGTTTCTTAATGACCATTCATATCGTCATCCCAGATGATTATCAGTTTGCCACTCAAAAACTGGATTTTCTACATAGTGATAACAGCTTTCATTGCGCTGCTCTGGGCAATGTCAGCATGGACCCGATGGCAGAGAAATAGCTGTTATCGGCTGAAGCTTTGATATTTATCCGCGAAAGGACGGTTATTGACGAAGCCTTTCTGCGACGCACGCCACCTCTTAAATTGATCAGTCAGACGGGTAAGCTGACGAGAAATGTCGATAGTGATGCCTGCACGCGATCGGGTGTTGCCATTGTGGAAGGGAGTGCCTCACCGGTTGCGCCTGCTGAGCTAACCTGGTTGTTAATCATGGCTTCCCGCCGAAAATTTGTCTCGTCGGTGAATGCAATAGCCGAAGGGCACTGGCAGACAGAAATCGGATCTGCGATTCACAATCAGGTCATCGGCATTCTGGGCTATGGAAAATTGGTAAACGGCTTGCGTCCTATGCTGCCGTTTTTGGGATGCAGGTGCAGGTGCAGGTGCAGGTATGGGGAAGTTCGCGTGCGCAGGAAGAGTCACGAGCAGACGGATGGACGGTTCCCGAAAGTCGGGAGCAATTTTTCGCCACGCGCGATGTGTTAACCGTGCACCAGCGGCTGGTGGCTGCGACGCAAGGCAACATCACGCCAGCCGATCTAGCGCTGATGAAAACTGATGCGTTATTCGTCAATATCAGCCGGGCTGAACTGGTTCATGACGGCGCGTTGCACACTGCCCTGACACAGGGGCGGCCTGGATTTGCGGCGTTGGATGTTTACGAAGAGGAACCGCTTTACAACACCCGGCATCCTTACCTGCAGATGCCCAATGTACTGTGTACGCGGCACCTGGGATATGTTGAAAAGGCCAGCTATGCGCTCTATTTCAGAACGGCATTTGATAATGTTGCGCGTTATTTTAGCGGTGACAGGTCGCATGTGATTAATTTCTGACTCCTTTGCGAAACTTCAGGGTGTGACTCTTTGAAAAAAATTGCCAGTTCAGGGCCAGATAATTAAGCAAGTAACAGAATCAAATGCACAACGCGCCAGAGCGCCATTCTCACGCTTTCCATACACCTTTTGGGCAAAAACTGCATAATTTACTTCGTAAAAAGAGGTGAAAGATCTTTCACATCTCTGGCGCTCAGTCTTACTAAAACTCACTCTCTTATGGCATCCCTCTTCTATTAATAGTCTCTTCCCCAGAAATTATTGCGCCTCGCATGCTTCCTTACTGCAATTTTCATGCTCGCTGCCGATAAAGACGGAAGGGACCAGCGAGCCACAGGTGCGGAACGTCGGTAATAACTTAATAAATCAGACGTCGGAGTGTTCAGCGATGAGCAACAAAAAAACAAAATTAAGCGTTATGCTCACCGCAGCATTTCTCACTGTCATCTTAGCGGGCGTTTTTGTAACAGGTTTTGCCGGGTTTAAACTTAATACCGCCAGCGAACAGCAGGCGTTGACCCGCGCGCGCCTTGGCGATCTTCAGGCACTTCAAACGCTAAAAGATAACCTGACTCAGCAGGCGCTTCTTTTAGTCTCTGCGGCTGCAGACACTCAGCCCCAGACAGAAGAAAAACTTAAAACGCAGTTTTTTGTCTTACAGACCACGAATGACAATACCACTGCGCATTTCCGGCAGCTGATCAACGGTGCTAAAAGCATTCCTGGAATTAATCTTGCTGAAGTTGAAGAGGCTTCCACGCAACTCAATAAAATTGAAGTAGCATCAGGTCCGCTTCGTCAGGCTGAGCAGAATGTGTTTACGCCAGATGCTATTGCGTTCCGGGATAAGCTTCGGAGCGAACTGATTCCTGCGCTTACTCAATATCGTATCGCAGTGGACGGAATGGTGAATTATCAGGCGCGGGTTACAGGTAAAACGGCGGAAACCTCAACGCAGGCGCTCTCGGGTGTTTATGTAACGCTGGCGTTTCTGACGACCCTGTTTGTCATTTTGGGGTTTGTGATGAGTGGCCTGATTACCCGCTGGCTCAAGGTTCAACTGGGTGGCGAACCTTCTCATGCGCAGGGCCTGGCCGCCGCGATTGCTGCAGGGGATCTGACAACGACGGTGACACTTCGTCAGGGGGATACCGTCAGCATGATGGCGTCCCTGGATAGCATGCAAAATAATCTGCGCAAGTTGGTCTCCCATATCAAAGACTCCTCCGCTTCGGTAGCCATGGCTGCTGATGAAATTTCCCAGGGCAATACCGAACTTTCCTCCCGTACAGAACAGCAGGCTGCCGCGTTACAGGAAACTGCCGCCAGTATCGAACAGCTCACCGTCACGGTAAAAAGCAATGCAGCGGGTGCGCAGCAGACTGCGGACTCTGCACGCGAAACCGCTACCCTGGCGCGGTCGGGCGAGCACGATATGCAGCGGATGTCAGAGACGATGAATGATATTTCCAAAAGCGCAGTGAAAGTCCGGGATATTACTGCCGTTATCGAAGGAATCGCCTTCCAGACCAATATTCTGGCGCTCAACGCTGCGGTAGAAGCCGCTCGTGCGGGCGAACAGGGGCGGGGTTTTGCCGTCGTTGCCGGTGAAGTCAGGACGCTTGCTCAGCGCAGCGCCACGGCTGCCAGAGATATCAAACATCTGATTGAAGAAGCCGTAGCACAGGTTGAAAGTGGTGTTGTTGTCGCAACCGGAACAGGCAAGAGCATCCTTGATATCAATGCTATGGTCGGAAAACTGGCCGACGCGATGGACAACATCTCACTTGCCTCAGCAGAGCAGATGCAGGGCATTTCTCAGGTCAGTATTGCGGTCAATGAGATGGATGGCGTCACGCAGAATAATGCTGCACTGGTTGAGGAATCCTCTTCGGCATCGCAGTCACTTTCAGCCCAGGCACATTCGTTACGTGAAGCAGTGAATGCCTTTCGTCTGTAAGCGTCATGGTTTGAGTGCACACTAATTAAAGCCCTCTGACCGAGGGCTTTTCTCCGTGAGCATATTCAGGGCCGCTCAGAGAACTAAGGATCACGGTTAAGTAGAGTTATGTTCCCCGACGCATTTCCGCCAGCAGCCATAGCCTGAAAGCCTTTAGCGCCTTTTGTTTATGCCCGTTTAAACAGGTTTCTCTGAACAATACTTTTGCTGAGAGAGGCAGATCCAGGCCAGTTTCCCGGTTAGCTCACCACCATCCAGCGCTGACTTTCACGCCGTACTCGCCCGCTAATGCCATGGCGGCAGTTGTTTTGCAGCGTTTTTACACTTCACCAGCCTCTTTTTACGCCATTTTTACGGGCCTCCCGGTTTAATTGACGGCACCGGGCGCTTGTGCGCCTCTTATCGGAAAGCCGTGAATGAAATGCATTAATAAGCCCTGGTCCATACCGGGCTGCCGCGAGGCGGCATTAGCCGATCTTGCTGAGCAGCAGCGCCTTCGCCTCATTTCGCCCCGCAAGTGGTTCCGGGATGCTATTGAGGCCAGTACCGATCCGTCACTGCTGAACTATCGTCTGGTTGCGCAATGGCTGGGCACAACGATACCCGACAGCCGCGCGCTGATTCTGGCCCTCAACAACAGCCTGTGCTTCGGGCTTTATCGTAATGGCCGACAAATCGGTTTTGCCCGGGTTGTAACTGACATGGCTGAAACCTGGGTAATCCGGAATCTGTTTATCTCGCCGGAGTATCGCTTTGTCGGGCTTGGATCCTGGCTGCTGCACTGCTGTGTTTCTCATCCGGGCACCAGAGGCTGCCGCCGTATTATTGCAATGGGTGAACCCGTGCCGGATTTTTTTGAGCGTAACGGATTCATCGCCTTTCCCTCACTGCCTGGCGTCTGGGTGACGACTCTGCACGATGGGATTAATGATTCAATCTGCGCCAGAAGCGCCAGCAGGCATTAAGCGGACAGGGCGCGCACTCATGAGCGGTTTTCTCCAGTTTATCCTCCGACCTCAGCTTAACAGCCGCAGGCTGCCAGGCTTGATCGCCTGTCCACAGCCTTCAATCAGGGAACACACCATGTCAGGCCTTATCCTTGTTTCTCATAATCAATCGCAACGCTCGACGCTTACTGCAGTTTATGACGGGATACTCTCCCGGCTGGGCGGCCTCTGGATTAGCTGGAATGGTGAAAGCACGGTTATCTCTCAGGATGCGTCAAGAGCCGATGTTGCGAAGCAGCACGATCGGTATGAAACCGTGACCTTCCCCTATACGCCGGGCGAGCTTAATGAGGGATACCATAATTACATTCATAAAGGGCTATGGCCTGTTTTCCACCAGCGTCCGGACATGGCCCGTTTTTCCACCAATGGTTTTCAGGAATATAAAAACATTAATAAAGCCTATGCGCGGGCCATCTGTGAAAATGCCACACCAGACGATGTTATCTGGATTCAGGATTATCACCTGCTGGGCTGTGCCCGCTACATCCGCGAAGAGGGCCTGCCCAATTCAGTCGGCATCTTTCTGCATCAGCCTTTCCCGGCTGGCAGAATGTTTGAAACCATACCCGAGTGGCGCTGGTTTACAGAGTCGCTGTTGTGTTGTGACCTGATTGGCTTTCAGACCGTGCAGGATATGAATAACTTCCTCGTCTGGCTGGAGAGCGAATTCCGGCTGGAATGGCTGGAAGCGCACAGCTTTCGCATTCATGGCCGGATCATCAACGTTGGTGTGTTCCCGGTCGGGATCGACCTCGACGATGTTGAGTCTCTGCGTGAGAGTAACAGCTGCGCCTATATGGAAATGCAGTGCCGCGAAAGTCTGCCCGAAAATAGCGTACTGAGCGGCGGCCATCTTGATGAGAGTTCAGGACTACCTTATCGAATCAGCACGCTGGAGGTGCTGCTGCGGAGGCATGATTGCTACCAGAAAAATATCACGCTGTTGCAGCTTGCGCCGCCAGCAGCCGGACACGCACATGATGCGTCACAACTCGGTCACGCTCTGGAAGCGCAATGTGGAGAACTCAATGGTGTGCATGGCACCATGAACTGGTATCCGGTGAACTATCTGACTCACGCTTACAGCCGGGAAGAGCAGGCCGGTATCTATCGTGCCTCACGCGTTGCGCTGGTTACGCCGCTCATGGCGGGCATGAGCCTGATGGCCAAAATGTACGTCGCGCTGCAGGACCCGAAAAATCCAGGGGTACTTATCCTGTCGCAGTTTGCCGGTGCCGCCGGGCAGATGGAAGGTGCCATCATCGTCAATCCTTATGATCCTGATGCCATGGCCAGTGCGGTCCATCGCGCCCTGCAGATGCCGTTACACGAACGGCGCTGTCTGCACGCCCGTCTGATGAAAGGCCTGCATATGCACAACAGCCATCACTGGGCTGCGTCATTTTTGCGGATGCTGAACAACGTGCCTGCTGACCCGGAAGCGTTGCCGCCGCCCGCGGCTTTTCCACGACTGAGTAGTAGCCGCGCGAGGTACTGAGTTGTCAGATTTCATAAAAACCAGCACTTCAGTAACCCGATCTTCGGACGTCAAAAAGTGAGCGTCACCGATGACAGCCAAAAGGTGATGTCCTTAGAACTTTTCCTGAAATAAAAGTGACCTGTTTTGTTAGTCCGTTTCAGGCAAGGTTCCTCATCGCAATGCGATGCAGGAACGCCATTTTGCTCAGCATCTTCAGGCGGACATCCGTGTCGCAGATTGCAAAGCAAATTAGAGAAATGTGTGGTTTCAGACAATTTACGTGGCTACGACTTCCCTGAACCGCCTCTGACGCCAGGCCTGAAGGCGTGCTTTTTCGCACGCCAGGCGATGACAAACGCAACAGCCATAAAGGCCAGAAGCGCCCAGGGGAATGACTCAGCACCGGCATTATTGAGCAGCAGCCCGCCAACGACCCCGCCGCTGGCAATGGCCAGATTCCATGCGGTAGTCACCATCGCCTGAACGACATCGACATAATTGCCCGCCGAGTCGGCAGCGGCCGTCTGCATCTGAGTTGACGCGCCGCCAAACGACCATCCCCAGACGATGACGGCCAGAAAGACGAGAACCTGTTGCCGCATGCCTGCGGCGAGCACCACAGAGACAACCGCCAGGGCCGCAAGGCTGAGCAGAACCAGATTGCGCAGATAGCGATCTACCAGCATTCCGGTAATCCAGATGCCGATAAGTGCCGCAATGCCAAAAACCAGCAGGATAAGTCCGACGTTTGCAGCCAGTCCCGACAGCTGCAGGAACGGGCCAATAAAGGTGTAAAGAATGTTGTGTGCCGTCATCCACAGAAAGATAACCGCCAGAACGGGTGTGACGCCGGGCATCAGGAAAACGTTCCACACAGGGAGGCCACGGCCTGACTGCTGCCCCGGCAGATCAGGAACCACGATCCATGTCCAGATAAACAGAATCACGGCCAGGGCTGCCATGATCCCAAAGGGCACTCTCCATCCTATCAGGCTGCCCAGCCATGCGCCTGCCGGCGTACCTAGCGACAGAGCCACCGGTATGCCAACCATAGCAATAGCCAGTGCGCGACCCTGTAACGCAGCAGGAACGAGGCGGCGTGCATAGCCTGCCAGGATCCCCCATGCCAGTCCGGCTGCCACACCCGACATAAAACGGGCCGCCATCGTCAGCCAGTAACTGGACGAAAGGGTGGTAATGGTGTTGAAAATCAGAAAGGTGCCGACGGCAAGCAGCAGAACTTTTTTACGCCGCCATGCACCGGTCAGCACTGTTAACGGGATCGCCGCAAGCAGCGATCCCAGCGCATAAATACTGACCAGCTGGCCCGCCATCACCTGAGTAACACCCAGGCCTTCGCCGATTTCCGGAAGCAGACCTGCCGGTAGTGTCTCTGTCAGGATGGCAATAAAGCCCGTCATGGCAAAGGCCAGCAGGGAAGCCAGAGGCAGACCCCGCTGGGGGGTGGTTTCATGGAATTCTGAAGTGGTGTGCACGTGAGCCCCTTTTTAAATCGTTGATAGCGTGAAAACCCTTGTGGCAGAAAATTTTCTGATTAATGTATCGATTGGTATATATCTGAAGCTATAGACCGGCCTGAGCCTTGTCAAGCACATATGTATCGATTAGTATTTAAATCTGACAGGTAAAAACAGGAGCGGATATGGCTCAGATGGGACGTCCACGGACATTTGATCGTGATGAGGCAATTCGTCAGGCGATGACCCTTTTCTGGCAGTATGGCTACGAGTCCACCTCGCTTGCCATGCTTAAGTCGAACCTCGGTAACGGTATTACCGCACCGAGTTTTTACGCTGCGTTTGGATCAAAAGAGGCGCTGTTTGAGGAGGTGGTTGAATGCTATGCGTCGACTTACGGCCAGGTTAACGATTGCCTGTGGGATGACACGTTTGAGCCTCGCGAAGCTGTCGAACTGGCATTGCGCCGTTCGGCAAAAATGCAGACAGAACCGGGGCATCCCAGCGGCTGCCTGATTGCGCTGTCCGTGAATACCTGTTCACCCGCTAATGATCACATCCGTGAAATTCTGACTGTGCAGCGCGAACGGACAAGGGCGGGATTTTTGCGATGTGTCACGAGAGCGAAAGAGGCGGGACAGCTGGCTGCCAGTACAGACGTGCGGGCGCTGGCGGTAACGCTCCACAGTTTTGAACTCGGCCTGTCAACGGAAGCCCGGGATGGGGCAAGCGGTAAAGAACTGGATGCGGCGGTATCCGCCGTGATGAAAGTCTGGGATGCGAATATCTCTGATGCTAAGAATTGATGAGTAAGATCGTTTTTAGCACGCAGCACGCGTGTAAAAGGTGCAGCTATACAGATGCGTAAAGCCGTTTCCCCCATCGACTTGATCTCCACTTCATTCCGATTATTGGCTATCTCGATGACCTGATCATCGTGCCATCAGGCATCATGCTGGTGGTGCATCTCATTCCAGCCGAAGTCACGCATGAGCATCGGGAAAGCGCAGTGCCGGCCAGCAGAGGTCCTGTCAGTCGCATAACGGCGGGAGTATTTATCGTGATTTGGGTGATTTGCGGCATTTTGCTGGCCAGCAGCGGGTACGATTTTATGCCGCTAATCAGTCAGGCCATTGCAGAGATTAAGGCATGTTTTTTCTGAAAGCACGGTAATCGATTTCCCAGCCATTCAGCTTGTTGTATAACGCTGTTCGTGAAATGCCCAGCAACTGGGCCGACTGACGCAGATTCCCGTGTTGATCACTTACAACCTGTAAAATATGCATACGCTCAAGATTTTGCAGTGAGGATGGCATATCTTCGGACACATCACTGGGTAAATTCTCCTGCAGCGATTCCGGCAAATCGGATCGGGTAATTTCAAATCCTTCACTCAGGTTAACGACACGCTCAATAACATTTTCGAGTTCGCGCACATTTCCAGGCCAATCCCAGGATTGCAGACATGTCATTGCCTCGGGCGCGACCACCGGTGGAATACGCTTCAGACGCGTGCAGAGTGCCTGAATGAAAATGTTCACCAGTTCCGGAATGTCTTCACGACGATCGCGCAATGGTGGGATTTCCAGTGAAATCACATTCAGACGATAATAGAGATCGCGCCGGAACGCGTTTTTCTCTACGGCTTCAGGTAAGTTGCAGTGGGTTGCTACGATAATGCGCACATTAACTTTCACCGGCTGCGCAGCGCCAATACGCAGCACTTCGCTCTCCTGTAAAACACGCAATAAGCTGGTTTGCGCTTCAAGTGGCATCTCACCAATCTCATCCAAAAAAAGGGTTCCGCCGTCAGCCAGTTCAAATTTGCCCGGTGAACCGCCACGACGTGAACCGGTAAAGGCGCCATCGGCATAGCCAAACAGCTCGCTTTGCACCAGATCACGCGGGAGTGCGCCGCAGTTCAGAGCGATAAAGGCTTCCTGATGGCGTGGACTCGCATTATGAATGGCCTGAGCAAACAACTCTTTACCGGTGCCGCTTTCGCCGCTGAGCAGCACTGTGCTGTCGGTACGGCTGCTGACGCGTGCCTTATGGATCGCCTGCTGCAGGCGTGATGAGTGGCCGCGGATCATTTCAAACGTGTAACTGGCGTTCACACCCATTACACGTCGTGTAATCGCGCGGATACGCTGATTTTCACGCAGTGACAGCACGCGTCCGCCATCCGGAGCGGGCATTAGCGATATCAGGCAGGAGAGGGGAGCGAGGCCTGCTGGCCTGAACTGCAGCTCAAGGTCATTACAGAAAGGCATGGTCAGCAGCGATCCGGCCTGCGGTCGCAGCAGTTCATCAATCGGAGTATCGCGTGGTTCCAGCCCGCTGAAAATCTGGCGCGCATAGCGGTTAAGCGTTTTGATGCGTCCCTGTTTATCACAGACAATAACGCCTTCATTCAGCGTCTCCAGAATGGACTGTTGTTCAGCCAGCAGGCGTCGTAACATCAGTTGCTGCCCGACAGCTTCCGCCGCCGCCTGAACCGTACCCAGCGTGTGGGCGTTAAAATTATCCGGCGTGGCGGTCAGGGTCAGCACACCAATCAACTCTCCATTTTCATTGCGGACCGGTGCCGCAGCGCACTGTCGGCGACGTTTGCGCAGATCAAACTTCCAGTTCTCACCGCTCAGCACGTACACCAGCCGCTGTTCAATGAGGCAGCGCGCGGTACAGTTAGTGCCCAATACCTCTTCACGCAGAATACTGCCGACCGGTGTCAGGTCGGCCCCGCAAAAATGGAGCGTTACCCCCTGTGCGTCGGTGAGGTTAATGTGCCCATCCGGATTATAGGCGAGCAAATTTTCCATGATGCTGCGCGCAACAAGAATCAGTTCTGCATTGTTTTCGAGAATTGCCGTCAGCTCACTGGCTGGCGGGGCGGTATAGATAAAGCAGTGCGGATCGATAGCGTACTGCTGCGAACGCTGCCAGGAATGCAGAATAGTTTGTCGCAGCGCAGGTGGCTGTTCGCCTTGAATGAAACGCTGCCAGCTCTGCCATAACAGCGCATCCCAGCTGTCAGCGTCTTCCCTGTCCGGCAGGCTGAAAATTGCTTCGCTCTCATCGCGTAATAACAGTTGCTGACTCACACGCCACCTCACGGGATCAAATGCCCATTTTATGGACATGTTAAGTTGACATGTAAATTTTGTTGCAAATTTGTGAGGTGGGGCTGTGGCAGCGCTCACAAAATTTCCCGGATTTCGGTTGGCATCACCTTTGCAACTGTGGATGCAGTTACCTGAACCAAACAAGCGAAGGAAAATAAGTTGTTATGTGCAAACATAATTTACGGCTGATTCTGTTTATCTGCGCCATTGCTTCACTCAGTGGCGTCATTCTGGGTTATGACGCTTCCGTTATCTCCGGCGTTATCGAGCCGCTGACAGAACATCTGTACTTAACCCCGTGGGAGAGTGGCTGGGCAGTATCGAATGTCATTACTGGCTGCATCGTTGGCGCATGGGGCGCGGGCTTCATTTCAGATCGTATTGGCCGCAAATCAACACTGATCCTCACCGCCATACTTTTTTTGCTCTTCGCAGTAGGTGCTGCGCTGGCGAGTTCTCTGACCGGGTTTGTTCTCTGGCGGCTGACAGGTGGGCTGGCAGTCGGGATGGCATCAGCGATTACGCCGCTTTATATCGCGAAGGTTTCACCGAAAGACTGGCGGGGCCGCATGCTCGGCCTGCAGCAGATGCTGATGGTCGGTGGACAGGTAACGGTCTATATCGTGAATTACCTGATTGCACGCGGTATGCCGCATCAGTGGATTGTCAGTGAAGGCTGGCGCTGGATGCTGGCCTCCGGCGTGGTGCCCTGTGCGCTATTCCTGCTGCTGGTGCCATTTATGCCGGAGTCGCCGCGCTGGCTGGCGCTGAACGGTAAAAAAGATCGCGCCCTCGACGTGCTGACCCGTCTTTCAAATGCCCGGCACGCCGAGCGACTGTTACAGGAGATCCTGACGTCACATCAGCATGACAACGCCCGGGCCAGCCAGCCCGGCATTCTGCGGGATGCACGGGCACGCTATATCCTGCTGATTGGCTGTGCCATTGCCATTTTGCAGCAGATCTCCGGTATCAACATCCTGCTCTATTACGCGCCGTCACTCTTACAAAACATCACCGGCAGTACCCAGTCTTCCCTGTTTCACAGCATTTTCCCTGGACTTGCGCTGCTGGCTGGTGTGGCCGTTTGTCTGAGTACCATCGATCGTCTGGGCCGGACGCTGCTGCTGCGCTGGGGGGCACTGGGATGTGTGCTCTCTATGGTCTTCACCGCCTGGGCATTTATCGCCGATGCTGGAGGGATGTTGCCAGTGATGGGGCTGTTAGCCTTTGTGCTGATATTTGGCCTTTCATGGAGCCTGGGTGCCTGGCTGCTGATCTCTGAAATCTTTCCTAATCGTATCCGCGCCGTAGCGATGGGCTTTGCGTTTGCCTCAATGTACGTCGCGAATTTTATCGTTACGCAAAGCTTCCCGATGATGAACCGCAGCCGGGTGCTGATGGAACACTTTCATGGTGCCTTCCCGCTGATGCTGTGTGCGGTGGGATGCCTTATCGCGTTCTGGTTTATCCGTCGTTTTTTACCGGAAACCCGCGGCGTTTCGCTTGAGCATATTGAGCCGCTGATGCTCTCCAAATCCCGTCGTTTCGCCGCTGATGCGCAACGATCTCATCAACACCCGTCCTCGCCCGCCTGGGCTAAAGCAAAATAATAAGGAGTTTATATGAACCATCAAACAGTGCGCGTGGGTTTAATTGGCGCAGGTCGCATGGGCAGCTTCCATGCGGAAAATCTGGCCTGGCGTGTACCTGGCGCTACTCTTGCAGCTGTAGCCGATCCGTTTCCTGGCGCGGCGGAAAAGCTCGCCAGCCGGCTAGGAATCAACAAAGCCTACAGCGATCTGCATGCGCTGCTGCAGGATGATGAAATTGACGCCATTGCGATTGCGGCGCCGGCCAGGACGCATGCTGAGTGGGTGATTGCGGCGGCCAATGCCGGCAAACATGTGTTCTGTGAAAAGCCGATGGCTGTCACGCTGGAGGAGGCCGATCGCGCTATCGCGGCGGCAAAACAGGCCAGCGTGGTGTTACAGGTAGGCTTTAATCGCCGCTTTGATTCCGGCTTTGCTGCGGCGATTGCGGCGGTGAAAAACGGCGAGAATGGTACGACGCAGCTCAGCCGATCGGTAACCCGTGACCCGGGCCTGAACGATCCCGCCCCGATTCCGCAGTGGACAATTTTCCTTGAAACCCTCATTCACGATTTTGACACCCTGCTGCACTTCAATCACGGCGCGAAGCCGGTTGAAGTCTATGCGCTGGCCGATGCACTGGTGCGGCCAGACTTTAAAGATAAAGGCCTGCTGGATACCTCGGTTGTCACTATTCGCTTCGACAACGGCGCCATCGCGATTGCTGAGGCAAACTTTCAGGCGGTGTACGGCTACGACGTGCGTGGCGAGGTTTTTGGCAGCAAAGGCATGCTTCAGGCGGGCCACATCAATGCCAATCACTGCGTGCGTTATACCGCCAGCGGAATTTCGGTCGATACGTCAAGACTGGATTCAGATCTGCTGCGCGAAGCGTACGTGGCAGAAATGAGTGAGTTTGCTCACTGTATCCGCAGCGGTGAAACGCCCCGCGCCACCGGCGAAGACGCGCGAAACGCGCTGGAAATCGCGCTGGCCTGTATCGAATCTGTGCAGCGCAACCTGCCGGTTAAGCTGGGAGCTCGCTGATGGCCGTTTATCAACTTTCCGTATGCGCTGAAATGGTATTTCTGGAACTGCCGTTTGTTGAGCGCGTAAAACGCATTCACGAACTGGGTTTTGGCGTCGAAATCTGGGGATGGGCCAGCAAGGATATCGATGCGCTGGTCGCGACCGGTGCGCGCTTTACCTCTATGACCGGTTATCTGAGCGGTAATCTGACGGATGAGACGGAAATCCAGCAACTGCTGCAAAGCGCTGAAGCGTCGCTGGCCGTAGCTGCACGTCTCGGCTGTCCGGTACTGAATCTGCATGGCACCGGGCTTGACGATCGCGGTCTGCCGGTAAAACCCGTGACAACGGTAACCGGCGCAATGTGGCTGAAGGCCGCCGATACGCTGCGGCAGGTTGCGCTTCTTGGCGAACGAGCCGGACGGGTTTTCACACTCGAGAACCTTAACCTGCCGGTCGATCATCCAGGCACACCCTTTGCCCTGGCGTCTGAGACGCTGGCGCTGGTCGAGGCGGTCAATAGCCCGGCGCTGAAGATGAATCTGGATCTCTACCATGCGCAAATTGGCGAAGGCAATCTGATTGAACTGCTGCGGCGCTGCGGTTCCGCCATCGGAGAAATTCAGGTTGCCGATGTACCTGGCCGCCAGCAGCCGGGCACCGGGGAGATCAATTACCGTACTATCGCCCGAACGCTGCAGGAGATGGGTTACAGCGGCACAGTGGCTATGGAGGGCTGGGCCAGTGGCGATAGTACAGCGGCTATCCAGCAGTTCCGCGATCACTTTACGTTGTAAGCGCAGTGCGTCGGATATCTGCCTGTTGCCCGACGCAAAATAAAGTTAATGAAAACAATAACAACCTCAACCCTACAGGAACACACTATGAACATCAGAAACCTCCTTCTTTGCCTATGCGTCCTGCTGTTTAGTGTCAGTGGCAACGCCAAAACCCTTACCGTTGGCGTCGCACTGGCTAACTTCGACCTTAACTTTGTCTCTATACTTCGTACCCGCATGCAACAGGAGCTGAAAGCCAGCCAGCTCAACAGCCAGTTTGTCGATGCCAAAGGTGATGTCGCGCTGCAGGTGCAGCAGGTAGATGACTTTATCAACCAGGGCGTAGACGCCATTATTCTTAATCCGGTCGATACCCAGGGCGTCTTGCCGATGATTAATGCGGCAAAAAAGGCCGGTATTCCGCTGGTTTTTGTGAACCGAAAACCGGAAGTGAAATTGCCCGAAAACATGGCGTATGTCGGCTCTGATTCGGCGCTGGGCGGCGAAATGCAGATGGAAGCACTGGCAAAAAAAATGAACTACACAGGCAATGTGGCCATTCTTATGGGGGCGCTGTCGAATGAAGAGGCTCGGGAACGTACCCGCGCGGTAGAAGCCGTTATCAGCAAATATAAGAACATGAAAGTCATTGAGAAGCAGACGGCGAAATGGCAGCGCAATGAAGCGGTAGATGTCGTGTCAGGCTGGCTGCTGAATCAGCGTCCGATTGATGCCATCGCCGCAAATAACGATGAGATGGCAATCGGTGCCATCATGGCGTTAAGCCAGGCGAAGAATGAAAAAATTCTCGTGGCCGGTATCGACGGAACACCGGACGGTCAGCAGTTCATTAAAAACGGCAAGATGGCGCTGACTATTTTTCAGGATGCCAGAGGCCAGGCCACAGGTGCGGTCCAGGTGACCAAAGCGCTGCTGGATAAGAAGAAAGTTGAGACGCTTAACTGGGTGCCTTATCAGCTGATTACACCCGAAAATTACCTGACGTTTTCTGCTGAGCATGCCGGGTAGTTTTTCATCCAACGTAGCTGTACACCTTTGGTGCTGACGAGAACTTAATCACTCTTTATAACCAAAAATCATGATGCGCGCGAGTTCAGAACGCTTTCAGTAAAATGGGGGAAAACGGATTGTAATAAGCGCGCATATAGTCTTTGTTTGCGGTTCCCGTATTTATTTGCACTTATTTATCTCTGATAGCATTGCTGATCAGATTTGGTCCTCTATGAATATTTCCCACAGTGCTTCAACAGCCCAGGACATTCTTGCCGCGTGTCTGAACAGCCTGAGCTCCAGGGGAACTCAACGCGCGCGCTCCTTATTAGCCTGATTTACAATCCCACCAGCGTAATATGTTTTTTCAGTGTCAGCGCTTTATATAACGCGTTCGCCAGGCTGCCTGACGCTATTTCAGGGTGAGCACCGTCTGAATCGGTCCAGAATGATTTAATACGCAGTAGGGTATTAATGCTGGTGACGCGCTCCATCTCAAGCACAGCCAGCACAGGGTAGCGCATTTCGCCAAGTTGCTCTGTTGTATCTGCCTCGATCACCGCGGCGCGGGACGCCTGACTATCAAAGATAACGTGGCATCGTGCGCCGTTCAGGTTGAGTATGTCGATAACTTCGTAAAGGCACTCAACAGCCTCTGCACTGTAGGTTGCGGGTACGTTAAACATAGCAAATCCCTCTGACGCAAAATGTCGTGAGCAGCCAGCATAGGCGAACTCTAATGAGAGGAGAAGTTACTGTTTTTGCATGAGAAATGTAGAGTTCTAAGGTTACGGTAACGCGCGTTATTTTTACTCTTATTTACGCTGGTACTAAAGTTAAGCGAGGCGCAAGCGGGTCATGGCGGCAGGGCGCGGATTTGACTTAAAGAAACATTCGCACAGGGCGGGCTAATCGTTCCAGTGCGGAGTGTATTTATGGCGGCACGCAGCGCGTCAGCTGCATGCTTTCGCCATTTTACAGGATGAACATCAGGTTAAGTTTAAGATTTATCGCTGTGTTAAATCATAAACTTCTTATACCCGCAGCGCTGAATGTTAAAGGCGTAATGAACTAAAAAGCCTGATTAGCCTTAGGGATTAACGGGATATTCATACGCATGAATTTGCTCAGTGGGTCTGCAGGACAAGAGGAAATCGAATGCTGAGCGCCGCAGGCAATATGTCAGCGGCAGGCACTTTTAACCACAGGCTATCTCTGTGGCACGTAGCTGATCCTGCGTTGCGTTTGAGGCAGATTGATCCTTATCAGCCTGTATCATTAAGCCGTGTGGCCTGTCATAACGCGCCAGTAATCGCCTAATAAAGATTTAATAATTAGCTGGTATAGTGACGCAAAAAAATAGTGACGGAAGTTTATCTATGCTGAAGAAATACCGGGGTTCGCAAATTCTTTTCCACTGGCTGACGGTTTTACTGATTATCGTCGCCTATGCCACCATCGAACTGCGCTGGATGGCAGAGAAGGGAACCTGGCAGCGAAATGCAGTGATGATCACCCACTTTTCCGCAGGCTTCTGTGTCATGATCCTGATGATAGCCCGCCTCTGGCTGCGTACCCGTGCTGTAACGCCGCCGATTACGCCGCCCGTGGCACGCTGGCAGATCGGTCTTTCACATCTGGTGCACACACTGATTTATGCGCTGTTTGTGGTCTTACCGATTCTCGGGCTGAGCTCGCGTTACCTGCGTGGCAAAGAGTGGGCCCTGTTTGGGATCAATATGCCTGTGGCGACATCGCCCGATCCCGCCACGGCCAGTATGCTGATTGGCTGGCACGAGACTCTTGCCCCGCTGGGATACTGGTTAATCGGTCTGCATGCGCTGGCGGCGCTGTTCCATCACTATTTTCTGAAAGATGACACGCTGCGCAGGATGATGCCGTAACTGCGTCTGCTGACATCCCGGAGCGGGACGATTGTAAACGGTCCGGCACTCAGGTGTCGGATGAACAGGAATATTGAGAACAATCAGGCTCTGGCTGATATCGAAATATGCTATCACGGCTTTTATGGTCGTGCTGATTTCAGAAGCGGCTAAACGTAGCGATCGCCTGGGCGGCTTACTTGCGGCCTGACCTCTGGTTACCGTGCTGGTGCTTATCTGGATGAAGGTACAAGGACAGACGCAGGCAAAAATTAGTGCTCATGCCTGGTACACCTTCTGGTACGTGGTGCCGACACTGCCCATGTTTATTCTGTTCCCTTTTCTCTATCAGCGCACCGGCTTCTGGCTGACGCTGCTCATCTCCTGCGCTATCACTCTCCTGCTTTTCGCACTCTGGGCTTTGCTTCTGAAACGCTTTGGTATCGTGCTGATGTAGCGCTAAAGCCGCTAAGGTAAGCAAGTCGTCCTTATTCCATGCAAGCAGGCTAAAAACCGCCTCAGAGGGCGGTTAATAGCGTCTCACCGTGCGCTAAGCGGGCCGGACTCTGGCCTTTGTTGGATGCCCGTCACGCCCGTCATCATGGGTGTGGTCCGGGTCAGGCTCAATGATAACAATATAATCTTTGCCAACCCCGTCACGCGTTAACGTCACTAAATCGCCGGCAACAGGTTTGGAATCAAAATCATGTTCCTCTTCGACGCCAGTATCTTCAAATATCACACCGAATTTCATATTTCCGTCCTCTTTGTGATGAGTCGCGCCGTTAACTCGGTTTTATGCTGACGCTTACCTATTGAATTCTAGCCTGGACTGAAAATGCCACTGAGCTCATTGGATTAGCGTGTCGCGATCTGGAATGTAAAAACGGGCGGGAGTCAGGAGACGCAAGGCCACCCGACGGTCACGTTATGCCGTCATTAATGCCAGGGGCTTCGCGATTTTTCACTGTGGCTGGTTTGCCTGACTCTCTTTATGATGGATTTCTCCCGGGTGATTATCGGGAAAGATCAATGACTTAGGGAAGTACTCTTGCTATGACCTTATTAAATGACCTCAATCTGCGTCAGCTGGAAGTCTTCCCGGCCGTAATTTCTGCGGACAGCGTCACTGCGGCGGCCAAAGCACGGAACCGCTCGCAGCCCGCCGTCTCTCGCCTGATTCAGGAATTAGAGCAGTCGCTGGGTTATCCGCTGTTTATTCGCAATGGCCCGCGTATCCATCCGTCAGAAGAGGCGTTGCAACTGCATCAGTATGTGCAGAAATCGCGGCTGTCATTGCACCAGATTCGCTTACGCGCACAGGCGATCGCGCATCAGCAGCATCGTCCACTCAGCATTGCTGCGACGCCCGCACTGGCTGCTGGTTTATTGCCGCAGGCACTGGCTGCGCTGAATGTGCAGAATAAAGTACAAATCATCAGTGAATCCGCCGTACAGACGGCGCATGCGGTGATCACCGCAGAGGCTGTCATCAGATTATGCAGCTCGCTGCTGGAGCATCACGCGGTCGGATGCCGGCATCAAACTGCTGCCACAATATCCGTCAGCGAATAATCGACACTCAGTTCTATCTGAATGTCCGGAAAGCGTTTCAGCAGAGGCTTTAGTCGGGGCCAGAGAATGGAATCAATAGCGTGATCGTGCGCGGTCAGGATTTGAGCTGTCATTGTTGCATGCCCTGCACATAAGCATTCAGTTTTACCTGGCTTATCAACCAATCCTGCCAGGCCTACACTTAAAAAGTGCCGGGCGTGATGTCCGCGTCCGGCTTTTCCAGCTCTGGAAAACGGATCCTGCATGAAGAGACTTGCCGTTGCTGCAGTGTCCCTGGCACTGTCTGTTTCAGTCACCTACGCAAAGGAGATCACCCCGATGATTACGATTATGCAAAGCGGAGCAAAACCCTCCGTAAAAGGTTCGCCAGACTATTTCACCGGAACGGTTCGTATCGATTCCCCTTTTCAGGGCACTGAGCCTGCGCGTATCGGCGGGGCTACCGTGACGTTCGAGCCTTCTGCCCGCACGGCCTGGCATACGCATCCGCTTGGTCAGACGCTGATCGTGACGGCTGGTGCTGGCCTGGTGCAGGAGTGGGGTGGTCCCGTGCGTGAAATCCGGCCCGGCGACGTGGTGTGGATACCGACCGGCGTTAAGCACTGGCACGGGGCCGCACCGGAGACTGCCATGACCCATATTGCCATCGCCGAAGCCCAGGACGGCAAGGGCGTTGACTGGATGGAGCAGGTCACGGATGAGCAGTACGCCTCAGCAGACAGGTCATGAACGTAACCTGATGAAACGGGGTCTCTGCTCCGTTGTCGTGCTGTGCGCTGCGCTGGCTGGAAAGGCGGTCAGCGGCCCCCTGTTCGGGTTTGCTCCGGCTGCCGACGCGTATCTGAAGACGTATCTTTTCGGTGATATTTTCAATCGCAACAACCTGGACTTGAAAAGCCGCGAGCTGGCTACCGTAGGGATGCTGGCCGCCATGTCCGGCACTGAGCCGCAGCTGAAAGCGCACCTGAATATGAGCATGAATGTCGGAGTCACGCCGTCTCAGCTTGCTGAACTGGTGGCTTTCTTTATGGAGAATGACGAGCAGGCAAGCGCTGACCGGCTGCAGGCCGCTCTCGATTCAGTCCCTGCCGGTTGAGTTCTTCCGTGTTACAGACATTTTGTTTTTGTCCGGATCCCCGGCCGGAAAGTGTTACAGGCGGTGTTACGCAGGCCAAAAGAACTGCTGATCGTGAAGGATGCAACGCATGTCGATTTATACGATCGTATGGGTAAAATTCCATTTGCGAAGATGACCGACTTCTTCAATCAATACCTGAGTAAGTAATCAGTGAGGCATGCAGTGTCTGCATGCCTTCACCACCGGGAATTAGCATCAACACCGGTCTCTTTTCTGCCCTCTGAAAAGGTCCTGCCGACAGTTACGGCAAAAACATGCAGCCTGACATAACAACGATGACCTTACGGATAACGGGCAAGGCACCCTGTCGGGTTAAGGACAGAGATGTGATCAGTGCTAATTTGAGCATGTCTCACTCAGGAATATCAGCTAATACGCTGACTCTGCTCACGGCGATACTTATGATAATCCTCGTCGCATTCAGCTGAGCAAAAAGCCGTTTCGGCCACGACAGCTTCATCTTTGCACCAGACGCATAAACCGTTGGGACTTATAAGTTTGGTCTTACGGGCTGCCAGAGAAGCGGCGAGATGCGCTTCTTCGCGCTCCTGGGCCAGATCAACATCATCCATAAAATTTCAGAGCCTCATCAACTTTCAAGGATTAAAACACAAACCGTTATGTACAGAGAACGCGTTTGTGTAAACGAATACGTAATTATACAGCAAATCAGACTCATACTTAATCACAGCGCTATATTTCCAACATCTTACACTGACTTTCAGAATTATCAGGAAACAGTACGCCTGAGCCCGCCATTTCTTACTTACTTCCATTAGAGGAAAATATTAATAGCTTCTGCTGAGACAGCTGGCTTCACAGAAATAATGTTTCAGAGATGACTGTTAAAGCATTCAGTATTTTATTTGCGAGTTGACTCACTGATTCCGGATTATTAATTGTTGTGTAACTATGCAAATAGCCTGAAAGAGTCGCTTAAAAAGCGCGTCAGAGACAACGCTATAATTTGTTGATTTCAGCATCAGGTGACGACTGTCTGCATTACACCTTGCGCTGACCTGTTTGACACTTTTCATGATTCAGCATTGAACCCACACCGGTACATTAAAAGTGTAAGAATTAATGCTTAGTGCAGGATTTTCACCTGATTTTAACTACAGTTGTTATCACTCCGATTAAACCACCATGGTTTTACGATGCCGACATCTTTAACCTCCACGCTTTATGCTCGTTTGAGACTGCTGATCTCCATCACTGCCGGACTGATCTGTTATTTTCTGCTCTCTGATCATCCCGGGCAGATGCAGCGGTTACTGATTAGCTGGAATGTCTGGGCCTGGCTCTATCTTGGTATTCTCTGGTTTCGCATGCTGCGTACCGATGCAACGGGCATCAGGCGCATTGCTCAACAGCAGGATCAGAGTGCTGCACTGGTGCTGGGCATTGTGATCGTGGCCTGTATCGTCAGCATTGTGGCCATACTGAGTGAACTCCCCACGCTTAAAGGTCTCACCGGTACGCCGAGACTGCTGCATTTATTGCTGACGGCACTGACGCTGATTGCATCCTGGGCCATGTTACCCAGCGCCTTTGCGATGCATTATGCCCATCAGCACTATCTTTACCGGGATAACAGCGTGAGTCCGCTGAGATTTCCGGATAAAACAAAAAATCCTGGCTACTGGGATTTTCTCTACTTTTCATTCACCATTGCGGTTGCCTCGCAAACGGCGGACGTCGCCACCGGAACAACAGAGATGCGTAAGCTGACGTTATTGCAGTCTGTTATCTCATTTATTTTTAACCTGGCTATTTTGGGTTTATCGGTCAATGTCGGTGCCAGTTTGCTTAATTAGGCTGTTGTCATCAATCGACAGCCGGGCAACGTTTATCCGACGTGAGCTTCTGAAATAATCTGGTCACCTGTCGTGATTATAACAATGTGTAATAAGGTGTTAGCTGCCTCTTCACCAGACACCCGCTGCCGTGTAAGTTCGTGGGTGATTTACGCTATTGGCCCCCAAATCCGATAAGGAGAAATAGAGTGAAAGCCACCGCCATGATCACTACAAGCCTGTTAATGCTGATGAGCAGTGCTCACGCTAAAGGTCTGACGACATCAGCAGAAGGTAACAAGCTTTCCGTCAGCTTTGGTCAGCCCACCATCAAACAGGTTCTGCACTATCGAAAAATGTATGACAAAAAACCATTTCCGGATGCGGAGATTTATTACTACGATAACGGCACCTATAAGATCATTTCTCAGGGTGAAAACCATTACGGCGTTTATGTCATGCAGGGCAGGTTTGAGGATGAAACCTTCACCGTACGCTTTATCTCACTGCCTTCATCCGACTGGGGCAATAAAACGGCCTTTCACCAGTTAACCTTTATCAGAAATGAAAAGCAGAACGTTTTTATTCAGAACGCGATTGTGGATACCGGCGAGGCTATCGCGCAGCAGAACGGCACCTATACGCAGGAAAAAAACAGCGTAACCAATCCGGTTTCAACAAGCTGGGAAAAAAAATAAGTCTCGCCTGGCAGGTCTGTCACGCTTCCAGTTTTGACCGGCTGCAGCCGGGCCGGTCACAATTGTTCTCAAAAGATGAACAGCCGCAGCGTAATGCCCTATGCTTTTCCTCTCAGTAGATGCCCCTGATGCGCTATTCCGGTTGTGTTTAAGGGCAGGGAAGTACACTACCGGTAATCAGTCTGTGAGTCATAACGCCCGCTTTTTACGGATACTAAACTCCAGTCATTCTGAATTTTGTCAGGCCCCGAGGCGTAAATATGGACAGAGCTTTGCCCCTGCTGGCTGTGCAGGATGTGACTTTTTCGGTCGGGGACCGCCAGTTACTGCGACCGGTATCTTTGCAGTTAAATCAGGGCGGTTATGTGTTACTGACCGGTCCATCCGGCAGCGGAAAAAGCACGCTTCTGAAAATCCTTGCTTCACTTATTACCCCAACGACAGGTCAAATCCTTTTCAGGAACAGTGACATCACCACGCTAAAAGCCGAGACCTATCGTCAGCAGGTTTCGTACTGTTTTCAGACGCCACAACTGTTCGGCCAGACAGTTTATGACAATCTTGCGCTGCCCTGGGAGATTCGCCGTCAGAATCCACAGCGGGACAAGCTCGTTGCTGCGCTGGAAAGCGTTAAACTTTCTCCTGACATGCTGGAAAAATCGGTTGAACAACTTTCAGGCGGAGAAAAGCAGCGTGTCGGACTGCTCCGCAATCTGCAGTTTATGCCTGACGTACTGTTACTGGATGAAGTGACCAGCGCCCTTGATGAGGAGAACAGGCTGGCTGTACTTTCACTGATTAACCGGATCGTAGCTGAAGAAAAGGTGGCCGTGGTACGGATCAGTCATGATGTCAGCGATATTCAGCAGGCCGGGCACGTGCTGCGCCTTGAACCGTCAGAGAAGGAAAACGAGCGTGAATCAGCATAATATCAGTGACACTTCGCTGTTGCTGTCACTGACGCTGGTCGTCATCGCGCTGTTGATCAGCCAGAAAGAAAAACTTGGCATGGGCAAAGATATTGTCTGGAGTGTTTGTCGGGCGATTGTTCAGCTGGTCATCGTCGGCTTTGTGCTGAAGTGGATTTTTGATGTCAATAACCGCTGGCTGACAGTATTGATGGTGCTGTTTATCTGCGTGAATGCCGCGATTAACGCCCGCAAACGCAGTCAGAATATTGATAACGCGTTTGCGATAGCGCTTGTTTCAATCTTCAGCGGCACCGTCATAACACTGACGATTCTGGTACTGAGCGGCGCGATAGCGTTTGTGCCGATGCAGGTCATTCCCATTACAGGCATGATCGCCGGGAATGCCATGGTTGCAGTGGGGCTCTGTTTCAGCAACCTGAATCAGCGCTTCAGTGACAACCACCAGAAAATTATGGAGATGTTGAGCCTGGGTGCATCGGTGAAGCTCGCCTCAGGCCGGATTATTGCTGACAGCATTCGCACAGCGATGATCCCGACAGTGGATGCAGCCAAAACCGTCGGACTGGTCAGCCTGCCCGGCATGATGTCCGGACTGATTTTCGCCGGAATCGATCCGCTCAAGGCGATTAAGTATCAGATTATGGTGACGTTCATGCTGATAGGCACCGCCAGCCTGTCAACCATCATCGCCGTCTGGTTATCCTATCGACGTTTCTATAATGCCAGGGCGCAGCTGAAGATATCGGGTACAAAGCAGAATTAATCGTGCTGATGGCTGTGGTAAATATTGCAGTCATTGAATACATCATTTTTTAAAATCAGAATTAAACATTTAAGCGTGCGGATGTGATCAGGACTATGGGAGATATTGGTTGCCTCCGTTTACCCGATTAAGATTGCTTTTATAAAGGAAAGGGATTCTCCCGAAATGCTGAACTAATCGCGCTGGGTCAGCCATTGAAATTAGTTACATCATATATAATGCCGTGCTTTCAGGAGCGTTCCAGGCGGCTATATCGCCTGGAAGTAAGTCAGACGTCTGTAAACAGGGTTTAGCAGCCTGCCAAATTTAGTACTGTAGTGAAAATTATCTGGCCCGATTTACCCGCCTGCGGTCGTCTTTTCGGGGCGAGGAATAGAGACGGATTGCGTCTCAATCTTTAAGAACTGAGTTAACAATGGTCATGCCTGCCGCATTACTACGTTTGGTAACACTAAGCATTCCTCCACCAAAATAATTTCCCGCAGGTTCGCACACTTTAATCCGTCTTTGCAGATCTGGATCGTTAACATCTACGCCAGAACAGCTGTTACGACTGCCAGCCGAAAACTCGCTATATGCCGTATAGGTGCTGATGGTACCCGGAAGTAGCCAGACTAGGGTGGTGAGCAGCATGTAACCTAAAAAGATAACCATCAGAACGGCACCTGCGAAAAGTTTGATGTTATTCATCATGCCTTTCACAGGCTCCCCCTTACCCCATTTTTTTATGATCAAAAAAACGGACAGTCCCAGTGACCTGCCCCCAAGATTAGATACAACCTTCAGTTAGTAATGTCGGTTGGTTTTTCTTCATATTTCCCGTTTCGCCAGTCCGCTGCAAATTCAGCTGGCGTCTGGTAATCCAGCGATGAATGTGGACGGCACTCGTTATAATCCTGCCGCCAGTCGTTAATGATTTTCCTGGCGTGAACGATATCGCTGAACCAGTGCTCGTTCAGGCATTCATCTCTGAATCGGCCGTTAAAGCTCTCAATAAATCCGTTCTGTGTCGGCTTGCCCGGCTGGATAAGCCGTAGTTCCACACCATGCTCAAAAGCCCATTGATCGAGCGCGCGGCAGGTAAATTCCGGGCCCTGATCGGTTCTTATCGTAGCCGGATAACCGCGAAACAACGCGATACTGTCCAGAATACGCGTGACCTGAACGCCTGAAATACCGAAAGCAGCGGTGATCGTCAGACACTCCTTCGTGAAATCATCCACACAGGTCAGGCACTTGAGCCTGCGACCGTTGGCCAGTGCGTCCATAACGAAATCCATCGACCATGTCAGGTTCGGCGCATCCGGACGTAGAAGCGGAAACCGTTCGGTCGCCAGCCCTTTACGGCGTCGTCTGCGTTTTACGCTCAGTCCATTAAGGTGGTAAATACGGTATACCCGCTTGTGATTGACGTGAAGGCCCTCCCGACGCAGTAGCTGCCAGATGCGCCGGTAACCAAAACGTCTGCGTTCAAGCGCCAGTTCAGTGATACGCCCTGATAAATGTGCATCAGCAGATGGACGCTGAGCGTCATAACGGCAGGTCGACAGGGACAAACCTGTAAGCCTGCAGGCACGACGTTGCGACAGACCGGTCGCATCACACATAAACTCAACGGCTTCCCGCTTCTGGCCTGTCGTCAGTACTTTCGCCCCAGAGCCACCTGAAGCGCCTCCTTATCCAGCATGGCTTCGGCAAGTAGCTTCTTGAGGCGGGCGTTCTCCTCTTCAAGAGATTTAAGCCGCTTCACCTCAGGGACTTCCATGCCACCAAACTTCTTGCGCCAGGTGTAGAAAGTGGCATCGGAAATGGCGTGCTTACGGCAGAGCTCACGGGCAGAAACCCCGGCTTCCGCTTCGCGAAGAATACTGATGATCTGTTCGTCGGAAAAACGCTTCTTCATGGGGATGTCCTCATGTGGCTTATGAAGACATTACTAACATCGGGGTGTGTTAATCAACGGGGAGCAGGTCACCAGAGGGAGAACGGCGCACCATAGTGCTTTAAGTACGGGTTGTGCCAGAAAGGTAGTGCGGTCGATTTCATTGAGCCACACAAAAAAAGTAAATATGCAGCCCAAAGCACTGGTGATTATCAGCGCCAGACGAGGTGTCGAACAGGAATTCATCTGTAACTCTCTCCATGAGTCAGTTTTAAGCAGTACGAGTCACGAGAATAACGGCGCGACTGGCACATTCTCTGAACCTGCAGGTAGTAAGGTGGGGCATGGATCAGGCGAAATTATTTTGCGGTTAAAGATTATCATGCTGCTCTTACCATAGACAAAGAGCATGGACTTTTTTTATGTTTTAAATCGTTCCACAACATGAGGAGAGCGAAATGATTGTCAGAACATGGCACGGATGCGTACCGCTCAGGCATGCAGAGGGCTTTGCGACTCACCTGCAAAAGACCGGTGTAGAACATTCAGAAGGGACACCGGGAAATCTGGGAGCCCGTGTGCGCAGGGAAACGCAGGGTGAATGGGAGCATTTTTTTCTTGCTACATACTGGGAAAACGTCGAGGCGATTAAAGCCTTTGCAGGCGAAAATTATCAGATTGCCGTGACATATCCGGATGATGAGCAGTTTGAACTGCTCTCCGATCCCTACGTTTTTCAGCATGAGGTGCAGAAAGTAATGCCTTTATAATTATTTCCCCGCTGCCGCCCGGCGGCGGCTTATGTCTGATTCAGCAAATTTTCTCAGAAGACGTATTGGCCTGGTTCAGTAAAATCAGTCACTTTCCCCCCGGGCGAAGAACATCCCTCCGGGTTGACAATCTTTAGCCTTTTATTCAGAGGATCGCCCGATTTTATTCTGCGTTAACGTAACCTCCTCACTTCTGGAGGAAATCATGAATAACAGAAAAATCGTCTTTTCTCTGTGTATGGGCATGATGATTTTTGGGTTAGCGCATCTGAAGGTAACACATCTAAGCAAACCGATGATCAGATTCGCCAGCTCATCATAGAGGATTCAATCGACTCATACCCGGGTGTTTGTGCATGCCCCTTTAACTCCGCACGTAACGGCAGTAGCTGTGGCAGGCGCAGCGCATGGAGCAAGCAGGGCGGATATGCACCGATTTGTTATAAAAAAGAAGTCTCAAAGGAGCGAATTGAAGAGTGGCGTAATAGCCACGACGCTTAGGCCGTCGAGCGAATACATCTCAGGGAAGGAAATAACGTAATAATCAGCTAAGAACATACCTGAATAGCCGGTTATGGTTTAAGTCTGCTACTGTTATTTTTTAACGAGTCAGTATAAAAAGAATATTGCCGGTCAACGTGGCTCCTTTTACACCTGATAAATCTGAAAGATAATATCCCGCAAACTGTCAAACCTCTTATCTGCTATTTTATAAAAAATTAGTCTTACGCGATTGCCGGACAACAGCGTGTCCGGCAATCAGCTATTTTACATCAGAACCAAAGCCCGGCTTAATTCTGCGCCGGCTGATTTTTCTCGGCCTCTTTCTGTTTTTTCTTCGCCATATGGTGACCGACTGCGCAACCGGCTGCGGCCCCGGCAACACCATGATGATGAGCAACATGACCGGCCACGCTGCCGACTGCGGCGCCTTTCAGACATCCTTCGGCGTTAGCCTGTAAATTCACAGACAAAAACAGACCGGTAGCCATAACAATAACTGTTAATTTTTTCATCTTTTTATATCCTGATAGTCATAGTTGCAGGTTGAACTCTGCTGAGCATAGCCAGGCTTTGAGATGTTACGCTCGCCAGGATACACGAATCACGAAGTTAGTTACCTGTCGTTACGCTTTTAGGGCAATGACCAGGGCAATGACAAATGCAGGTGATGCATTATTAATCATGAAGTCAGGCTGTCATCATTTTCAGATGGGATATAAGCGAGAAATGATGCGCATCAGGACAAGATGACGGGGTTGAGCACAGGTTGACTTGTTTTAGCATCGGGCAGCCAGAAAGAGAATCGCGTACCGTTTAATTTGTTTTTTTCGCAGCAGACTTTTCCACCATGGGCCAGCACGATGGCTTTTACAACCGCCAGACCCAAGCCTGTCCCGCCACTCAGGCGGGAACGGGAATCATCGGTGCGCACAAACGCATCCCATATCGTCCTGGCAAAATCCTGATCGATTCCCGGCCCCTCATCGTCTATGTGCACAGCGACGCCTGCTGCATCCTGCTCACAGGAAATCATAACAACGCCCGGGATGGAATAACGGCGGGCATTTTCCAGAAAGGCCAGCATCACCTGTCGGAAGCGTAAAGCATCGCATTCAATAATAGCCGGATTCACTTTCAGCACGAGTGAATGGTGACTGGCTTTGAAATCCTCTTTCACCAGTTCAGCTAACGATTCAATCTCTCTTTTGATATTCACGCGCTCATAGTGAATATGTAGATGTCCCGACTGCGCCAGACTCAGGGTTCTGAGATCCTCAATTAACCGCGTCAGACCATCAGTCTGATGAATCAGATTAACGAAGAGCTTATGATCGGGCGCAAATATGCCGTCCGCTAAGCCCTGAAGTCTCCCACGCAATATCGTCACCGGGGTTCTTAACTCATGAGCGATAGCGGCGTTCCAGGTCCGGCTATCATTTGACAGGGTTTCCAGTGTTTCCGCCATGCGGTTGAAGTCTTTGACCAGCGCATTAATCTCGCCAATTTCTATAGCACCTTGACTGGCTCGCGCGCTTAAATCCCCTTCAGCCACGCGTTTTGCACTGTGAGTCAGCGACTCCAGCGGAACGATCATCTGGCGCGCAAAGCGGGCAGAAAAAAACACCGAGACGGCTATCGTTAACAGCGTCGACACCAGCGTGGTAATCCAGTCGCCGGTTGTCCCCATGTCTAAGTCGAGTGGCAACAGCTGACCTGAAAATAATCCGATAACGGTCGGGTAAAGTGAATAGGTGGCAAAGGAGGTCAGAAAAGAGTAGATCGTGACTTTGACGATGAGCCAGTTCAGTTGCCCGCTAAGACCACGTTGCTTCATTTACTCTCTCCCAGGCGATATCCGAAGCCTCTCACATTCTGCAGCAGTCCTGACACACCCGCATCATCGAGTTTCTTGCGTAATTTACTGATATGGCTGTCAACAGTTCGCGGTAATGTGTCACCTTCCGGAAAACACGCTTCCAGCAGTTCATCCCGGCTAAATACCCGGCTGGGTTCGCGCACGAACTGGGTGATTAGCCTGAACTCGGTTGTTGTCAGGCGTGAGGCAATATCCACCCCGTCAGGTTTAACAACAACGCTGTGCTGCTGTAGGTTAATGGAAAGCGATCGGGTCGAGTAAATATCTTTCGAGCGTGTGATAACCTGGGTACGTCTTAACACGGCCTGAACTCGTGCCACCACCTCAGCAGGATTAAACGGCTTAACGACGTAATCATCGGCTCCGATGCGTAATGCAGAAAGTTTATCCACATCATCGTCATTAGCCGTGAGCATAATAACCGGGATATTTCCCCGGCGACGCACTTCGGCCAGGACCTGCCAGCCGTCCATAATCGGCATACGGACATCCAGTACGATCAAATCAGGTGAGGATGTTGCACAAAACGCTAATGCTAACGCTCCGTTTTCCGCATGGCTTACCGTGAAACCTGCATTCTGCAGATAGGCAGTTAATATTGCGGCTATTTCGACATCATCTTCGACAATTAAAATCACGCTGCTATTCATCCTTATCCTGTCATCGATCTGAATCGGCCCGGACGGCGGCTCAGCGCTTATTCTGAAGAGCGCCGCCGGGTGCGCTATAAACGCTATTGTGTTACAGCCGTTGCCATCATGATATCAGGTCTGTGAAACAATAAATCAGACGAGATACCCGCTGGAAGCGCAGTTTGCATATCATTTTTCATGAGTGATCAGCTTATTTCGCAGAGTCATCACGATGACAAAAAACAGCGGTACAAAAATAACGGCCAGAATCGTAGCACTGATGATGCCGCCAAAAACCCCGGTGCCGATAGCATGCTGGGTTTCACTGGCGGGTCCGGAGGCAATGATTAACGGGACGACGCCCAATCCGAAAGCCATTGACGTCATGATAATCGGACGCAGACGCATTCTGGCCGCGGTGATTGCTGCTTCCCGCAGGCTCTTGCCCTCCTGGTATAACTGTCTGGCAAATTCAATAATCAGCACGGCGTTCCTGGCCGATAGCCCGATAACAGTAATCAACCCGACCTTGAAGAACACGTCATCAGGCAATCCGCGAATCATCACGGCAGCGACAGCGCCCGCGATCCCCAAAGGAATCACCATCAATACGGAGAGCGGAATGGCCCAGCTCTCATAGAGCGCAGCTAACACCAGGAAGATCACCAGGATGGAGAGCACCATCAGCATGGGTGCCTGTGCAGCAGACTGCTGTTCCTGCAACGACTGGCCGGTCCATTCAACCGCGAAACCCGGCGGCAACTGTTTTGCCAGCGCTTCCATCTCTTTCATGGCATCACCACTTGAAACACCCGGCGCAGCACTGCCTGAGAGCCTCATCGCGGGATAACCCTGATAGCGGACCTGCTGGAGAGGCGCGGATGACCATACCGGTGTAACGAAGGCTTTCATCGCGACCATCCGGTTTTCACTGCTTCGGACATACAAATTGAGGATGTCATCAATCTGCATACGATCTTTCGCCTCAGCCTGAATAATCACCTGCTGCATTCGACCTTTATTGGGGTAATCGTTGACGTAGAGCGAACCCATCGCAGCGGAGAGCGTGTCGCTGATGCTGGAGAACGAGACACCCATGGCATTGGCCTTTTCACGATCGATATTCAGCCGGACAGTCGTTCCCGGCGGCAAGCCGTCAGGATAAACCTGCGTGACTTTGCTGCTTTTAGCGGCAAGCTGCAAAAGCTTAGTCTGTGCAGCTTCCAGCGCTGCATAACCCTGATTCGCGCGATCCTCCAGCCTCAGCGTAAAGCCTGAAGAGTTTCCCAGCTCCTCGATAGCCGGGGGCATCATCGTCATGATGGTGCCTTCCGGTGAGTCGCGCATCGCCTGCCCGACAAATTCAACTTCCCCCCGGGTGGTGTTATCACCGCGTTCCTTGCCCTCTTTCAGGACGGTGAAAGCCAGTGCGGTGTTTGCCCCAGCGCCGGAAAAGCCAAAGCCAATGATGGATTGATTAGTTGCGATGGCGGGACGCGAACTCAGGGCATCTTCATATTTTTTCACCACAGCCAGTGTCCGCTGCTGCGTTGCCTCCGCTGGAAGCTGAAACGCCGTCATGAAGTAGCCCTGATCTTCTTCGGGGAGAAAAGCGGAAGATAGCTGACTGAATGCCAGTCCGGTTCCTGCGCACAGTGCAATAAACAACAGCATCATTCGGCCGGAGCGTTTCAGGGTAATGGCTGTCCAGCCGGAATAGCGGCTAGTCAGTCGATCAAAGCCGCGGTTGAACATGCCGAAAAAACCGCGCCGGGCATGATCGGAAGGCATTTTAAGCAGCGTGGCGCAGAGTGCGGGGGTCAGTGTCAGCGCCAGCAATGCGGAAAACAGAATTGCGGTCGCCATTGAGAGGGCAAACTGACGGTAGATAATGCCGACTGAACCGCTGACGAATCCCATGGGGATAAAGACCGCCGTGAGCACCAGCGTAATGCCGGTGATGGCACCCGTTATTTCGCGCATCGCTTTTGAGGTCGCCTCGCGGGGGTTGAGGTTCTCCTCACGCATGATGCGCTCAACGTTTTCAACCACGACAATCGCATCATCAACGATGAGGCCGATGGCGAGCACCAGTCCAAACATCGTGAGAACATTGACGGAGAAGCCAGCGAGCAGCATGACGGATAGCGTGCCCAATAAGGCAATCGGCGCGACAATGGCGGGTATGAAGGTATAGCGGATGTTCTGTAAAAACAGATACATCACCACGAATACCAGCACCATCGCTTCGAGAAGGGTGTGGATCACCTTCCCGATTGAGAGCTTTACGAAGGGTGCGGTATTGAAAGGGAGCGCGTAACGAATATCCTCCGGCATCGACAGACTCAGTTCTTTCATCCGGGTCGACACCGCCTCTGCGGTCTTTACCGCGTTGGCACCGGGCGCCAGCATAATCGCTGCACCCGTTGAGTTCTGACCATTTTCACGCATCAGCATGCTGTAACTCTGAGAACCGGTCTCCACTCTTGCCACGTCAGAGAGCTTGACGCTGGAGCCATCCTGATTCGCGCGCAGCACAATGCGGCCGAACTGCTCAGGCGTGGTTAGCTGACCCTCCACCGTTAAGGAAAGGGTAACCATCTGACCGGGCAACGCGGGCTCGTCACCGACCCGTCCCGGGGCGATTTGGGCATTCTGCTGGGTGATGGCGGCAGAAATGTCGTTCATCGTCAGGTTGAGTGAAAGCAGTCTGGCGGGATCGATCCAGACGCGTAGCGCGCTTTCCGCGCCGAACAGCTGAACCCGTCCTACGCCAGGCAGTCTGCGCAGTTCTTCAACCACATTTCTGGCCATGTAGTCACTTAACGCTTCACTGTCTGTTTTCCCGGCTTTGGAGGTCAGACTGACAATCATCAGGAAGCCGGTGTCAGCCGATTCAACCTGAAGCCCATTCTGCCGCACCGTCTGCGGCAGGCGGGATTCCACCGTCTTGATGCGGTTCTGTACATCAACCTGAGCCAGTTCGGCATCTGTGCCTGGTTTGAATGTGACCGTAATGGTCGCCTGACCCGAGGTGTCCGTGGATGATTCAAAATAGAGCAGATTCTTGACGCTGGAGAGTTCGCGCTCAATCAGGCTGACGACGGTGTCGTTCATCGTCTGCGGCGAAGCGCCTGCCCAGGTCGCGGTGATGGTGACATTCGGTGGTGCAACCGAGGGGTAACGGGCCACCGGCAGTTTGGGGATCGCAATGATCCCGAACAGAATGATGAACAAGGCGACAACCCAGGCGAAAACCGGGCGCCTGATGAAAAACTCAGCCATATTACTCTCCGGCCTTCATGGTCAGATTTGCAGGGGAGGCAGTTGAAATCACTGCCGCGACTTGGGTGCCGTTGCTGAGCTTATCCATGCCCTGGACAACAACACGGCTGCCGGCAGGTAATCCTTCGGCAATGCGATAGGCGCCATGGATTAATTCCCCGACGTGCACGTTGACCTGACGGGCCTGTTGCCTGTCGTCAACTACCCAAAGCGCAGCGTGACCCTCCTGAAGTGATACAGCCTGCTGGGGAACCAGCAGCGCATCGTCATAGTGCTGACGCAGGATCTCAACCCGAACAAACATGCCGGGCAGGAGTTCGCGGTCAGGATTACTCACTTCAATGCGCACCATAACGTCACCCGTTGCGGGATCGACGCTCATGCCGGAGAACAGGATCCTGCCTGGCTGGTGATAGACAGCGCCACCGGGTAACAAAATCTTTACCGGCACGCCTGTAGCGGCATTCTGCTGACTCACTGCCTGCTGGCGCAGCTGGTGGTAAACCTCAGCGGGCTGGTGGACGTCCACATAAATAGGGTCTGTCTGGTAGATGCGAGCCAGCGGGGTGCTATCACTGGCTGTCACATACGCCCCTTCGGAAATCAGAGCCTGATCAATACGTCCGGATATCGGTGCTTCAACGGTGGCAAAACTCAGATCAAGCGCTTTGCGCCTGAGCGCAGCGCTGGCCTGCGCGACATCTGCCGCCGTCTGGCGGGCATTCGCAATGGCTTCATCAAAGCTCTGACGGCTCACTGCGCCCGTTTTCATTAGTGGTCGCAGACGCGCAGCCTGCTGCTGGGCTTTGTCATTGCCGGCTTTGGCACGCAGTAAACCGGCCTGAGCACTGGCAACTTCCGCTTCAAAAGGCGCCGCGTTAATCTGGAAGAGTGGCATGCCTTTTTTAATGTCTGCGCCCTGTTCAAACAGGCGGCGCTGAATAATACCGCTGACCTGCGGCCGTATTTCTGCAGTGTGCAGCGCATTAACGCGACCTGGAAGCGTCTCGCTGACCGATAAAACCTGTGGCTGGATCACCTCAATGGCAACCTGAGGAGCAGGGGCTTCAGTTTCCATAATCGCTTTTTCATCGCAGCCCGTCAGCGCGGCAATCAGGGCAACCAAAAGTAAAGGCAGCGAAAAAAGTTTGCGGGATAACATGGATTTCTCGTCTCTAAAAGTGATAACCCATGTTATCGGACACGCGTTTATTCTCAGTTGAGGGTGTGTTGAGATTGTGTGTAGACGCTAAATTATTTAACGTTTAAAAGATGATTGCATTGCCGGGATGAAATTCAGTTTGCAATGCAATCACCTAAAAGGATCTCGCTTCAGAATAGCGTACGGCCTGAGGGCATAATATCGCACCACTGTTTTTTATAATGCCAGCCTGGGTTGTAAGCCCCCAGAGAAAAAATAAATTTCTTATCCGATGACGCCGCTAACGCTCTGGCGTGCTGAATGTTTTCCCAGAGTAAGACAGAACCCACCCCCATCGATTTAAACTGCGGGTCAATTCCGCCATTAACGTCCTCGAAATAAAACCATGATGGGCATTCAACTTTATAATTGAGGTCAAAAGCGCAGGGTGAGTCATTGATGAATAAGACTTTGCCGAAAATCATATCTCTGAACGTAGTGAACGTCTCAGTCAGGATGCTGGTGTCAGTACACGTAAGGGTGTTTTGCCACCGCAAATCGAACAGGTGCTGATAAATAGCCGACAATTCAGCAGGGGAAAAAGAGGAGACATCTTCGACTGTTCCACCCGCTTTTCTGAATCGCCGTACCTCTCCGGTACGCTTCTTAGCGGTTTTCATGGAAAAGTCGGACTTGATGTGAGCTATTTTTTTCTTAAACAGGTTGTGACGGATGCTGTTAAAAATTACGCCCTGAGAATGGGGCGATAACCGTTTGGTTTTAAAAGGGAGGATAATTTTCTCACCCGATTTAATCGGGAGGATTAAATCATCAAAAACAAAGGGAAGCTTTGATTTTTTATATTCCAGAGAGCCATTAATTGAAAATACCCCAGCAATGGGTTGTCCATGTCGCCTTTTTATATAGTACTGAATACAGACGCCTTCACGCTCAGAAAGATAGGCGAGAACACGGGGATGGGTGCATACGCTTCCCCCAAATGCAGTGTAAAGCTGAGCATAAGCAGAAAGGGTGCACTCTTCCCAGCCGGTATTTTTAAGTTTTAAGTGTGTTGTAAACATGCCTGTCACCTGAAGTGCAATGCGAGAATGCGCCGGAGAGTCTGCCCGGAAATATTTTATAACGGCCAAGGGTGTAATTGATGAACATTAAACAAGGGATAAACAAGTGCAGGGATTTATATGATAAATCGTTTTTGTTTAGCTTCTACACATGTTCTACACACAGTCTGAACTGACTCTCCATAAATAACCCACCAACAAACTTCATTCTTTAAATTTATAATAAGTTCAGGAAAAAAATTTTAAATAAATCTTGATCCCAAATGGCAAAAATTGTTCAAATCAGATCGTGAGTTCAACAGAGGGTGTAAATATTTAAAGGTGGCACTCTGATCATGGAATATAAACAGAATCTAAATGAACAAGTTTAATGAAATATCTTCAGTCTTGTTGAGCCTGACGATAGTTATTACCTTTATACTGGTCTGGTTCTCAGGCTGAGAAGTGTTTAAGTCGTCAGTTTAGGATTTGGCGTCAAACCATAATTTATCTTTAAGACCACCATAAATATGGTAACCACAATAATTTTTCCTGTTCGGGAAGCGTTCTGTTAATGCTTTCCTTTGATCAACCAGATTAAATGGCACTATTATGAAAAAAATCCTTATTACCGGTTCTACAGGTTTTTTAGGCGGGGCTGTCGTCGCAAATTTATTACAGAACAGCGTTAAGGATCGACTGCTGCTGCTGGTCAGAGGCGAGACCGTTGATGAAGGGTTGAAGAGGCTTGCAGCCAACCTGAAGAATTTTGGCTTAAAGGAGTCAGTAATCAATTCGATAGCACCTGAAAATATTATCCTGGGTGACCTGGCATTTACGGATAATTTTATTCATGACTCACGACTTAATGACGTTACCCATGTCATTAACTGCGCCGCCGTCGCCTCATTTGGTAATAATCCTGCCATCTGGAAAGTGAACGTTGAAGGCACGTTCCGGTTTGCCGAACGAATGAGCCGGGTTGAAGGCTTGAAAAAATTTATCCACGTTGGAACCGCTATGTCCTGTGCGCCGGAACCTGGCTCACTGGTGACTGAGGGCGGGCTCAACTCCAGTCGGGATCAGCATATCGTTGAATACACATGGAGTAAGGCTTCGATTGAAAAGCTGATGACAGAGAAATTGCCAGGCCTGCCACTGGTGATTGCCCGTCCGTCGATTGTGGTGGGTCATTCCGATCAGGGATGCCTGCCTTCAGCCAGCATTTTCTGGGTATTCAGGATGGCACTGGCGTTGGGCAAATTCACCTGTGACCTTGACGATCGTATTGATGTGGTTCCGGTTGATTACTGCGCGGATGCACTGGTTCTGCTGCTCGACGCAGAAAACGTCATTAATGAAGTCATTCACATTTCTGCCGGAACACACAGCAGTGTTACGTTTGCAGAAATTGATGAGGCGATGGCCAGAGCGTCAGGAAACAAGGCGCTGGGTGTGGATTATCAGAAGGTGTCCTATAAACAGCTGTCAGATAGCAGAAGAACGTTTAAGGATCTGTTTGGCCCCTGCAATGAACGCATCATGCTGCGCGCGATGAACCTGTATGGGCACTTCTCAAACCTGAATGTGGTGTTTGATAACACCAAACTGCTGCAGCTTGGCATGAATAAGCCTTCCAGATTCACCGAGTATCTGGATCGCTGTGTGCTGACAACACGTGATTCAACAATTGCCGAATTGATGCAGGTCGATTTTAAGTAGTTGGGAACGAAGTAAGGGAAGAGGGTTGTTTTTCCTGAAAAAAGCGCTTCCGGCTGGAAGCGCTTCGGTTAATTAAAACGTCATGGTCAGACCCGCATAATAAGCACGGCCTGGTTCGTTATAGGTCGATGCCCCATCTGCTTCCCGGTAGAGTTGCTTATCCAGCAGGTTATTGATGCCGGCGTTGGCCCGCAGATTTTTGGTAATGTCATAATTGAAATTAACCCCGAATACCGAGTAAGCCCCGACTTCCCGAGTCGACATTGAGCCATTTTCTGTGCGGGATTCCGCATACTGCCTTGGTTTCTGGCGGCCATACATTGTCCAGTTCAGGTTGGTAGAGAAATCCTGCGTCACCTGCCAGTCCAGCATGGCGTTGATGGTGTATTCCGGAATAATCGACAGCGGATTGCCGGTCTTTTTATCCTTTGACTGGATCATGTAAGTGGCATTAGTCCGCCACTCAAGTTCGTCACGGACCAGCGGTATCGTAACGTTACCTTCCAGACCTTCAACCACCGCTTTGCCGCCGTTGCTCCACTTCAGAATGTTGTTGCCATTAGAGGCGTAACCCAGCACATCGGTCCCGGCGACGATCTTGTTCTTATAATCATTGCGGAACCAGGTAAGACCCGCCACATATCCACTCTGACTGAACTCAATACCCAGCTCTTTATTGACGCTGACTTCAGGATCAAGATTTTGATTGCCCAGCAGATAGCAACTGCCACGTGTAATGTTGACCGGACAACCATTACCTCGTGTAGCCAGTAAATAGCCTTCGCTGGACTGATAGAGGTTAGGGGCTTTAAATGCACGGGCGATACCGGCTTTCAGGGTAAAACTTTCTCCCAGCGCCTGAGAAATATTCAGCGACGGACTCCAGTTAGCCCCAAAGGTATCGTGATAATCAAAGCGCAGACCCGGGATCACCTCAGTACTGTCGGTCGCGGCGATATTATCTTCGAAATAGAGCGAACTCAGCGTCGCACTGTTTTTACTGTTGCGGCTGCCCGCATCACCACTGATACCGTCAATCGAAACGCCTGGCGCACTGGTGCCATTCATGGAGTTGGGATCGTTCAGCTCATCACGGTTCCACTCGGCGCCCAGCGTAACGGTCTGTTCACGCAGCAGTTCCAGCGGGAAGCTGACTTCACCTCCTGCCCGGTAACTTTCAAAGCGGCTGGTCGAAAACGTACTGCTGTTGATTCGGCCTTCGCCCGCGCCCGCGGTGCCTTCGTTCAGACGGGTGTTATTGGTCTTCTCATAGTTAAAAGTCAGTTTTGACTGTCCCCAGTCCCAGATGCCATTGTGCGAGAGGCCCCAGGTCTGACGGTAAAGACGATTAGTTTCCGAGCCGTCGAGAGATTCGATAAGCTTATTACCGGCTCCGTTACTGTACTGGGTATCCCCGGCGTAAATATTGCCCTGACGACTGTAGCCATAGCTGAAATCCAGCACCTGCAATGGCGTAATCTTCCAGGACAACACGCTATTGATGTCTTTATTGCGAACGCCTTCACGACCGGCCGCGCCGGAGCCGTTATGCGACTGATTGATATCGAAAGCATCGCTGTCGGTTTTATTGATGTTGCCATAAAGCCGCATAGTCAGTGCATCACCCGCCAGCGGGCCACTCAGGTTAAAGTTGGCGCGTCGGGTTGCCCCTTCTTTATCATCTTCCGGCTGGTTGGTGTAGAGCGACAGCGATCCGCTCCAGTCATTTGTCGGACGTTTGGTAATGATGTTAACCACACCCCCAGCAGCGCCTGAACCGTAACGGGCTGCCGCTGGTCCACGAATAACTTCAATCCGTTCAACCATTTCCGGCGGTACCCAGTTGGAGTCGCCACGGGAATCACGCTCGCCGCGCCAGCTGTAACGCACCGAATTGCGAGAGGTTGTTGGCACACCGTCGATCAGAATCAACGTGTTTTCCGGTCCCATACCGCGAATATCGATTTGACGATTGTTACCGCGCACACCATTGGCGCTGTTACCGGTAAGATTGACGCCCGGCATTTTACGGATGATGTCGGAGAGGTCGTTGACCGGCGAATTCTTTTCAATGTCCTGTGAGGTAATCACTGAAACACCGGGCTGCTGTTTTAATTCCTGCTCCGCGGTGACCAGCATTGTTTCATCATCAGCCAGCCTTTCTGTCTCCTCCTGAGTAGCGCCGTTAGCAGAAGTACTTAACAAACCTGCCAGCAGCAGAGCGGCAGGGCGCTTATGGACACGGATGGTTACATTCACTTAGAAAATCTCCCTGAATTATTAAGGTCTGTAAACAAATGCGTATGATAATGATAATAGTTATCATTGTATATCTCGTTAAGGCATTTTTTACATCCCCTGACAGTGGGCTTTTTATTCATCAGTCTGATCACGCAGATGAGCAAAACAGCGCATAAAAATGCTTCTTAGTCATGACCCGAAAAGTTTCTCAGAATGGCTCAGAATACGTCATTGTGACTCCAGACTTATTAGGTCTGGAGTCATAACTTAACGATGGGTAGAATGGCGGCTCTTAAACGGGCAACAGGTAATAATGTGATAACAGATTCGACAATAACCACAGCGCGTTCAGCACATGTTGGCCGTCATGTCCTTATCTGGCTGGAGCAGGTTAAAGCGGCTTCGCTGAGCGAACTGGATAATTTTGGCGATGAAGGCACGGTAGAGCAGGTGATGAAGGTCTGGGTAAAACTGTCACTGTTGATCAGCCGGCGGCGTCCTGAGATCGCCATTTCGTCTCTGCTGAAACATGTTCTGCCCAACATCGGATCGCAGCCGCTCAAAACGCTGAACCGTTTGCGCCTTAACCGGCTTTACAACATCCTGATTGCCGACGGTAAAAAGGAGGAGGCGCGTCGGGTGTTCGCGCTGACCAAACAATTTCTCGCCTGGGCCGAGATGCAGGGCTATCTCGATCATTCGCCTATTGCCTCGATGAAAAAACGGGATGTCGCAGGCCGCGCTACGCCACCGCGCAATCGGCAACTCACCGATGCGGAAATCTGGGTTTTCTGGCACGGTCTGGATAACTGGGCATTATCGGAACAGGCACGCTGGGCGCTGCGCTTATGTCTGGTCAGCGCCCGACGGCCGGATGAGATTGTGCAGGCGCAGAAAGGGGAATTCGATCTGCAGTTAGGATTGTGGATGCAGGGCACCCGTAATAAATCACAGCGCGAGCATGTGTTGCCGATTTCACCGCTGATGCGGCTGTGCATCGAAGCGTTACTTAATGCTGCCGATCCGGATTCGCCCTGGCTGGTGCCCGCACCACGCGATCCCCAACAGCCGCTGTCAAAAGGTGCGCTGAATCAGGCGCTGCGCCGGATGATCCGCGCTCCGCGTGGGCTGGGACTGGAGCCGTTTACCCCACGCGATCTGCGCCGAACCGCCCGATCAAAACTTTCAGCCCTCGACACGCCTAATGATGTCGCCCGCAAAATCATGAACCATGCGCTGGAGGGGATTGATCGGGTCTATGACACCCATGACTATCTGAGCCAGATGCGTAGCGCAATGAATACCTTTTCAGATGCGGTTAAGCAGATTATTGAATGCGAAAGTTATCATCTGCTGCGACATCGCTATGATGGCGAGACCCTCACTTTGAGCAATCTCTCCATCATGTCGATGTCACGCTAAGGCTGCGGTTTTCACGATCAGAAGTGGTAGCGCAGCCAGGCAAAATAGACGTTACCGTTATTATGCGTACCCGGTATGTAGGTCATCTGGAAATCGAGATCGCCATAGCCGATTGAGGCCAGCGGCAGCAACGCAGGCACCGGTATATAGTCCCAGTTATGCCGGGCGGTAACGCCTGCCGTGTAACCTGCACCCCAGTGAAAATTCTGGTCAGCCAGCGGACGCCATGTGGCTACCCAGCCATAACCTCCAAAGGGCTCCCATTTATTGAAGGAGTCTTTGAACGCCATTAAATAGATGCCGTTCCAGTTGCCTTTTTCATCGTAGCGGGAAATCCCCCCGCCTGCGCCCCAGGGCCTTTCATTATATTTATTGATGTGTTCCCGATCGTACGTGGCACGGTTGTGCCACGTAATCGCAGGCAGATAAAAGTCGATTCCCTCTGGCTGCTGCCATGTTGTGGCAACCTTATCACTGAAGCTTTCCCAGCCTGCGCTGACATTCTGAACCAGTGTGGCGGAGTGAGCTGTAAAAGCAGTGAGAACGGTGGTTGTCATCATCAGCGCTTTAAGAGTTGAAGTTTTGCGCATGTGCGAATACCTGTTAAGTCTGGTGTTAAATAAGGAAATAAAAGCTTTAAGACGAGTATTGTTGCACAAAGAGTGGCAACTTAAGGTCAATGAGCGGTTGATGCAGGATTTTATAATTAATAAAAGCGATGTGGCATTTCTGCTGCTCAGATCGTTCGTTTATCCATCGGCTATTTTAAGACTCTCTCCTTAATAGCAGGCTTTGAAAAAGCTTAACGTGCAGACGATATCCTGAAAAAACTCGCATTATTTGTTAACAAAATCTTGCAATGATAATCGCAATGCGTATATTTCTCATTTGCTTTGAAAGTTCATCACACCCGCGCACAGGCGCTCACGGAAAGGGTTTCTGGTTCCTCAAACCCAAAGCAGGGCAGCGATGCCCGCAGGATGCAAGGTCGTGACAGTGGCAGCATAAAAACATAAAGATAATTGAGGAATTAATGAACGCTTTCGATCTTCAGGACCCCAGGGCTACAGGGGCGTCTGCGCTGCAACGCCGATTCCGATTCTCCTTACTGGCCGCCATCATCGCCTCGTCGCTGACGCATAACGCCGCCAGTGCCGCAGAAACGTCCACACCCGCTGCCAGCGATGGTCAGACGCTAACGGTCAGCGCGTCAGCCGACAATGCCGTGACAACGTCACCGCAAACGGATTACAGCGTTCCGGTTACCCGTGCTGGCACCAAAATGCTGGGCACCGTACGTGATGTGCCGCAGTCCGTCAGCATCGTCAGTACTCAGCGTATGGCCGATCAGCAGCTCCAGTCACTGAATGATGTGCTGTCCAACACCACCGGCATTCATGGTATCAGTGGAGATATGGACCGCACTAACTACTATGCGCGTGGTTTTTTGATCGACAACTACATGGTTGATGGCATTCCTACCGCCTTTGCGGAGCGCTGGAATCTGGGCGATGCTCAGACCGATATGGCGCTGTATGAGCGCGTTGAAGTGGTACGCGGGGCGACCGGGCTGTTGACCGGGCCGGGCAATCCGTCTGCTGCCATCAACATGGTGCGCAAGCACGCGGACAGCAAAGCGTTCGGTGGCACCGTTTCCGCCAGTTACGGCAGCTGGAACAAACAGCGCTACGTGGCCGATCTTTCCACGCCACTCAGTGAGTCCGGCAATGTTCGTGGCCGCATGGTCGCCGGCTGGCAGGACAACAACAGTTTCATTGAGCGCTACGGTGCTAAAAAACAGTTTTTCTATGGCGTGATTGATGCCGATCTCACCGATTCTGCCACGCTGTCGGTGGGTTATGAGTTCAGCCAGGTCAATACAGACTCCACAATGTGGGGCGGCGCACCGCGCTGGTACACCGACGGCACGCAGATACATACCCGACGCGGCTATAACACGGCGCCAGACTGGGCCTACAACGATAAAGAGAACCGTAAAGTCTTTGTGAACCTGAAGCAGGACTTCGACAACGGCTGGAACCTGACGTTAAACGGCACGCACACCGATATGCGTCTGGACAGTAAGCAGATCTATCTTGATGGCTATTTTGATCGCAGCACGGGTGCGGGCGTCTCTTCCTATGCCAATTATCCTGTGGTGGGCGGAACCGGTTATAACACCGGGAAGCGCAAAGTAGATGCCGTCGATGCCTTTGCCAGCGGCCCGTATGAACTGCTGGGCCGTCAGCACGAGCTGATGGTGGGCGTCAATTATACCCGCCAGGATAACAAGTACTTCAGCACCTTTGAGAATATTTCCTCTGAGTCGCTGGGCAACTTCAACGATTTCAATGGCCAGTACCCGGAATCTGACTGGACGCCACGTCTGCCCGCCAGTGATACCCAGCTGGTTCGCCAGAAGTCGACGTACATGGCGACCCGACTGTCGCTTGCCGATCCGCTGCACCTGATCCTCGGCGCACGCTACACCAACTGGAATCGTGAAACGCCAGGCGGGGAAGCGGAAGAAAATAACATCACCCCGTATGGCGGGCTGATTTATGACTTTGCTGAAAACTGGTCTGCTTATGCCAGCTATACCTCGGTGTTCCAGCCTCAGGATTATCGTGATGCCAGTGGCGCTTATCTGTCGCCGGTTATTGGGAAAAACTACGAAGCCGGGCTGAAATCTGACTGGATGGACAGTCGCCTGACTGCCTCTGTTTCTGTATTCCGCACTGAACTGGATAACGCTGGCGAGGCGACCACCCAGACCATTCAGGGTTCAGGTGATGTGGCCTACATTGGCCGTAAAGGCGTAGTGAGTCGTGGCGTCGAGTTTGAGGTCAATGGCGCATTGACCGACAACTGGCAGATGACCTTTGGCGGCACGCGCTACATAGCGGAAAACCGGGACGGCAGTACCTTTAATCCACAGTTACCGCAGACCAGTTTTAACCTGTTCAGCAGCTATCGCCTGCCGACCCTGCAGCAGCTTACGCTGGGCGGCGGCGTGAACTGGCAGACACATATCTGGAACAATGTCGGTGGACCGGAAGGCAACGGCACATGGCGCGCCCGACAGGGCAGCTATGCACTGGTTGATCTGTTTGCCCGCTATCAGGTGAACAAAAATCTGTCGCTGCAGGGCAACCTGAATAACCTGTTCGACAAAGAGTATGACACCAACGTCGCCAGCTCCGTTGTCTACGGCCAGCCACGCAACTTCGCGGTAACCGCCAGCTATACCTTCTGATTTATCTGCGGGTAAGCCTGTGAAAAACGCCTCGGTTGAGGCGTTTTTTTTATCCAGCCAGCTATCTCTCGCCTCTGTTGGCACAATTTTTCCAGAAAAGATTTCAGAGCACAGGCAGGATTATCGTCCGACAGAAAACTGCAATGTTGCCTGTGCATTTCGATGATTCTTATCAGTAACCCTTCATCCATTCTCATATTGGTGAAGCTTCTGCCGGATTTTTACATCAGCTTAAGGTGCATTAAGTACTCGGGAACCAGCAGGTTTCTGCGTTTCCGGCTTGTCAACGCTCAGCCGTTTTGAGAAGATGGTTTCCATAATGGAAACAGTCAGGAGCCAATGGAATGCATGTTATTTCATGCGTGCCGTTTGACGAGGCGGCCAGAAAACATCCCAATGCAGCGGCAGCACTGGATCTGCTTTACCGTCACCTCAGACAGGGCAATTTCAGTGGTCCTGACGATCTCAGGGCGCTTTATGCAAGCCTTGATCGTATGAAGTATCGCGCTAAATGGTGGGTCATTGACGTCAGTGGCAACCATTTGCGCGTGATATTCTTCGCGGATTTTGAGCGCAGCAAAATCTTCATCAAACATATCTGCACGCACGCTGAGTACGACAAGCTTGTTAAGAAATATCGGGAGGTAACCGAATGAATACTGAAGCTATCAGGCTGTCAAACCAGCTGGCAGAAGCGGTGCCGCTGCTGGCCGGCAGCAACCAGCGACATGATTATCAAGAAGCACTGGAACTGGTCGAATACCTAATTGAACATGAGCCGGATAATCCGCTGGTAGATTTGCTTTGTGCCCGCATTGCTCATTATGAAGATAATGATCCTGCGATGGCCGACTTCAATAGCCGCCAGCGTGAAATCAGCACCGGACCTGGCGTTCTGAGGGTATTGATCGAGCAGCACAACCTCAGCCTGAGTGACTTCGAAAATGAAATTGGCAAAAAGTCGCTGGTCAGCCGAATCCTCAGCGGCGATCGTCAGTTGACCGTGTCACACCTACGGGCGTTGTGCGCGCGATTTGGCCTGTCACCATCGTTGTTTTTTTGATTTAAGACGACGCCAAACGCCGATCGAACGCCAAAAGTGATTATGACGTATCACTCCGATTGATAAAAAACGCCTCAGCCGAGGCGTTTTTCATCACAACGCAGGCCCGTGCTTCACGTAAAACGCAGGGCCAGATTAAATCCTTCACCTGACTCCACGACAATCGCCTCAGGGTGCTCCTGAAACGCAATATCACCTGCCTGCAATGCGATTCTGACCTGCGCGAGATCGCCGGTCTCAAAGCCCAGCGCGACCATGCGGGCGCTACCATCATAGTCTTCGGGCAGCGGACCAAAGCGACGTTGCGCATACTCTGCTGATGCAAACCGAACTGTGGCGGCACCGGCGCGCAGGACAAAGGCGCCTTCAGGGCAGGCAAGCACGTTTGCGGCACCAAAGAGACGACTATAGACCTGAGCCGAGTGCGCCGGGTCCTGCGCCACAATGACAAATTCACTGATGTTCCGCACGCCATTGGGATGGCGTTGCCAGGCAGGCTGCCATACCGCTTCAGGCGTCAGATGCTGGCAAAAAAAGCTGCGGCCATTGGGTATCAGCGAAGGGCGCAGCCGCACGGTACGAAAGCGCGCTTCAGTTACCGTACCGTCGGGCAGATCGACCGGGCGATGAAAAGAGGCGGGTGGATCACCATCCAGATCCTGACGTTCCAGATGCTGAAACTCACGGTCGGCGTCACTGCTTTTCCATACCAGGCCACTCAATCCTAATGGCGACTGCCAGAGATCGGCGCGCTGGCTGCCTTTACCGGATTCATAACCAAGTAGTTCAAGATAATTTTCGCCAAAGATGGCCAGATGATTGCTCGAACCCAGCGAATGATGACCGCGTTCTGTGAGCTGAAAGCCAAGCCGCCGGAAGCGCGCACTGGCGCTGTCGAGCTGGTCGGCAACGTTAATCACCGCGTGATCCAGAATCGGTTGCGGAACCGGAACAGACATCGCTGCACTCCTTTTCCTGGTCATTGCGCCGCCACAATCTGCAACGCGCGCGGGACCAGCTGCGTGAAGTATTCTACTGCCGGGCCGATCAGTGCTTCATCCGGATCGAAGGCGGCGTGATGCAGGCCAAATTCGCTGGCGCTGCCGATACTGACAAAAGCGCCCGGCACCTGTTGCAGATAGAAGGCAAAATCTTCTCCGCCCATCTGCGGTGACTCAGCATGCTCCGCGAGATAACCGCTCTGCTGTGCGATTTCCAGTGCCAAATCCACCCAGCCTGGGGTGTTAATCAGGGCAGGTGGCCCCTCGGTCCACGCCAGCTCCGCGGTCGCGCCAAATCCGGCGGCGATGCCCTGAATCAGCGAGCGGATGCGGTGTGGGATCTGCGCCCGGATCTCACCATTGTGGGTGCGCACGGTGCCTTCCAGCTCAACGCTTTGCGGCAACACGTTCCAGGTATTTCCGGCGGTAAAGCGCGTCACGCTCAGCACCACCGTCTCCAGCGAGCTGAAAACCCGGCTCGGCAGCGTCTGTAAAGCGGTCACAATATGGCTGGCAATCACAATCGAATCGATACCCTCCTGCGGTCGTGCCGCATGCGCGCCTTTACCTTCAACACGGATCACAAAGCGATCGACGTTGGCATAAAACGCGCCCGCCCGACTACGCAGCGTACCGAGCGGCAGGTCGGGCGCATTGTGCAGGCCAAATATCGCCTGTACGCCTTCCAGCGCACCGGCATCAATCAGCTGACGTGCGCCATTAAACGTCTCTTCAGCGGGCTGAAACAGAATCCGCACCCGGCCTGGCAGCGTGGCTTCCTGCTGTTTAAGCTGCAGGGCGACGCCCAGCATTACTGCGCTGTGAAGGTCATGACCGCAGGCGTGCATGACGCCCGGCGCCTGCGATCGCCACGGGCGATCGGTGATTTCATCAATCGGTAACGCATCAATATCCGCGCGCAGGGCAATCAGTGATTCACCGTGACCGATTTCTGCCACCACGCCGGTTTTAAGTCCCAGCGGCAATAGCCGGATACCCGCCTGTTCAAGCCAGCCGGCAATACGCTCAGTTGTGGCAAATTCATGGTTTGAAAGTTCCGGATGCTGATGCAGTTCGCGACGCCACTGCACCAGTTGTTCAGTTAAAGGCAATGTCATGTTTATCCCTGTTATTCCGGCAGAAAAGGCTCGCCCAGCGTGAGCATCAGGCGATTGGCCCAGGCAAAGAAGGCGGTGGACTGAATCAGGTCGAGCAGGTCGAGCGTATCCAGACCCTGCTCACGCAGTGCAGCGATCTGCGACTGCGTAGGTTGCGCAGGGGTCAGCGACAGCGCTGCCGAAAAGGCGATGATCGCCTGCCAGCGGGCAGTGTGTCCGTGGGATAACACTGCGCCGGGCGCGACATTCAGCAGCTTCTGTATTGCGTCATCCTGCTTTGAAAGCTGGCTGGCTTTACGCGCATGAACCGAGGCGCAATAAATACAGCCGTTGACCTTACTGACCACCGTGGCGGCCAGCTCACGCTCGGCGCGCGGCAGCCCGCCAGCGGTGTAGAAAATGCCTTTGTCGGTCAGGGTACGCTGCTCCAGCAGCGGCAGGTTACGCCCCAGCAGACGGAAATAGTCGGAATCGGTGTGACCAAATTTTGCCAGTATCGCCTGCTCCTCCTCACTGAACTCAGCCAGCGGTCTGGCGGGCAGCCACGGCTCCCAGCCGAGTTCCTGCTGCGTAAACGCGGTCAGCGCCGTTTTGCCGCTGGCGGTCTGCAGTGCCTCATGCCAGTGACCGGCGACGACCGGTGCAGCTTCAACCGCTGCTTCATGGCCCTGCAGGCTGCGCAGGCCTGTGATTATCCGGCTCTGAAAACTGACGAACGCCACCAGTTGCGCCAGCGTGACAATGCCACGCGGACTCCAGCCCGCCTGCTTCAGCGCCTCCAGATCGGCAGGTGTGGCGGCAACCGGCTCGAAGGTGAGGCGATGCGCGAAATTCAGCGCGGCACTAATCCGATCACTATCGGGCACGGGCTGCTGCGGCTGATAGTGCGCCTGCAGACCAGGCTGTCCATGCCAGTCTGCGACCTTTGCCGCCAGAAGGCGCCGCTCGGTTAACGGAAAATCGTCATCGCCCTGGCTGAACAGCACCTCGTAGCTGCCCTGGGCATGGCGCGTCGCGGCGTGGCGTGTCTGGCGCGCGTGGGCCAGTCCGGAATCGGGGTCGATATCGGCCAGTGTGGCAATCAAATCGTCAGGTTGACTCATGAAATTCTCCTGTCGGGTTCGCCAGCAGCACGAAGTGCGGGCGCAATATGTCCGGCAATCAGCTCAATCGAGCGCAGCGTATCGGCATGCGAAGGCTCTGCTGAATGCACCTGGAATGAGATGTCGGTGACGCGAGGCAGCACGCTGTCCTGCACCAGCGAGCGCGCGACCTGATCGATGCCGCCAACATGGGCATCAAACTGTGCCAGCAGGTCATCAAAGCTTTCCCCGCGTATTTCGCCACGGTACTGAGCAGCCTGCTTGCGAATGCCCGGTTCAGCGATCTGACGCGCGTAGTGGTCTGAATCCGCGACAAATGCAGTGCGGGAGGCAAGAATACGCGGCTCAATTCCCGCCGGAAGTGCCGCGAGATAGGCATCAATCAGCGGATTCTGCAGCGCATCGAGCGGAAGTCCGGCCTGGCCTGCTGGTCGTGGCTGGGTGCGCGACAGCATCAGACCGTGTCCGCCCTGGCCGGCACGGATTGCGCCCTCAACCGAAAAGGTGGCGATCCACACGCGTCCGGCGAGCTGCGGCGCGGCAGGATAAAGATGATTATCAGGATGACCCAGCGAATCACCGCGCCAGGCACTAAGCAGCGTATGCAGATTCTCTGCAAATGCCGCGCCGCGTTCGCCAGGCATCAGGCCAAAGGGTAAAAACGAGTCCGGCGTGCCGCCCGAACCCAGCCCGATCTCCAGCCGTCCGTCCGACAGCAAATCCAGTACTGCGGCATCTTCTGCGACCCGTAATGCATTTTCCATCGGTAGCGTGATGATGGCAGTGCCGAGCCGTATGGTGCGGGTATGGGCGGCGGCGTGCGCCAGAAAAACCAGTGGCGAAGGCAGTCCGCCCTCATCCTCATGAAAGTGATGTTGAGCAATCCATGCCGTATCAAAGCCACAGTGCTCGGCATGCTGAATCTGCTCAGTGGCCAACTGATAGCGCTGTTTAGCCGGGACGTTATCCAGCAGTCGGGTAAAAAATCCGAGACGTCGGCTCATGCTGACTCCTTATGCGTTAACGGAATGAGCGGAGGAATTGCACCGATCAGTTCGCGCGTGTAGGGATGCTGAGGTGCGCTGAATATCGTGACAACGTCACCTTGTTCTACCGCTTCGCCCGCTTTTAATACGGTGATGCTGTCAGCAATCTGTCGCACCGTCGCCAGATCGTGCGTAATAAAGAGATAAGTCAGCCCCAGTTCGGCCTGAAGCTGCTGCAACAGGTTGAGGATTTGTGCCTGCACCGTGACATCCAGCGCCGACGTCGCCTCGTCCAGCACCAGGATTTCAGGCTCACAGATCAGCGCTCGCGCCAGGGCGACACGCTGCCGCTGACCGCCCGAAAGTTCATGCGGCTGACGTGACAGCAGAGAGAGCGGCAGCGCCACCCGCGAGGTGATCGCTACCACCCGTTCGCGGCGCTGGCTGCGGTTCAGCCGGTCAAAGTTACGCAGAGGTTCTTCGATAATCGCATAGAGCGTCTGACGGGGATCGAGCGAGGAAAACGGGTTCTGATAGACAAACTGGATCTTACGGCGCAGCTGACGCATTGCCTCGCCGCGCAATCCATTGACTACAATGCCGTTCAGCGTCACTGCGCCTCTATCGACGGTTTCAAAGCCCAGAATGATACGTGCCAGCGTCGTTTTTCCGGATCCGGATTCGCCGACCAGCGCATGCGTGGTGCCACGTGCCACCTGAAAACTGACGTTATTCAGCGCCTGTAACCGCTGCTGTTTACCCAGCGAAAAGCTTTTCATCACGCCGGTTGCCCGAATTGCCGGGGCAGAAAAACGGGCGGCCGCAGGTTTTACGCGGGCCGGTCGCTCTGGCGCAGCATCGTTCAGTAACTGACGGGTGTAGGGATGTGATGGCGCGCTGATGACCTGGGCGGTGCGTCCCGCTTCCTGAATTTCACCGTGGCGAAAAACAATGATGCGGTCTGCACGCTGTGCTGCCAGCGCCAGGTCATGGGTGACAAACAGCACGGCGGTATTAGACTCCTGCCGCAGGTCATCCAGCAGATCGAGAATGCGCTTCTGCACCGTGACATCCAGTGCGCTGGTCGGCTCATCCGCAATAATGATCTCCGGCTGCAGGGCGAGGGCGATAGCGATTAAAACACGCTGCTTCATGCCGCCTGAGAGCTGATGTGGAAACTGCCTGACCCGCTGTTCCGGGTGGCTGAGACCGACGCGGGTCAGCAGATCAATGACCCTTTGCTTGCGCTGTGCTGCCGGTAATCGCAGATGCAGGCGCAGGATCTCCTCCACCTGTTCGCCGACAGTTTTAACCGGATTCAGTGAGTTGCCGGGATCCTGCGGCACCAGGCTGATGCGCGCACCGCGCAGCGAGTCGACGCGCTTCTGCGACCACTGGCTGATATCAACGCCGTTGAGCCGGATTTCGCCCGCTTCGCGGCGGCCGTTTTCTGCCATCAGGCCCATAATGGCCTGTGCCGTGGTGGTTTTGCCGGAACCGGATTCGCCGACCAGTGCCACCATCTCACCGGCGTGCAGTTCGAAGCTGACGTTATTCACCACCGGCTGCCACTGGTTGCCGCGGCGATAGCTTAACGTCAGGTTGTTGACGGCGAGTAACGGCTGAGCGCTCATCGGCGTCCTCCTGAAAGTTGCTGACTGATGCGGTTCGCAGCGAGCACGACAGCCACTACCACCACACCAGGAAATGTGGTCAGCCACCAGGCGGTAGCCAGATAATTACGGCCTTCAGCGATTAACAGACCCCATTCCGGAATCGGCGGCGGCGTGCCGTAGCCGAGAAAACTCAGGGTCGACAGCGCCAGAATAGCCTGACCAAACTGCAGGGCGGCATAGGCGATCACTGGCGTCAGTGCATTGGGCAGAATGTGACGCCACAGCACGCTGAAAAACCGGCCGCCGCTGCCGTAAGCGGCTTCGACATACTCGCTGTGGCGGATGCGCACCACTTCGGCCCGTGCCAACCGGGCGAAGCTGGCAATGGAGGCGATGCCCACTGCGAGCGCGGCATTCAGGGTGCCGAAGCCGAGCAGAATCAGTACGCTCAGGGAGAGCAGCAGTGAGGGGATCGCCAGTAATACATCCACAGCGCGCATCACTATCGATTCAGTTTTTCCGCCCGTGGCGCCTGCCAGGACGCCTAGCGCGGTTCCGGCCAGCAGACCGATTGCCACTGATATGACGGCGGCAGAGAGGGAATGTGACGCGCCGTAAACAATGCGGGAAAAGAGATCGCGGCCCAGTTGATCGGTGCCGAGCCAGTGTCCGGCCTGCGGTGCCAGTCGCTGTGCGCCCGCGATGCCTTCCAGCGGGTTAGCCTGGGTAAAAAGGGCCGGAAAAAGGGCCGCCAGCACGGCCAGCACCATCACGAATACAGCGAGCCACAGGCCCGGCGCGAAGCGGTAACGCTTAGACGAGACGGATTGCCGGGCGGCCGCGTAATCAACCAGACTCATGTTGCACCTCTTAAGAGCTGTAAGCGCGGGTCAAACAGCGGCATCAGCAGATCCACCAGCAGGTTGATCACCACAAAACCCAGCGCGGAGATCATCACTACCGCCTGCAACACCGCCACATCCTGATTGTTCACCGCCTGCTGCGTCAGCTGACCCAGCCCCCCCAGGCCAAAGACCGTTTCGGTAATCAGCGCGCCGGCAATCAGTTCCCCCAGCAGCAGTCCCGCTACGGTAAGCACCGGCAGCATCGCGTTACGCAGGATATGCCGCCAGAGGACATAGTGCTCGCTGGCACCTTTGGCCCGCGCCACTGCCACGAAAGGTCGGGTGGAAACCTCATCAATGCTGCGCAGCAGAATCTGTGCCAGCGGCGCTGAGATCGGAACGGCGACGGTGATAATGGGCAGAATCAGTCCCTGCCACGGCGAGGGATTGATGACCGGGATCCAGCGCAGCTGGAATGAGAAGAGCTGAATCAGGGCGATGCCGAGCCAGAAGGTCGGCACGGAGATAAACAGCGCGGGCAGGGACTGCAGCAGATTACGCAGGAAGCGCAGGGCGGGCAGCCTTGAGAGGGCCGCCAGTACGAAAGCCAGCAGCGTTGCCAGCAGGAATCCGCACAGCGCCAGTCGCAGCGTGCCGGGCAGGTTGCTGGTCAGCAGTTCATTGACCGGCACGCCCGCCTGCACCGAATAGCCGAAGTCGCCATGCAGCATCGCCGCCAGCGTATGCAGATACTGTTGCCACAGCGGGCTGTCTGCGCCATAGGCCTGACGCATTTCAGCAATCTGCTGTGGACTCAGGCCGAGATCCGGATTCTGAAACTTTATCAGCACCGCATCACCCGGCAGCACCTGCAACAGCACAAATGACAGGGTAAAGGCAGCCCAGAGTACCAGCAGTCCCAGACCGGCGCGTTGCAGCAGATAGTGGCGCATCCTCACCTCCGGTTACTGTTTTTCCAGCCAGGCACCATACAGCGCCGGACGGCCTACCGCTTCAAAACTGACCCCTTTCAGCCAGGGCGCGCCTGCATAAACCTGCGGCTCTTCAAAGATAGGAATTACATAGGCCTGGTCCAGCAGATAGCGCTGAACATCACCGGTCAGCTGCAGCCGTTTTGCCGGATCAACTTCGGAGGAGACATCCACCAGCAGCTGATTGAGTTTGTCGTCACGGAAGTTTTTTACTTTGTCGCTGGAGCCGCCTTTCTGCAGCAGGTTGTCGCGGTTAGCCGGGTAGAAGCTGCTTTTGATCACGTCGGGGTCGGCGCGACCAACTTCGGTGACGTTAAGCGGCGTCTTCAGGGGATCGAGGTTATCCAGCGTTTTGCTGCCCGCATCACCCGCTTTGACGGTGAGGGTAACCCCCGCCTGTCGCCACTGCTGCGCGACCAGTTGCAGCACCTCTTTGTTCTGCGGCTGCGGCAGGGATTCATAGACGGTCAGAGCCAGTCGCTGGCCCGCTTTTTCACGGATGCCATCTGCGCCCGGTTTCCAGCCCGCCTGGTCGAGCAATGCCTTAGCTTTCGCCAGATCAAACGTCAGTTTGTCCGCCAGATTGACGTAGCCGGCAGCGGTGGTCGCGACGACCGAGGTTGCCTGCGGATAGTTGGGAGAGAAGAGCGTTTCAACCACCTGCTTCGCATTGGTGGCGTGCAGCAGCGCCTGACGCACCCGGATATCACTCACCAGCGGATTATCAGGACGGAAGCTCAGGCTGTCGTTGACGCCACGGGTCGGCGCGGCATAAACCGGGAAGTTCTGATCTTTCGCCTGCTTCTCATCATAAGCCTGCACCTGACGAATCAGTCCCGCCTGGCCCGCCAGCAGCGCACCGATGCGCACGCTGTCTTCCGGCGTCACAATCACTTTAATTCCGTCGAGGTTAGCCGGACCCTGCTGCCTGATGTTTTTCGGGCCCCACTGGTACGCTTTGCGCGCCACCAGATCAACTTCACGACCGAGCTTCTCATCACTGACCACAAATGGTCCGGAACCAATGATATGCCGGGCATCACCCAGTTGATCGAAACTGCGTGCCAGGGTACTCAGCGACACCAGGCCGGAGCCAATGGTGGCGGTGCCCTGCAAAAATCCAGGCGAGGGTTTTTTGAAATAAAACTTCACCGTCAGCGGATCAATCACTTCACTGTGGTCGTAGTTATTAATCACTTCTGAAACCGGCAGGCGCAGCGCTTTATTTCCCAGCCCGTAGGTATCAAAGTTTTTCGCCACCGCGTTGGCATCTAATGGTGTGCCGTCAGAAAAAGTCACACCCGGACGTAATTTAAAGGTGTATTCCGTTTTATCGGCATTGGTGGTCCAGCTTTCCGCAATCCAGGGCTCAACCTGTAATGTTTCAGGATTCTGCCAGGTTAATTTATCGGTGATCTGATTGAGAATGCCGCCATTCGGGTAAAAGCCCCCGGCTGGCGGATAAAGGTTGGTATGTGCCTGCTGTTCAAGATAAATCAGCGTGCCGCCTTTAACCGGCGTGGCCACTGCATTAAAGGTGAGAATCCCGGTAAGTAAGGTAAAAACCAGCGTCTGTGCGCGTGGTTTAAGGGGAAATAACGTCGTCATGGTGAATTCCTTTGTTATCAATTGCCTCAGCAGGCGGAATCATCATCGAATGACGCAACACACAGATAAAGTAACGATTTGGTCAAAGCTTATCTGAAAATAATAAATGCGGGAGTGGGTGGGAATTTATGAATGGTTTGAATGTACGGAATGGCAAATAAACATCTGCCATTCCGCGGATTTATATTTTCTTAACGACCTGCAGGGGCGTTATTACAATTCGGCACATAATTTACGCTGTCCGGCACGCAGGAACGCACTCACCAGACCCAGCCACAGCAACCCGCAGATCAGGTTCACCAGGCTAAAGCCGCCGGTTCCAAAGCTGAAATATGCGGTTTTGGCGGCTTCAATGCCCAGCGCAATAATCAGGATGCTTACCATACCCAGCATTGCCGCCACGCTGCCTTTTCCGGCGCTGCTTGAAAACAGCGTCATGCGATACAGTCCGGCATTAATCAGCCCGGTGCCGAAGCCGTAAAGACTCATTCCGGCGGTGAGCCATAGATAACTTTGCGGATCCAGCAAAGTAGCGACCACCGCAATAGCCAGTCCGCAGACCACGGGCCAGGCACCAAGCCGTACCGGTTGTTCAATCGGCAGACGGCTGGACAATCGCCCCAGCATCAGATTGCCCGCAATCATCGCGGCAAAGACCGGCAGCTGAAGCAGGGCATAGTGGATGCGGCTAAGTTGCGCGCCGTGGATCAAAATCACTGGTGATAGCGCCACCCAGGCGATGCAGGGCACGGTGACCAGTCCGATTGCCAGTGAACCACGCATCACCTGACGATCCTTCAGCAACGCCGCGTAACCGCTGATAATCGATCGCAGCGACAGCGGTTTCTGACGGTCGCCCGCCGTTTCAGGCATGGCATACCACAACCCGGCCAGCGCCAGGGCCGCAACCGCACCAATCAGCCAGAAAAGGGTGCGCCATTCTCCCACGGTCAGAAAAGCCGCACCCGCCAGTGGCCCGGCCAGCGGGGCCAGCAATGCGACGTTGGCCATCAGCGCCATCATTTTAATGCTCAGCGACTCTGTAAATGCCTCCTGCACCGCTGCGTAACCCACCGCACCGATAAAGCAGAGGCTGATTCCCTGCAGAAACCGCAGCAGGACAAACTGCTCAATGCTCTGCACCCAGTGGGTCGCGATACAGGAGAGCATAAAAAAGGCCACGCCGCTGAGCAGCACCGGACGCCGTCCGATGCGATCCGAGAGCGGACCCAATAGCCACTGCAGCAGTATGCCCCCCGCCAGATAGGCGGTCAGCGAGGTGGAAACCCATTCCGGGCCGACCTTGAATTCCTGCGTCACCAGCAGCATGCCGGGCTGGATCATGTCATGCGCGATATAGGTGGCGAACTCGAACAATACCAGCGATAGCGGAAAGATCAGATGTCGCCGGGTCAGCGTTGCCAGCGGTTGAAAAGAAGCCATTAAAGATTCCTGCAATAAAACCATTAAAAAAAGCGGCCACCAGGGTGACCGCATAATAATCGAGTGACAGTGTAACGCTTAGCGCCAGCGGGCAATCGGGTTGATCAATGTGCCAGCGAACTTCAGGTTCTCGGCGGGATCGGAGAGGTTGATCATCTGCTGGTTATTCGCCAGCTGCAGGCGGTTCAGGCAGGAGCGGGTAAACTCGGGCGCGAACATGTCATAGCGCGCGAACTTAGTCGCATGCTCCGGATGCGCCTGCTGGTAATCCTTCACGCACTGCGCCACTGCCTGCCAGAAATCGTCTTCCGGCAGTGTCTCTGACTGATCCAGAATCGTGCTGATAAAGCGGAAGATGCAGTCAAACACATCGGTGAAGATAGAGAGTAACTTAAGTTCTTCCGGCACCTCGACGGCCAGGCGCTGCACGCCTTCCGGCAGCACCGCGTCAGGGTTCATCACGGCGATCTCTTCGCCGATATCCTTCATATAGGCGCTGACCGGAACGTTGTTCTCCAGCAGCATGATCAGGTTTTCACCGTGCGGCATAAACACCAAATCGTGCTGATAGAAGCAGTGCAGCAGCGGGCTAAGATAGCAGGTCAGATAGCGTTCAATCCACTGCTTAGCAGGTAAACCGGAGTCCGCGATCAGCGCGGGCAGCAGTGGCTGCTGGTGGTGATCGACGTGCAGGAAAGAGGCCATCGTCATCAGACGCTGGCCTGGTTGCAGGCTGGCGGCTGGATTATCGCGCCACAGCGCTGCAAACATCTTTTTATAGGCCGAATCGCCTTTGATCGCCTGCTCGTAGTAGCGGTTGTGATAGCCAACTGACGCAACTTCACGCAGGATGCGGAAATCACAGCGTTTCAGCCAGGCATCCCCCGCCACCAGCTGTTCCAGCCAGCCATTTATCGCAGGTGTTGTCGCCATGTAGTAGGGCGACAGGCCGCGCATAAAGCCCATGTTAAGTACTGACAGCGCGGTTTTCACGTAACGCTTTTCAGGCTGGCTGCGGTTAAAGAAGGTACGGATGGACTGCTGCGCCTGGTAAGTATCGTCGCCGGTGCCGAGATAAACAATATCGTGGCTGGCAATGTCGGCCGCAAACACGGTCAGCAGTTTGTTCTGCCACTGCCACGGATGTACCGGCATCAGGATATAGTCCTCTGTCGCCAGCCCTTTATTCACAATCTGCGCATTGAACTGTTCCACGGTAGTGTCGCCCAGCTCATCACGCATCAGCTGCTCATAGCTCAACTCGCTGAGGCTGGAGAAATGGGCGTTGCGGCGGTGCACCGCGACCCAGATAAGATGCACGGGTGCGGCCGCTTCCGGCGCATAGGCCAGATAGTCCTGTGCATCGAAGCCAATACGTCCGTTGTTGGCAACAAAGCAGGGATGGCCTTCGGTCATTGCCGCTTCTACCGTCTGGAAATCAGCTGCGACCAGCGCCTGGCTGTCAGGGTTATTCTTCTGCAGCTTATATACGCTGCTGCACAGGGTGCTGCTGATCTCTTCCATGTAGGTCGCCAGCAGCGCCTGCGGAATCCCGATCACCCCGTTGAACTCCACGATAAACTTCAGCGCATCCAGCGGCAGCGCATGACCGTTCTCCTGCTTGCGCAGTGAATCTGCGTCGATCTCCCAGTGATCCAGTGCCAGCCGCGCGGCGTGAAAATGATATGTCGCTTCTCCGCCCGGCACGGCCAGCTGATAGCTGCCATCACCCGTTTCCTGCGGCGCAATGATTTTTTCATGCGCGAACTCAGCAATTGCCTTGCGGATCAGCATGCGGTTTGCCTGCGCCCAGTGGTCGCCCGTCAGATGCGTGCCGTCGGTCAGTGAAGGGAGAATGTTCATGGTCTGCGACTCCTGCTGTAACGCGTGTTGATAATCTTCCCGCTGGCAAAAGGCCAGCCAGGCGGTTTTATGGCCCATGTCGATAGTGTGCTGGTAGCGGAATCCGGCGCGTTTATTCAGCACGTGAATTTTTTCATTGCGCACGTCTGGCTCGACCACCACGCGACGCACCTCTGGACGGCTGAACATGTAGTCCATCACCAGCGTGAAGACCTGCCAGCTAAAGGCTTTGATCGGCTGGCTGGCTGGGGCAATCAGAATATGCATGCCGTAATCATCGGACGCGGCCGGATAAAACTTGCCAACCTCGTCGTCACAGGCGCGGTAGCACTCAATCAGGCAGACGGGCTGATCATTGCAGCAGCCAATCAGCGCTGCATGGGGATCCGTTGCCGTCAGCGTCTGGTAGAACGCCGCGACCTGCTCCAGGCTCTGCTGCTGCATGCCCCAGAAGCGGGCGTAATCGCGGGTAACCCAGCTGTGGATTAGCGGCGCATCACTCTCAAGCATCGGTCTCAGGGTAAATCGTCCTGCGGGGCGGTCGGCACTGAACAGTGTTAGTGATTTCATCTCAGTGCTCCGATTTTGCCGGGAAGGTCTGGAAGGCGATCTGGCGCTCAATCGGATAGACCTCGCGTCCGGTCAGTTCACGCAGCAGTACAGAGTTGCGGTAGCAAGCCATGCCGAGGTCCGGCGTGACAAAGCCGTGGGTATGCAGTTCGGCGTTCTGTACGAAAATCTGATTATGATGATCGATGCTGTAGTTGCGCTGCACGTCGTAGCGGCCTTTGTCATCCCAGCGCAGGCGTGCGGTAATGCCCTCTAAAAACATTGGTGGCTGATAGTGATAGCCGGTCGCCATCACCAGTCCTTCAGAGCGACGGGTGAAGGTGCAATCCTGCTCCTCCTGATGTAGCGTCAGCTCGAATTCGCCCTGCGGCAGCCAGCGCATCGCGGTCAGCGCCGAGTGGGTAAACAGGTTGACGTTGAGATCGCCGTCGAGCTGTTTGACATACATCAGGTCATAAATGTCATTGATTAAGCTGCTGTTGATGCCTTTGTAGAGATTCTTATGGCGCGCATTCAGCTCATCACGGGTGGTGGCGGGCAGGGCGTGGAAATAGTCGACCCACTCTGGTGAGGTCATCTCCAGCGTGAGCTTGGTGTACTCCAGCGGATAGAAGCGCGGCGCGCGGGTGATCCAGTTGAGCTGATAACCAAAGCGGTCAATATCGGTCAGCAGGTCGTAGTAAATTTCTGCGGCGCTCTGGCCGCTGCCCAGTACGGTAATTGAACGCTTCTGCTGCAGTTCTGCTTTGTTAGCCAGATAGTGGCTGGAGTGCGTCAGGCGCTGACGATGCGGCTGGCTGCACGCTGGCATCCAGGCTTTAGGCCCGGTGCCGAGAACCAGATGACGCGCCTGATAGCGCAGTTTTTCACCCGTTCGGGTGTCGGTCACCTGAAGATGATAGATCCCGGTGGCCTCATCATGGCTGACATACTCGACATGACTGTTCCAGCGCAGATTGGAGAGCCGCGAGCTGGCCCACTGGCAGTACTGGTTATACTCTTTGCGCATCAGGAAGAAATCTTCACGGATATAAAAAGAGTATAACTTTCCCTTTTCCTTCATGTAGTTGAGCAGACTATACGGGCTGGTGGGGTCGGCAAGCGTCACCAGGTCGGCCATAAACGGCGTCTGAAGATGCGCATTTTCCAGCATCATGCCGGTGTGCCAGTCAAAGCCCGGATTCTCATCCAGGAAGAGACCATTCAGCCCCTCAACCGGCTCGCTCAGACAGGCCAGGCTCAGGTTGAACGGGCCGATGCCGATACCAATAAAATCGTAAACAGGATTATTCATTTCAGATCTCTCCATGATTCGCCGCGCTCAGCGCAGAGGCACGCACCTGTTCGCGGCCATAGTGCGCAATCAGGCTCAGTACATCTTCAATGTCGGCAGTGGTCGTGGTGGGATTTAACAGGGTAAATTTCAGATACTGACGCCCGTCGACTTTTGTGCCCGCAATCACCGCATTACCGGAACGGAACAGCGCTTTACGGATGGCAGCGTTGATCTCGTCGATCTGCGCGTCGCTGGCATGTTTGCCGGGAACGTAGCGGAAAATCTGGGTCGTCAGCTCAGGCGCATGCAGCACTTCAATGGCAGGATGCGCCGTTAACAGCTGGTGCGTGGCCTGGGTCAGATCTATCAGCGTATCGAAGGCGTCACCCAGCGCCGCGGGGCCCATCACACGCAGTGTCAGCCACATCTTCAGGGCGTCAAAACGGCGGGTGGTCTGAATACTTTTGTTCACCAGATTGGGCGTGCCTTCCTGCTGAGCGCTGAGTGGATTCAGGTAATCTGCATGGTGCGTGACATGCTTCAGGTCATGACTGTCGCGCACAAAGAAGGCGCCACAGCTGACAGTCTGGAAGAACGATTTGTGATAATCGACAGTGACGGAGTCAGCATGCTCAATGCCGTTCAGCCGTGCGCGATGATTCTCAGAAACCAGCAGGCCGCAGCCGTAAGCGGCGTCAACATGCATCCAGAGACCGTGATCGTCACAGAGACGGGCGATTTCGGGCAGCGGATCGATGCTGCCAAAGTCTGTGGTGCCGCTGGTGGCGACTACGGCAATCGGGATTAGCCCTTCACTGCGGCAGCGTGCGATCTCTTTTTCCAGGCATTTTGCGTCCATGCGGTAGTGGTCGTCGTGATCAACGGCGATAACCGCGTCATAGCCCAGACCCAGAATCGCCATCGACTTCTGAATGCTGAAGTGGCTGAGTTTCGAGGTAAATACCCGCCACTTCGGCGCTGTCTCCGGCAGGCCGCGATGTTTGATCAGATGCCCCGGATGATGTTCCGCGCACCAGCTGTCACGCGCCAGCAGCATTGCCATCAGATTGGACTGGGTGCCGCCGCTGGTAAAGATCCCATCCGATCCGGCAGGCAGACCAATACGGCCCAGCGTCCAGTCGATCACCTTCTGCTCAATCAGCGTGCCGCCGGCACTCTGATCCCAGGTATCGACCGAACTGTTCACTGCCGCCATAATCTGCTCGGCCATCAGAGAGGGCAGCACGACCGGGCAATTCAGATGCGCCAGGTATTTAGGGTGGTGGAACCAGACGGCGTCACGCAAATAGAGCTGACTCAGCTCTGCCAGCGCGTCATCGTTATTGCCCAGCGGACGATCGAGATCGACATCGCTGAACGCCGCCGCCAGTTCGTGGGGCAGAATCCCGCTGAAAGGCTTCTCTACGCCAGTAACGGTGCGCGTCATCAGCGACAGCACCTCCTGAGTCTGCTGCGACCAGGCCGCCAGTTGCTGATCGTTAAAAATAGCCGTTTCGGCTCCGCTGGCATTGGAGGCTGGCGCGAGGTCCAGTACCGTCTGAGTGGATGAGCGTAAAAGCATTTTCAGTTCCTGTGCGTGAATATCAGTGACCCTGCCGACACCGCGTCAGCAGCGTTAGAAATCCGCTCAACAACTCCAGTAAACATAAAACTAACTAACCAGATAAAAACCCTGACCATTACGTGGGTTAGGGTTTTCACCTTAAAAAGAGAAAATACCGCATATTATTTGTGGATTTGGCAGCGTTTAACGCTTTGTTATATGCGGATGAGAGTGTAAATGTTAATCATTATCATTCAAATGTTTTGTTGTTAAATTTTATTTATTAGTATGCCTAATGTTGAAAATGTGATTCAGATCACTTTTTACGTTCGGAATAGTCCTTTTTTTATGGAAAATCAGGACCGGGTTGAACCAGAAATGAGGGGAGCAATGGCGTTGTGCGTCAGCGTATGGGCAAAACAAAGGGGAGAAATGACATTAATCGATATCAGGATTGGCGCGCTGCAGCCAGTAAGTGTGAGAATACCGGGGGTTCGGTCAGTCTGGTCGGGTGTGAAAAACCGGAAAAGGCGGAGGGCCTTTTCCGGTTAGCATTACAGCGGCTGATTACACTTCATTTGTTTCAGCAGGAACTTTCTTTTTGGCCATGAAGTTATAAACCACAAGCAGGCCAAAAATGCCGGTGATAATCAGGGTAATGGTTCCCTTATCCATAAAGTGCGCCATATTACCGAGCAGGATGCCTGTTACGCCAAAGTCCGTATCCGAGAAAGTGGTGTTGGTCAGTCCAATCTGTCCGAGCACCGGCAACAGGGCGACAGGCAGGAAGGTGATTAACAGGCCATGAGCGAAGGCGCCACAGATTGCTCCGCGTTTGCCGCCGGTCGCATTACCAAACACGCCAGCTGTCGCACCACAGAAGAAGTGAGGAACAACACCCGGCAGAATCAAGACCCAATGCAGCTGACCCAGGACAAACAGTCCGACCAGACCACCGACAAAGCTGGAGATAAAGCCAACCAGCACCGCATTCGGCGCATAGGGGAAGACAATCGGGCAATCGAGCGCGGGTCTGGCTTCCGGCACTAGTTTTTCTGAAAAGCCGGTAAAGGCCGGAACGATTTCAGCCAGAATTAAACGCACGCCCTGCAGGATAATAAAGACGCCTGCGGCAAAGGTAATGGCCTGAATGAAGGAATAAACGAGGTAGTTCTGACCATTGCTGAAGTTAGACTCTACGTACTCTTTACCGGCAGACACCGACAGGATTAAGTAAATAATCATCATCGTCAGGGAGATAGAGATTGTACTGTCGCGCAAAAAACTCAGGTTTTTTGGCATATTCATCTCTTCGGTGGATTTCGAACCTTTACCAACTAAAGAGCCGATCCAACCTGATAAGACATAACCTATTGTCCCGGTATGCGCCAGCGCGACATGGTCACCTCCGATGATCTTGCGAATATAGGGCTGAGCGATAGCCGGGAAGGTGGCCATCAGAATACCTAACAGCAGTGACCCGGTATAAATAAGCTGAATACCTTCAAAACCAGCAACCGATAAAATAATCGCGATCATACAGGCCATGTAAAACGTCACATGTCCTGACAGGTAGATATATTTGAGTCGGGTGAATCGGGCAACCACAATGTTGGCAACCATGCCGAAGGCCATGATCATGGTGGTTGGCGCGCCATATTTAGCCAGCGCGATAGAGACCATTGCTTCGTTATTTGGAATGATGCCCTGAACATCAAACGCATGTTTGAAAATGTCGCCCAGTGGCGTCAGGGAACCGACCAGAACGGTCGCGCCACCTGCCAGCACCAGAAAGCCCAGAATAGTTTTTACCGTGCCCTTAATCACATCTGGAAACGGCTTTTTCTGCGCAATCAGTCCGAAAAATGCCACCAGTCCGACCAGGATTGAGGGCACTTTCAGTACATCGACGACGAACTGCAAAAGATTTTGAGTAAACATATTAACCTCGAGGTAAGGCGTTTATCTGATTATTACCGTCAGTTTTTCTCAAAATACTCGCGTATTTTTTGCTCCACTTCTTTCAGGTCGATAATATTGTTGATGATGATGACCTTCTGTTCCGGCAGGTTTGCGCTGTAGGCAATATCTTTTGCCATCACAAAAACATCCGCCACATCAGGCGTAACAGAACCAAGATCTGAATGTTCAACTTCCGCTTCAACGCCGATTGTTTTAAGCACTTTTTTGATGTTCATTTCCATCATAAAGCTGCTGCCCAGGCCTGAACCACACACTGCCATAATCTTCATATCAAACCTCATTAACTGTTGATTAAAAGTCGCTTTTAACGGGCGGATCAGACGTCTGATAAAATCGTCATGAGCGCGTCCTGGCTGCTCGCATTAAAGATCCGAGCCATGATCTCTTCATCGGACAGCACTTCCGCCAGTTGGGAAATCATTTCGATATGGCTATTACTGTCCGGTGCCGCAAACATAAAAATCGCCTTTACCGGATCGTTCTCTTCAGAGTCAAAATTTACAGGTGTGCCCAGCAGCACAATCGACAAACCCAGTTTGTGCGCACCCTGTTCCGGGCGCGCGTGAGGCATGGCAATCTGCGGCGCGATAACAAAAAAGGGACCGATCTCCTCTTTCTGTCGAATAATGGCATCAATATAATCCTGCGATATTGCGCCTTCACAGAGCAGAGGTCGCCCGGCTATCGCTATCGCTTCCTGCCAGTCCGCAACGCGTTCAACGTACTGGACTTTCTCATTGTTTAACCACTTCGCCAGGTGTGACATCGCTTTGATCTCCCTCAAAATGCCTGAGTATGTACAGTCAGTTTTTCAAAACTCCTGCTTCACCACTTTTTAACTGAGCCTGCTGACAACCGAAGCTCAGGATAATGAAGGGCTTAAGATGATTAAAAAAGCCTCTTCTCATAGTGTTACGAGAAAGTTAGTTGCTGACCGTGGACGTAAGGTTGTATTTCATCTTCGTCATCACATCTGTACATGTTGAAGATGTCTAGTCATCCTGATGATGTCCCTCGATGTGTATGGACACAACCTGTAAAGTCAAAATATCGCTGAACAGCCTTAACATCAGTGCCAACTTGATAAGTTGGTCACATATTCAGGTCGCCGAATTAGTACTTATCCGGCAATGTCAGGCAGAACTGTACTGATACGGATTGATGGCGTTCCACCTTCACGCATACAGGAAGACATTCGATGGCTGATGGCATCACAGAAAAGCAAAAAGAGGTTGTTGATTACATCCTCAATAAAATTAAGGATGATGGCCTTCTCCCCGGAGAAAAGCTGGATACCGAAATATCCATCGCAAAAAATATCGGCATTACCCGTGCGACGGTTCGTGAAGCGACACGTATTCTGGTTGAGCAGCAGAGAATTTATCGCGTCAAAGGTTCAGGTATCTTTGTGGGCTCTACTGAAGTGAGCAGTCAGGCGCACAGATATCATGTGCTTTCACCGTTTGATTTTCAGGCGCAACGAAAGGGGCATAAAGGCGTCAGGAAAATCATTTCGGTCAGCATAATTAAAGTCCCTTCAGCCGATATGGCGCAGGCGCTCCGTATTAAAAACAGCGATCAGATTTATAAAATTTTACGCCTGATGTGTTTCGATGATATCCCCGTGGCTCTGGAACATATTCACCTGCCGGTGAATATGTTTAATAGCCTGGAATTCAGCAAGCTGGAGGTCTCAAAATATGGCTATATTGAAGAGGTTACCGGTAAGAAAGTGCAGCTCAGGGATCAGCATCTGACGGCCGTGAATCTCGCTGATTCACAGACGCTGACTCTGCTTAATTTAGCGGAAGGGGATGCTGTCATTCAGCTCAATGAAACCGTTTATCTCGACGACGGCGTTCCCTGTGAAGTGAATGTGGCGCTTATCAACACCCGCTTTTTCCCGTTGAAACAAAACTCGCAACGGCCTTAGAAAATACGCTTTAGACACCTGTTTTTACGTATATCAACGCTATTACTTTGCGCAGACATCAACAGGCAAGCGATCCTGAATCAGCTGACTCCGGGATAGAGTTTGCGCTTTGGCGTGTAAGCAAGTATGCCAGGCAGCATGCTTTAATCAGCCGCTTTCGGTATCATCAGACAAAATGATCTTTCATCTAAAAATAAAATTTTTCAATATCATTATGATTTTAATTTACATGAGTAATTACTCGATGACTTAACTTGTTTTTTCGCTAAAATCCAAAGAAATGCCATCACTTGATTGATATCAAAAAATCTTCCAATACTCTCTTGCTAAAAAGATATAACAGATGATTATTACACTGTCTGATAATAAAAGGGAGTTAGTAATGGCTATTCCAGTTTAGCTATGGCTTATGGATGATAGTGGTAAGACCATAAAAGGAAGCGTTGATGTAAAAGGCAGAGAGGGAAGTATAGAAGTTAGCGAACTAATGCACTCTATTGAACAACCTACAGAGACTTTAACCGGAAAAATCACCGCAAAATGCTTACATAGTTCATTCTCATTTATGAAAGAAATTGATAGTTCTTCTCCCTGGCTTTACAAAGCCCTGTCTACGGGGCAAACACTAAAGTCAGCAGTATTTAAATTCTATAGAATAAATAATAACGGACAGGAGGAGGAGTATTTTCGAACCAGCCTTGAGAACATTAAGGTTACAGAAGTAAATTCCCTGATGATGGATGTTAAAAAACACCAGTGGGCCAGGCACAATCATGTTGAGTTTATTGATTTTTCCTATAAAAAAATTACATGGCATTATCTGGACGGTAATGTCATTTATTCTGATTCATGGAATGAGAGGAATGGATAATGGCATGGGAATATGATGTCACATCACACACCTTCAGCCGCAATGGTGAAACATACACCGCAGATTACGCCGGGGCGACAGGTTATAAGAATGATTTTTCTCAGGAATGTGTAAGCAGCAAAGGCCCACTACCCAGGGGTAATTATACCATTGGTTCTCCGCATAATTCAGTTCACACCGGAAAATATACTCTCGATCTCACACCCGCTCTGAGCAATGCCATGTGTGGCCGCTCTGCGTTTCGTATTCATGGAGCAAGCAAGAAGCATCCACTGGATTCATCTGAAGGTTGTATAATCGCTTCACTCAGTGTACGAAAAAGCATATGGGCAAGTGGTGACAGGGAGTTAAATGTTAAATGAAATCACTTCTTATCATTACAATATTTTCTCCTGCTGTGATGGCTGCTCAGATGACAGGCTTCGGCGCCAGTTATTATGATGACAAATCATCAGTCACTTATCACGACACACGCAAAGAATTAGTTCCCGAAGTAATCATTGGTGACAGGCTTTTTGCCATGGAGTTTAGCCGCCTTGAAGACATTGCAAAACAAACCGGAGCTGTAGTTAACCACGATAATCAGGCATCGTGGTTCTGCCTGACATCCAGAAATGTAAACTTCTGGTTTATTTCAGATAACGAGATGGGGCAGGGAGACTTAACGATGATAGCCATTGCGAGCGAGGGAACGAAAAAAGAGTGTTCTGAATATCAAGGGTATTTGAATGTCTCTGTTACAGGCATCCCTTTACTCAACGCATCTTCAGACACTCTGTTCTCGATGTTCTCCAGTAAGCCAGAAGGGAAAATTAACCAGTATTGCAATAATTCACGTCGATACGGAGGATTTACTCAGTTGAATTGCCTTCAATATTATCGTGAAAACAGCACAATCAAGGGCGTAATGATCAGCCAGGTTACGGCCAGTTAACAGTATTCCGGAGGCTACATGCTGTGTAGCCTCTGACTTGTACGAATGCTTACAAGACTTATTTTCCTGTCTCATTTTTCTGCCCCGGTAAGAGTCGACTCAATAATGCTCCATCCCTGATGAATGAAATTCCTGCAGTCGCGGCTAATAACAACTGTCATCTCTCCATACGTAAGACGATTTTCTGCAGACCTTTGCCAGTTCGCCGATTTTACTCACCTGAATATCAGGCATCGAAAAACGTTATACGCAAAATATCTGCCTGATTCCCTGTTTCAGAGCCCGTTTTCCCTCTTTCACTTCTCACTGTTCCCCATTATGACGAATTCAATAAAGCATAAAACAATATGATGTTTTACCAATTATCGACTGCGCAGCACACTGGTCCGCAACCGGAATGAACAAGGACCAGGTGAATGGCATATCGATTAAGTCTGTTAGATAAGGCGCCCGTGCTGCATGGCGAGTCGCCTGTAGCAGCACTGCAGCGTACGCTGCAGTTGGCACAGCTAGCAGAGGAGTGGGGTTATCACCGCTTCTGGCTGGCGGAACATCACAACACCGCGCAGCTGGCCAGTCCTTCACCTGAGGTATTGATTGCCTGGATCATTGCCCAGACCCGCCATATTCGCGTCGGATCGGGCGGGGTGATGTTGCAGCACTACAGCCCGTATAAAGTGGCGGAAAACTTTAACCTGCTCGCCTCACTGGCACCGGGCCGCATTGATATTGGTGTGGGCAAAGCGCCGGGCGGACTGCCACTTTCTACCCATGCACTGCAACAGGGTGTCGATGCGGCTAAAAAAGGGAGCTTTGCCGAACAGCTTCAACTGCTGGATAGCTGGCTTAAACCCACACAGGCGCAGCCTGATGTCGAAGGTTTAGCCGCGACGCCGCTGCCATCACGTCCTGCTAACCGATTTTTGCTGGGCGCCAGTGAAGAGAGCGCCCGGCTGGCGGCAAGTCTGGGCTGGCAGTTTGTCTTTGCAGCTCATCTCAATGGCGACCGCCAGTTGCTGGAGCATGCACTGAGTACTTTCTCTCACCTCAGTAACGGCCAGCGCGCTCTGGTGGCTGTTCAGGTAGTGGTGGCCGACTCGCCCGCCCAGGCTGACCTGCTGGTTTCCACGCTGCGTCATTATCATGTGTCGGTGAAAGACGGACCTGGCGTTAACGTCGCGAGTCTGGAACAGGCTGAGCGCTATGTGCGGCAGGGTGGATATCGCGATTATCAGATTGAGCCGCGCACACCGTCACTGCTGAAAGGCACCGCAGCACAGGTTCATGCCCAGCTTGATGCGCTGCACCATAATTTCGACATTGATGAGTTCGTTATCGACACGCCGATTACCGAGCCGGTTGCCCGCCTGCAGTCACTGGAGTTGCTGGCTACACATCATCTGGTTGCAGCCTGAGTCTGAGTGGAGAGTCATCATGAGCAATGCATCACAACTGATTGAATGGCGGCGTGAACTGCACACCTGGCCAGAGCTGTCGGGTCAGGAGTTCGCCACCACCGCCCGGCTGCGGGGCTGGTTGCAGGCGTCGGGCATCAGGCTGCTCGACTATCCCCTTGAGACGGGTCTTGTGGCGGAAATTGGCAGCGGAGAGACCGTCATCGCCCTGCGCGCCGACATCGATGCGTTGCCAATCCATGAAGCGAGCGGTGTGCGTTTTCATTCTCGTCATCCCGGTGTGATGCACGCCTGCGGTCACGACCTCCATAGCGCTGTGATGCTGGGCGCGGCGTTACAGCTTAACGACCAGGCCGATCAGTTGCCTGGTCGGGTGCGCATCCTCTTTCAGCCCGCTGAAGAGATTGCTCGCGGAGCACGCCAGTTTATCGAGGCGGGCGTGCTGGATGAGGTGCAGGCTATTTTCGGCATGCACAACGAGCCTTCACTGCCTGTTGGTACGTTTGCTACCCGCAGCGGGGCGTTTTACGCCAATACGGACAAATTTATTATTCGCGTCACCGGCAAAGGCGCACATGCCGCGTATCCGGAGCAGGGCGTGGACAGTATTGTCACCGCCAGCCAGATCATCCAGGCCTTACAGGGACTCACCAGCCGCAGCTTTAGTGCGCTGGACAGTCTGGTGCTGAGCATTACCCGCATCGACGGCGGCAAAAGCTGGAACGTATTGCCGGGCGGCGTTGAGTTTGGCGGCACCGCCCGCACGCACGATTTACAACTGCGTGCCGAACTGGAACAGCGGGTGCGTACGCTGGTTGAGCACTTTGCTGAAGCCAATGGCGCGCAGGCGACCCTGAGCTGGCAGCCCGGCCCGCCAGTGCTAATCAACGATGCCCACTGGGCAACCTTCAGCAGTGACGTCGCGCAGCAGGCTGGCTATCGGGTGCAGTCCGCCGAACTGCATCTGCTGGGTGAGGATTTTGCGTTCTATCTGCAACAGGTGCCAGGCGCGTTTGTCAGTATCGGCAGCGCCAGTGATTTTGGTCTGCACCATGCCAGTTTTACCCCGGATGAGGCGCTGATTGCCCCCGCCGCCGACTACTTCGCCCGACTGGCACGCCAGGCGCTGCAACACCTCAATGCGCGATGTCGGGACGCCATTCTGAACTGAATTCTTCTGCAGCCCGCCAAAACACGGGGGTTCTGACAACCCTCGTCGGGCATCGCTACGACTAAAAAAGAGAGAGCATCATGACCACAAGACAACTTCGGCTGGGCACTATTCTGCATGGCGCATCGGGAAACATGTCTGCCTGGCGCCATCCCGCGGCGCAGGCCGATGCCAGTATTAATCTGGAGTACGCCAAAAAAATCGCCCGCAAGGCGGAGCAGGGCAAGCTCGATTTTCTGTTTGTTGCCGACGGGTTGTTTATCAATGAGAAATCGATCCCGCACTTTCTCAATCGTTTTGAACCGCTGACGCTGCTCTCTGCACTGGCGGGCGTTACAGAACATCTGGGGCTGGTCGGTACCGTTTCCACTTCTTATAGCGAGCCGTTCACGGTAGCGCGTCAGTTTGCCAGCCTCGATCACCTCAGCGGCGGGCGTGCGGGCTGGAACGTTGTTACCTCGCCGCTGGAGGGTTCCGCCAAAAACTTTTCCCGCGAGAAACACCCGGAACACGCGTTGCGTTACCGCATTGCCGACGAGTATCTGCAGGTAGTGAAAGGCTTGTGGGATTCGTGGGAGCAGGATGCCTTTGTGCGCGACAAGGAGAGCGGGCAGTTCTTCGATCCGGCGAAGCTGCACACGCTCGATCATCATGGCGACTTCTTCCAGGTGCAGGGACCGCTAAACATCGCCCGCACGCCGCAGGGCCGTCCGATTATCTTCCAGGCGGGTGCGTCCGACGACGGTAAAAAGCTGGCGGCGCGTCATGCTGACGCCATCTTTACCCATCAGCCCACCCGCGAAGAAGCGCAGGCGTTTTATCAGGATGTGAAACAGCAGCTGGTAGCGAACGGTCGTCAGCCAGAGGATCTTCACATCTTCCAGGGTGTCAGCGTGATCGTGGGCGATGATGCGGAAGACGTAGAGCGCCAGTATCAGACCACGGCGGCGCTGGTATCGATTCCCGATGCCCTTAACTACCTTGGTCGTTTCTTTGACCACCACGACTTTTCTCAATATCCGCTGGATCAGCCGTTCCCGGACATCGGCGACATTGGTCAGAACAGCTTCCGCAGCACCACCGACGAGATCAAACGCAAAGCACAGCAGCATAGCCATACGCTGCGCCAGGCGGCACTGGAAGCCGCAACGCCACGTCCGCTGTTTCACGGTACGCCGGAAGAGGTCGCGGATGGCCTGCAGCTCTGGTTCGAAACCCACGCCACAGACGGCTTCATTATCAATGGCGGCACACCCGACACCTTTGAACGGTTTGTTGACCGCGTGGTGCCGATTCTGCAGGCTCGCGGCCTGACGCGCCGCGACTACCCGGGCAGTACGCTGCGCGACAGCTTCGCCCTGAAGCAACCCGTTAATCAGTTCACCTCACAATAAGAGCCTGCGTCATGAAAAAAACATCGCGTCTTCTTGCCCTGCTTATTCTGACCGCCAGCAGCCATGCGCTGGCTGAAGGCACCAGCGTGTCCTATAACGGCCAGCGCGTCAGCCTGGAAGCCAATAAAGCGCCGATTAATACGGTGAAGAATCCTGACGCCATCGCGCAACTGCCCGCGGGACATCACTTTGTAGTGCCGGGCTCCTTTACCGTGGCCGTGGCGGCGCAGAACTCTCCGCCGCTGACGGTATTTTCCGATGACAACAAAACCCTGCTCGGCAGCGAGGTGGATATTGCCCGACTGGTTGCGGATAGCCTGGGATTAAAACTCAATGTCGTGCCGACGTCGTGGGAAGGCTGGCCGCTGGGTGTGGCCTCGGGCAAGTATGATGCGGCGATCTCCAACATTACCGTGACTAAAGAGCGCAAAGAGAAGTTCGACTTCGCCACCTATCGCAAAGACTCACTTGGCTTCTATGTCAAAACCAGCAGCCCGATTAAGTCACTGACCAAAGCGGAAGACATTGCCGGATTGCGGATCATTGTGGGATCCGGCACCAATCAGGAGGCGATTCTGCTGGCGTGGGATAAAGAGAATCAGGCAAAGGGTCTGAAGGGCTTTACCCCGATCTACGCCAAAGATGACGCCGCCCAGACGCTGGCACTGCAGGCGGGGCGGGCCGATGCCTGGTTTGGTCCTAACGTCATTGGTGCCTGGAAAGCGGCACTGACCGGTAAAACCCGGCTGATCGGCAGTGTGGATGGTGGCTGGCCAAAAGCGGCGCACATTGCCGTTACGGTGAAGAAAGGCAGCGGCCTTGCAGAACCGATCAGCACTGCGCTGAATGGCGTCATCAGCAATGGTGATTATCAGAAGGTGCTGAACCGCTGGGGTGAAGGCGTGGAGCATATCGATCGTTCTGAAATTAACCCCACCGGGCTGGGCGACTAAGGAGCTGAGCATGAGTGAATCGACTTTCCGCGAAGTTTCGCCCGAGGCCCCCGAGCTGCAACCGATTCTGGGTGGTCTGTTTGGTGAATATTCGGCACGTTATGGCGACTTTTTCTCCCGCCGTAACGAGCAGGAGCAGGAGCTGACCGAATGGTATCTGCCGCCGCAGGGGCTGTTTATTGTGCTGGAGCGCGACGGCGAAATCATTGCGATGGGCGCTTATAAACCTTATGACCCACAGACCGCTGAGCTGAAGCGCATCTGGACCCGCAGCGATCTGCGCCGTCAGGGGCTGGCGCTGGTGGTGTTGCAGGAGCTGGAGCGGCGCGCGCTGCAGGCGGGCTATCAGCGTCTGTTTCTCACCACCGGCTTTCGCCAGCCAGAGGCGGTGCGGCTTTATACCGGTCACGGCTATCAGCCACAGTTCGATCTGAGCGGCGATCTGGAGCGTTACGGCCAGCCGCCACATGACGGGCGACTGCGTTTTATTAAAGTAATCGGCGTTTATAACGTCGCTGAGGCGAGTTAAGGAGTGACGATGCGCAAACATCAACATCTACAGGTGGTCCCGGCACGTTATCCGGCGCGCACCGCCGGCGCTATTCTGGCGCTGTTTATCCTGGCGGGTGTGGTGCAGTCAGTGGCCTTTAACCCGCGCTGGGAATGGGGCGTGTTTGCCCGCTGGTTTTTCGATCCGGTGATCCTGCACGGTCTGGGTCAGACGCTACTGCTGACCCTGCTGGGCACGATATTCAGCCTCTTTTTCGGCGGTCTGCTGGCGCTGGCACGTCTCTCCTCATCGTGGCTGCTGAGCACGCTGGCGTGGGGCTACATCTGGCTGTTCCGTTCGCTGCCGCTGATCGTGGTGCTGATCATTCTCTATAACTTCTCCTACCTCTACGACACGCTGTCGATCGGCATTCCGTTTACCGGCCTGTCGTGGGGCGCATTTCAGACGATTAATGTGCTGGGCCAGTTCCCGGCGGCGGTAATTGGTCTGACGCTGGTGCAGGCGGCTTACAGTGCAGAAATTATCCGCGGCGGGATCCTCGGCGTCGATCACGGGCAGGTTGAAGCCGCCTCCGCGCTGGGGCTTTCCGCCTCACGCCGGACCTTCCGCATCATTCTGCCGCAGGCGCTGCGCGCCATTATTCCGACCGCATTCAACGAGATCATCAGTCTGGCAAAAGGGACTTCGATGGTTTACGTGCTGGCGATGCCGGAGCTGTTTTATACCATTCAGATGATTTACAACCGTAATCAGGAAGTGATCCCGCTGCTGATGGTCGGTGCCGCCTGGTATCTGATTATCACCACCGTCCTGTCCGTGATTCAGTATTACGTTGAGCGCTGGCTGGCCCGCAGCGTGAACCGTGAGCCGCAGCCTTCGCGCTGGCAACAATGGCGCAATCGCGTCACGCCACTTCATCCGACCGAGGAGATCAGCCATGTCCGAAGCCATTGATTACCGCACTTCTCACACAACAGGTGCCATCACTATTACCGGCGTGACCAAGCGTTTTGGTAAACACAAAGCGCTGGATGATGTTTCGCTGTCGCTGGAACCCGGTTCGGTCACGGTGATTCTGGGGCCATCCGGATCGGGCAAATCCACGCTGCTGCGCACCATCAATCATCTGGAGCGGGTCGACGAGGGATTCATTCAGATCGATGGCGACTATATCGGCTATCAGCAGCGCGGCGACAAGCTGTATGAACTCAAAGAGAAGGCGATTCTGCGGCAGCGTATCAACGTCGGCTACGTGTTCCAGAACTTCAATCTGTTTCCGCACCTCAATGTGCTGGATAATCTGATTGAAGCGCCGATTGCCCATCGTCAGCTGACGAAATCTGAAGCGATAGCGCGGGCGGGTGAACTGCTGGACATTGTCGGCCTGCGCCATAAAACCGATGCCTGGCCGCGTCATCTGTCGGGCGGGCAGCAGCAGCGTATCGCCATTGCGCGCGCACTCATGCTCAATCCCCGCGTGATGCTGTTCGATGAGCCGACCTCGGCGCTGGATCCGGAGCTGGTCGGTGAAGTGCTCGACGTGATCAAAAAGCTCGCGCGTTCCGGCTCCACGCTGGTGATTGTGACCCATGAGATCGGCTTTGCCCGTGAAGTGGCGGACAACGTGGTCTTTATGGTGGATGGCCGGATTGTTGAGCAGGGCAGCACGACGCAGGTACTGAACAATCCGCGCCATGAGCGCACCCGCCGTTTCCTGGCGCGCGTGTTATGAGGGCGCTGACCTTAACAGCGCTGACGCTGCTCCCGGTGCTGAGCTGTTCGGCTGCGGAGAAGCTCGATGTGCTGAAAAATGAGACGCCAATCCATGCCCCGGCGAATCCGCAGGCGATCGCGAAAATCCCGGCTGGCTTTCACTTTATACAACCCGGTACGCTGACGGTGGCAACCGCCGCGACTAATTCTCCGCCGCTGTCGCTACTGGCGTCTGACAACGTCACGCGGATCGGCAGCGATCCGGACATTGCCAGGCTGCTGGCTGACAGTCTGGGATTAAAGCTGAAGCTGGTTCCGGCCTCGTGGGAAGACTGGCCGCTGGGCATCAGCGCCGGACGTTATGATGTCGCCATGTTTAATATTGCCGTTACCGAAGAGCGTAAGAAGAAGTTCGATTTCGCAACCTATCGCGCTGATAACCACGCCTTTGCGGTAAAAAGCGACAGTAAAATCAGCCAGATAAACAGCCCGCCTGATATTGCCGGTAAGCGGATTATCGTTTCGTCGGGCACCAATCAGGAGCGCATCTTACTGAGCTGGGATCAGCAGAATCGGGCCAATGGTCTGCCTGCGGTGACGCCAGTCTATCTTACCGATGATGCCTCAGCGACGCTGACGCTGCTGTCGGGACGAGCCGATGCGATCTTTGGTCCGCACTCGATGGCCGCCTGGAAAGTGGCCTCACGCGGACAGACAAAGCTGGTTGGCAGCGGTCCATTTCGCGCCTGGGTTGCCGTGACCACCAAAAAGGGCAATGGGCTGGCACCGGCTTTACAAGCCGCTCTGGATGGCACCATTACAGGTGGGCAGTATCAGCAGGTGCTGGCCCGCTGGGGTGAACAGGATGAAGCGGTTACACACTCCACGGTGAATCCACCGGGCATTGTTTACTGAGGCTACAGAACCGGCTCTCCTGCTGAAGCCGGTTCTGTAATTTAATGCCCACAGAATTGAACTACACTCTCCAGCGTTAGTGATTTATCCTGCCCGCCTGTTTTCGTAAAAATCCTCACTGCGTGGCGGAGTAATTGACCTGGAAGCCCCATGAAAATCAGATTCCTTTCTGCCAATGAGCCAAAACTGGCTGAGGTGCGCAAAATACTCGAACCCATCGGGGTCGAAGTTCTGCCCATCGCCCGTCGCATCGAAGAAATTCAGACTGAAAACGAGCTGGACCTGGTGCGCGATAAACTGACCAAAGCTTTTTCGCTGATTGGGCGGCCACTGTTTGTGGAGCATACCGGCCTCTATCTGGACGGCCTGAATGGTCTGCCGGCCGGTCTGACCCGCATCTTCTGGAACCGCCTGGACGCAGAGCGCTTTACCGCGCTGGTGCAGGGGCTGGACAGCCAGGCCGTGACGGCCAAAACGGTGCTCGGCTACTGCGACGGCCGCAAAATGTATCAGTTCTCGGGTGAACTGCGCGGCACCATCGCCCCTAAACCTGCAGGAACGCGCGGCTTTCAATGGGATTGCGTGTTTATTCCCGAAGGCTATGAGCAGACCTTTGCAGAAATGGGCGAACTCAAGAACGAGATCTCAATGCGGCGCATCGCGCTGGATCGCTTCGCCACCTTTTTAAAAACCTCGCGGGGAGTGGCATGAAACCTGAACTCAAACGCGCCTATGATTCCGGCAAACTGATTCTTTTTGCCGGTGCCGGTATTTCGCGCAATTTTGGCTTACCCGAGTGGCATGAACTGATTGCTCACCTCGCAAATGAGCTGGGCTACGATCCTAAGATTTTTAATACCTACGGCACGCATCTGTCGCTGGCGGAATATTACAAACAGAAGAAAGGTTCACTTGGCCCGCTGCGCAGCTGGATGGATCGCGAGTGGCACCGCCCGGATATCGATGTCCGGTCTTCAGAAATTCACACCATGATTACTCAGGGTAATTTCTCGCGTATCTACACTACCAACTACGATCGCTGGCTGGAAGCAGCGCACGATGCGCACGGTGTTCCCTATTATAAAGTGGCGAACGCCGCTGACCTGGTCTCACTGACCGAAGATAAACGTCACATTATCAAACTGCACGGTGACTTCGATGATGACACCTCTATCGTGCTTGATGAGAGCAGCTATTTTGAACGCCTCTATTTCGACTCACCGCTCGACATCAAACTGACCCATGACGTAATGGGCAACTCTGTGCTGTTTGTCGGCTATAGCATCAGCGATTTCAACATCCGCCTGCTGTTTTACCGTCTGACCAAGATGTGGGGCCGCACCGGGCTGGCGACAGCCCGGCCCAAATCGTATCTGTTCACTAACCGTAATAACCCGGTAGCCAAAGAGGTGCTGGGGCAGTGGGGGATCGAGGTGATCGTTTCCGAAGAAGACGATCCGCGTAAGGCGCTGGCGATGTTCCTTGAAGAGCTGCTGGTGTAGTCAGCCTGGCTTCTGGCAGAGAAGCGGCAGGAAAAAGAAAAAAACCTGCGCCCGGTTAAGGTTAGCCTGCGCGTAGCAAGTAGACTTGATTCTCTGCTGGCAAAGCATAACCGGCATGATATACTGTATGTATACACAGTACCTGAGGGCGAAAAGATGGCTGTTGAAACAAAATTTGTTGTAGTCAGAAAGGGTGAAGAGAAGATGACGTTTGCCAATAAGAAAGAGGCCGATGCCTACGACAAAATGCTCGATATGGCCGAAGCCTTTACTGACTGGCTGTTACAGCATCAACCTGCACTGGATGAATCTCAGGCAGAAACGCTGGGCCTGCTGATTGCAGAGCAGAAAGACACAGTGCAGCATATTCTGCGTACCAGCAAACTGCCGGACGTGTCCGCAGGCGCGACGAAGCCTGAAGCCGTGGCAGATAATGGTGCGGATGAGCAGGTGGAAGAGCCTGCTGCGAAGAAAGTACGCCCCGTTAAAGCTGCGTAATTGCCACAACGCCGGAAGCGACCCTCCCGGCGTTGTTGTTTCTGATTAACGGATTTATCTGACCTTTTGTCAGGACATACAAAACACATCCTCCTGTCATTTCCTTGTGCTGAATGCCCGCCTGCAATCTCCCTGTAAATCACGCAAATCAACCAGCTACATTTTTGAACTCAGCGCTATAGCATCAATCAGGATTCAATAATCTGGATTTTTGATCATTCATTTTTAAGCTTTGACGCCGTTTGCGTATTTTAACTCTACGCATAAACATCATCAGTCTTAATTGAATGAATTAGCAAGAAAACTAATATGATATTCTCCTGGTGATTTCTTACCTCATTTTAAATATTAATTAACACCAGTCACATGAAATAAGAGATATTAATTGTTAATCGGCTCACATTTTCTTGTGAAATAATCCGGCAGTGCTATTCAATTTTAAAAAGCAGTGTTAGGTTAGAGCCGTTTTCAGCGTAGGGTTGTTACTGGATAACAGGCAAAACCTAAGCGTTCCACAGTCTTAACCACTGTGGGGGGTTTAGGTTTTTTTTTGCCATAAATTTACTCCGTCATAGCGTAAATCATTAATAACCATAGCGATAACGAATCGACCTATTCAGGCCAGGGAAACATGACGTTGAGCAAAGCAGGTTCAGGGCTCTCCTGCGAACCGTACATCATTAAAATCAAAAACAGGTTGCTAAGATGAAATATAAAAGCATGCTGTGCGCACTCTCATTATTGACCTTTTCACCCTTGTCGACAGCGCAGGAATGGAGCGGAACGGTATTAGGGTTTGAATCTCCACCGGATCCCGTTCTGGGTGATATGTATGGTCTTCGTAAATCGCTTAACAATAATGGATTTACCTTTAACCTGGGTTATCTGAATGAAATTGGCTGGAATGGCGGCGGTGGATACAATCATGCGTCACACGTCGCTTATATCGATCAGTTTGCTTTGACCTTTAATCAGGATTTGTCGCGCTGGACAAATATTCCCGATGCACGTATTGAAGCGAACATTGTTAACCGCAATCACAACGATGATCTGACCACGCGACGGGTGCAGGATCCTCGCGTGAATGTTAACGATCTCACGCAGGAGAGCTGGGGCGGACAATCTATTACCCGACTGGGCTGGCTGACCTTTGCCCGAAGTTTTGATGATCGGCGTATAACATGGCGTATCGGAATGATGAACAAGGTTCAGACCTTCGATCAGATTATACCCTGTGATTTCCAGATGCTTTCACAATGTGGCGGAAAATCCGCGAACTCACTAACCTGGAATAACTGGAACGTTCATACATGGGGAACCACGCTCGAATACCGGTTAACGCCCATTGTCACTTTGAAAGGCGGCGTGATGGAGCAGAACCCGGACGCTTCCAGTCGTCATCACGCCTGGAGTGGTTCCACCCGACGCAGCAAAGGTGTCCTGCTGCCGGTTGAGATCGAAGCCCGCCCAATCATTAATGGCCTGCCGGGAGCCTACAACCTGGGCGTAGTTTTTACCAATGCTCCGCAAACTGAACTCTATCGCGGCCGGTCCGGTGGCGCGGGAGTCAGTGATCCCGGCGGTGATGAGAAGCATAACCGGACAGGGTTTCTTTACGCCGGACTTAATCAGCAACTGACGCGACATCAGGATGACGCAAGTCGCGGGTTAAGTACTTCATTCAGTATGAGCCTGGCCGATCAACGCACTAACTACATGCACTCGGTCTATGCGGCTTCGCTCCGCTATCGGGGTCTGTCTGACGCTCGTCCTGAAGACTGGATAGGTTTTGGCCTGACCTGGACAGATATGAGCAATCAATACGCGCGTAACCAGCGCTACATGAACACGATCAGTGGTATTTCTGACTACAACGATGCGGCTTATCATCCGGTGCCTGGCCATTCACTGAATGGAGAATTCTATTACCGATTCCGCCCCGTTTCCTGGCTGGAACTGCAACCCGGGCTTCAGTACTGGCATCGTCCGGCGGGTATTGCCCATACGCAGGATGCCTGGGTGACTGAACTCAAAACGGTGGTTACTTTTTAAGTTAATAAGCGGATTTCGATCGCTGTCACGCTTTTTACCCTGACAGATTGAGGTCACGAATAAAACTGATAGAGTGCCCGGACTGGATTGTTACTGCTTAGGCAGGCAAAACCTGATTTCTGGCCTCTGCCGGATGTCAGGTTTTTTTGTTTCTGGGGTTCCGATGAAAATCGCCAAAATTCTGAATAATAACGTGGTGATGGTTCAGGATGAGCAGGGGCGCGAGCAGGTCGTCATGGGACGTGGGCTGGCCTTCCAGAAGCGCGTCGGCGACAGTCTCAATGACGCGCAAATTGAGAAAGTGTTTGCACCACAAAGTGATCTGCTGGTCCGTCGGCTGGAGGAGTTGTTACATCAAATCCCGCCTGAAGTGATGACGACCTCCAATTGCATTATTGATCTTGCGATACAGCGTCTCGGGAAACTGCAGGAGAGTCTGTATATCACGCTGACCGACCACTGCTTCTTTGCCATTGAAAGACAGAAAAAAGGTCTGGCGATTAAAAATGTGTTGCTGTGGGACATCAAACGTCTCTATCCCAAAGAGTTCGAACTGGGGCAGGAGGCCAGGGCAATCATCTCCCGTCGTCTTAATGTCGAACTACCTGAGGATGAAGCCGGGTTTATCGCGTTACATCTGGTGACGGCACAGCTCAATAACGAAATGCCGGAAGTGATGCATGTTACGCGGGTAATGCAGGAGATTCTGCAACTGGTGAAGTATCAGTTGCGGCTGGAATATAACGAATCGTCGCTGAGTTACCAGCGTTTTGTCACCCATCTGAAGTTTTTCGCGCAGCGTATGCTGACGCGAACCGTAGTCGACGATGACGATGTTTCATTGCATACGGCAGTAAAAGATAACTATCCCAAAGCCTGGAAATGCGCGGTGAAAATCGCGCAGCATTTGCAACAAAGCTATCAGCGTGAGCTGACCGCAGAAGAGATTATGTTTCTCGCTATTCATATTGAGCGGGTGAGGAAAGAGGGGCACTAAGCCCCATCAAACAGGATTGTTACTGCTTAACGCAAGCAAAACCTGAGCGCGGCCTCTGAAAGGAGGACGTTCTCGGGTTTTTTTATTTTTGGCTCAGTCAACGGATGTCCATGGACATCGGTTTAAGGAAATCGAGATGGAATATCACACGCTGGCGCAGGATATCCTCGGCCATATCGGTGGCAGAGATAACATCGTAAGTCTGGTTCATTGTGCCACCCGGCTTCGCTTTAAACTGAAAGATAACCATAAAGCCGATGCGGAAGGACTGAAGAAAAATCCGGGGGTGATTATGGTCGTCGAAAGCGGCGGTCAGTTTCAGGTGGTGATTGGCAACCATGTTCATGATGTCTGGCAGGCTGTCCGTGCTGAAGCGGGACTTTTGGATGAGGCCCCTGCATCAGCCGAAGATAAGGCGTCAGGTAACCTTTTCAGTCGCCTGATCGATGTTGTGTCTGGCATTTTCACGCCGTTTATCGGGATACTTGCCGCCTCGGGTATTCTCAAAGGCTTGCTGGCTCTGGCCGTGGTCTGCGGCTGGCTTTCTGTTGAAGGTGGAACATATAAAATCTGGTTTGCGGCAAGTGATGCGCTGTTTTTCTTCTTTCCGCTAGTGCTGGGCTACACCGCCGGAAAAAAGTTTGGCGGGAATCCCTTTATTACCCTGGTGATTGGCGGGGCGCTCACTCATCCGACGATGATTGCCGCCTTCAATGCCAGCCAGCAATCCGGCGCCATGACGGAAGCGTTTCTCGGCATCCCTGTGACCTGGTTTAATTACAGCGCGTCGGTGATACCCATCATCCTCGCCGCATGGGTGAGTTGCTGGCTGGAAAAACAGAGTACCCGTCGGCTGCCCGCCTCCATGAAAAACTTCTTTGCGCCACTGATCTGTCTGAGCATCACTGTGCCGCTGACCTTTCTGGTGATCGGTCCACTGGCCACGGCCTTAAGTCAGATGCTGGCGAATGGCTACCAGTGGATTTATGCGCTGGCCCCCTGGCTGGCTGGCGCCGCCATGGGCGCGCTATGGCAGGTCTGTGTAATTTTTGGTTTGCACTGGGGACTGGTACCTCTGATGATTAACAATCTTGCGGTACTGGGGCATGACTCGATGCTGCCTATGCTGTTGCCTGCTGTCATGGGTCAGGTTGGCGCGGCGCTGGCCGTTTTTTTGCGCAGCCGGGATGCGCGGCAGAAGATGCTGGCGGGTTCATCCGTGACCGCTGGGATTTTTGGTATTACCGAACCGGCCGTCTATGGGGTTAATCTGCCCCTGCGTCGTCCCTTTATCTTTGGCTGTGTGGCGGGCGCTATCGGCGGTGCCATTGTCGGTTTCAGTAGCACACACGTTTATTCCTTTGGCTTTGCCAACATCTTCACTATCGCCCAGATGATCCCGCCTGGCGGTGTCGACGCCACGTTATGGGGTGGTATTGCCGGGACCACACTGGCGCTGATACTGGGCTGTAGCCTGACGCTGGTAGCGGGTATGCCTGCTACCAGTGTGCCAGTTACGGCAACCCCGGTGATAACTGGCGAAGATGACATTCTGTCACCGATGACCGGTACCGTAATCGCGCTTGATCAGGTGCCCGACCCGACCTTTGCCAGTGGCCTGCTGGGACAGGGCGCAGCCATCATTCCTTCCGACAACAAAGTCATTGCACCTTTCGCGGGTGAAGTTGCCTCTCTGTTTCAGACCCGGCACGCCATCGGCCTGTTGAGTGACAGTGGGATTGAGCTGCTAATCCATGTGGGTATCGATACCGTCAGGCTTGATGGCAAACCTTTTACGGCACATGTAAACGTGGGCGACACGGTTAAGCCCGGCGATCTGCTGCTGACGTTTGATCGTCAGGCCATTCTTGATGCCGGATATGACCTTGCAACACCGATCATTATCACTAACAGCGATGCGTATCATGAAGTTTTGACGGTGGCAGGGACAGCTGTCACCGCAGGAACGCCATTACTCAGCATCATTCATCAGTAAAAGGAGCACAGGATGAAAACTTTCCCGAATACATTTTTATGGGGTGGTGCGGTCGCCGCTAATCAGGTTGAAGGCGCCTGGCGTGAAGAGGGGAAAGGCCTTTCCACCTCTGACGTCCAGCCACAAGGGATTTTTGGCCCGGTAGTCGATCGCGTTGCGGGGAGTAAAAGCCTTAAAGATGTGGCGATTGATTTTTACCACCGCTATCCGGACGATATAAAACTGTTTGCAGAGATGGGATTTAGCTGTCTGCGGGTTTCAATTGCCTGGACGCGTATTTTCCCGAACGGTGACGAGCAACAACCTAATGAAGCAGGCCTGGCCTTTTATGACCGATTATTCGATGAGCTGGCAGCACATAACATTACGCCACTTGTGACACTGTCACATTACGAAATGCCCTGGAATCTGGTTCAGCAGTATGGCGGCTGGGGAAACCGCCGGGTGATTGGCTTTTTTGAGCATTACGCGCGTACGGTGTTTACCCGCTATCAGAAAAAAGTCAGGTTGTGGCTGACTTTCAATGAAATCAATATGTCTTTACATGCGCCGATGACTGGCGTAGGCCTGCCAGAAACCAGCAGCCTGGGCGAAATTTATCAGGCGATTCATCATCAACTGGTGGCCAGTGCTCTGGCGGTTAAAGCCTGTCACGAAAGTAACCCTGAAGCCAGTATCGGTAATATGCTGCTGGGTGGGCTGGTCTATCCGCTGAGCTGTAAGCCTGATGATGTGCTTGAAGCGCTGCAGGAGAACCGCAAATGGCAATTTTTTGGCGATGTACAGTGCCGGGGAGCTTATCCGGGCTATATGTTGCGCTTCTTCCGCGAAAACGATATCCAACTGGATATTACCGATGCCGATCGCCAGATACTCAAATCGACCGTCGATTTTATCTCTTTCAGCTATTACATGTCCGGCTGCGTCACCGCCGATGAGGCGCTGAATCAGCAGATGCGCGGTAACATTCTGAGCATGGTGCCTAATCCCCACCTGCAGAGCTCTGAATGGGGCTGGCAGATTGATCCGGTCGGGTTGCGTACCTTGCTGAATCTGTTGTGGGATCGTTATCAAAAGCCGCTGTTCATCGTTGAGAACGGACTGGGGGCCAAAGACATACCGGATGCCACCGGCGTCGTGCAGGATGACTACCGCATCAGCTACCTCCACGATCATCTGGTTCAGGTGCGGGAGGCCATTGAAGATGGCGTTGAGGTCATGGGGTATACCAGCTGGGGTCCAATCGATTTGGTCAGCGCATCCAAAGCCGAACTCTCTAAACGTTACGGCTTCATCTATGTTGACCGCGATGATAATGGCGAAGGCTCGCTGGCGCGTAGCCGCAAGAAAAGCTTCTACTGGTATCAGGAGGTTATAGCGACAAACGGAGCCTCACTTAAAGGGTGAGATGACTGCCTGTTAATACCCATCATTGTGGCTCACGACAGGTCGCGATGCCACATTGATTTTTGTCAGTAAAACGATTACGGGATGATGAAATGAAACTGATCGTGACGGACAATTATAATGAAATGAGCCAGATCGCAAGTCATCATATGCTGGGTTATATGACACAAAACCGACGTGTGAATCTGGCAATAACGGCAGGTCGTACGCCTGCTAAATTGTACGAATATCTTGTTTCAGCCATCGGCGGACGCTCCGGCTATTCACATGTTCATTACTATAACTTTGATGAAATTGCGTTCAAAGGTCAACATCGTGAGGGCGTTACGATATCCAGTCTGCGTCAGCTTTTTCTGTCACCAGCACAAATTAAAGAAACGAACATTCATAAACTCACCGATGACAATTTTCTGGATTTTGAGCGTCTGTTAAAGCAGGAGGGTGGATTAGATTTAGTGCTAATGGGACTGGGGTCAGATGGACATTTTTGCGGCAACATCCCTGGCCTGACCCGATTTCATCACCCGGTGGTTAAGCATCCCATAGAGGGTGATCTCGCTGAATTCATTGCCCGGACTGAAATGAAGGGTGATTTAAGCTCTGTGCCTGATCATTATGTAACTATGGGGCCGATGAGCGTTATGGCAGCAAAAAATCTGTTACTCATTGTCAGCGGCGAAAATAAAGCCTGGGCTTTGGCACAGGTTATTGAGGGAGCGGTGACGGAGCAGATTCCTGCATCCGTTCTGAAATTACATCCTTCTTTGTTAATTATCGCTGACAGGGCTTCTGCCTCTCAATTAAGTACTGAGTCGCTTGAGCGTTATGTTCAGGGTTAAACTAACCTGGTAGTTAACGTTACAGAACATCACGTGATTAACGCTATAGCTTTTTAGCATCTGTTACTACCTGATAGCGGGTGCTTCTGCCGCCACCCTCAAGCCGGTAAAGACAACCTTTCTCTACCAGGTCCGCCAGATGACGGGTCGCGGTCGCTTTACTCACTTTAGCCACCTTCTGATACTGACTGGCGCTGATCCCCCGTTCGAAACCCTGCTCGCCACCATCCAGCAGCCGGTTCAGCACTTTCACCTGTTCCGCGCTTAATCCCATCCCCTGGTGACGTAGCCAGAAACGCGCTTTCATCTGGGTACGATCGATGACGTGCATCGCCTGCTTCAGGCTCTCATCCAGGATATCAAGAAACCACACCAGCCAGTCTGTGATATCAAGGCCGCCTTTCTGCGTCTGCTCCAGGATGCGGTAATAACCGGCACGCTGCGCCAGGATAGCGGGTGACATGGCATAAAGGCGAATGCTCTGACTGTCGGCCTGCGCCAGTGCCAGATCGGTTAGCGCACGGGTGATACGGCCATTCCCATCGTCAAATGGATGCAGCGTAACAAACCAGAGATGACAGATGGCAGCGCGCAGCATCGGGTCCAGCATCACATCCTGCTGACTGCTGTTGAACCACTCAATAAACTGCGCGAGCTGCGGCTCCAGTCCGTGTCGCGGCGGCGCTTCAAAATGCACCGTGGGGCGATCAATGCGACCTGATATAACCTGCATTGGCTCACTGCCGCGCAGCGTGCCGACGCTCAGACGCTGCACCGTCCATTCATCGGCCGGGAAGAGCCAGTGATGCCACTGAAATAATCGGTCGAGCGTCAGTGGCTGACTGCGGTTGTTGATGGCATCCAGCATCATGGCGGCCAGCCCTTCTGAGCGATCAGAGACCGGATAAGGCTGTTCTTCTGTGACGCCTAACCGGCGTGCCAGCGATGAGCGTACTGACTGTACGTTTACCCGCTCCTCTTCAATCGCGGAAGAGGAAAGGATATTACTTAACAGAGTATCCAGCGTCTGCGAATCACTGTCTGACTGCAGGCTGGCACGGCCCAGCAGCAATCCGCGCTGCTGCTGCAGATGGCGCAGGCGCGGTAACAGCACGGCATCCTGCCATTGAAAATCGGGCCAGTCCGGCTGTTGCCAGATCCAGGTAACGCTCATATTCGGCTCACGCTAAGGGTGGATGAGCCGAATAAAGGAGGCTATTCGGCTCACAGAATGAGCCGATAATAGCGAGTATTTGGCTCACAGGTCAACCCGGCTGAATTGAGGGCAAAAAAAAGGACCCGAAGGTCCTGTTTGCTTAGCGGGAGAACTGCATAAAGGTGTCTGAATAGTAGTGAACGATCCAGGCGACATACGCCAGCCAGACAACCATCCCGATAGCTAATCCTGATTTACCGATCATTGTTCTATCTCCACTGCGATAAGGGGGCTACAGCAACTGTTGACATAAACTGACAGTAATGGTGGGCACCAGTATTGTTGCAGATCAAAAAAAGGCCGTTCATTAGCAGCGCCATAATCCCTTTGCGATCAACTTCCCGTAATCACGCTCTGTGAGACCCCCATCACGGCGGTGAAATGGCCATTAAAGTTCAAAAAAACGCCGCCGATAGATGATCTCAGGAGCACTATAACTACAAGGAGGTATTGAGCCAGGTAAATTTCAGGGGATCACTATGGCCAGTCAGTTAACACATAAGAAAAGAATGAGTACCCGTGCGCAGATGCTGATCATGGGTGGTTTGACAATTATGCTGGGATTTACCGTGACCATCGGCGTCCTCAGCTGGCAGTCGGGTAAAGAGCAGAAGGTGCTCGCAGAAAACTATCTGCAGCAGATTGCACAGAGCCGTGCGCTTCAGGTGCAGCAGGAGCTGGGGCATGCCCGTGATGTTGCCAGTCATCTCGGGCAAAGTCTGATCGCGTTGCCTCAGGCCGCTATTACCGACCGTAAAGTGGCCGATAAAGTCATGGAGTATGCGCTGCGCGCCAACCCTGATTATCTGTCGATGTCGGTGATATTCGAACAGAATGCGTTTGATGGCCGCGATGCGGAGTTCGCGTCACAGCCGGGCCAGGCGCCACAGGGACGCTATGCCTTTTTTGTGGTTCGTGACGCATCAGGTAAATACGCGATGCATCCGCTTCTCTCCTATCTGACACCGGGTCAGGGCGATTACTATCTGATCCCGCAAAAATCACAAAAAGATACGCTTACCGAACCTTATAGCTATGCCTACAACGGCGTGCCGACCTTGCTGACTTCCGTAGCTGCCGCGATTATCGATCAGGGGACCTTAAAAGCGATCGTCACCTCTGACATTTCACTGGCCTCACTGCAGCAGAAAGTGAATCAGATCAAACCCTGGCAGGGCAGCGGCTATGCGCTATTGCTCTCGAATGGCGGGAATGTGGTGTCCTCACCCGTGAAAGAGGAAGCCGGTAAGCCCTGGAAAGGCGAAAAAGATGGTTTTACGACGAAAGTCGTACAGCATTTTGATGACGTGCTGGGCGAAGACGCATTAGTCACCTGGCAGCCGGTGGTGATTGGTAACAGTGACAAACCCTGGTATCTCGGCGTTGTCGCACCGGTCAGTCAGGTGATGGCTGCTGCCAACCGGCAACTGATGTGGGCACTGCTGCTGATGGTGGTCAGTATTCTGCTGGTCGGCACCGTACTCGGCATGCTGTTCAGTCGTAAGGTGCTGCGGCCGATTGGCGGCGAGCCGATTGAAGCGGCAAATATTGCGCTGGCCGTCGCGGATGGCAAGCTGGATAACGCAATTGCAGTGAAAAACGGCGATCGCAGCAGCCTCTTCTTTGCGCTTCATACTATGCAAAGCCAGCTCCGGCAGATTGTCGGGCAGATTAAAGATTCCAGTGAATCAGTACGACAGGGCGCGGGCGAAATTGCCAGCGGCAACCTGAATCTGGCGTCACGCACCGAAGAACAGGCCGCCGCGCTGGAGCAGACCGCAGCCAGCATGGAGCAGATCAGCGCCACGATCCGCCTGAATGCCGACAATGCGCAGCAGGCGACCAGCCTGACTGAAAACGCGACGCACATTGCCAGTCGCGGTGCCTCGCTGGTAGGCGAAGTGGTGCAGACCATGGCGCAGATCGATGACAGCTCGAAAAAGATTGGCGACATTACCACGATGATCAATAGCATTGCCTTCCAGACCAATATTCTGGCGCTCAACGCGGCGGTAGAAGCAGCACGCGCCGGAGAGCAGGGGCGCGGTTTTGCGGTGGTCGCCTCAGAAGTGCGTAATCTGGCCCAGCGCAGTGCTAATGCGGTGAAAGAGATCGGCGCACTGATTGAAGAGTCGAGCGTACGGGTGGAGAGTGGCGTCCGGCTGGTGAACGATGCCGGTAAGACCATGCAGGAGATGATGCAGGCGGTAAATTCAGTGCAGGGAATTATCGGTGAGATCGTTACAGCGTCAAGCGAACAGGCACGTGGCATCAGTCAGGTAACGATAGCGGTTAATGAAATGGATGGTGTTACCCAGCAGAATGCCGCGCTGGTGCAGCAGATGTCGGCGGCTGCCAGTTCACTGGAAGATCAGGCGCAGCAACTGTCACAGACGGTGGAGCAGTTTCATCTGGCGTAAAGCGGGCTGATACTCCTGAAAAACCGTCGCTGCTGGATAAAGCGGCGGCGGTTCAAATAGCATACGTCCTTCGCAAAGAGATAAGAGCGCCATCCCTTTTCGCTAACACTGATAGGGTGATTAACTACCACCGGTGAAGCAGAGTACGCCCGTCTTCGTCCTTGTGGCCATTGCCACACTGAAACTTATTTAGCAGCACATGGTCCCAGCGTCACCTTTTATGCCAGCAAATCCAATTCATACTGCATATCTGAAACTAATCCTGTTTATTAATTCATCGGGGGATAAATCCCCAAACATAAAAAGCCAATTCTCGGGAAGCTTAATACTTCTGTATTTTCATTATTTAAGTTTGTCTGCACTTTATGGGTAATACAGCAAGTTGCGATAAAGCGTGCAGAGCTATACGTTTCAGCGGAACTTAAGCTGTCAAAGCGATAAGGTCTTGCTACATTGATGCTCTATGTCCCTTTTAATCGTCGTGACAAATGTCTGCCGAACTCATATCCGCTCGTGTTGACGCTGCGGGAATTGAGGTCAGACATGAGTTTGCTCTGGCATATTTACTGGCTGCGGCTGTTATATATAAAACGAATGCCGGGCATAGAAAATGAATACACGGTTCTTCAACGTATTGGCTAAATTTGTCTGTTTTGTGGACACAGAACTATTCTTTTGTGCCAGGAAAGTAAGGGAAATTGCCTGTTCTGAAGAGGTATAACAGGAAAGAAGACAACCTTATCTAATAAATGAAACGCAACTATGTTGAATACCAGGGACAGTGTAGTATTGAAATGACGAATTGACTGAGTTATTTTCAATATCACTGGCAAACCACCAGTCTTACTGGCGCGTGCAGTAGAAAGGGTTTTTTAACATTAATGACTAAAAAGGCAAGGCGATGAAGTTCAGATATATAGTCCTGATGGGAATGGTAACACTTAGTCTGGTCTTCGCACTATTACTTCCTGGTGTATTTTCACAGTTAAGAAATACGCCTGAAATTAATTATTATAAAGGTCATGCTGATCTGGCTTATAGTGTATATAGTGGTTGTAAAGATCATCCGGCCAACATTGATGACTGCTATGCGGCATACAGTGCGGCCGTTTATCTGGCAAGCTCAGGAGATTGCACTCCTGCAGGTAAAGAAGTAAAGCGTAGGTTTAAGATCCTTGTTGAAAACATTAGTGAGAAAAATGTTACTGAAGAAATAATATCTGATTGTCAGGTTAAAGATGAGGAGCATTTCTTTAAAAAAATGATGAAGAAGTTTAGCTGACGTTATTGGCGAAGAAATAGCGATAACATCCAGTGGCTCTGCCGTCCACTATTTAGATCGGCCACCGTTCAGGAAAAATTAATTCGGGCAATCCCGTTCCCCCCCTGAAAACGTCTTTAGCGACGACTGGTTGCTGTTGAAGTTGGGGAGAGTGTTAATCAATAATTTCGGCGACGGTCAGATGCGGATAAAGCGCATAGCTCTGAAACATCCTGACAATATCCCGGTCAGCGGGATTCAGGTCGTTGAACTGCTTTTTATCCAGCAGAATTGCCCCGCCAGAGACGCTATCCAGACCGGCGAACGTGTTCACGGTACGGCGCGCCATCTCAACCTCAACTCATTTATCTATCTCTACATCGGCACCGGTCTGGGTGCCGGCATCTTCACCGATGGCCACATCTATACCGGTCATGCTCATAATGCTGGAGAGATTGGTCACATTGTGGTGGAGCCGGGCGGGCGTGACTGCTACTGCGGTAATCAGGGTTGCCTGGAACGTTATGTCTCATTACAGGCCGCCTATGAATTCTGTGGTCTCGATCCGATGCGGGCGCTGCCTGAAGATCTGCTGCAGATTGAACCGGCGCGTTTCACCGCCTGGATTGAGAGCGTGATAACGCCCTTGCGCCAGGCAATCAATATTCTGGAGTCAGTGTTTGATGCAGAGGCGGTAATTATTGGCGGGATGATGCCTGCGCCGTTGCTGGATCAGATGGTCGCGCGCCTGCCGCCGCTTTATCAGTCGGTGCGTGGACGTTACCTGTTAGATATGCGGCTGAAGAGGGGCATGACCGGCAGCGATACCGCTGCGCTGGGGGCCGCCGCGTTGCCAATCTTTGATGAATTTAATCCGCAGTTTCAGGTGCTGATGAAGTAGAAAAAAGGCGCTATTGCAGACAACAGCGCCATAAGCATTAACCCGGGTAGATACCGCGATCTTTACGCGCCATCAGGATCCGTTCACACGCCACGATATACGCCGCAGTGCGCAGCGAGCAATCCTTCTCCTTTGACTTCTCCCAGATATGAACCATCGCTTCGGTCATAATCTTATCAGAGCGACGATTGATCTCATCTTCACTCCAGAAGAAGCTGGCCATGTCCTGAACCCATTCGAAGTAGCTGACGGTCACGCCGCCGGCATTACAGACCACATCCGGCACAACGATAATGCCGCGGGTTGCCAGCATGTCATCAGCATCCGGATAGGTCGGGCCGTTTGCGCCTTCCAGCACGATTTTGCAGCTCAGGATCTCCGCGCGCTCGCGGGTAATCTGACCTTCCAGCGCGGCTGGGATCAGGATATCCATCTCAGTGGTCCAGAACGCCTCTTTATCAATGCTCTGCGCACCAGGGAAACCGGCAATCTGCTTGTGGGTGATTTGCCATTCGCTCAGCGCGGCCATATCAATGCCATCTGAATTATAAATCGTTGCAGTGTGATCCTGAATCACCACCACGCGCGCGCCTGCTTCATCAAACAGACGTGCCGCTTCGCTGCCGACGTTACCGAAGCCCTGAACCGCCACACGGGCGCCTTCGATGTCAATACCTGAGCGACGAGCCACTTCACGGCCAGTAATAAACACCCCACGGCCGGTCGCTTTTTCGCGGCCCAGTGAGCCGCCCAGGTGAATCGGTTTGCCGGTCACCACGCCGGTAATCGTGGTGCCGTGGTTCATGGAGTAGGTATCCATCATCCACGCCATCACTTTGCTGTTAGTGCCGACGTCCGGTGCCGGAATATCTTTCTGCGGTCCAATAATGATGCCGATCTCGCTGGTATAACGACGGGTCAGCCGCTCAAGTTCACCATCGGAGAGTTTGAAAGGATCAACACGAATGCCGCCCTTGGCACCGCCATAGGGCAGGTTGACTGCCGCACATTTGATCGTCATCCATGCAGATAGCGCCATGACTTCATTAAGATCGACATCAGGATGATAGCGAATACCGCCTTTACCCGGGCCGCGTGAAAGGTTGTGCTGAACGCGATAGCCTTCAAAATGGCGAATCGAGCCATCATCCATCTGAAGAGGAATGTCGACAATCAGTGCGCGTTTTGGATGCCGCAAAGTATCTATCCAACGTGAAAGATCGCCAAGATAGGGCGCAACCCGGTCGATTTGCTGTAAGTAGGTGGACCAGGCAGATGTGCTGCTTTCAGACGCATAAGATAACTTATCCATAAAAAACCTTTCTTAATGAAGTTATTTATTGTGTGGAGCCGTGGATGGTGAGCGCATTGTATGGCGCGGACATAATCTAACACTTCTGAAACAAATAAGATGGGGTATCCGCCCTGGAAAAGTGCAGTCACGCCCCTTTTTGGGGCGTGTGTAGTGAATAGATTTTGAGAGATGCCCTTTAAAGACGAATAATAATGCGCTACAGGTGCGTACAGCCTGCATATAAGGGGGGGCTCGCTATCTTTCAATTCTTTGAGGACGTTCAAAAAGTTAAATAATTGATCTTAACTTCATTGACTTTGCTGCACCAATTAAGTGCATGAGAATAAGTAATCGAAGGATTATCTTAAGTAATGGGTTGAGCGGAAAATAAGCAGCTTAATCATCTGGTTAGAACAGACAGGAATGATAAGGCGAGGAAAATAAAATTGGCGGGCCAGCGCCGCAAGGCTGGCCCCGAAGCATTACTGCCGCAAAGCCTGTTCGGCTTCTTTCAGCTCTTCACGCGCTTCTGCCAGCTTATCTTCGCGCTTCTGAATCTTGCTGGCACTACGTCCTTCCGCTTTCGCTTCTGCCAGCTCCTCTTCACGCTCCTGCACCTTAAACTTTTTCTCTGCTACTTTTTCCTGGCGCTGCTTTAACAGGCTCTCTTCAGTGCAGTTCTGATCCACTTCACGCAGCGCTTTTTCAAGGCCGGCAACCTGATGGGTATTATTGTGCTGGCGGGCAAAGGAGAGCTGTGTCTCAATCTCCTGCTTTTTGGCAGCACAACCGGTCAGATTAGAAGCCGCATGCGCAGCGGTGAAAGCGAGTGGTGACAGGCACAGAGTCAGGGTCAGTAAAGTCTTTTTCATCGTAGTCTCGTCAATGAGTCAGGGTTGAGACTCCAGTATACGTAGTCACCTTAAGAGATTCTTAACGAAAAAAATTATTTACTGGCGCGGAAAAGCAGGGGAATAGTGAAGCTGCCTGCTATCAGGCAGCGCTGGAAGAGGAGGTTTGTGAAAAATGCAGATTACGATCAGGTCCACTGAGCATGATCGGAAAACCATCCTGACTCTGCTGGTCATAATAGTCCTGCATCACCTGACTGATCCCCGCACCACACCACATCACATGATGCTGATGAATGGCGGTTTTAATGGCAGGCTGTCCAGTGGCACGCGAGTCAACCGCGACATTAAAGCCCAACGCCGTCAGACGAATTGCCTCCAGCCAGATTTCCGTTTTATCCAGTACGCTTACCGCTTCCAGAAACAGAGGAACGGACGATTCACTGCGCGATGAGACACGCATCACTTTATCCGCCTGCTGCTTAACGGTTTTCTCAAAACGGTCAAGGCGTCGTGCCGCGCCCTGACGGTGGTCGGCATAGAGCCAGACGCTCAGCGGTCGCAGCAAATTAATGATTAAATCATCACCGCTATAGTTACTGGACATGTCGTGCATCTGACGTGAAAGCGACAACGGTGTGCCAAATTCAAGCTGCCAGAGCATGTCGCCCTTGCGCGCCGCCCAGCCGTAGGTCTTAACCGATGAGGCGTCCTGCTGACCCTGCCTGATCTCATTAAGTGTTGCACCGGTTGCCGTCAGGCCAACCAGAGTGTGGATTTCGCTGAGATGAGCATTGCTCCACTCGTCAGCATTCTGCTGTGATGTCAGTAATCCCTGCTTCATCCAGCGCTTCAGATTCGCAGGATGCGTGCCGGTTATCGCACAAACAGTATCAGTAGTATGAAATTGCATATCGTGCCCTCTGTTGAGGGAAAGGCCGCCGGAATTAACCGGGGATGAACAACCACTATGAACCTTATAATCGTTAATTAACAGCGTTAACGCCTGTTAAAAGCGCTAAATAGCACCAATCACGCTGCGCTTATTCGGGTTTTTGAACAGGTTAAATTCAGGGTGATCAGCAGGTTAAATGCGTGATGACTCATCATAAAAAGACTGTGTATTTATTCAGTAAATATTCTTTACGCAGATAGTCCGCAAAAGCAGCGCTGTTTTATCCATTTTAAGAGCATGCTGACTTCACACCCCCTTACATCCGGCCTGCAAACCGCTAAAATAGTTGGTTCTGATGATCAGGAGAAAGAGTGTCCAATGCGTTATCGTTTTACTCTCGCCGTTATGACGGTTGCTGCTGTACTGACCGGCTGTGCGAAACATGCCGCCAGCGAAGCACCAGATGAATTTGCTGCTGGTCCGACACAGATCGATGTCTCGCATATCAAGACCCGTGCGGATGATGGCTCCAGTGTATTCCTGACGGTAGATGGCAAAGACGCTGGCAGATTGCCGAATGGTGAAAGCAAACTGCTGCATGTGCCGGCGGGTAAGCATCAGGTCGGTGGGTATGTGCCGACGCTGTTTGGTATGGGCCGTGTCACTATTGCGCCAGTTGAAGTGACCACGTCACCTGAAGATGTCAAAAAAGTGGCCTATACGGTCACCCGCAATAAAGCGACCTTTGTCGAGAACAAGGGCGAGCAGGGCTGAGTTATTAACGGCGGAGAGCAGCGCTCTCCGCTGGAAACGGCTGTTATAAACCGAGCTCGCTTAGCGAAGGATGGTCATCCGGGCGACGCCCCTGTGGCCAGTGAAACAGCCGCTGTTCTTCGCTGATTTTCAGATCGTTAATGCTGGCAAAACGCTGCGTCATCAAACCCTGCTCATCAAACGCCCAGTTCTCGTTACCATAAGAGCGATACCACTGTAGCTGCTCGTCGTGCCATTCATAGGCAAAGCGCACCGCAATCCGGTTCTGGTCAAAACTCCACAGCTCTTTAATCAGCCGATACTGGTGCTCCCGCTGCCATTTTTGCTGCAGGAACGCGACAATCTCTGCCCGGCCGGTCAGAAAGGTATCGCGATTACGCCACCGGCTATCTGCGGAATAGGCCAGCGCCACACGTTCAGCATCGCGACTGTTCCAGCCATCTTCAGCGAGCCGTACTTTTTCCATTGCCTGTTCAGGCCGTGTAAATGGCGGTAAGGGCGGGCGTGAATTTTTCAACTTTCTCTCCTCAACGGCGCGGGCAGATGCGTTATCCGCATCCATGACAGGTTAATCAGAGGTCGAGCGCGTGGATCTGACAGACAGCGCGTGCCGCTTCCTGACCTTTTTTAACAAAGTGCTGGGTATAGAAATCGATGAACTCGGCCGATGGCTGGAAATTATGTGGTGTGAGTGACACGGAGAAGACGGGCACGTTAGTCGTCAGCTGCGCCTGCATCAGACCACTCACGACCGCCTGAGCGACGAAATCATGGCGATAGATGCCGCCATCCACCACCAGTGCCGCACAGACAATCGCATCGTAATTGCCGGTCTGTGCCAGACGTTGCGCCAGCAGCGGCATTTCAAAAGCGCCAGGAACATCCCATGTTTTAATCTCGTATGAGGCTCCGCGACTTTCCAGTTCCTGTTCAAACCCGGTCAGAACCTGAGAAACAATTTCGCTGTGCCAGTTAGCTTTGATAAAGGCGACTTTCAACGGCTGCATGACTTACTCCAGTAATAGATAACATTCAGTGGTAACGGGCCAGACTGAGCCTCAGCACACCGAATCAAAATAGTGAGCATCGCAGGTCAGTAACCTGCTGAGAGCCTTCACTATACTGCAATGTAAAGAGTCTGTGTCCATCATTGTGATTATATGTAAATAACAGATGACATCATTAGCCTTACTGGCCGCATGAAAAAAAGTACGCCTGCCATCGATAGCTCGCCCTGAACACGTCTCCCAGACCGGAAAACGCTTTCTGCTCCCATGTTTGCGTAACCGGTTCCATTTACGTTATTGCTTAAATAAAATACTGGATATTTGAACAGGTGTTTGTATAATAAATGGACTGCCCGCCGGGTATTGGTAGCGTTAGCGAGGGGTGAACCCATGATGATTTCGACTGAAAGCCTCAAATCTCTGGAACAATCGGTCACAATGAGCAGCCGTGAACTGGCTCAGATGACCGGCATTACACACGGAGAAGTGAAGCGGTTAATCAAAAGTCTGGAAACGGCTCAGCGTCTTTCTCAGCCACTCAAAGTAAATGACTATGAGCGGGATGGAGAAGTGCGCCAGGAGTATCGTCTCAGCAAGCGTGACTCTCTGCTGGCTGTAGCACGTCTTTCCCCGGGCTTTACGGCTGAAGTGCTGGACCGCTGGCAGGATCGTGAAAAAACCACGCATCTGCCTGACTTCACTAACCCGGCTGAAGCGGCTCGCGCATGGGCTGAGCAGTTTGAACAGCGTCAGGCGGCAGAGCAGCAGCTGGCCCTTTCGGCTCCCAAGGCGGCGTTCTTTGATAGCTTCGTGGAAGTTGACGACTCGCTGGGCTTTCGTCAGCTCTGCAAGATGCTGAAAGTGAAAGAACCAGAATTCCGCCAGTTCCTGCTGGAGCGCAACATCATGTACCGCGCCAAAGGAACCCTGACGCCGCAACACTACCATATGCAGGCGGGCTACTTTACGCTGCATACCGGCACCGGTGAAAACCAGCACGCTTTTTCTCAGGCGCGCTTCACCTCAAAAGGGGTGAAATGGGTGGCGAGTCTGTGGGCAGGGCATCTCTCTGTTCAGCCTAAAGGTGCAGCTGCGTAACTTCACCTCTGGCTTTCCTGACGGTCGCCTGTACGCAACCGTGCCGACAGACGTGCAGATTAAAGGGCAGATATAAAAAAGGCCGCATCAGAGTGCGGCCTTTTTTGATCGTTCAGGGTCGATTAAGGGCGATTTACCAGCCTTTAATAGCATCACCTTTATAGACTTCTTCCGCTTTCGCCGCGACTTCCGGTGACTGCAGCGCAGACTTCAGCTTCTGAATTTTGTCGCTGTCTTTATTATCTTCACGTGATACCAGTGCATTGACGTAAGGCGACGAAGCACTTTCCATAAATAAACCATCGCGGTGCGCTGATAATCCAGCCTGAGCCGAGAAGTTGGTATTGATGATGGATAAAGAGACGTTCGGATCATCTAACGTGCGGGTCAGCTGTGGCGTGTCCACTTCAACCAGCTTCAGATTTTTTGGATTTTCGATGATATCCAGCGAGGTCGGTAAATAACCCACACCGTCTTTCAGTTTAATCAGACCCTGCGCCTGAAGTAACAGCAGGCTGCGTCCCAGTGTCGTCGCCTCGTTAGAGATCGTCACAGTAGCGCCATTCGGCAGTTCACTGATGTTTTTGATTTTGTGTGAATAGGCCGCAATCGGGAACACGAAAGTCTTACCTACCACCGCAAATTTATAGCCGCGCTCTTTCGACTGGTCTTCAAGATAAGGGAGGCTCTGGAAGGCGTTGGCATCAACCTCTTTGTTATTCAGTGCTTCGTTTGGCAGCACATAATCATTGAAGTTAAGGACTTCGACATCAAGCTTGTATTTATCTTTGGCAACCTGCTGTACGACCTGCCAGATTGCTTCATCCGGCCCGGTATTAATCGCGACTTTAACTTTGTTATCGTCGTCTTTAGAGCAGGCGGATAATAATAAAACAGAACTGGCGAGTAATGCCGTAAACAAACCTTTCATTATCAGAAATCCCTCAGATAGTAGATGGCTTCAAAGATAATACAGAACGCACAGGTTGCGTACTGACGGCGGAATATATCTTATAACCGCAAAGCAAATTTCGAACATTAATTAACCACCCACTCTGCTGGCCCAATCATTCCCGCTATTTTTTTGCACTGGCTGACTGATCGTTTACTGGTTCATCACGTATGAAACCCCCAGCGCCATTTTCTTCTACGCTTACTGCTCAGTCACTACTGGCATTCTATTAATTAACAACAGGGATTAACCATGTCAAAGCAGGATAACAAGATTAACGCAGTCGAAGTGATGCGCAGCGGCCAGGCCTGGAACGGTGAGGTGATTAATGCTTATCCCACCGGCGAACCTGAACTGACAGTGATGCGACTGTCACTGCCTGCCCATACGTCATTGCCCTGGCACACCCACCCGATGCCGAATGCGGCGTTTATTCTTTCCGGCACCCTGATTGTTGAGGATAAAGCGAGCGGCGAACAGCGTACGTTCACAGCAGGTGAAGCTCTGAATGAAACGGTTAACAGCGCGCATCGTGGTTACACTCTGGATGAACCCGCTGAACTGGTGATCACGTATGCCGGTGTGAAAGGACAGGAACTGACCGAGCCGCTGCCGGGAGAACCTGAAGAGTTTTAGGTGGCGGCTTTTGACATAACTCATGACGGCCGTGTTTCCGCTGCCGCTTTTTAGCCCTGAACTAAACCCCGCCCGGATTTGATTCGGATCAGTAAACGGTGTGCCTGCACAGACCAGGATGAACATTCTTTGCTCCATCCACACCCACAATGTAAAAGGATTTTTCATGGATAAGAACGTTGCTCTGCTGCTCGCGCCCGGTTTTGAAGAAGCTGAAGCCATTATCACGCTCGATATTCTTTCACGGCTTGGCGTTCGCGTGACCACTGTGGCCTGTCAGCCTTACCGGGAAGTGACCAGCTACCATCAGGTGAAGGTCGTGGCTGATGAGCTGCTGGAGGAGAATTGCGAGCGGCTGTTTGATGCGGTGATTGTGCCAGGCGGCCCGGACGGCAGCAAAAATCTGTCAGCGAATGCTGCGGTGATCGATTTTATTCGCCGGCATGATGAAGCGGGTCGTCTGGTCTGCCCAATCTGTTCCGCAGCGGCCAGAGTGCTGGCACCTCACGCGCTTTTAAAGGGACGGCGTTATGTCAGTTCCGGCACCTCTTCAGAGGGTGTGACCGATGGCGTTTATGTTAATGCATCGGTTGTGAAAGATGGCAATCTGCTGAGCGGACAGGATCTGGGCGCGGCGTTTGATTTCGCCTTCGCCATCGCTTTTACTCTGACAGGTGAGGGCGACAAAGCCACCGAACAGGCGGAACACATCAGTCATAAGCTTAAGGTGGATTTCGCTAAGCTGTGATTCGATTTTTCGCCCCCGAAGCGTCAGGCTGACGGGGCGCAAAATCATAGCAAGAACGCTTTTTATTCACAACCAAATCCCGCATCCCGTAATACCCCTTTTGCCTGCTCTGAACCTAAGAACGTCGCCAGCCTTTGCGCCTCTGGCGTGATGACCGCACAGGCATAGCGTGCAACAGGATTAACAGCCGCCGGAATATCCACAACCGTCAACCCCGCAGCCCGACTCAGGGCTGTCCGATAGCTGGCATAGCCGATAAACAGATCCGCCATATCCGCCTGAATAATCCACTCTGCTGCCAGCCTGCCTGTGGGAATTACTGGTGAGTCACGCCCGCCAGCAAGTGGGAGGGCGCGCTGGCGCACCGCTTCACCGGCATTACCCATCCGGGAAAAAAGAACCTGCGTATAGTCACCCGACGGGTCGGTACCAGGTGTGGACGTGGCGATTCGCAGCGAGTCACGGGTGAGCAATGTAAACCAGTCGTCTCCAGGCAGAAGACAATCGCTGCGCACCGTAATGCAGAGCCGGTTGCTGGTAAACGGCATGACTGCCAGCGCGCGTCCGGCAGCCAGCAGCGTCTGCGGATGATCCTCACTGGCTGAAGCAAAGAGGTCGCACGACTCACCGGCCTCAATCCTTTCGCGGAGCAGGCCGGCGGGCCCAAAATGGGTTTCAACCGGCGCCGGAAAGTACGCCATTAGTGCTGGCCAGACGCCTTTCAGGCTGCCCGCCGCCAGTATCTGCATCACTCTGGCCCCTGATAAGTGGTGCGATAAAAATGCTGATACCAGCGGTTAGCCAGCGTGCTCATGTCGACATCCTGAAACTTCTGCGGATAGAGTTTTTTTGCCATCCACAGCTCGCCAATCCCCATCGCTTCCGGCATCGGATAGCCCCAGGCTTTTGCGTAGTCAGGCATCAGATAAACGCGATGATTTTTTACTGCATCAATGGCCTGCCATTGCGGCGAACTGTTGATCTCATTGATGACAGAAGGATAGCGATCCTGGACAAAAATCACCTGCGGATCCCAGGCGATCACCTGCTCCATCGACACAGTTTTAAATCCTTTCACGGTCGCCGCAGCAACGTTAACCGCTCCCGCATGCTGCATCATCAGACCGGTATATTTCCCGGAACCATAAGTAGTCAGTTCCGGATTTGCCATATAGGCGCGAATACGTTTTTCCGCCGGAATATCTTTCAGCCGGTCGCTGACGATTTTGCGCCCCTGATCGGTAGCCTCAATCAGCGCTTTCGCTTCAGCGGGTTTATTGAAGATCTCGCCAATCAGCGTAATGCCGTCGCGCAGACCTTTGTCATAGGCCATTTCCTCATCAGTGAGGGTCGGATTCATTTTGTCCTGTTCACCCGGCAGGCCATGACGCAGCGAGATAGCCACGACAGGGATCCCCAGCGCGGTAATACTGTCGATCATCTCATGCGGGGCATAGTTGGTGACAAACACCACCTGCGGATGCAGCGCCACCAGCTTCTCCGGATCAACGTGCGTCAGATCGCCAAGCGTAGCCATAGGGTTCAGCTCAGGGGCCAGTCGGGCATAGCCGTCGCCGAGTTGCTGCTTCCAGTTCGCCATCACCCCGACGATTTTATCGGTGGCGTTCATCTGCACCAGCAGGTTCAGCGTCTGATGCTGAAGCACAACAACGCGGTCAACGTGGTCAGGAATCGTAACCTGGCGGCCAATCTGGTCGGTGATCTGGCGTGAGGCGTGGGAAGAGAGCGGAAGAAATATCAGTAAACCGAGTGTGCATACCTGCCAGAAGCGCTTCATTAACTATCCTCGAAAATCGTTATGCATTGGATTATATAGCGATAAGTGATGCGCGTCACGGTCTGGGGCATTATTTTGGGAAAGCAGGACGAGGATAAACCAAATTGTTACAGATAAGACTCACGTCAGCTCGACATTTTCTACTCCACGGTCAATAAAATCCTGAGCGAATCATGATGATTTGCCGCTTTCCCTGTCTGTCATCAACGTTTGTATAATTAAAAATGCGTTAATCTGCGACCTCTTGGATTTCAGACCTGACAGGAAGTCAACTGCATGATAATCAGCCCACCATTTGTTCGCCCGCGGAATGCCGGAGAAAGTGACGTATCATGGGTCAGCCGAATGATGCCCGTGGATATCAACCGGGATTTCCCGCTCAACCGGCACGCATCATGGCACGGGGGCGTGCACGTCCTCCACACCGACCGCACTGAGGAAGGCTATGACCGCGTTGAGTTTGTCCGCGCGATTGCGGATGGGGAAGTTGTTTCTTTTCGTTCTCCGTCTTCCACACACAAACGTGATACTTTTCCGCTGCATTATGATGGCAGAACCGATGACGGTTATGTCCTGCTAAAGCATCAGACCGATATCGGTGAAAACTGTCGTGTCGTGTACTACTCCCTGTACATGCATCTCATGGACCGGCTGGACCCGGCAATCAGAGCCGGAGCAAAAGTCTGGCGCAAGGACCGTATCGGGCAAAGTGGTATGGTCAGCGAAACCAATGCCTTTCACTTTGAGGTGTTCTGTGACAACGAGAACATGCTGAAGCTGACCGGACGCATCACTCCTGAACTCGATATCACCCGTGACGGCAGAACCGACACCCTTTACGGCGATATCCATTTTTATCTGCCGCCCGGTACACACTTTTATGAATCGGTGACTGACGCTGCCTCACCGGACACGGACCGCCTGAATTCAGTTCATACCACCACGGAACCGTTATTCGTCAGCATGACCTTCGAAAAAGGCGACTGCACGATGGTAACCCGCAGGCAGAACACCACCACGGCGGCACGTTTCGACACAGTGGGGGAGCCGCTGGTGAATGCAGATGCCAGTCCGGCAGACAATTCCATTGCCGAAACATATCTTAAATATGAATACAATCTGTACCGGACAGCGTGCCGTCTGTACCCGCAGAATCCGTCTGCCGGGCTCGAATTGCTCCGTTTCGGGCGGGTCATCAGCACTGAACATGAAACCCTGACGCCTGCTGATGCCCCGTTATGGCGTACCGTCAGGTTCCCCGGTGGAACGGGCATGGTCAATCTGGCTTCCCCTGACATCAAAAAATTCAGCGATGCCGACTTCCCGCACTGGACAGGGTGGCGGATGGTGGACGATGACACGGACAACAACAGTCAGTGTAATTCTCCCCTTATCGCCGGATTGCAGGACAGCGGGCATTTCGGCGACCTGAGCAGCCGTCTGGTCTGCCATTTTCCGTTGGAGTGGAATGCTGCCACCTTTGACCAGCGCTATGCCTGGCTCAGAACCGGCTCTGACGATGTTCCTGCCATGTCTGAAGAAGACTATGAACGGCTGAAAAGTCATGCCTCAGCGCTGTGCTTCGAGACCGGTGAACACGGCACCGGCAGGCTGTGGCATTTCCATCCAGTGGCCTTCATTACCCACTTTCGCAAATGCTGCTGGCTGAGCAAATCAGAGCTGAAGCAGCTTGTTCCACGGAACGCATTAAGAGCGGCCGGGCGGAATGATTACCGCTGGGAGGCCATAAATTACCGGGATGCTGCTGGCAGCATCCCGGACACTATCCGTACGCACATAAACAGGACGATGCAGAAATACCTGATAACCACCCCGCTGCGCATCGCCTGCTTCCTGGGGAACGGCATTCAGGAAACGGGCTGGCTGGGATCGATGGAGGAAGGGTACCGCTATACGGAAACAGACCCGCGCACGCGTCAGGTCATCCGGCGCTACAACATCTGGTACTACCCGTGGTACGGGCGCGGCCTGTTACAGCTTACCAGCCCGGTGAACTACTTTGATTATTTCAGCTTCCGGGGACGGACCTGCCCTGAAAATATTAAAAACATCCTGATAAATGAATACCGACGCCTGTATTCATACCGGCCTATTCGCTACTCCGACAATCATCTGTCTGATACCGAAAACCACGTCCCGGAAAATATTATCCGCTGGAGGAATAACGTCAGCAGCGACCTCCATGAGGCGGCCAGCAGCGCCGGGTTTTACTGGGTGGCAAGGGATATGGCCCCCTACGCGGATGCCGAACATGTGCTGGAGCGGTGCAGCGTCACTCCCCGGCGGAGCGGGATAAAGATTTACTACCGCAGCCCGGCCTTCTGGCGGGCCAGCGCCGCCGTTAACCTGCCAAACCAGGTCAGCAACACTGATTATCAGGGGCTGAATGGTTTTGAGACCCGCTGCTGTGTTTACGGTAGTGCAATAGCTGTCTTCACCGAGCAGAAATTCCCGGACAGCCATAACAACCCTGTCAACGAAAAACCCGAATCAGACCAGCTAAGGAGAGGCTGATGAAGAAATTATTATTGCTGATGGCAATCCCGTGTTTTACATCCGGGAAAATAACGCCTGAAATAACTATTCCAGACAGATTCAGTGAGTTGTCTTTCGACCAGCTATCATTACACAGAGGTAACTACCTGGCGAATACAGCTAGCTGCGAAATTGTTTCATTAAAACTATTCCACCCAATAGAGCATAATAAATACCCGCCATCAGCATCCTGGCTTTGCCAGTTTCCTGTTGATGTCATCAATGACGGATATGGCCCAAACAGATCGCTTGCTGAAAAGGTCTACCTTGATAAAAAAATGGATCGGTGGAAAAAGAAAAAATATAACCGAAACAGAAAAGAAACCCAGCGTTCTCTGGATGTTTATGGCATCAAAAGCCTGAGCGAGTTACAGCCTCTGAAGCTGTTTAATATTCAGTCAGTCAATGCCCGTGGCTATGCGGTTATCGACAGCAATATTCCCTTGGAGGAAAAGCAGAAAGGAGTGAAGAAAAGGCTATCATTCTGCCTGATACAAAACCATAGCTATTCTGCTTTTTGTGGTTTTGGCTCAATGATTAATGTCGTCGACGGCAAAGAGATTGATTTCACTCCCTATATGCTCAAATCTCTTGAGACAGTTGAAATAGGATTGCCAGAAAAGCGGATGAAATAATATGTTAGAAATATTGACTACCGCAGCCCGGCAGTCTGGCAGGCCAGCGCCGCCGTTAACCTGCCGGGCCTGATAAACAACGATCAATATCGGGAGCTGAACGGTTATAATACCCGCTGCTGCGTCTACGGCAGTGCAATAGCTGTTCTCACTGAGCAGAAATTCCCGGACAGCCATAACAACCCGGTCAACGAAAAACCCGAATCAGATCAGTTAAGGAGAGGGTAATGGAAAGGTTTTTAATTTTTCTAACTCTGGCATTGTTAGCACAAAAATCTGTGGGCTCTATTACTCCAGAGATACATATCCCCTCTGCTTTCAACAAAGACAGGTTTGTTAATTATTACAAAGTTATATCCAGTAACAGCGGAAATAGTTCATGCGATAACATTTCATTTAAAAATTTCCACCCTCCGGAATACGCAACATTAAAAATAAAACGACCTCCATTTAATACTTGGTTTTGCCTGTATTCTGCCGATGTCCTGCATAATGGGTACGGGCCGGGAAGAGTATTACCTGAAAAAGTGTACTTTGATACAAATAAAGGATTATGGAAAAAGAAAAATTACACATTAAGTAAAGAAAGTAGCCGGCTTTCTCTGAACGTTTATGATATTAAAAACTTGAGCGAGTTGCAACCTGTAGAACTCTATAATATCCAGTCAGTCAATGCTCGCGGTTATGCGGTTATCGACAGCAATATCCCCAAGCAGGAAAAACAAAACGGGGTAAAGAAAAGTCTGTCATTCTGCCTGATACGTGACGAAGCTGCATTTTGTGCTTCAGGCTCAATGATCAACCTCGTCGATGGTAAGGAAGTCGATTTCACTCCCTATATGCTTAAATCTCTTGAGACAGTTGAAATGGGATACCGGCGAAATCAAATAATTGACAGTGACTAAATTCGCCATATGCCTGATTCAAATTCATATAAACAGCTAAGATGCTCACAAGCAAAAGGATCTGATAAGGATTCTTTTGCTTGTCCAGGTCTATCCTGAATTCTTACTCTACGTTTACATTCTACAGAGCGTCAGCCGCCCTCATAGCTTCCCCACCACAGCACTGATTATGTGCAATGCCCGTTGCTGGTTCACCATCCCGGTGCTTCCTGTACCAAAACTCGTCTACCTTACTGATATGACTTACTTTAATTTCTGGCACGCCATTTGCTCAAGTCTTAGCAGTAAGCAGCGTATGACACATTGATAGCAAATAGCTGGCTAGGGTTCCGGTTCACGCAGGTGAATGTCTGGTCCGAGAGCTGGCGACCTCTGCGAGGTTACACGGCGGGACAAAAGCCCGGGAGACAGCGGCACCATCTGGTGTCCTGCGCTGCTCCCGTTTTTTTGTGCCAACCAGAGGTCAATCATGAAGAAATCCCTCCTCCTGACGCTGATTCTTTCGCTGACACTGCTGGTCAGTGCGCCGTCTTTCGCCGCCGTCAAAAAAGAGTTCAACATCTGCTGGACCATTTACGCGGGCTGGATGCCCTGGGGCACCATCAGCAATGAGAAGATCATTGATAAATGGGCCAGCAAATATGGCATTAAAATCCACATCACTCAGCTCAATGACTACATCGAGTCGATCAACCAGTACACCGCCGGGCAGTTCGACGGCTGCACTATGACCAATATGGATGCCCTGACCATTCCTGCAGCCGGCGGCATTGATAGCACGGCGCTGATCACCGGCAGCTATTCGGATGGTAACGACGGCGTAGTCCTGAAAGGGGAAAATAAAAAGCTCAGCGATCTGAAAGGGATGTCGGTCTATCTGCCTGCGCTGTCGGTGTCGCACTATCTTCTGGTCCGCGGGCTGGAGAAAGCCGGGCTGCAGGAAAAAGACGTTAAAGTCGTAAATACCTCCGATGCCGATATTGTCTCAGCGTTCGGCACCAGCAACGTAAAAGCGGCTGTGGCCTGGAACCCGCAGCTTTCGGTCATCAAAAAGACCCCGCAGACGACAGAAGTGTTCAGCTCATCGGCCGTGCCGGGTGAGCTGATTGACATGATGGTGGTGAATACCGACACCCTGAAAGATAACCCCGCACTCGGCAAGGCGCTGACCGGTGCCTGGTTCGAGATGATCGCGAAGATGCAGGCCGGAGACACCCAGGCGCTTAGTGCCATGGCGGCCGATTCCGGTACGGACCTCACCGGTTATAAGGCACAGCTGAAAACCACCCACCTGTTCTGGACGCCAGCCGAAACCCAGACCTTTGTCTCATCCCCTGAACTGGCGAAAACCATGCAGCGCGTCGCTGCGTTTTCCTTTGATAAAGGATTGCTGGGTGAGGGCGCGCAAAGCGCTGACTTCATCGGCATGCGCTTCCCGGGCAACGTCACCGTCGGTGATACCGCAAACATCAAACTGCGCTTTGACGACAGCTATCTGAAGCTGGCCGCTGCGGGCAAGCTGTAATCACCGTACTCAGGAGTTATTGCTATGCGCCACATCAACCGCTATCCCCGGCAGGGAATGCGCCTGACGCTGATGCTGTTACCGTTTGTGTTGCTTATCGCCGCGTGGTTTATCAGTTCGGCAGTGCGTCTGGAAGCCAATCCCCACGACAAACTGCTGCCCGGCCTGTCGCAGATGATCGCGGCCATCGACCGGATGGCGTTCACGCCGGACAAGCGCAGCGGGGAGTATCTGCTGTGGGTGGATACGTGGATTAGTTTAACTCGTCTGCTGACTGGCCTGGCGCTCTCTTCGGTAATTGGCTTGTGCATCGGCATTGCTGCGGGCGTCTTTCCGATGACCCGCGCGGCGCTGTCACCCTTCATGACCGTGGTGTCGATGATCCCGCCGCTGGCGCTGCTGCCAATGCTGTTTATCGTCTTCGGGCTGGATGAGCTGTCAAAAGTGATGCTGATCGTCATCGGCATCACACCGATGCTGGCACGCGATCTGGAACATCGGGCGCGGGAAATCCCCGCAGAGCTGTTTATCAAAGCACAAACCCTGGGTGCGAACAGCTGGACGGTGGTGCTGCGGGTCGTGCTGCCGCAGCTGTTATCCCGGCTGATTACGTCGCTGCGTCTGCTGCTGGGATCGGCATGGCTCTTTCTGATCTCCGCCGAAGCCATCTCCGCGACTGCCGGGCTGGGTTATCGCATCTTCCTCGTCCGCCGCTATATGGCGATGGATGTGATCATTCCTTATGTCATCTGGATCACGCTGCTGGCGTGGCTGATGGACCTCGCGCTGCGTCAGCTGCACAAAACCTTTTTCCCCTGGGCGGAAGGAGGCCGGGAATGAGTTTTATCGATATCAAAAATATCTGGCAGGAGTATGGCGACCACGTGGTGCTGGAGCGCATCAATCTGCAGGTGAAAGAGGGCGAGTTCTGCTCGCTGGTGGGTGCGTCCGGCTGCGGTAAGTCGACGTTTTTACGCCTGCTGCTCGGTCATGAGAAGCCAACGCGGGGAACGATCACACTGGATGGCGAGCAGCTGCCCGGAGAGCCGGATCGCAGCCGTGGCGTGGTGTTTCAACGCTACTCGGTTTTCCCTCATCTCAACGTGCTGGATAACGTCACCATTGGCCTCGAACTTCCGGCGTCACCCTTTATCGGGCGGCTGTCTGGCGCCCGGAAACGCCAGGCCCGTGAGCAGGCAAAACAGATGCTGGAGAAAGTCGGGCTGGGCCATTCGCTGGATAAATATCCGGCGCAGCTTTCCGGCGGAATGCAGCAGCGGCTGGCCATTGCGCAGGCGTTTGTGATGCAACCACGCGTGCTGCTGCTGGATGAGCCGTTTGGCGCGCTGGATCCCGGCATCCGCAAAGATATGCATGCGCTGCTGCTCCAGCTGTGGAGCGAAACCCGGATGACGGTGTTTATGGTCACGCATGACCTTGCCGAAGGCTTCAATCTGGGAACCCGGCTGCTGGTGTTTGACAAAGTGCGCATCGACCCGCAGGCCCCCAATGCGTGGGGTGCGCGTATCACTTACGACATCCCGCTTAATGAAACGCGGCTGTCGCAGCTGACGACCGGCAGCAGAAACAACATTTACCCTTTAAAGGAGACCGCTCAATGACAGATCTTTTTCATTCAGCCCCGAGCGTGCGCGAAGAGCCGCTGCCCGGTGGCGCGCATACCTCGCTGATTCTGCGTAAAGGGCAGATCCTGCGCCTGACCGACATTGAGGGCGGTGCGAACGTCAGCATGATGATGCTCAATCCGCACGAGAAAAGTGAACGGCTGAATCTGCCGGATACCCTGAAAGGTCAGCACACCGCACGCCTGACCACCGGCCACTGTTTCTACTCCGATATGGGGCGCGTGATGGCCGCGATTGTTGCGGACAGCTGCGGCTGGCACGACCCGTTTGGCGGCGTACTCAACGCGGCGGAAACACAGGAGAAGTATGGTGCCGGTCGCTATCAGGAGCTGCGCAACGGCTTCTATCGCAACGGCGTGGATAATCTGCTGGTTGAGATGGGCAAATGGGATCTGGGTCTGGAAGACCTGCTGATGGTCGTCAACTTTTTCAACAAGGTAACGGTTGATGAGCAGGGGCGCTTCGGGTTCAGCGCGGACAACAGCCGCGAGGGGGATTTTGTTGAGCTTTACGCGCCCATGGATGTGCTGATGGTGCTGACCGTGCTGCCACATCCGCAGGATCCGGCCACTGACTATCATCCCCGTCCGGTCCAGCTGAGCTGGTATCAGGCCGACGATATGCAGGCCGTCAGCGAGGCGATCGTTAATCGCGGTGAAAACCAGCGTGCATTTCACAACACTCAACTTTTTGCCCTGTAAGGAGGCTGCGATGACCGTTGTCCACTCTGATCGTCGTCCTGAAGATGCTGTCTATCGCCACGTAATCCCGGCAGGCGAGCCGTGGCTGTTCGAAGTCAAAAAAGGACAGACGCTGCGCCTGCTCGACCTCGAAGGGAATCAGGCAATTGATACCCTGTTTTACAACAGCGATAACCCGCGGGAACGCTACGATCCTCAGCGCACGCTGCGTCGTCAGGGAAACGTCTATCTGACCACCGGCAGCGTGCTCTATTCGAATCTCGGCAATCCGCTGCTGACGATCGTCGCCGACACCTGCGGTCGTCACGATACCCTGGGCGGAGCCTGCTCGCAGGAGAGCAACACCGTGCGCTATGCCCAGGGTAAGCGCTACATGCACAGCTGTCGGGATAACTTTCTCTGTGCCTGCCTGCACGATGGCCGCCTTCACAAACGTGATATCGGTGCCAACATCAATTTTTTCATGAACGTTCCGGTCACGCCTGAAGGCGGTCTGACCTTTGAAGACGGCTTATCTGCGCCCGGCAAATATGTCGACCTGGTGGCTGAATGCAACGTAATGGTGCTGATCTCCAACTGTCCGCAGCTGAATAACCCCTGTAATGGCTGGAATCCGACACCCGCCGAAGTGCTGGTGTGGAACTGATATGGCCTTGCGCACTGACCTTCTGAACATTCCGCCGACGCACGCCGCTTAAGTGCCGGTCAGCCCCGGGGACGGCCCCAGGGAATATCGAATTTTGCGGGACGACCCGCATCCCTGAGAGTTCGCCTATGTTTGATACCTTACTGATTGCCAATCGCGGCGCGATCGCCTGTCGCATCCTGCGCACGCTGCGGCCCATGCAGATGAAAGGGGTCGCCGTTTACTCCGAAGCCGATCTGAGCAGTTTACATATCCGCGAGGCGGATGTGGCGCTAAGCCTTGGCGAAGGCCCGGCTGCACAAACCTATCTGGTGACGGAAAAGATCATCGCCGCCGCGCAGCAGAGCGGGGCGAAAGCGATCCATCCTGGCTACGGTTTCCTTTCGGAAAATGCCGCCTTTGCTGAGGCGTGCGAGGCTGCCGGTCTGATTTTTGTCGGCCCCACACCGCAGCAGTTGCGGACTTTTGGCCTGAAACATACGGCCCGCGCGCTGGCGAAGGCCGAAGAAGTGCCATTGCTGGAGGGCAGTGAGCTGCTGGCGGATGTCAGCGAAGCCTGCCGCGCCGCAGAGCGTGTCGGCTATCCGGTCATGCTGAAAAGCACGGCGGGCGGTGGTGGTATTGGGATGCGCGTCTGTGGTGATGCAAATGAACTGTCCGACGCGTTTGAAACCGTACAGCGACTCGGCCAGAACAACTTCAGCGACGCCGGGGTGTTTCTCGAAAAATATATCGAAAGTGCCCGTCATCTCGAAGTGCAGATTTTTGGTGACGGAAAGGGCGAGGTTATCGCGCTGGGCGTGCGCGACTGCTCGATTCAGCGACGTAATCAGAAAGTGATCGAAGAGACGCCAGCGCCGAATCTGCCAGCTGGTATGGCGGAGGCTTTATGCGCGGCGGCTATCGCGCTGGGAAAAGCGGTGAACTATCGCAGCGCCGGAACGGTTGAATTTGTTTACGACAGCGCATCACAGCAGTTCTATTTCCTTGAAGTGAATACCCGCCTGCAGGTTGAACATGGTGTGACAGAGCAGGTGTGGGGCGTGGATCTGGTGCAGTGGATGATTGAGCTGGCGGCAGGCGATCTTCCGCCGCTAAGCGTATTAGCCGCCACGCTGAATCCACAGGGCCATGCCGTGCAGGCGCGCATATACGCGGAAGATCCGGGACGGCAGTTCCAGCCTTCACCCGGACTGTTAACTGAAGTCCATTTCCCGGCGGCCGACGGTAAAAACCTGCGCATCGACCGCTGGGTGGAAGCGGGGTGCGAAGTCCCGCCATTCTTCGACCCGATGCTGGCCAAAGTGATTGCCTGGCATCCCACACGCGAAAAAGCTATCGCCGCACTGGCACAGGCACTGACGGAAACCCGCCTCTATGGCGTTGAAACCAACCGCCTCTATCTGTTGCAGATCTTAGCCTTTGCGCCTTTTACCGCTGGCGACCCCTGGACACGCTGCCTGGAGCAGCTCGGCTATCAGGCTGCAACGGTTGAGGTATTGAGTGCCGGCACCCAGACCAGCGTGCAGGATTATCCCGGACGACTGGGATACTGGGCGGTGGGCGTGCCGCCATCAGGGCCGATGGATGATCGCGCCCTGCGCTCAGGCAACCGTCTGCTGGGCAATGACGAGAGTGACGCCGCGCTGGAAATCACGCTGAACGGGCCCACCCTGAAATTTAACACGGAGATTCAGGCGGTGGTCTGCGGTGCGCCGCTCAGTGTCACGCTCGACGGCGCTGAACAGGTAATGGACGCCGTATTTACTATCCCGGCGGGCGCCACACTGAAGCTGGGCACGATGCGTGGTGCAGGCGTCAGAAGTTATCTCTGCCTGAGCGGTGGTATTCAGGTGCCGGACTATTTAGGCAGTAAAAGTACCTTTACGCTCGGTCAGTTTGGCGGACACGCTGGTCGTGCGATGCGCAGCGGTGATGTGCTGCATCTCGCGCCGCGGGCTACGAACACAGCCGGAACACAACTGCCTACGGCGCTGCGCACAGACCTCGCCACAATCCGCACGCTGCGCGTGATTTATGGTCCCCACGGTGCGCCGGAATTTTTTGCGCCGGACTATATTGCGACGTTCTTTGCCACAGAATGGGAAGTGCACTTTAACTCCAGCCGAACCGGCGTGCGCCTGATTGGGCCAAAGCCGATCTGGACACGCGACAGCGGCGGCGAAGCGGGACTGCACCCCTCAAACATCCATGACAACCCGTACGCGATCGGCGCGGTCGACTTTACCGGTGATATGCCAGTCATCCTGGGACCCGATGGTCCCAGTCTCGGCGGGTTTGTCTGCCCGGTGACGGTCATCGAAGCGGATCTCTGGCAACTGGGCCAGCTGAAAGCCGGTGACAAAGTGCAGTTTGTTCCGGTAGATATCCCGACGGCACGGCGGCTGGCAGAGGGGCGGCGTATTGAGCTGACCACGCTACAGCCACAGGGCATTCTCTGGGAGCCTGCGCCACTGATGTCGCCGATAATAATGACCTGCGGTGAAGCGGATAAACGTCTGGTCGCGCGGCTTTCAGGCGATACGCATCTGCTGCTGGAGGCAGGCGAGCCGGAGCTGGATCTGGTGTTGCGTTTTCGCATTCACGCGTTAATGCAGGCGCTGGAAGCGCAAACACGCCACGGCATTATTGATATCACGCCGGGCATCCGCTCGCTGCAAATCCACTTTCAGCCGGAGACGCTGACGCCACACGTGCTGCTGGCGTGGGTGCGCGGTGAATGGGAAACGGTCTGCATGAGTGACGACCTTCAGGTCCCCACACGCGTAGTCCATCTGCCGCTCTCCTGGGACGATCCCGCCTGTCAGAAGGCGATTGAAAAGTATATGACCACCGTGCGTCCGGACGCGCCCTGGTGCCCGAGTAATCTTGAGTTTATTCGCCGGATAAACGACCTGCCAGATGAGCAGGCCGTCTGGAACACCGTGTTTGAGGCCCGTTATCTGGTCATGGGGCTGGGCGATGTTTATCTTGGCGCACCGGTTGCCACACCGCTGGATCCCCGTCATCGGCTGGTAACGACGAAATATAACCCAGCCCGCACCTGGACGGCGGAAAACTCAGTTGGCATCGGCGGCGCTTATCTATGTATTTATGGCATGGAGGGGCCGGGCGGCTATCAGTTTGTGGGCCGCACGCTGCAGATGTGGAACCGATATCACGAAGTCGCCGATTTTGGCGGAAAACCCTGGCTGCTGCGCTTTTTCGATCAGATCCGTTTTTATCCGGTCTCTGCTGAGGAACTGCTGCAGATTCGTCGCGACTTTCCACTGGGTCGCTATCCGCTGCGCATTGAGCACAGCACGCTGAGGCTGGCGGCGTATCAGGAATTCCTTACGCGTGAAGCGGAAAGTATTGGCGAGTTTCGTGAGCATCAGCAAAGCGCATTCAATGCTGAACGTGACCGCTGGATAGCCAGCGGCCAGGCCCATTTCGACAGTCAGGAAAACGTAGCGGATGAAGGCGGTGACGCACCGCTGCAACCGGGCGAGCAGGGGGTTGAAAGTCCGGTATCCGGCAATCTCTGGCAGGTGCAGGCGACTGCGGGCAGTCGGGTGCGGGAAGGGGATATCCTTGTGGTGCTGGAATCGATGAAGATGGAGATCCCGCTTCTGGCTCCGTGCAGCGGCATAATTCAGCAGGTCAGCGTCCAGCCAGGCAGCGCAGTGCGTGCAGGACAACGCGTGGTGGTAATCGTTGAAGACAATGCGTAACGACGATCACAACCGACCAGCCGGATAAGGTCATGCTTAAGTAACAATCTGCCGCTGCGCCCGTCAGCGGCTACGTGCTGGCGGGCCATCACAGCAGCTGGGTATCAGCACCGCGCGCCCAGTTCTTTTAACCAGCCGATCATCGCCTCACTGCCAGGCTGACTCAGCGTGCGTTGCGGCCAGACAAGGTAATAGGGTTTGCTCAGCGGCAGGCAAAGATCATCCACTACCACCAGATCGCCCCGCGCCAGTTCCGCCGCAATAAGGCGTCGCTGCCCCAGCAGCACACCAGCTCCCGCGACAGCCGCATCAATCGCCAGCGAGGTCAGATTGAAGCTGAACGCGGGCTGCGGCAGCGGTTCATCCATGCCTTTTGCCTGAAACCAGCTTCGCCAGTCAGGCAGAAAACGGCCTTCATTGCCCCAGTCGAGGTGGATCAGAGGCGCCTGGCTTAAGATCGTTTCCGGCGTAAAACGATGTAACAGAGCAGGGCTGGCCACCGGCAGCACGTCATCATGAAACAACTTCAGCTTATCTGACTGCGGGTAACGATCCTCACCAAAGCAGATCACAAAATCGGCGTGCATCGCGGTGAAATCGACCTGAGAATGCGTACCGTGTAACGAGAGATCGATATTCGGGCAATGGTCGCGCCAGCTCGCCAGCTGGGGCAACAGCCATTTGGACGCCAGCGCCGGTAATGTGTAAACCGTGAGTTTTGGCGCGCTGGCCGCATGGCGGATGTTTTGCTGACCCAGGTGCAAAATATCAAAGGCTTCGGTGACATAGCGCAGATACTCTTTGCCGGTTTCAGTCAGCATCACGCCGCTCTGCGTGCGCAGAAACAGCGCGCTGCCAAGTTGCTCTTCCAGCTGGCGAATCTGCTGACTGACCGCCGCCGGGGTTAAAGCCAGCTGGGCGGCGGCTTTTGCCAGGCTGCCCAGTTCGGCGGCCACTTTAAAGGACTGAATGACGCTGATTTTGGGCAACCTTGGCAATTGGGCAGGCATTAACTCTTCCTTATCAGGGCAGTAAGTTTTTATCGTTACGCAGCGTGGCAGGCGACAGGTAGAATAACATCACACCTGCCCATCATGAGAGCTGTTGCTATGTCTGAATCCCTTGTTCGTCTTGATCTTCATCCGCTGACCGACCAGGGCTGGCGTCAGCGCTGTCGTGAGCAGTTAAACCACTCCGGCGCGCTGGTACTGCGTCAGTTTTTACAACCACACGCTTTAGAGGCGATGATCGAAGAGGGCAATGCCCGGCGTCATCTGGCCTATCACACCCGTAGTAAACACAATGTCTATCTGATGAAGCCGGATGAGGCGTTCAGTGCGGATCATCCGCGTAATCGGGATGTGCTCAGCACCAAAGGCTGTATCACGGATGATGTTATCGCTGCCGACTCGCCACTGCGCCAGCTTTATAACGATGACCTGTTTAAACGTTTCCTGTGCGATGTGCTGGGAGAGGAAGCGCTCTATCCCTACGCCGATCAGCTTTCGTCGATTAACCTGCACTATGCGCCTCACGGTCAGGAGCTGGGCTGGCACTTCGACAACTCCTCCTTTGCTATCACCTTACTGGTCCAGAAACCGCTGGCGGGCGGCGTGTTTCAGTATGTGAAAGATCTGCGGGATGCCGATGCCGGTGATATGAACTTTGCCGGTGTCGACGCAGTGCTGGAAGAACGTCAGACCGTTGACGCGCTGGAGATAGATGCCGGGGATCTGGTGCTGTTTCGTGGCCGTAATTCCCTGCACCGCGTGACCCCAACTGAAGGCGAGGTCACCCGGATGCTCGCCGTGCTGGCTTACAATACGCAGCCGGGTATTGAGTTGTCAGAAACCGCGCGTATGACCTTTTACGGCAGACTATGACATCATGGCGTGTCTGCAAGGGTACCCCAGCCGCGCAGAAAGATTTGCTGCGTGCGGAAAGCCACTAATGCACGCCAGTCCGCATCTTAGGGCCAGAATCCCTCGACAGTTAGCTTTACCGGTCAGATACCCCTGGATCAGGACAGATACTGGCTGTCTGCCCCGACACAAGACAATGCGCACAATCTATCTTATGTTAAATAACATATCGCACATGTATTCAGGTAGCTTAAGTAATCTCAATTCCCCCCCCTTCGGGTTTTCACTTCAGACACAGGAGGCTGTCTCGCAACTAATCTGCAGGATTATTTATTGGATAATTACTACGGACGGCACGCTCTGACGTTTACGGGAGGACCCTGCTCAGCGAGAGCTTCCCGGCGTCTCCTGTTCAGAGAACAGCGTGATAATATCCCGCGAACCATGTAGCAGCCTCTCTATACGGACTTCGGTGTCCAGCACCCTGAACACGATGAGATACCGCCCGTAAGTACAACTTCTGACGCTCTGTCCCAGTTCCGGTCTTTCTTTGTAAATAACCGGCGACTCGGCTATCAGCAAGCATTGCTGGTATAGTTCTTCCATGAAACTCACCGCGCGCATCGGATTATCCTGTGCGATATAATCACCGATGGCCTCCATATCCTGTTCTGCCAGAGGCGAAATACCCAGTTTCATTACGCTTTACCACTTTCGGCCTGCCGCCGATATTTTTGCGACAGGCGACCAAATACCTCTTCCGCGTTTTTGCTTTCGCCGCTGTTTATACCTGCGCTGACTGCTGTTTGCAGAGCATCAAGTTTCATCTGCTGCTCCCGTTCTTCCAGTGCCCTGAGGCCCGCACGGATCACTTCACTGGTGTTGTTATATCGCCCGCTTTCTATCTGTTCGCGGATGAACGCTTCGAAATAAGGACTGAGTGCTACGCTGGTTGGCATGATTCCTCTCCCGCTGAGTTACTATCAGTTATTAACTGTTAGTATTTCAGGGTTACTCTTCTCTTTCAACTTCCGGCTTAACAACCTTCCACAGGTTTGCCGGATGTTTACCTGCGTGTAACTTTGCGTTGACCAACCCAGCGACCTTATAGCATCGCCAGTATCCTGTGCAGATCTTTGCCACTTTCTCGCATTTGTGATGTCATCCCGTGACGGAACGCTGGCCTGTAAAGTAAAAACCCCAACAATTTAGCTGGGGTTATGATGGGTCGTTACTCTTTCGCTATTGGCGTCTCGCTCACATCAATCTTCGTTTCGCCCTGAATGCCCTTAATGCGTTTCTCAACGTCATTCACCTGCTCGCTGCTGTGCAGCAAGGTGTACGTCAGATCAAATGCCGTGCTCGCGCCCGGTTGCAGTTGCTTCACACGTTTTTGTTCACGTTCAATGGTGACCGGATAGGCGTAACTGGTACCAGGTTCGATGCCGGTCACGTAGCCCTGTTTCAGGGTGTCGGTATTTTTCCATAAGGTCAGCATCGGGAGCTGACGCGTATCGAACTGAATGGATGCGCCGCTGTTGCCCGCTTTATTTATCACCGCAGCGACGGTCTGATGATTGCTGTCAGAAAGTGGTTTGATGTTGAACACCATCTCATCGAAATCTTTGGTCGGACCTTTATAGGTCTGCCACTCTTTTAGCCCGGCTTTCGCGTAGTCATTGAACGGGCTGATGCCGGACATCGGTGCCATGAAGCGTGCGCCCTCTTCCAGAATAGGCTGGCCGAAGTTGCTGTGATAGATGATCTGGTAATCGTGCGGATAGTCGGCATGGTTGGTTAACACATCATGCAGGCTGAAACTGTTGCTGCCTGGCACGTAACGCAGCTCGGTCATGGTCTGCAAATCAGCTTTTTTAAAGGTGCTCTCTTTAATCAGGCCGCGAATACGGATTTCGTGTGGTGCCGCATCTGCCACTTCAACTTCCAGCTGGGAAACCGGCGTATTCCCCGCTTTACCGTGCAGCGTATAGATTCGTCCTTCATCGGTGACCGGATGACCGGTCCATTCGTAGCCGCAGCGCACCATCATCTCGTTGAAGCCGTCCAGCCAACCCAGACCGTTGCGGCTCTCAAGATTGATGTAGGCAGGATTGACGACCTCTTTCACTGGTGAATCCCAGCCCATGCGGGTGCCAAAGCCCTCAACATGCAGTAAGTTCATGCCGCGGGTCGGACTTAACGCAATTGTCAGGCCATCCTCACTGCGGATCGTCAGAATTTTACTGCCTTCCTGCTTGCCGCCATGCAGGACTTTCTGTTCGATGCTGAACGGTTTGCCCTGAGACTTCAGCTCATTGCTGGAAATCTTCCAGTTTCCTTGCTCGGTGCCCTGTTCAGCACTCGTCAGCACCCAGGTTTTCGCCGCTGCTGAACCTGATACCAGAACCGCCAGTACTGTTAATGCCAGTTTAATCTTCATCATTCGCCTCATTTGCTGAATCGTTTTTTCATTCCATAAATGGAATTTACTGTCTGAAGCCGAACAGAAACGTGACGATGCTCACCTGCCAGAAAACCGGCGCTTTTTAGCAAAATTATTGCGGCTCAAATCACATAAATTTTACTTAATCAGGAATAACCACGATGCAATCTGTGACTCAACGACGCATGAGCTGCACTCGATTCAGCAAATGATGCAATGACCACCTGAAAATTGTGGTTAACGTCCTCTTAAATAAATCGTTAAAAAAATTTCAAAACCGCGCAACTTTTTCTCGTTTTAAACGAACCTTAAAAATGAGACGTCAGACAACCCCGTCTGCTCGTTAATGGAGAGAGTCACGCCAATGAAAAACACCCTGAAAACCCTTGCCGTCGCTACGCTGCTGGCACTGAGTGTTCCGGCAACATCCGCTTTTGCAGCGTTACAGGTCGGTGAAAAAGCCCCGGATTTTAAACTCGACGCCGCGCTGGCGGGCAAATCGACCACCTTTTCATTACAGCAGGCGCTGAAGAAAGGCCCGGTTGTGCTTTACTTCTTTCCGGCAGCGTTCAGTGCGGGTTGTACGCTTGAAGCGCATGACTTTGCTGAAGCGACCGATGAATTCAAAAAACAGGGTGCGACCGTCATTGGTGTCACCGCCGGTAATACCGATCAGATTGCTAAATTCTCGCAGCTTGAATGCCGTGACAAATTTACCGTAGCCGCCGACCCGGGAGCCAAAGTCGCCGAAGAATATAAGAGCACCATGGAGATGAAAGGTCAGAAGCTTTCAGACCGGACCTCTTACGTGATTGCGCCCGATGGCAAAATCCTGCTGAGCTTCACCGATAAAAATCCTGATACGCATATCCAGAAAGCGATGGATGCCGTTAAAAAATATCGTCAGGCCAATCCGGCATAACTTCATCATCTGAGCAGGTACACCATGCTGACTGCGATTGCAGCCGCCTTCCTGGGCGGCATTATTCTGAACCTCATGCCCTGCGTGTTTCCGGTGATCTCACTGAAAGCACTGAGCCTGATCCGCCACCACGAATCACCCTCCCACGCCCGGGCAGAAGGCCTGGCCTTTTTGCTCGGCGTCGTGGTGACGATGGTTGCCCTGACCGCCGTATTGCTGCTGGCCAGGGCGGGTGGTGCATCGGTGGGCTGGGGATTTCAGCTGCAATCGCCGCTGGTCATTGCAGCGCTGATTCTGGTGATGCTGGGTTCAGCACTGAATTTGCTCGGTCTGTTTGAAGTCGGACTGTCGATTCAGCGGGTTGGCGAAGTGGGTGGCGATCGCGGAGGATTAGTGGGTTCAGCACTGACCGGCGCGCTGGCCATCATTGTCGCCACTCCCTGTAGCGCACCTTTCATGGCCAGCGCAGTGGGATATGCCCTGACTCAGCCTCCGCTGGTGAGTGTGGTGATCTTTATATCGCTGGCGCTGGGCTTTGCTGCGCCCTTTACCCTGATCTCATTCTTCCCGGTGCTGGCGAGAATATTGCCAAAACCGGGCGCCTGGATGATCACCTTAAAACAGGGTCTGGCGTTTCCCATGCTGGGTGCGGTGGGCTGGCTGATCTGGGTACTGGAACGTCAGGCGGGATCGGCTGCACTGGCCGCGATTCTGGCCTGCTGCTTACTGTTTAGTTTTGCTGCCTGGCTGTATGGCATGGCGCAGAAACGCCGTATGATGGGACAGCGTCATGTGGTAATGCATGTTGCCACCGCGTTCTTTCTGGCGCTGGTCGTGGTGCCGTTGTTGAATATCAACAGTTTTGCCACGGGACCAGCTGAGACGGAAACCACCTCACCGGCTGCTGCAGCGGTGGCCTGGTCGCCCCAGAATGTTGACGCAATCAAAGGCCAGGGCAAGCCCATCTTGGTGAACTTTACCGCGTCCTGGTGTATTACCTGCCAGGTCAACGATCGCACGTCGCTGTCGACGCAAGCGGTAAAAGCAGCCATGGCGCGTACCAGCACCATTTACATGGTCGCGGACTCGACTAAATACAATCCCGATGTTGAACAGGCGCTTAGCGATTTCGGACGCGGTGGATTACCCCTCTACGTGGTCTACCCGGCTGACGGTGGCAAACCCGTGGTACTCCCGCAGGTGCTGACGCCAGGCATCGTGATTTCAGCGCTGGATCAGGCAACGGAAAAAGGAAAGAAAACCTGAGACGATTGATGAAACGATGTTCTGCTCCGGTATCAGCACACGGCGACAGTGTGCTGACCTGCTGATAAATGATGTCAGACACTGATCAACGCGCACAGCACTGGCCAGCCTTAATGGCCCGGGCGCAGGCGGGCGACAAAGCAGCCTATAACCAGTTACTCAAAGCGATGGTTCCGGCCATCCGGGCACTGGTGCGCAAAAAAATGCGTGACGAGGGGCTGGTTGAGGATGTGATTCAGGAAACGCTGCTGGCAATCCATCGGGTGCGGCATACCTACGATCCGCAGCGCCCGATCTTGCCATGGGTAGCCGCTATCGCCTCTGCCCGAACGATTGATACGCTGCGCCAGCATGGTCGTCGTCAGGAGGTTCAGGATGATGAGGCGCTGCAGCAGCGGCCCGCTGAAAGTGCAGAAGCCTCAGCCGATGCCGATATTCTCTCAGGCTATCTCGATACCCTTCCGCTACGTCAGCGGGAGATCGTCGAATCCGTGCATCTGCGCGAGCAGAGCCTGGCGCAGGCAGCCGCTGAAACCCATCAGTCTCTTTCTGCCGTTAAATCCCTGTTGCATCGCGCAATGGTCAACCTTCGTAAATATGGACGGGGTCATCATGAGAAATCATGACCAGTTAATTAATCAGCTCAGCGCCTCCGCGCAGCCGGTGCAGCGCGTCTGGCCCACCGCCTGGCGCGTTGCGGGCTGGATCGCGCTTGCTCTGCCTTTTGGCGCACTGACCAGCTGGGCGTTTCACAGCAGGTTTACTGACTGGAGTCAGCCTGGCGCATGGCTGGCATTTATCGCCGTACTGCTCTCTCTTGTCATCGCGGGCAGCACGCTGGCGGCTGCGTTTACGCTGAGTATCGCCGGCAGAAAACCAGTCAGCCTGCGCTGGCCGCTGATGCTGGCAGTGATGTGGCTGGGGCTGAATCTGATCAACATGTCATCTGAAACCACGTCTGCGGGCGCAAGCCGCTTTGGTGAAGGGATACATTGCTATCTGTTTATGCTGTCGGCCAGCGCGCCGATGATGCTGATGTCCGTGATCGCCCTGAAGCGCACCCGTTCACTCTATCCCGCGCGCAGTCTGGCGCTGAGCGGCTGTGGCAGTGCGTTTACCTCATCGATGTTGCTGTCGCTGTGTCATGACACCCATCTGCACGCCATCGATTTTTCTATGCATCTGGCTGCGGGCATCACCATCGTGGCGCTGACGGTGCTGGCCGGCCGCCGCTGGGTCAGGCTGGGAGAGTAATGGCAGGCCGCTTCCGTTCCTCCTGAAGATGACTCCGCGCCCCGTTCAATGAAAGTCTGTCAGGAGCGCGGACTGGGTAATTTTATGCATTTTCCCCTGCGCGGCTACGGCCCAGATCCAGGGTCAGAGAGACCGCACCGACGATCAGCATCAGCGCCATAATCAGTGAAAACGAGAAAGCAAGATGCGTGTAATGCGCCACGTAGCCAATCACGGCTGGCCCGCTCAGTACCCCCAGGTAACCCAGAGTAGTAATGGCAGGCACGGCGACCGCCTGCGGCATCACCGTCTGACGTCCGGCGGCAGAGAACATTACCGGCACGATATTGGCGCAGCCTGCGCCGACAAGGGTGTAGCCCAGCAACGCCAGCGGCCAGGAGGCGATAAAGGTCACCATCGCCATGCCAGCGGCGGCAATCAGTGCGCCACCCAGTACTACAGGCAGACGACCCAGCGACGAAATGATGCGATCGCCGGTCAGACGCGCCACGGTCATCGCAATGGCAAAGCAGGTATAGCCCAGTCCGCCCAGTGATGCCGGCATGGCCCGGACGTCGGTCAGATAGACAGCACTCCAGTCCAGCACGGTGCCTTCGGTCAGGAAGACGGCAAAGCAGATGATGCCGATAATCAGTACGCTGCCGCGCGGAACAGCAAATACCGGGCCTTCAGCGGGGTTCGCGTAGGTCAGTAAACCCGGTGCGCTGACCAGCGTCATGATAATCACCGCCGCTACCGCCAGCAAACAGCCGGTGAGCACGCTAAAACCCATCGCCAGCAGCAGCGTCATAAAGCCCGCCCCGGCAATGCCGCCCACACTGTACATGCCGTGAAAGCCAGACATCACAGGCTTCGCCGCCTGCTTCTCCACCAGGATCGCCTGGATGTTCATGGCGCAGTCGGTCACGCCGATGCCGATGCCAAAAACCAGCAACGCCAGCGCCAGCAATAGCGGGTCGCTGAGCACCGACAGCCATGGCGTACTGATGATGACCAGCGCGACAGCGACCAGAATCACCCGGCGGCAGCCAAAGCGGCTGGTCAGCCAGCCCGTCACCGGCATCGCAATCAGCGCGCCGACGCCAAGACAAAGCAGCAAGGTGCCGAGTTGCGCCTCATTAACGCCGGTATTGCCGCGGGCGAAAGGCACAATCACCGCCCAGGTCGCGGTTATAAATCCAGCGATAAAAAAGATAATGCGTGTTGCCAGTGTGGAAGAGACGTTATTAGCCATTGCATTCCTTTGAGGGATGTCGTGAAGAGCTGACAGGACTGAGAGATCGCTATTGACTCCCTGCCCGGCAGTGAACGATTATGCTCACTATAGCTCGATTTTGAATTATTTGAGGTTTATATGCTCGATTATGCAGCTTTCCCGCAGCAGCGACAAGCGCTGATTCGTGAGATATTGAAGGACAAAGGACGTGTGGTCTGCGCTGACCTTGCAAGGCAACTGGCCGTGTCAGAGCACACTATCCGCCGCGATCTCCATGAACTCAGTAAAGAGGGTTTATGTAAAAAGGTCTATGGCGGTGCGGTGTTACAGCTGCAGGAGGCGGGCAGCTTTGTCAGCCGGAAAGCTCACGATCACGCAGCAAAAGCCCTGATTGCGCAGCGCTGTGCCAGCCTGGTGAAAGCCAATAGCTGCATCTTTGTTGATGCCGGTACGACCAATCTGGCGCTGGCACAGGCGCTATCACCAGATTTGAATATCACCGTCGTCACCAATGCGCCCGATATTGCTGCGCTACTGATCAACCATCCTGCTGCGGAGGTAATTATGCTGGGCGGGCAGATACAGACGAGCACCGGCGGCGCGGTCGGGCAAACCGCGATCAACCAGATCCAGGGGATTCTGTTTGATCAGGCGTTTATTGGCGGCTGCGCCATGAGCCCGGAGGCCGGGCTGACCGGTTTTAACTATGCGGATTGCGAATTCAAGAAAGTCGCCATGGCGCAAAGCAATCAGGTCATTGTCGGGCTGACAGCGGATAAAATCCCCGCAGTAGCGCGATTCAGCGTGGCGAAATGCCGTGAAATCTCAACGCTCGTCGTGGAAGAGAAGCTCGATAAAGAACTGCTTGAGGCGTTTGAAGCGGAAGAGATGATGCTTATTACTGTCTGATACGGCGTGATGAAATAAATCATGTCGCAGGCGAACCCGATAAATGCACACTGCCCTGGCTATACTAATGGTCGACAAATCCGCACCCGATGCTGCCAAATCCCAGGCTTTGGCGTAGGCTGAAAGCTGGTTGGTTTCACTACACAGGAGATCAGGATGCAAAATGAAATGACAGCGCAATGCCACTGTGGCGCGGTGGCGTACCGGGTGACGCTGAAGGATGGATTTAATACGGTGCGCCGCTGCAACTGTTCGTTTTGCCGGATGCGCGGCGCGGTGGTGGTATTTGCGACAAAGGTGGAGCTGATCCGGGGTGAAGCGCAGCTCACCGAATATCGATTCAACAGCAAAGAGGTGGGCCACTACTTCTGTTCGGTTTGCGGCATTTACACCTTTCATCAGAGCCGCTCACAGCCCAATCAGTTCGGGGTGAATGTCGCCTGCCTTGAGGGGGTTTCGCCGTTTGATTTCACCGATGTCCCGGTCTCCGATGGTATCAATCATCCAAAAGATGGCGGCGCGGGCGGTGTAGCCGGTCATCTGATCTACACCCCCACGCAATCCTGAACGAACGCAGGCTGAACTACTCCCGTGTGGGCTTGCCACTGAAGCGGGTAATCGGCTTCTGCTCTTCACGGTCAATCTGCTGTGAGAAGACCTCCAGTGCGGCGAAGATCGGGCGCAGTCCACGCCACAGATCTTCATCATTGAGCAACCGGATGATGCCGCGGATGCCTGGCGCGGCTTTTTCCTGACGGGCCTCATCGCGCGCCGGTTTAACGGCCATCGCGGCATCGCGAACGGCCAACAGCAGATGATTAAAACTTTCTGGCGGCACACTGCCCAGCGTCATCATCAGTAGCGAGAGATTCTGTAGCGCGTTCTGCGTACCCGGCTGATTAAGGCCCGAAACCAGGATTTTCGCCACCTCGCTATTTGATTTAACCAGATCGTTCGCCAGCCGCAGAAAACCGTGCTGGTGGAGATTTTCAATCAGCTCATCCATCGCTTCGCGTGCGGTTGGCTCAGTACGTGTCGGCGTGACCTGATATTTCATCCGTTCTGCCATTAAAATTTCTCCGGTTTGTCTACGTGTTCAGGCGGTTCACGGTAGCCTGCCTGCTGCCATTTTTGTTCAATCGGCAGGTGATCCAGCGGGGTCCGACTGCCGTAACGGAAGTTGTGTAACGGCAACGGATTGGGCTGCGTCCGCCGTTCGATTCGCTTCATGTTCACGGCAAGCTCTTTATAAGCCGGTGTGTTGACGTCGGGATCGTGATGTTCGCCGGTCAGCGCGTTGACGCCATCCTTACCATGATGAATTGGCATAAACATGACGTTGCCCGCCACGCGTTCGGTGATAACAACCGGCACATCCAGCGAGCCGCGCCGTGAGGTGATGCGCACCCATTCTCCTTCCGTCAGCGCGCGCGAGGCAGCCAGTTCCGGTGAGATCTCAACAAAGGCATTAGGTGACAGCGACATCATGCGGCCACCCTGACCGGTCTGGTTCATCGACTGAAAATGCTCCAGCATCCTGCCGTTATTCAGCAGGAGATTGTACTCTGCATCCTCCTGCTCGGCGGGTGGCTGCCAGCTCAGCGGATAAAGCCGGGCTTTGCCATCCGGGAAATTAAACCGTTCCGTGTAGAGACGCGGCGTGCTTTCACCTGCGGCATTGACCGGCCAGAGTTGCGACTGCCAGCCGACCAGTTGCTCATAGCTTACGCCGGCGAAAATATCTGCAATGCCCGCTGCTTCCGCCATGATCGCGCCCGGATTCGGGTAATGCCACGGGTGACCGAGGCGCGCGGCGAGTTCGGTGAAAATCTGCCAGTCGGGACGACAGTCGCCCAGGGGTTTCATGGCGGGCGAGAAGTGCTGGATGCGTCGCTCGGTGTTCACAAACGTCCCCTCTTTCTCCACGCTGGGCGCGCCGGGTAACACCACATCGGCAAACTCAGCCGTGCGCGACATGAAAATGTCCTGAACCACCATAAATTCCAGTTTGGTGAAGGCGGCATGCACAGAATCTGAGTCAGCATCCGCAAAGGCGGTCTCTTCGCCGGTGATATACATCGCGCGGATTTTACCTTCACCCGCCTCCTGCACCATTTTGAAGTTATCCGCGCCTGGCTGGTCGGAGAGTGCCTCAGGCGCGACGCCCCATGCTCGCGCCCATTTCTCCCGCACCGCCGCGTCAGTGACTTTTTCATAGCCGGGATAGAGATTGCTCAGGCAGCCGAAGTCGCTGGCGCCCTGCACATTGTTGTGTCCGCGCATCGGGTATCCGCCGGTGCCAGACCGGCCATAGTTGCCGGTGACCAGCAGCAGGTTCGACAGCGCCGTGCTGGTGTCGGCACCGTGGCTGTGCTGGGTAATCCCCATCGCCCACAATATGCAGGCGCTGCTCGCCTGGCCAATCATCTCCGCCGCCTCTGTAAGTTCGGCTTCGCTCAGGCCACAGATCTTACTGGCATAGTCGAGCGTAAAGGCATCGAGCGAGGCGCGGTACTCTTCGACCTGATTAACCCGCTGTGACAGAAACGCGTCATCGGCATAACCGTGATCGAACATATATTTCGCCATCGCTGAGGCCCAGACGAGATCGCTACCTGGCCGGATGCGCAGATAGCAGTCAGCCCGTTCCGCCATTTCGTGACGACGCGGATCGACAACCAGCAGTTTCTGACCGCGATGTTTATGGCTCTGTTTGATGTGCGAAGCGATAACCGGATGGTTCTCGGAAAGGTTACTGCCGACCAGCACAATCAGATCGGTTTCCTGCAGATCTTTTATTGTTCCGGCATCGCCACCGTAGCCCACAGTCCGAAATAACCCTTCTGTGGCCGGGTTCTGACAATAGCGTGAAGAGTTATCGACATTGTTGGTGCCGAAGATTAAACGGGCGATTTTCTGGGTGAGATAGGCTTCTTCGTTACTCGCTTTACTGGAGCCAATAAAGCCTATTGCGTCACCGCCATAGTTCTGCGCAACACCACGTAATCCATCGGCAACCCGCTGTAATGCTTCATCCCAGCTGGCAGGCCGGAAGCGGCCATTCTCGCGAATCAGCGGCGTTGTCAGGCGTTCCGCGCTGTTGACGAAATCCCAGCCAAACTTGCCTTTAACACAGGTGGAAATACCATTGGCTGGCGCTTCGGCGACCGGCTGAATTTTCAGGATGTGACGATCGCGGGTCCAGATTTCGAAGCTGCAGCCCACGCCACAATATGTGCAGACTGTTTTGGTGCGTTTGATTTCAGACTGGCGCAGCGCCACGTCAATTTTTGACACACCGGTAATTGGCTCCATGCCGATACTGTTTTCCAGCGTTTTCACAAAGTCGATAAGCGGACGCTTCAGCCCTTCATCCATCGCGGTGAACGGGCCCGCATCGGGCTGCATCGTTTTTTCCAGCAGTGCATTGCACGGGCAGACCGTAACGCAGTGCCCACAGCTGACGCAACTGGAGCCGGCGATTTCCGTGCCGCCATCCCACAACACGCGTGGGTGCGCCTGGGTATAGTCAATCGAGAGCGTCTCGTTGACCTCTACATTCTGGCACGCCTCGACACAGCGACCACATAAGATGCACTGGTCAGGGTCGTAGGTGTAAAACGGATTGGAGTGATCTTTCGCGTAAGGCTTGGGCTGATGAGGATAGTACTGAATCGGAATGTGCATATCGGCTACTGCGTTATGCAGCGTACAGTCGCCGGTGTTGTGTTCGCAGACGGTGCAGTAAAGCTCATGACGATTAAGCAGCCTATCCATACCCTCCTGCTGCGCGGCTTTCAGCACACTGCCCTCACTCCGGACCGACAAACCCTCTTCAGTACGAAGCGTACAACCGCGAACACGCTCGCCATTAGCATCGACCCAGCAGACATCACAGCTTTGTTGCGGCGTTAACGCCGGGTGATAACAGACATGAGGCAGTTTTTTCCCGTGAGCATCCAGAAAATCGATAAGCGGTTGATCAGCAAATCCTTCTAATCGTTCACCATTGAAAAGAATGGTGCAGTAATTTTCACTCATATGAGCCTCATGACGACATGGCGAATAGCGCTGGGCTGGAAAATGTCCCCAAATTTAAACGGTTACTTCACAAGCTTAGTGAGGATTATCAGCCGTGCCATGAATACCGCTACGCTTATTGAGGTTAATCGCTGACAGGTAAGGCTTTTTTAAAATGTAATGACTTCTTACCGGATGAAATCAGGGGTTTTTTATGACAAAACCTTCGTGATAATGACAAAGGGGATCTGAATGCTGCTTAGCAATGATCACTCTGTTGCCTGACCCCTGATACATTTATCCGTTAAATGTATGTTGTAACTATAAACTGACTTTTTGTTGTGTATCGCGTGAATTGCGGCGCTGTTCAGTCTGAAGTGAGTTAACCACTGATTGTCAGTTACCGTGCCGCTTATTCCAGAGATGAATTACACACTGGCACGAACTTATTACGCCATTAAAAAAGCGAGGCAGATTTAATCCGGTGAGCAATTTTATGGACTATTTCAGCGTATGGCGATCACTATTCTGCTGGTCGCAAGTGAGCGCTCTGTTGATTACACAAATATGGCGCTCAGCTTATAGTCCAATACCCAGCAGACCGGAATGACGGCACACAGCCCACAGTATAACGCTCACGTTTTAATCATATCTATCAGTAATTTATCTGATTCTTAACATGCTGTTAATCATAAGATGATAATGATAACTGTTATGGTAATATCCTGTTAACCCTGCCGGAGGCTCACTGTTCAGGGCCTCTTTACGCGTCATGTTTAATTTAATTATCAGTAAAACTCTGGCTGGAATGAGGTCCCTATGAATCCCATCGTATATATTGTTGACGACGACGCTGCTGTGACTTCAGCATTACGTAATCTGCTCACCGCCGACGATTACACAGTTATCACGTTTTCATCGGCAGATGATTTTCTGGCTCATGCATTCACTCCCCTTCCCTGTTGCCTGATTCTGGATATTAATCTTCCCGGCGCAGATGGATTCGATGTCGCACAGGCTTTGCTCGATCGCGGTTACACGATCCCCACCATCTTTTTAACCGGTTTCGGGACCATTCCGGTCACAGTGCGTGCGATGAAAACCGGCGCTTATGAGTTTCTGACTAAACCGGTTGATCCCGATCATATGTTGCAGGCAGTAGCGGAAGCGTTGCGCATCGCTGAACAGAATATGGCCGCCTCTGAGGAGCGGCGAGAAATATTCCAGCGGCACCAGACCCTGACGCCGCGTGAAAGCGAGGTGATGCTGCTGGCGGTTAGTGGCCTGCTCAATAAGCAGATTGCTGCCGAAATGGGCGTCAGTGAAATTACGGCTAAAGTCCACAAGCGGCGAGTGATGGAGAAGATGCATGCGCGCTCGCTGACCGATCTGGTGCGTGCGGCTGAGCGGCTCAATATTGATCATACCCGCCGTCGCTAAAGCCACGATGTAAAGCTGGCCCGCACGCTTATTCCAGTGGCAGTGTAAACCAGAAACGGCTGCCGCCTTCTGGCCGGTTCTCTGCGCCTAACTCTCCGCAGTGCTTTTTGATGATCCCTTTACTGATGGTTAATCCCATGCCCATGCCGCTTTTCTTGGTGGTGTAGAACGACTCAAAGATCCGGTCACGCACGCCATCAGGCAATCCGCAACCGCTATCCAGCACCTCAAAGCGCAGCGTTTCAGCCGTGGGATTCTCTGAGGTGAGGCGCAGCAGGGCCGCGCGCGGTAAATCATCGGACATGGCATCGATAGCATTAATGACCAGATTGAGCAGCACCTGCTGAATCTGAACGCGGTCGCAGAAAATATCTGCCCTGGCCGCCTTGAGTTTCAGTTCCAGTGAAATGCCCCGCCGTTCCAGCTCGATCCGGGAGAGCGCCAGAATATCACGGGCAATCAGATGCAGGTTTTCTGGCGCAAAGCTCGGTTCATGATTGCGGGTCAGCGCCTGCAGACCGCGAATAATCTCTCCGGCACGTTTACCCTCTTTAATGATCTCGTTCAGACTGCTGCTGGCATTTTCCAGCATCAAGGGTTCACGCTTTAACCAGCGCAGGCTGGCACCCGCGTTAGCCACGATTGACATCAGAGGCTGGTTAATCTCATGGGCGATGGAAGCAGTAAGCTGCCCGACGGTGGTGGCGCGGCTAACCCGAGCCAGGTCCGCCTGCGCCATACGCGCGCTATCTTCTGCCTGACGCTGTAAAGTGATATCCGAAATGGTGCCGAAATACTCTTTCACCTCCGGGAAATTGTCCACCGGTTCTCCGATGCCTTTAATATAGCGGCATTCCCCGTCCGGCCTGAGTATACGGAACTCAGCCTGCATACTGCGCCCCTGGCTGACGCTAAGCGTGACCAGTTCACTGATGCACGCATGATCATCGGGATGAACGCGGGTGAGAAAGTCAGCCATCGACAGCCCTTTTTGTTCAGCTGGCAGGCCAAGAATGCGACCATATTCTTCAGAGACCATCATCATGTCCTCTGTCAATTCCCAGCGCCAGGTGCCGGTATGGCTGATCTTCTCGCCGAGCATCAGCGAGGTTTTACTGGCTCGCAACTGCTTCTCAACCCGCCGCCGATGAGTGTTCTCCTCCAGCAGCTCTGCGTAGAGCCGTGCGTTTTCCAGCGAAACGGCCGCCTGCGCACTCAGGGTTTTTACTATATGGGAGTGCTCAGCAGTAAACGCGTCGGGCATCAGGCGGTTCTCCAGATAGAGCACCCCGACCATGTTGGCCTGCCTGAACATCGGGACACACAACACCGCTGCGCCTGAAGCCACCAGATAGGGATCCTGGCTGAAGGGACTGAACGCCTCCGGTTTGCCGGTGCGTATCTCCTGGCCTGTTCGGATCACCGCTGACAGCACGGATAAAGGCAGGTCGGACGCGAGAGGTCGTTCTTTAACAATCTGCACACGCACCCCCTCTGCCATGCTCTCTGCCCAGGCCTGCGTCTCCGGCAGATTGCCATCCAGAATCCGGATGAGCCGACAGCGCTGAGCACCGGCCCGCTCCAGCAGCATGCGCATCAGGGTATGTATCAACCGATCAAGGTTGATCTCCTCCGTCAGGGCGCGCACGGCGGTCAGCACGCTCTCCATGTCATAGAATGCGGCATCCTGGGTAAACGGAATTGTCGCCAGTGCGCTGTTTTGCAGCGGCGCGGACAGATGCGGATAGCGCTGCTCCAGCTGGCGCACCATTGCCTGCGCGCCCCAGTTTTCCCAGCTTGCCATTGCCGCTTTAATCCAGGCATCTGCGGCGGTGTCCAGCTGTAAGGCTTTGCAGCAGCGACCCGCCAGCTGATTCGCCAGCGCATGGATGTGCAGATAGCCCGCCTGTCTGGAGAGACGAATGGCCTGTTCATACTGCTTCAGAGCGTCGCCCGTGTTGCCCGCCAGACGCGCGCACTCTGCCCTGAGCAGAGCATATTTGTCTGCAAACAGACCAGGATTGAGGTCAGCCCAGTCAGCAAACTTGTCGAGATGGCCACGCAGCACATTGCTGTCAGCCGCTTCAGGCTGGTGACTCAGTGATAATGCGCTGTAGAAATGAAAATCCATCAGATAGATATAAGCGGGCACTGCGCTAATCAGCGGACGAATATCCTCAAAACAGCGCAGCGCCTCCCGGTATTCAGCCGCAAAGAAATGCGCCATTCCCCGATAGAGACCGTCCCAGAACCGCACCATCGCTTTAGGGCCGGATATCGGCCCCGGCTCACTGCCCGCTACCAGCGGCAAAGAGGCGACGCGATCCTCTGCCCTGAATCCATTGCTATTACGCAGTTGCATCACCAGTTGCTTCTGCATAACGAGCACGTTCTCGACGTCGGGATAATACGATTTGCGGGTAAACGCCAGTCCACGCTCAATGGAGGTCAGCACCGACTCAAGGTGGTCGCCGCGTGTCAGCGTGTTCATGATCTGATGACGCAGCGAGAGGCAGGCAAAAGAGCGGTCGCCATGCATTACCGCCACGCGAAAGCTTTCGCGGGCACACTCCACGGCGACATCCAGCGGCTGTGTCCAGATCCCTACCTGATCCAGTGGCAGCAGCGTGCGTGCTTTGTAGCGGATAAAGTTATGCTCTTCCACCAGCGCACGCGCCACCCGGCCACAGTCATAGCTAAACTGCCAGGCCTGATAGCGGTCGCCAGTCAGCACGCTGAACCAGGCAAGGCCAAACGCAGAAGCCCCTGTCATGCCCTGGTCCAGCGTCATCTTCAGCATCCGGCAGACCAGCATCAGATGCAGCTGCGGGCAGTCGTAGGCGGAAACAAAAATTGTGCTGGCCATCAGGTTCAGCACCGACTCCGTTTCGGCATTGTTGTTCAGCGGCAGCCGTGAAAAAGCGGTCTGCGGGGAGTCGCCAATCCGCGTTCTGAGTGACAGCCATTCGGCGTCGATCTCCGCGTCATTCGGATTACGGTTGAAATGCTCACCAAAAACCGCCAGCCAGGCGAGTGCGGTTTCCAGTGCCAGATGATTGTCAGACTGGCGCATATGAATTTCAGCAGAGAGACAGGCAGCCCTGGATTTTTCACTGAGCGTTCCCGGCTCACGCAGCAGTCGGGTGCAGAGCGATTGTGCGTTGCTGAGATTACCGTGCAGAAACTCGCACTCCGCCTCATCAAGACCCAGCATAAAGTCATTGCCGGTCACCATCCGCTGGCTAAGTCGCTGGGCGGTGCGCAGATAGCGCAGCGCCGAGAGATAGTCCCCCGCACGTTTCGCTCCCTGTGCAGCGCGCAGACAGAGCGGATAATACCGCTCACGCTCTGCGACACTCAGCGGCAGTTCAGCAATCATGCCAATGTGATAAACCGCGCGGAACAGTGTTTCACCGTTATCCGCCGTCACCACCGCGTCTGACAGCCATGCCGCCGCCTGCTGATGAAGATGCTGTTGCTGCCGGCGGTCGGGCAGCGAAAATGCCGCGTTGTGAACCCGATCGTGGGTAAAGGCGTAGTTACCGCCCGTCAGGGTGATAAAACGACCACTGACTGCCGGTTCAAGCTGCTGCTGAAGCCGTTTAACAGGGGTTCCGCTGATATGACTTATCAGGGAGAGTTCGCCGCTGGCGCCCAGGCAGGCCAGATCGCCCAGCAGCTGCCGCGTTATCTCCGGCATCCGTACCAGCTGATTCAGCACCAGCGTTGCCACATTGTCGGTGTACTGACGCGTACTCAGTGTCTGGCTGTCGTAATGCCATTTCAGCGGGTTCTGACGAAAGTAAATGACCCCATCGTCCACCGCCTGACGAAAGAACTCCTGCACAGAGAGTGGATTGCCGCCGGTTTTGTCGAAAATAATCTGTGCCAGTTCGCGATGGCCGCCGGGACGGGTATGCAGCCTCCCCGCCAGCCAGCGACCGATACTTTTCACGCTGAGCGGCTGTGGCGTCAGCGCCACGGCCCGCGCCGCGGATTCTCTGATCCGCAGTAGAAAACCGGCAATCATCGGACAGGGCATTGATTCACCCTCCCGGAAAGCGAGCACCAGCATAAAAGGCAGATGTTCACTACGAATAATCAGCGTTTCCAGCAGTTGCAGCGTGGCATTATCTGCCCAGTGAACATCATCAATCAGCATCACCAGCGGGCGACCCGGCGTGGCAAAAGCCTCAATCAGCGCACACGCCATCTGGTTAAACTGCTCGCGGGCGTCCGGAGCATGGCGCACCACGGGCGACAGTGTCCGGATATTCAGCAGCTGTTTTAATTCGGGTACCAGTTCAATGGCTAAATCGGTATACCCGCCCAGTAACCGCAACAGTCGCCCCCGCCATTTGCTGACTTCCGGGGCGGACAAACCCAGCAGATAGAGCGTGACCGTGCGAAAGGCGGAGGCGATTGAGGCATAGGGGGCGACTGGCGAATGCTGATCGGCCTTGCTGGCGGCCAGCAGAATCTGTCGGTGCTGCAGGTTTTTCAGTGCGGAGGCGATAATGGCAGACTTCCCGGAGCCGGGCGCACCGCTCAGCATCACCAGGCTCTGCGTGCCGCTGCGGTTGACCGCCTCAAGCGTGGTCAGTAACAGGCGCGCCTGCGGATGCTGCGTGAACAGCGTTTCGGGCCGGAAACTGCTGCTGAACCGCTCCTGCAAACCGGGCGTAAACGGCGCAATGGTGTTTTCCGCTGAGAGGGTTGCCTGACAACGGCGCAGATCGGCCATCAATCCCTGCACGGTCTGATACCCCTCTGCGGGCGACTTTGCCAGCAGGCGCAACAGAATCACCGAGAGCATCGGCGGCACATCCTCTCTGACCTGTTCGGCGGGACGGGGGGCGGTAGCAATGTGATGATGAATCCACTCTGCTTCACCCGCTTCTGCTGATCCAAACGGCAGTCTGCCGGTCAGGTACTCATACAGCACCACACCCAGGCTGTAGAGATCGCTGAGGCTGCTGACGGGATGCGGTGTGCGACCGGTATGCTCAGGAGACATATAGGCCAGCGTACCGCCTGAGGCGCGCAGGCTGGTTTTGTCCGCCGACTGCGCTGCCAGCGAGGCCAGTCCAAATCCGCCCAGGCGGAAGCGCTCATCGTCAGTGACAAAAAAGTGACCCGGCTTGATATCCCCATGCACGATACCCTGATGATGCGCCTGACCGAGCGTGTGGCAGAGCTGCAATGCCACCTGCAGGAAGTCGGCGATGTTTTCAGGTGGAGTGGCGAGATTGTGAGCCAGAGTACGAAACGGAAAGCAAGGATAAATCAGGGCATACCGATTGTGATAACGGGTGGTGCCGGTGGCGGTGATTGCCCAGCGCGGTGAAAGATAGCCCGCCAGCGCACGCTCATTTTTAAGTCGCTGCGTCGCCTGAAAGGTGACCTCGTCACTTTGACCCGTAGCGATAATCAGGGATTCACCAGAGTGGCAGCGCGCCAGTATCCAGAGCAGGCAGCCATCCTGCGCCAGCGGTGTCAGCGTGTCGAAGTGGTCAATCGCGATCCCTGCGTCGTCACCTTCCTGGACATTAACTGAAAGCATGCTCATCAGCGGGCTTCTCCCCTGGATAACTCGCAACGGATCAGTGTCAGCAGCGTATCAACATCAATGGGCTTTCGCAAAAACGTGACCGCCCCCAGGGCGATGGCATACCACAGTGTTGTTTCTTCCAGATCTGCTGAGATAAAGATGACCGGGGGCAGCTCTGTCTGCTGTTTCAGGAGGACAAATAGCTCAAAACCGGACATGCCCTTGAGTCCGACATCAATAATCAGCAAGCCCGCCTCTGAAAGGGCATTGTCATCGCTCAGGAGCGCCTCACCGGACTCATATAAGCGCGTCGGGTAGCCGTCTGAGTGCAACAGATTGCTCAGTCCACTGCGGACCGCGCGTTCATCATCAACAATGATAATACGCTGTGACAGCGCCATGCAGTTATTCTCCGGAACGCCTCACTGAGCGGTACGCGAGGATTTAAGGGGTGTTATCGCCATCGGGTGGCGATGTCCCACTGATTTTTGGCACACACTCATGGCGAAACCACTTCAGCGTCACCGGCTGACGGCGAAGCAGACGCTTAGCCAGCGGAATGATCTGTTCCCCCACCAGCATACCGAACAGCCCCACCAGTGCAATAATCGGCGGAGCCGGAGAGTTGACGTTAATCAGCGCATAGATTACCCCGGCAAGCAGGCCCACCGCGAGAGAAATGATGTAGGATTTCAACATGTTCAGCTTGTCCGCAACAGGTATGTTTCAGGCTGAGCGTTGAGCGGCTGAAGGACGGTCGCATGCGCTGCTGGAATAACCGCCTGCATCAGCGCCCCGCCCAGTAACATTCCCAGCAGGCCCACCAGCGCAATCGCGGGCGGAGCGGGTGAACGTACTTTAAGCAGGCCATAAAACAGGCCAATCAACACCCCTGCTGCCAGGGAAAGAAGTAAAGGATTCATGACCGGACTCCTGTGCTGCCCGTCTGCTGACCGGCAGCGCGTGCCGATCAGCAGAGCGACCCTTAGCGGACCGGCGCGTGAACCGGTGCCAGAGTACGGTGTTCGCTTTTCTGACGTGATGGCGCTTTATGCACCATGGTGTAGGCGTAATCCACACCAATGCCATAGGCACCTGAATGCTCTTTGGCAATATTCATCACCGCATCGTAAGTGTCACGGTTAGCCCAGTCACGCTGCCACTCCAGCATCACCTGTTGCCAGGTCACCGGCACGACACCCGCCTGAATCATGCGCTGCATTGCGTAGTCGTGCGCTTCTTTGGTGGTGCCGCCTGACGCGTCGGCCACCATATAGATTTCGTAGTCGCCTTCCAGCATCGCGCACAGGGCAAAGCTATTGTTGCACACTTCCGTCCAGAGACCGGACACCACCACTTTTTTCTTGCCGTTCGCTGCCAGCGCGTCACGCACTTTCTGGTCATCCCAGGAGTTCATTGAGCTGCGCTCCAGAATGTCCTGACCAGGAAAGACATCCAGCAGTTCCGGATAAGTGTGACCCGAGAAGCTTTCGGTTTCGACCGTGGTGATGATGGTCGGGATGTTGAAGACTTTTGCCGCCTTCGCCAGCGCAACGGTGTTGTTTTTCAGCACCTGGCGGTCAATCGACTGCACGCCAAAGGCCATCTGCGGCTGCTGGTCGATGAAGATAATCTGGCTGTTATGTGGCGTGAGGACTTCAAGCTTTGCGTTGGACATGCGTTCACCCATAGAGGTTAAGTAACGGAATTTCCGCCAACTGGCGCGGAGCAAAAAGACGGTCAGGACAGGTTTATTAATCCTGCTGCTGACTTGTCTGGTCGCAGTGTAGGGCGAGGTGACACGGCAAACTATTATCTCTGCGTATAACTATACGAAGGTATAGGTATCCCTCTGTATAACTAGACGACCCATCAGCCCGCTCACCATAATCCGGCTTATTCGTGCCCTGCTTATTGCGGCACTTCCTGTCCCGCGCTGAGTCGGACAACCCCGTTGAGGAGGATCTATGGTTACGCTGGGTAAAGCAGAACTGATACTGACCCATGGCAAATTTCATACTGTTGACCGCAGCAATCCGGTCGCAGAAGCCGTGGCAATTCGTGATGGCAAATTTGTTGCGGTAGGTACGCTGGCAGAGGCGATGGAGTATCACTGTGACGGCACCAAAGTGATCGATCTGAAAGGTCACACCGCCGTGCCGGGCCTGAACGATTCACACCTGCACCTGATTCGTGGTGGTCTGAACTACAACCTTGAACTGCGATGGGAAGGCGTTCCGTCGGTTGCCGATGCGCTGCGGATGCTGAAAGAGCAGGCGCTGCGCACGCCGTCACCGCAGTGGGTGCGTGTGGTAGGCGGCTGGACCGAGTTCCAGTTTGCCGAGCGCCGGATGCCGACGCTGGATGAGATCAACGAGGCTGCCCCCGATACGCCAGTCTTCGTGCTGCATCTTTATGACCGCGCCCTGCTCAACCGCGCCGCACTGAAAGTCGTCGGCTATACCAAAGAGACGCCGAACCCGCCGGGTGGTGAAATCCAGCGAGACAGTAACGGTAATCCCACCGGTCTGCTGATCGCCCGTCCCAATGCGATGATCCTCTACGCCACGCTGGCGAAAGGCCCGAAACTGCCGCTGGAACAGCAGATCAACTCGACCCGCCAGTTTATGCGCGAGCTGAATCGACTGGGCCTGACCAGCGCCATTGATGCGGGCGGTGGCTTCCAGAACTATCCCGAAGATTACGAAGTGATCGCTGAACTGCATCAGAAAAAGCAGATGACGCTGCGTATCGCCTACAACCTCTTCACGCAGCGTCCGGGTCATGAACTGGAAGATTTTGAGAAGTGGACGGACATGCTGACGCCAGGCCAGGGCAGCGACTATTTCCGTCACAACGGCGCAGGCGAAATGCTGGTGTTCTCGGCCGCCGACTTCGAAGATTTTCTGGAGCCACGTCCGGACTTAGCGCCTGGCATGGAGGACGAACTGGAGCGCGTGGTGCGTCATCTGGTGGAACATCGCTGGCCTTTCCGTCTGCATGCAACTTATGACGAGTCGATCAGCCGGATGCTGGATGTCTTTGAGAAGGTCAACCGCGATATCCCGTTTAATGGTCTGCACTGGTTCTTTGACCACGCGGAAACGGTCACTCAGCGCAATATCGATCGTATCAAAGCGCTGGGCGGTGGCATTGCGGTGCAGCATCGCATGGCATTCCAGGGCGAATACTTTGCTGAACGCTACGGCATTGAAGCCACCCGCCACACCCCGCCGGTACAGAAAATGCTGGAAACCGGCGTCCCGGTCGGACTCGGCACCGACGCAACCCGCGTCGCCAGCTACAACCCCTGGACCGCGCTCTACTGGCTGGTTTCTGGTCGCACCGTGGGCGGCATGCAGATGTATGACGTCAATGCCCGCCTTGACCGTGAAACGGCGCTGATGCTCTGGACACAGGGCAGCGCCTGGTTCTCCAGCGAACAAAATAAAAAAGGTCGGATTCAGGTAGGTCTTCTGGCGGATCTGGCCGTGCTGAGCAAAGATTTCTTCAGCGTGCCGGAAGAGGAAATTAAAGGCATTGAGTCGGTGCTGACGGTGGTGGATGGCAATATTGTCTATGCCGCCGGTTCGTTCAGCGCGGATGCACCGCCCGCGATTCCGGTCCTGCCTGAGTGGTCGCCAGTGGTAAACGTGCCGGGTCACTATCGCAGCGCCCCGCCAGTTGTGCAGAGCCGTGCAGGCATGATGCCCGCCGTCCACCACTGCAGCGGCCCGTGCGGGGTTCATCAACACTCGCATAAGATCGCCCGGGGTTCCAGTGTACCGGTCGCCGAAGATAACGCCTTCTGGGGCGCGCTCGGCTGCAGCTGCTTCGCGTTTTAATCATGAATAACGCTAGGGATCTGTCGCCCCGTATCAATGCGGGGCTGTTCTTCCTGCGCCTGACCGGCAGCCTGCTGCTGTTGCAGGTGCATGGGCTGCCGAAAATTCTGCATTTCAGCGAAGAACTGACGCGTATAGAAGACCCGTTTGGTCTGGGACCGATGATGAGCCTGCTGCCAGCGATAGTGGCAGAAGTCATCTGCCCGATCTTTATTATTCTCGGCTGGGGTAGCCGGATTGCCTGCCTGCCGATCATCGCGGTGCTACTGGTCGCGATGCTGGTGGTACACCCTGGCTGGTCACTAGCGGAAGGCCAGTTCGGCTGGCTGCTGCTCATTATCTTTACCACGCTGGCGCTGACCGGGCCTGGCGGCTGGCGAATCGGCGCGGTGAAACATCAGGGGGTTCGTCATGGCACAGGTTAATGATATCCACCAGCTCGAGCAGGAACAGCCTGCGGCAACGCCCACGGGTGAGGTTTCACCGCTACAGCCGCTGCGTCAGCCGGTGTTCCGCATGCTGTGGATCGCCACCGTCGTCTCCAATATCGGTTCATGGATGAACGATGTGGGTGTGAACTGGAGCATGCTGACGCTGAGTGCCGACCCGCTGGCCGTGGCGCTGGTGCAGGCGGCCAGCAGCCTGCCGATGTTTCTGTTCGCGCTGCCCTCAGGCGTAATGGCGGATATCGTTGACCGCCGCAAATATCTGCTGTTTTCCCAGCTCTGGACCTTTATCGCCGCGGCCGGGCTGACGGTGCTGGCCTGGACCGGCCATGTAACCCCTGAAGTACTGCTGGGCGCTGCCTTTTTGCTGAGCGCGGGTGCCGCCATGAGTTCGCCGCCCTTCCAGGCGATCGTGCCGGATCTGGTGACTAAACAGGAACTGGGTCCAGCCATTGCCCTTAACTCGCTCGGCATTAATATCAGTCGCGCCATCGGTCCGGCGCTGGGCGGCCTGATCCTCTCATTCACCGGGCCCTGGATGGTTTTCCTGCTCAATGCGTTGTCCGTGCTGGGCGTGACCTGGGTGCTCTGGCGCTGGAAAGCAGAACCCAGCGTGCAGCGCCTCCCGCCCGAGCACTTCTTCCCGGCGGTGCGTGCCGGCCTGCGCTATGTGCATGCGGCACCAGTGTTGCGTAACGTGCTTGTGCGGACCTTCGCGTTCTTCCTGTTTGGCAGCGCAGGCTGGGCTTTGCTGCCATTGGTGGCGCGTCGTGAACTCGGCCTCGGCCCTGGCGGCTACGGCATTATGCTGGCCTGCATCGGTGTCGGCGCGATAACTGGCGCCGTCCTGCTGCCGCGTCTGCGTCGTCGCCTGAGTTCCGATCGCCTGATGGTGCTTGCCAGTCTGATCTTTGCCCTGACTATGCTGGCGCTGGCCTTTGTGCGGCACTTCTGGCTTCTGAATGCGTTTGAGTTCTTCACCGGCTTTGCCTGGATCGCGGTGCTGTCGACGCTGAATCTTGGCGCACAGCGCAGCGCCGCGAAGTGGGTGAAAGCGCGTGCGCTGGCGGTTTATCTGACGGTGTTCTTTGGTTCGATGACCGCAGGCAGCGCCCTCTGGGGACAGCTCGCCTCGCACTTCGGCATTCCGCTGTCGCTCTGCATCGCCGCGCTGGGCATGGTACTGGCCAGCAGTACCGTCTGGCGCTGGCGGCTCGATCAGGATCCCGATCTCAATCTCGATATGATTGGTGACGGCGTCAATGCGCCTGCGCTGGATATGCGTCACGAACGCGGGCCGGTTATGGTGAATTACGAATACCGGATTACTATTGATGATGTACATGCTTTTACAGTCTGCATGCAGGATATGCGGCGGGTCAGACGCCGCGGTGGCGCCATCAACTGGTCACTGTATGAAGATATTCTGCAGCCCGGCATTTTCGTTGAAACGTTTGTGGTCGGTTCCTGGGTCGAACATCTGCGTCAGAAAGAGCGCTACACCATCAACGACAAAAAAATAGAGCGGCGGGTTTTCGCTTTTCATCAGGGCGAGCGCTCACCCGAGGTACGCTATCTGGTGGCGCCAGTGTAACTGGCGCAGTACCAACTTCTCATCTATCACGTCATACAGAGGGCAATACTATGAGCACTTTTAAAACGACCGACGGCACACAGATTTACTTCAAGGACTGGGGAACCGGTAAGCCTGTATTATTCAGCCACGGCTGGCCGCTGGATGCCGACATGTGGGACAGCCAGATGAAATTCCTGGCCGATAACGGCTATCGGGTGATTGCGTTTGACCGTCGTGGCTTTGGCCGCTCTGACCAGCCCTGGACCGGCAATAACTACGATACCTTTGCTTCAGATATTAACGATTTGATCACCCATCTTGACCTGCAGAACGTGACGCTGGTGGGCTTCTCCATGGGTGGCGGCGACGTTACGCGCTACATCGGCAGCTACGGCAGCGATCGCGTCGCGGCGCTGGTGCTGCTCGGTGCCGTTACGCCTATCTTTGGCAAAACGGCAGACTACCCGCAGGGTGTCGATATGTCGGTATTCGAGGGGATTCGTGATGGCCTGCTCAAAGATCGCGCGCAGTTTATCAAAGAGTTCGCCACGCCGTTCTACGGCACCAACGCCGGGCAGACTGTTTCAGATGGCGTGATGACGCAGACGCTGAATATCGCGTTGCTGGCTTCGCTAAAAAGTACCGTGGACTGCGTTACCGCGTTTGCGGAAACCGATTTCCGTGCCGACGTAGCGAAAGTCAATGTGCCAACGCTGGTGATCCATGGCAGCAACGACCAGATCGTGCCGTTTGAATCCACCGGCAAAGTGGCGGCGGAGATGATTGAGGGTGCTGAACTCAAGGTTTATGACAATGCGCCGCATGGTTTCGCGGTAACGCATCAGGATCAACTGAACCAGGATCTGCTGGCGTTTCTTAACGCGCAGTGATGCAAAAAAAACTGCGCGGTGAAAGCCGCGCAGTTTTCATTTTAACGGGTTGGATGATTCACTTCGTTGGGACGCAGATCGAATAACAACACCTCCGCTCCTTCACCGTGACTGAACGACAGCGTTTTCTCATTGCGAACCCGCGCACCGTCTCCGGCATTAAATTGCAGGCCATTTACCCTGACACTGCCGCGCGCCACATGAATATACGCATAGCGGTCGTCCGGCAGCGTGATCGTCTGCTGCTCATCGCCCTGGAACAGTCCCGCATAGATGCGAATATCCTGGCGCACCCGTAATGCCCCGTTTTCACCTTCCGGCGAAATAATCAGTCGCAAATTACCGCGTTTATCCGCTTCGGTGACGGAGATCTGCTGGTAGCCTGGCGGCGTGTTCTTCTCAGCAGGAACTACCCAAATCTGCAGGAAATGCACGCCCTCAGTACCAGAGTGGTTAAACTCACTGTGGGTCACACCACTGCCCGCACTCATCAACTGCACGTCGCCGGGAACAATCACCGAGCCGGTGCCCATTGAGTCTTTGTGCTCCAGCGCGCCTTCCAGCACATAAGAGATAATCTCCATGTTGCTGTGCGGATGAGCACCAAAACCACGCCCTTTAGCGACGCGATCATCGTTGATCACCAGCAGATCAGAGAAGCCCGCCTGTTTTGGGTCCCAGTAGTTTGCAAAAGAGAAGGTGTGACGTGAATTCAGCCAGCCGTGATCGCCCACACCGCGTTGCTCTGACAATCTTTGCTCAATCATATTCTGCCCCTTCGTTGATTCGGGAAGTGCGAATGCCCTTCGATGGAAACAGCATATAAGTAAACAAGAGAGTCACACAATGGTGTGAACGGGCAATCACTGTCGCTTTTTAGTGGACAATAGAGGCGTCGTTAAATTGGGAAAAGGCTGGCGGGTCATGCTTTCAGCTGCTGCACCGCACCACCAGCTCACCCTGCATGATCACACATTGTGAAGGCGCATCGGGCCGGGTGATTTTCTGCAACACCAGTTCACAGGCCCGGCGACCTATTTCCTTTGAGGGTTGCGCCAGGGTGGTCAGTGGCGGCGATACCATTTCAGCCAATTCGCTGCCGTCAAACCCTACTACGCCGATATCGTCAGGTATCCGCAACCCCGCCTGCTGAATTGCCGTCATGGCGCCAGCGGCAAGCGTATCAGACACGGCAAACACCGCATCAGGAATGGTTTTGTCCGCCAGCAACTGCTCCATCGCCGCTTTTCCGGCGCTGAAGCTTAACTCGCTGGCGTAGGCAATCGCTTCCCAGGTCAGGTGCTGTTCTTTGATCTGGCGGGTATAGCCCTGCTGACGCAGTCGGGCATATCGATAGCGGAGGTCGTGATTAATTAACGCGATGCGCTGCCGTCCCCGTGCCGCAAGGAACTGCACCACTGACTGCGCAGCGACGTCATCATCAATACCAACGCAGGAGACCTGCCCGGTGTCATCATGTTCGGCACACTGAACCCAGGGGGCCGCGCCTATCAGCTGGCTCAGCTCCGGCAGCTTGCTGAAGGCATCCATCGTAATGATGCCATCCACCATTTTGCCGGAAAGCAGTTGCAGACTGGATCGCGAACGTTCTATCTCCGCGCCCGAGTTGCACAGCAGGATGCGATAGCCATTTTTCTCGGCGTGCGCCTCTATGCCTTTAACCACTTCGGCGCAGAACGGGTTGGAGATATCTGAAACCAGCACCAGAATCATCGCGCTGCGCGCCGTGCGTAGCTGGCGTGCCAGCAGGTTAGGCTGATAATGGCTTTCTTCGATGGCCGCCAGGACTTTCTGGCGATTAGCTGGTTTTACGCTGTCGCTGTTATTCAACACCCGGGAAACCGTAGCAACTGAAACACCCGCCATCCGGGCGATTTTCTGAACAGACATAACGATCCTTCTGTTTTAATGCGTGTAAAGCCGACTCACCGCTCATCCGCTGAATCCACATGGCCACCTCAGACGTCGCGATCCAGCCCCAGCTGGTGGCGTATCGATGGGGCGTTCTCTGCTAAAGCAAAATCATCAAACGCGCGGTCAGCCACGGGAATAATATGGCGACGGATAAACTCTGCACCTTCACGCGCCCCGGTTTCGCCCTCTTTCAGGCAGCACTCCCACTCCAGCACCGCCCAGCCATCATAGTCATACTGTGCCAGCTTGCTGAAAATACGACCAAAGTCGATCTGGCCATCGCCCGGCGAGCGAAAGCGTCCGGTCCGTGCCAGCCAGGGCTGATAACCGCCATAGACGCCGCTGCGTCCGTTAAGCTGATATTCAGCATCCTTAACGTGAAAGGCTTTGATACGCGGATGGTAGAGGTCGATAAACTGCAGATAGTCGATGTGTTGCAACAGCAGATGGCTGGGGTCGAACAGAATATTGCAGCGCGGATGGTGATTCACCTCCGCCAGAAAACGCTCAAACGTAACACCGTCATGCAGGTCTTCGCCGGGATGAATCTCATAGCAGAGGTCAATGCCATGCTGGTCAAATACATCCATCACCGGTAGCCAGCGCCTTGCCAGCTCAGCAAACGCCTCATCAAACAGCGCTTCATGATGCGGCGGCCAGGGATAGAACCAGGGCCAGGCGAGTGAGCCGGAAAAGGTGGCGTGGGCGCGCAAACCTAACTTCTCAGAGGCCGCGGCCGCCTTTTTCAGGGTGGCGATAGCCCAGTCAGTGCGCCGGACGGGATCGCCGCGCAATGCCGCTGGGGCAAAATTATCAAAAGCCATGTCATAGGCCGGGTTAACGGCAACCAGTTGCCCTTCGAGATGGGTAGACAGCTCGCTGATCTCCAGCCCAAAACCGGCCAGCAATCCCCGTACCTCATCGCAATAGGTCTGGCTGACCGCTGCCTGCTCAAGGTCGAAAATAGCGGGCTGGTGACAGGGGATCTGCAGCGCCCGGTATCCCAGCGCGGCGGCCCACTCCGCCAGACCCGCCAGGGAATTAAATGGCGGCTGCGAGGTGATGAACTGCGACAGGAAGATGCCCGGTCCCTTAACTGTTTTCATTAGTAACTCCTGTTTTTGCTACCGCCTCATCACGATATTTAAACGAGAAGAAGAAAATAATCGCGATCAGCGCGGCGGCAACGGCGGGGATCCACCAGAAGAGTGCCCAGCTCTGCGCGCTGACGTGACCTGCAACCAGATGGTTGTAGAGCGCGCCAGAGATTTGCGATCCCAGCAGCATGCCGATGCCGTAGGTGAACATCACCACCATGCTCTGCGCCTGCCCTTTTACCTTTTCACCGGCAATCCGATCGGTATAGATGAAGCCCACCACGAAGAAGAAGTCATAGCAGATGCCATGTAGCAGAATGCCGAGGTAGATCAGCGTGCGCGTCTCATCACTCATGCCCAGCGCAAACAGGGCATAGCGGACAAACCACGCCGTCATCCCAATCAGCAGCATGTACTTCACACCCAGGCGACGAAATAGCAGCGGGATGATCAGCATGAAGGCAATTTCAGACATCTGCCCCAGTGACATTAGCGTGCTGACTTCGCGGATACCGGCATCCGCCAGCCAGGAAGCAGTAAACGCGTAGTAGGTGCCAAGTGGAATGGAGATCAGGGTGGCACACAGTGCAAAGACCATGAAATGCCGCAGCCGCAGCAAGGCGAAGGCGTCGGCGCAGAAGAGATCGCGGACTTTTAACGGTAAACCTTTAGCCGGTGCCGGTGTGTGAGGCAACGTCAGGCTATAAATGGCCAGCAGGACTGAACAGAGTGCCGCCAGCTGGAACACCGCCACGCTGTCTGCAATGCCGGTCACGCCGATAAAGATCCCCGCCACGATCCAGCCGATAGTGCCGAAGACCCTGACGATGGGGAAACTCTTCTCACTGCTGGCGAGACTGTGAAAGGCGATGTTATTCGAGAGCGCCAGCGTCGGCATAAAGCAGAGCGTATAGCCAAATAACAGGGCGATCAGCAACGCGCCGTTCTCTGCGATCAGTGCCTGCGGCACGAACCAGAGAATCGCTGCGCCCGCCAGATTCATGACGGCCATCACTTTCTGCGAGGGAAAGAAGCGATCCACCAGCATACCGAGCACAAACGGTGAGAGAATCGACGCGATAGGCCCGGCCGAAAACGCATCCCCAATCAGCAACGGCATATTGTGACGGGTCATCACCAGCCCCAGCGTTACCGACCAGCTGCCCCAGATAAAGAACTGCATAAACATCATCAGTGAAAGACGCGGCACCAGCAGCTTATGCTGCACCCGCTGACCTGCACTCTCCTGCACCGTTGCAATCATGAGAACCTCACGAATAAGTAATCGATTACTTTATGCCGGATTTAAAAGTAATCGATTACAACCGTTCATTCTTTCGCCGCGCTCACAAATTGTTAACTGTACGTTATTATCCTTTTGTTATTCAGCATTCTGATGCGTGCTCTGCTCAGGTCGTAATATCCGCTACCCGCGCTTTACGAAAGCGGTAGCGCTCATACAGCACTGAATAGAGGCCGCCGCACACCACCAGAACCGCACCGATGACCGTGGTGGTAGTCGGCAGGTTACCCAGCAACAGATACCCCACCGCGACGGACCAGAGCAGCGTGGTGTAGTCGAACGGAGCCAGCAGGGAGGCTTCTGCGTACCGCAGGCTCAGGGTCATCAGAATCTGCGTGATTCCGCCCAGCAGCCCGCATCCTATCAGTAGCGCTACCTGATTACCGTGCGGCACTTTCCAGCCGCCCGGCAGCGTGACCAGCGACGTTATCGCTGTGGTGACGGCGAACCAGAAGGCGATGGCGCCCGGTTTCTCTTTGCCGTTAAGAAACCGAATCTGGACCAGTGCACAGGCGGTACAGAAGGCTGCCATCAGCGCCAGCAGAATGCCCGCCGACGCGGAGAGCGAGAATGCTGCCGACTGCGTCAGCGAAAGATGCCCGGAAAACATCACCAGAATGCCGCTGAAACCGGTAAAGACCGCCACCCAGCGATGGTGGCGCACTTTTTCACGCAGCAGCAATGCCGCCAGCAGCACGGTAAATAGCGGTGCGGCATAGTTAATCGCGGTAGCGTCGGTCAGGGAAATATAGAGCAGCGACAGGTAGCTGAAATAGAGACCACCGGTTCCGGCCAGCCCGCGCACAAAATGCCCGCGAATATTACGGGTGCGGATGCCCTCCAGCACGCTGCCCTGAACGCGTAGCCAGATGAGCAGTGGAACCAGTGCCAGCAGCGAGCGGAAAAATATCACTTCGCCGACCGGTATTGCGCCATCCAGCCCTTTTACACAGGCCAGCATCAGCGTTGAGCTCAACGCAGCTGTGATTTTCATCGCGATGCCAGCGGACGCGTTCATAAGTTTTTTAATCTCATCGGGGAAAATAAGCAGTAAAATCAGCAGACTCAGACAATATACTGGCACAATGTTCTACAGCAATCTGCCGTGATTGCGCCGCAGACGGCATTTTATCTTTTTTTGCCGCAGCATCACGGCATGAAGAGGCATGTGAGTCCGCGTCCGTGCTGGTAGACTCTGCGTTCTGCCTGCTTTACGGGCCGCTTCTCATAAGGATCGGGAGTTACTGATGTCCACGCTGCGTTTACTGTTATCTGAATCCAATGATCCCTGGTTTAATCTGGCGGTCGAAGAGTGCATTTTCCGGCAGATGCCTGCCACCCAGCGGGTGCTGTTCCTGTGGCGGAATGCGGAAACGGTGGTGATTGGACGGGCGCAGAACCCGTGGAAAGAGTGCAATACCCGGCGCATGACGGAAGATGGCATCCGTCTGGCGCGTCGCAGCAGCGGCGGTGGCGCGGTGTTTCACGACCTCGGTAACTGCTGTTTTACCTTTATGGCCGGCAAGCCGGAGTACGATAAAAGCGTTTCAACTGCCATTATCCTGCACGCACTGAACGCGCTGGGTGTTCCGGCGGAAGCGTCCGGCCGTAACGATTTAGTGGTGAACACCGCTGACGGACTGCGCAAAATCTCCGGGTCTGCGTATCGTGAAACGCCGGATCGTGGTTTTCATCACGGCACTATTCTGATGGATGCCGATCTTTCCCGGCTGGCAGATTACCTTAATCCTGATGTGAAGAAACTGCAGGCTAAAGGGATTACGTCAGTGCGCGCCAGGGTTGCTAATCTGACGGAGTTAACGCCCGGTATCAGCTATCAGGCTATCTGCTCAGCCGTGACAGACGCCTTTTTTGCACATTTCGGCGAGCAGTGTGAGCCGGAGATGATCTCTCCCGATGCCCTGCCCGACCTGCCTGGATTCACTGAGCAGTTCGCAAAGCAGAGTAGCTGGGCATGGAATTTCGGTCAGGCACCTGCCTTCTCGCATCTGCTGGACCAGCGTTTTATCTGGGGCGGTGTGGAGATTCACTTCGATGTCGAACGCGGCGTGATCAGCCGCTGTCAGATTTTCAGCGACAGCCTCAATCCCGCGCCGCTCGAAGCGCTGGCCCAGCGGATGCAGAACGTCACATACCGGCCCGATGCACTGGACCAGGTCCTGAATCTGCTGATAGCCGATTTCCCGGCACAACAGGCGGAGTTGACAGAATTGCAGCAATGGCTGATCGCAAGCTTAAGGTGAACAGGCTCAGTCTGATACTGGCCCGCGCGAAACGCTGTTGTGGGCAAAAACTTCGCGAAAGTTTTCAGCCAGACATAAACGCAAAAAACCCGCACAAGGCGGGTTTTTTTATTATCAATTCAGGCTTATCTGCTCGGGCTATTGCCGTCATCGCGATTGTAAGCGTTATTGATAACAGAGGCTTACATAGGGACTACGTTTGCCGCTGAAGGACCTTTAGCGCCGTTTTCAATAGTGAATTCGACCTGCTGGCCTTCGTCCAGAGTTTTATAGTCGTTGCTCTGGATTGCAGAGAAATGTACGAATACATCTTTGCTGCCGTCCTGAGGAGAGATAAAACCGAAACCTTTACCCGCGTCAAACCATTTTACTAAACCAGTCATTTTATTAGACATCGATAATTCCTTAATTTATGAGCCACTAAGTGGCGAAGATGGCCTGTCTTTCAGAAGGTAACTTACCAGGCTTTTAGGAGGAGACTCATGAATAAGGGTATCTTGTGATATCGCTTGCACTGAGGACTGCTTTACTAAAACTGCTTTGATAAGGTCTGTGTTCCAAACCGAGGTCGCCATTAAGCCATCCCTTAACGACTTTAGCAAACATTATTTTAATTTAATTTTAACATCCAGACGTCCGGAACGCCATTATTGATTTTTCAAGCCTTTTTAAATTCCCGCGCTTTCAGAATGATAATTTTCATTAAACGGTCAGCCAGTAAAAAGCCTTGCGGTTAATCACTGCGGAAAAGTTATACGTCGGCGCTGTACACATTAAGCGCAGCGATAATCGGTATCGCTGCGCCCTCTTCTTTTATATCAGGCCAGTTGCGTCTGCTGACGCGCAGCATGGCGCGCCGTCATCACAAACACCATCAGACCGGCCACGCCCAGCGCAACACCCACCCACGCGGTGGAGATCCAGCCATAGCCCAGCGACACGGTCAGGCCACCCAGATACGCGCCCATCGCATTGGCGATGTTCAGCGCTGAATGGTTCATCGCGGCTGCCAGGGTTTGCGACTCATTGGCGACATCCATCAGGCGAATCTGCAGTGACGGCAGCAGCACTGAGCAGGTGCCGATCAGGAATGTGGCCAGCAGGCCAGTTGCCACATGCTGAACCAGCACCGGGAAGGCCAGCATCACCAGCACGTTCCATAACAGCGTCCAGCCAATAATATTCAGCACCGGGCCATCAGCCAGACGGCCCCCCACCAGATTACCGATGATCATTCCCAGCCCAAACGCCACCATCGCCCAGGGGATCAGCGAGGGGGAGATGCCAGCAATGTTAATCAGCGTCGGCGCGATATAACTGAAGATCGCGAACATGCCGCCAAAGCCTACCGCGCCCACCAGCAGGGTCAGCAGCACCTGTGTGTTTTTCAGCGCACCCAGTTCACGCAGCGGATGTGCATCCGCATCGCCTGGCGTGTAAGGCACGTAGCGACCAATCAGCAGGCAGGTCAGGAGACCAACCGCGCCCACAAAGGTGAACACCACGTGCCAGCTGAATAGCTGCCCAATCCATGAGCCTAGCGGTACGCCAATCAGGGTCGCCACCGTCAGTCCCAGCATCAGTGACGCCAGCGCACGACCGCGCCGTTCAAGCGGGACCAGTGAAGCTGCCACCAGTGAGGCAACACCAAAGTAAGCCCCGTGCGGCAGGCCGGTCAGAAAGCGCGCCACCAGCAGGCCGTGATAGCTGTCGGCCATCGCACTGGCGACATTGCCGACGCTGAACAGCGCCATCAGGATCAGCAGCAGCGATTTACGTGCCATCCGCGCTGCCAGTACGGCAATAAACGGTGCGCCCACCACCACACCCAGCGCGTAACTGGCGATAGCGTTGCCCGCCTGCGGTTCGGTGATCGTCAGAGAGCGTGAAACATCGGGCAGCAGGCCCATCATGATGAACTCACCGGTTCCGATACCAAAGCCGCCCAGTGCCAGAGCGAGTAATGCCCAGCGGACAAAACCGGCATCGTCGGTTTTATGATTTTTTCTTAACAAAATGGATTCCCAATGACCTGAACTGAAAAGCTGACGTGAGTCGGCGGGAGAAAGCAGAACGTTATCCCGTCCGGATGAAGCGGCTTGACTATAGAAAGTGAGGCCGCGCTAAGCAACCCATTTTGTGATCTGACGCACAGTTAAGGCTGTTCCAGGATTACGCTTCCCCTGTGCGGGTCTGGCGCGATTCGCGCTAAGCCAGCTCACAATCCGGAGAGGTCAGGCAGGCTTAGATCGGGGATGTCTGCTTTACTGACCGATTAACGCGTCTTTATTTAACAGGTTACTGAACAGGAATCAGCAGATGACGACCAGAGTGATCCTTCTTACCGGCGCCAGCGGACGCATCGGCCGGACCTTCTTCGCAGCCAGCCAGGATCGTTACCGCTTTATCCTGACGGATGTGCGGCAGCCCGACTACGCGATCCCCGCCCCGCATCGGTTTATCGCGGCGGATTTATCGCAACCGGATGCGGCAGAGAACTTACTGTCAGATGAACCTGTCGATACCGTTATCCACCTCGCCGGTATCCCTGATGCACAGGCCAGCTTCGACGATCTACTGCCCGCAAACATTCTCTCCACCACCTGGTTACTGAAGGCAGCCGCAGATCATCGCTGTCGTCGTCTGGTGTTTGCCAGCAGTGCGCAGACTATCGAGGGTTATCCGACAGATATTCAGGTACATCCCGGCATGGCTGTCTGTCCTGCGAATCTGTATGGCGTCACCAAATGTTATGGGGAAGCACTTTGCGCTTTCTACGCCAGCCAGCACGATCTGAGCTGCGTGGCGCTGAGAATCGGGGCGTTTGAACCGGCACTGGATAATAGCCAGCACACTGCACGGGATTACAGCGCCTGGCTGAGCCCGGATGATGCCGTCAGACTGCTGACCGGCGCTGTCGAAGCGGAGAAGATCACTTTCTTTATTGGTTACGGCATTTCCGATAACCGCTTTAAACGGTTTGATCTGACGCAGACGCGTGAGGTGCTGGGCTATACGCCGTCCGATAACGCATTCAGGGCATTTACGCCGGGCGAACTGGATTATTAATCCTGCACCAAAGAGGTCAACGCGGTCGTAGTTTTGCCGGGTTGTGGCGCTTTATCTCAACAGCCGCCGGAAAGTCCGGCGGTTGCTTCAGGAATGTGGCAGAGATCGTCAAAATCAGTGCGTACCGGTATTCACCCGCCGGCCAATGTCTTTGAGCTGTGAATATTTCTCCAGCAACTGAGGACCATCATCCAGGCTCATGGCAAACATCCACATATAGGTCATTACCGAATAGATATGACCCGCATTGGTGCCGCCACGGCCCGACATTAGCGCGATAGTGACCGCAAACAGCAGTGCCGCCACGCTACCGATGGCCAGATAACCGCACGCTTCCCGATCCGAGAGGCGGATCCGCAGACTGGCCAGCACGCCATAGTGGCGGCCCAGTGACGCGGCGTTCGCGTTGCTGACAAAGCTCACTTCTTTCTCCAGCCGGTTGTTAAGACGGCCAAACAGCGCATCGTTCTTGCGGGTAAATCCCGGCAGGAAACAGGCGAAGAAGAGCAGGATCGCCAGACAGCCTGCGCCGGTCCAGAACTCGATAGCCAGCAGCATCACTGCCGCACCGGTCATCGACGCCAGCGAAGTAATCAGCACCGGCAGATGCTTCTCGAAAAAGTCGACAAACTCGCGAGACAACGCCACCCGCGCAGCAATCGTCGACGCACTCTGTTTTTCGCTGCGCTGTGCCACAATCACCGGCACGGCCAGCTCAGCATAGATGCGGGCAAAAGTCCGGGTATCGACACTGCGCCGCGCTGCGCCGATAGCCCACATGGTAAAGACCATCGCCGCATAGAGCACCGCATGCCAGGTCCTGCCGGAGAGTATGGCGTTGATAGCGAAGCCCGCCAGCAGCGGATAAAGCAGATACATGACGTTTTCCGCCACCACCAGCAGCAGCGTGAGGAATAGCTTGCGGCTATGGCGGCGGCCAAGCATTTTTAATGTCAGAATAGCGCTGCGGGGAGCCGCAACGGGCAGGATCGTTTTTGAGGAAGACATAGTTTCTTTTTCTGATAGCGTCACTCTTGAGCGGTTGCTCAAGTACAAAAAGCAGTCTATTTGAGCGGTTGCTCAAAGTCAACGTGGCAATGATAGAGAGAATAATGAAAGAGTCGGCTGAGGTATTGAGAACCAAAATCCTGGATGCAGCGATAGTGCTGTTTATTGAGAAAGGGATCGAAAAAGTGACCACCCGTGAACTCACCGAGTCGGTAGGTATTTCACGCAGTCATATTTACCACTACTTCAGCAACTGGCAGACACTCTGCCTGGCGGCGCTGGAACGCTTTATGCGGGTCGATGTTGAAAATTTTGCCGACACACTGGCCTTGCTCACACCGCGTCAGCGGCTGCATACCCTGTTTGAAAGCCATCTGCCGAGTGCGCCGGATGCCACCTGGCAGCTCTATGCCTCTTTCTGGCAGATGGCTGCGCACAATGATGCATATGCTGCACTGGCTGAAGAGATGACTGAAGTGTGGCAGGCACTAATGGAGGGGATTATCCGTGACGGCGTCACCGACGGCACACTACGGTGTGATGATGTTCCCCGCACCGCCAGGCAAATCAGCGCCATGCTGAACGGCTATGCGGATTTGCTGACGATCAATCCTTCAGAATCTAAAGCTCGCGAAGCTATGGCAGACCTCGACCAGTTTGTTGAATTTGCCCTGGGGCCATGCCGTTAATCCCGGTTAATACGGTTTACCTTTCGCCATATATTAATTAAATGTTAAATAAAGGTTTATTATTTTAATTAGCCTGCAGTTTTAAGCGTCTATAAATGCGTATTCGTCAGTTGAGCGGACTTATGCTTTTTACGTCTGAAAAGCTGCCTTTTTGATAGCGTTTTTTGCCGGAAACAGCTGTTTACACAGATTATTATCATTGACTTAGCGCCTTGTGAACCGGGTAAGCTGGTGTTTTTACGCCATTTATTAGAAAGCCGTTAGCGTAGCGGCAATAATGCATGCGGTCATAAACCCACCAACTGATTGATTCCTATAACAAAGAATCCGTTATCTGACGATAAAATTAATCATTGAGTCGGACCTGAAAAACACCTATATTGGCCGCGCTTTACACATAGCCACCCATTTTAATTCATTTATTCAACTGTGACGCTACGCCCGTCCCGGTTGTAGGAGAGATATGATGACGGATAAAGTCCGTATTGATAGTTTGAATGCACAGAACTTAAACGCAACCAACGAAACCTATTTAGTCCGTCAGGCTGAATTTGAATCAAACGTTCGAAGTTATCCTCGCAAATTGCCGTTCGCGATTGCGAAAGCTCAGGGTGTCTGGATCACCGACGTCGAGAATAATCAGTATCTCGACTGTCTTGCCGGTGCCGGAACGCTGGCGTTGGGTCATAACCATCCAGACGTTCTGCAGAGCATTCAACATGTCATTACCAGCGGCTTGCCGTTACATACTCTCGATTTAACTACGCCGTTAAAGGATGAGTTCTCTGAGTACCTGCTCTCGTTATTACCGGGTCAGGGCAAAGAGTACTGCCTGCAGTTTACCGGCCCGTCCGGCGCAGATGCCGTTGAAGCGGCGCTGAAACTGGCGAAAAAGCACACCGGTCGTTCCGGGATCATCAGCTTCTCGGGTGCGTATCACGGTATGACCCACGGCGCGCTGTCGGTCACCGGCAACCTGTCACCGAAAGAAGCCGTAGATGGCATGATGCCGGAAGTGCAGTTCATGCCTTATCCGCACCTTTATCGCTGCCCGCTGGGCATTGGCGGTGAAGCAGGCGTGAAAGCACTGACTTACTACTTTGAAAACCTGATCAATGACGTTGAAAGCGGCGTTCGCAAACCTGCGGCGGTGATTCTTGAAGCAGTTCAGGGTGAAGGCGGGGTTAACCCGGCTCCGGCTGAGTGGCTGCAGCGCATCCGCAAAGTGACCAAAGAGCACGGCATTCTGCTGATCATCGACGAAGTCCAGGCGGGTATTGCCCGTACCGGTAAATTCTTCGCCTTTGAGCACGCGGGTATCGAACCAGACATCATCGTAATGTCCAAAGCGGTCGGCGGCGGTCTGCCACTGGCGGTACTGGGCATTAAGAAAGAGTTCGACGCCTGGTCTCCGGGTCACCACACCGGCACCTTCCGTGGCAACCAGCTGGCGATGGCGACCGGCCTGACCACGCTGAAGCTGCTGAAAGATAACAACATCGCTGACAAAGTTGCGGCACAGGGTGAATGGCTGAAAGGCAAACTGGGCGAGCTGCAGCAGCGCTACCCGGTAATCGGCAACGTGCGTGGTCTGGGTCTGATGATCGGCATTGAGCTGGTGAAACCCGACGAACCTGCTGACCATATGGGCAGCTTCCCGGCTGACGGCGAACTGTCTGCACTGGTACAGAAAAAATGTTTTGAGAACGGCCTGATTCTGGAGCGTGGCGGACGTCACGGCAGCGTATTACGTCTGCTGCCTTCCCTGCTGATCACAGATGCAGAACTGGACGTATTCATGGATAAATTTGAAAACGCCCTGCTGTCCGCTGGCGTGAAAGCAGTTTAAGTGGAGTGAATGCAATGTCCCGGTTAAACCCGATTCTGGCGGCCTCAGCACAGAGTACCGAGGCCTACCAGCAGGCGATTGCCCAGAGTAGCGCGGCCGTCGTTAAGTGGCTGGAACAACCTGAGATGTATCAGGGAAAAACCGTCGCAGAGCTGCGCGAGCGCATTACGCTGGACTTCAATCCTCAGGGCCTGGGTAACCAGGCCGCGATTGAACGCGCCATTGAGTACTTCCTCAAAGACAGCCTGTCGGTGCATCACCCGCAATGTGTGGCGCACCTGCACTGTCCAAGCCTGGTCATCAGCCAGGCGGCGGAAGTGCTGATCAACGCCACCAACCAGAGCATGGATTCATGGGATCAGGCACCGTCTGCCACCCTGATTGAGATGAAGCTGATTGAGTGGCTGCGCACCCAGGTCGGTTATCAGCCTGGCGACGCGGGCGTCTTCACCAGCGGCGGCACCCAGAGCAACCTGATGGGTCTGATGCTGGCGCGTGACGCCTGGTTTGCGCGTCAGGGTCATTCTGTTCAGCAGGATGGCTTAACCGGCGATCTGAAGAAGATTAAAGTCTTCTGCTCAGAGAACGCGCACTTCTCCGTACAGAAGAATATGGCGCTGCTGGGTCTGGGCTATCAGTCCGTCACGCAGGTGAAATGTGACCAGTTTGCCCGCATGGATATGGATGATCTGCGTCAGAAGCTGGCCGCATCCAAAGCTAACGGCGAAAACATTCTGGCGATCGTTGCCACGGCGGGAACTACCGATGCCGGTGCAATCGATCCCCTGCGTGAAATCGCGGCGCTGGCGGCGGAAGAGAACATCTGGGTGCACGTCGATGCGGCCTGGGGCGGCGCGCTGCTGCTGTCAGAGAAGTATCGTGACTATCTGGATGGCATTGAGCTGGTCGACTCCATTACGCTGGACTTCCACAAGCAGTTCTTCCAGACCATTAGCTGTGGTGCCTTCCTGCTGAAGGAAGCGCGTCACTATGAGCTGATGCGCTACCAGGCGGCCTATCTGAACTCGGAGTTTGATGAAGCACAGGGCGTGCCGAATCTGGTCTCCAAATCGCTGCAGACCACCCGTCGTTTTGATGCACTGAAACTGTGGATGGGTCTGGAAGCGCTGGGTCAGAAGCAGTATGCCGAAATCATCGATCACGGTGTGACGCTGGCACAGCAGGTGGCACAGTACGTTGAAGAGCAGCCTGCTCTGGAGCTGGTGATGAAACCGCAACTGGCCAGCGTGCTGTTCCGCTATCGTCCGGCGCATCTGGCGCACCTCAGCAGTGCGGATATCGCCCTGCTGAACCAGCGCATCGGGGATGCCCTGCTGGAGTCAGGCCGCGCCAACGTCGGTGTGACCGAGCATGATGGCGTGACCTGCCTGAAGATGACCCTGCTGAACCCAACGGTAACGCTGGAAGATATCAAGGTGTTGCTGACGCTGGTGGAAAAAACGGCACAGCAGCTGGTGTAATTCATCACATCGGTTCACACCACAGAGGCGCCTTCGGGCGCCTTTTTATTTTTCTGCCGCTCTCTTTGCGTTGATGACCTGTTCATCCCTGCCCCCTCCGATCCGTAACCTGGCCTCTTCATCTCAGGTCTTGTACTGGCTGCTTCATTCGGTGCAAAAATCGAGGTACACGAGCGTAGTGGCCTGAATGTCTGGCATAATGCCGTGCCCTAATCACGCATCGACGCGCTGGAGCGCATGCTGGATAACATTCAAAAAACGAAGCGGCTGATATGCTAATTGATGAGCAGGTTGAGCTGGGTTTAATTATTGCGCTTATCGATCCCGGAATAGTCAACGTTAAAGCAGCACCGCATTAAACTCATTTGTAGAAAATTGCCTGCACCGGAATCAGCTCGTCGCCGCCGGCCAGCCAGATTCCGGTCTCCGGCATCTCTTTTTTAGCAATGCCCTCACGGCGTACGCCTGTATGTTCAATTCTTATTGACCAAACGCACGGAAGCGTAACCGGCGAATTTAATGAGCCTGTTTAGCCCGTGTTTAATATTCAACCCGCATAACGTTTTTATTTTATCTGATATTGATAAACCGCATCGCGATCAAAAAATAAAGCTTATCTTTCAGCCATAATAGATCAATATTCAAATTAACTCTCTGATTAACCAAAAATAATGACTGTTCGTCTGGGTTAGGTAATTCAACAGGAGTAATGACTTATGCTGCTGCGTAAATTAATCATCATTATTATGGGCCTGATTATGGCGGCTGTGATTATCATTGCCGATAACCACGCTGATAAAGTCCGTTCGCGTGATCAGGTTTTCAGTTTATCGTCATCGCATGATCGCTAATCTGTTCTGAATAACCAACGCCTGCCCCCTTACGGGCGTTCATGCTAACGGGCTGCCTGATGCACAGGCAGCCTGCCGGATTATCCTTTACCGCTCAAACCACCATCCAGATCTTAGCGCGACGGCGGCTCATCCAGCCGTCGCAGATGATCATCTTTATTCAGCGTCATCAGCGCCACAATACTCACCAGCGCCGTCGCCATCACATACCAGGCGGGAATATCGGGATTACCGGTCTCTTTAATCAGCCCGGTGATGATTAGTCCCGCGCAGCCGGAAAAGACTGCATTGGAAAGTGAATAAGCCAGCCCCAGCCCGGTGTAGCGTACCCGCGTCGGAAACATCTCGGCGAGCATCGCGGGGCCGGGTCCTGCCAGCAAACCGACCACGCCACCTGCGATAAAGACCACCAGCGCTTTCAACAGCAGTCCGGTACTCTCTGCCTGCAAAACGTTTAACAGCGGCAGAGAGAGCACCAGCAGCAGCACCGCAGCTGAGACCATCACGGCGCGGCGGCCAATCCTGTCGCTCAGCATCCCGGCCGGGATGATGGTGGCGGCAAAACCGAGGTTCGATATCACCGCAATCAGCAGTGCCTGGTTAAAGCCGGTGTGCAGCGATGCCTGCAGATAAGTCGGCATAATCACCAGCCAGGTGTAACCGGCCGCTGACCACACCATCAGCCGGCAGATACCGAGCAGAATCGTTTTCAGCGTGTCGCCCAGGCTGGCGTTCACTTTTGCATGGGGCTGTGCCTGCTGCTGAACAAATGCGGGCGTCTCTTCCATCTGCACCCGCAGCCAGAGTGCCAGCCCCCCCAGCGGCAGTGCGATAAAGAATGGGATGCGCCAGCCCCAGCTCAGCATCTGCTCTGGCGTCAGCAACACTGAGAGCAATGCCACTATGCCTGCGCCCGCCAGTAATCCCAGCGCCACGGTAAAGGATTGCCACGCGCCATACAGACCGCGCTTTCCGCGTGGTGCAAACTCGGTCATCAGCGACACCGCCCCACCATACTCGCCTCCTGCGAACAGGCCCTGCAGGATACGCAGGCCGGTCACGATCAGCGGCGCCAGGATACCCAGTTGGGCATAAGTCGGAACCAGACCGATGGCAGCTGTCGCCAGCGTCATCATAATTAATACAAAAATCAGTGTGGGTTTTCGCCCGATGCGATCGCCCATCCGGCCAAAAACAATCGCACCCAGTGGACGGAAGAAAAAAGCGATGGCGAACGACGCGTAGGTCAGCAGCAGTCCGGTCAGCGCAGACTCGCCTTCCAGCCGGAAAAAGTTCTGCGCAATCACCGTGGCCAGAAAGCCATAGACCGCGAACTCATACCATTCAATGAAATTACCGACCGAACCGGCAAGCAGAGCACGTTTTCGGCTGGCGGAGGAGAGCAGATTATCAGCAGGGGCAGACATGACAGGCGATCCTTTTTAAAGCATCATCAGTCGTTTATGATTAGCACAATCGCTGCTGATCTGCGCAAACTTCTGCCCGTCGCGTTAGCGCAGACACATAAATCTGCAGGTACACCCCCCCACACGCTCTTTTTCACCTTCAGTCCTTGCACAACCGCTTTACGGTTGTCAGGATGTGCGGCATTGAATGAATCAGGCGGATAGATGATGAACGCACACACCTCAAAAGATCCTCTTCACGGCATCACACTGGAGATGCAGATAAACAGTCTGGTCGCGCAGTATGGCTGGGCTGAAATGGCAAAACGGATCAACATTAACTGCTTTAAAAGCGATCCCAGCGTTAAATCGAGCCTGAAATTTTTACGCCGTACGCCGTGGGCGCGGGCTGAAGTCGAAGCGCTTTATCTGGCCTCGTTAAACGCGCAACCGGCAGCACGCGACGAACCGGCTGAAGAAGCCGATCAGGCACCCGCTGAAGATCCGTGGGGCAAGTGGCGCGGTAACACGCCGGAGTAACACTGACAACGAAGCAATAAAAAAGCCCGCGCAGGTAAACCTGGGCGGGCTTTTTTCACGTCAGACTGCTGTTACAGCGCCATGTCGTGTTTCGCTGACGGCGCAGCCTGCTGAGGCTGTGCTGCCGGCGCGTCTGCGGTTTTGCCTTCCATGTTGATCACGGGCGGCGTGGTCAGTTGCAGGGTCGCTGCGGTCTCATTCCAGACCTGCTGCAGCAACGGCACGTTGTCATTCAGTTTCTGACCGTAACCTGGGATCATTTTGTGGATCTTCGCCTGCCATTCCGGTGATTTGAACTCTTCCGGGAACAGTTTCTGCATCACGCTCAGAGAGATTGGCGCTGCGGTTGATGCACCAGGAGAAGCACCCAGCAGAGCCGCCACGGTTTTCTGCTGATCGGTCACAATTTCTGTACCCAGTTTCAGCACGCCACCTTTATCAGCATCTTTCTTGATAATCTGCACACGCTGACCGGCCTGAATCAGTTTCCAGTCCTCTTTCTTCGCGTCCGGGTAGTACTCTTTCAGCGACTCAAAGCGATCTTCATCACTCAGCATCACCTGTCCAATCAGGTATTTTACCAGGTCGAAGTTATCCATACCCACATCGGTCATTGGCACGATGTTATGGGTAGTGGTGGTGCTCAGCAGATCAAACAGCGAACCGTTTTTCAGGAACTTGGTTGAGAAGGTCGCAAACGGTCCAAACAGCACGACGCGTTTGCCATCCAGATAACGGGTATCCAGATGCGGAACGGACATCGGCGGTGCACCGGTTGAAGCCTGGCCGTAAACTTTCGCCAGATGGCGATCGGCAATGGCACTGTTTTCGGTGACCAGGAATGAACCACCGACCGGGAAGCCTGCATAGTTATCGGCTTCCGGGATGCCGGTTTTCTGCAGTAATTTCAGCGCGCCGCCGCCTGCACCGATAAAGACATATTTTGCGTCAACCGCACGTTCGTTGCCGTTTTTGGCATCTTTAATCGTGACGTGCCAGGAGTTGTCGCCGTTACGTTTGAAATCGGTAACTTCAGAAGAGGTTTCCAGACGGAAGTTGTCATTCTTCTTCAGGCTGCCGATCAACTGACGGGTAATTTCACCGTAGTTAACGTCGGTGCCGACTGGCGTCCAGGTGGCGGCCACTTTCTGCTGTGGATCACGGCCTTCCATCACCAGCGGTGCCCACTGCGCGATCTGTTTGTGATCGGTAGAGAACTTCATCCCCTGGAACAGCGCCGTTTTCTGCAGTGCCGCATAGCGTTTGGTCAGGAAGTCAACATTGTCGCCCCAGACAAAGCTCATGTGTGGCGTTGAGTTGATGAAAGAGCGCGGGTCGTGCATGACGCCCTCTTTAATCTGTGAACTCCAGAACTGGCGAGAGACCATGAAGGCTTCGTTGATTTCCAGCGCTTTGGACACGTCAATCGAGCCGTCTTTACGCTCAGGCGTATAGTTCAGCTCCATGTTGGCAGAGTGACCGGTACCGGCATTATTCCAGCCGTTAGAGGATTCCAGCGCCACGCCATCCAGCTTCTCGACCATGATCTGTTTCCAGCCAGGCTGCAGCTCTTCCAGCATGGTGCCCATAGAGGCGCTCATAATGCCGCCGCCAATTAACAGGACGTCGGTTTTCTCTGGTGAGGTTTCAGCATGGAGGGCTGAAGAAACTAACAAGGCCGCGAGGGAAAGGGTGGGGATTACTTTCTTTGAATTCATCATTTTAATCGACAGCTCGGACGGTACTGGTTAAAAAAAGTCCTTAAAGTTTAAAATAATGTTATTTGTGAGTTAATGTGAAAATAGTTATAAAATTAAAAATAGCAATTTAGCCTTAATTTAATTACAAAAGGCTTACTGAATTGCTCACATATTTTAACCACACATTAAGGGTGTCCTTTGAATTATACAATCCCCTAACCCAAATATTGTTATTGCTCTGTCGCCCGCGCGCAGACCGCTAAAACTGTACTGATGCGGTGAGTTAGCGTATGTTTCAAGCCGATCCCCTACCCGTGCTGAACATCGATGACAAGCCAACCACAAAACCGACATGCCGTGACTAAACGACCCATGAAACTCAGTACCCTGACCACCCTGATGATGACTGCGGTGATCGTTACCGTGCTGCTCGCTGTCCATCTGCTCTATTTCGTTCAGATTGATAACTTTGCGCAGTCGCATCTTAAAGATAAAGCGATGGCGGTGGCGCGAACGCTGGCAGACAGCCCGGAGGTGCAGCGCGGGTTACTGTTGCCAGACGGCAGCAGCCAGATTCAGCCGCTGGCGGAAGCCGCGCGCAAACGCAACGGCCTGCTGTTTGTGGTGGTGACGGATATGCACGGCATCCGCTTTTCACATCCGAATGCCGCGGTGATCGGAAAACATTTTGTCGGCAATGACATCTATCCGACGCTCGGCGGCCGGGAAAATGTCGCGGTCAATCATGGGGTGCTGGTGGAGGCACTGCGGGTCTTTACGCCGGTTTATAACGCCCAGCATCAGCAGATTGGCGTGGTGGCAATCGGCATTGCACTGAATGATGTGGCGGCTCAGATTGCGAAGAGCCGCTGGAATATCGTCTGGACCGTCCTGTTTGGCGGTGTGGTTGGCCTGCTGGGTATTCTGATTCTGGTCAGGCGACTCAAGAACATACTGCTGGGGCTGGAGCCGCACGAAATCTCCAGCCTGTTTGAACAGCGCCAGGCGATCCTGAATTCCATTAAAGAAGGGGTGATTGCGGTCGATGATCAGTCACGCGTCAGCCTGATTAACCATGCGGCTCAGCAGCTACTGCATGAGACCACCCGCAGGATGCCGTTAAGCGGTGATCTGATTGCTGAGGAGAGCGTCATGCACCGTCATCAGCAGGATGCGCTGCATGCGGGCAAAGCCTGGCACGATCAGGAGCTGACGCTGGGTAATCGCATCCTGATCAGCAACACCGTTCCGGTGCGCAGTCGTGACCGCATTATCGGCGCGGTAACCACCTTCAGGGATAAGACCGAAATCAGCCAGCTGATGCAGCGTCTGGACGGCATGGTAAACTATGTAGATGCGTTACGTGAGCGGTCTCATGAGTTCATGAACAAGCTGCATGTGATTCTGGGCCTGCTGCATATGAAAAATTATGCACAGATGGAAGAGTACATCCTGAAAACCGCTAATGCCTATCAGACGGAGATCGGTTCGCTGCTGCAAAAGATCAAATCGCCGATCATTGCCGGTTTCCTGCTCAGCAAAATCAACCGGGTAACCGATGAAGGTCATCAGCTGATTATCGATGAGGCGAGTTTTCTGCCTGACTGCGGCAGCGAGGAGCAGAGCGCGGTTCTGATTACCGTGCTGGGCAATTTAATTGAAAATGCCCTGGAGGCGCTGGACCCGGAAACCGAAGGGGAAATTCACCTCATGCTGCATTATCAGAATGGCTGGCTGGCCTGTGAAGTGAGTGATGACGGCCCAGGTATCGACAGCTCGCAGCTCAGCGCCATTTTTGAGCGCGGCGTCTCGTCAAAAGGTGACGATCGCGGTGTCGGACTGTTTCTGGTTAAGCAGCAGACCGAAAGCCTGGGCGGCAACGTTAGTGTCGAGTCGGAACCCGGTGTATTTACCCAATTTTTAGTGCAACTTCCGTGGGAGAGAGGAATGATTACCCAATGATCAATGTGTTAGTTGTCGATGATGACGCCATGGTAGCCGAGCTGAATCGCTGTTATATCGGGCAGATCCCTGGCTTCACCTGCTGCGGCACGGCCTCAACCTTACAGCAGGCCAAAGAGCGGCTGGCCGAGGCTGAACCACAGGTTGATCTGATCCTGCTTGATATCTATATGCAGCAGGAAAACGGTCTCGATCTGCTGCCAGAAACTGCGCAGCGCAGGGCGGCCAGTTGACGTGATTATTATCTCATCAGCGGCGGATGCCGCCACCATCAAGACTTCGCTCAACTATGGCGTGGTGGATTATCTGATTAAGCCTTTCCAGTTTGCCCGCTTTGAAGAGGCGCTGACCGGCTGGCGTCAGAAAAAATCGCTCATGGATAATCATCAGTTCTATCAGCAGTCGGACGTTGATCAGCTGTTGCATGGTAATCCGCCTGGTGCCAGCGAACAGAAACGCCTGCCGAAAGGGTTAACGCCGCAGACGCTACGTACACTGTGCCTGTGGATCGACGCCCATCCCGGCACGGAATTTTCTACCGACGAACTGGCGACGGAAGTCAATATCTCGCGCGTCTCGTGCCGTAAATACCTGATCTGGCTGGCGCAGATTAATATTCTGTTCACCAGCATTCATTATGGGGTTACGGGCCGTCCGGTTTACCGCTATCGCCTGCAGCCGGAGTATCACACCTTACTCAAACAATACTGTCAGTGAACCAGCCGGTAGTCCGTGTCGAGTAACTGAAACGAAAAGTGACGTTGTGACGAGCAGATTATCTGCCTGTCACGGGTCACAAAGATAGCTTCAATGCCCGGTTTGTCGGTCAGGCAGGCGATGCCCTTTTCAACGCCCAGTCCGTACAGCAGCGTCGTATAGATGTCGCCATCCAGCGAGCGATCGGAAATTACAGTTACACTCAGCAGCTCGTTATCCAGCGGATAACCGGTCTGTGGATTCAGGATGTGGTGATAACAGACCTCATCCAGCTCGAAGTAGCGCTCATAGATACCGGACGTCACGACCGAGCGGTTGTTCACACCGATGACACCGATCAGCGCATCGGCCTCACCAAACGGCTTTTTCAGACCGATTGCCCAGCCCGCGGATTCTGGTGGCGCGCCCACCGTCTGAACGTTGCCGCCCAGATTGATCAGCGCACTGCTGACCTGCTGCTGACGCAAAAAAGCCTGGACTACGTCGGCGATATAGCCCTTGGCGATGGCACCCAGGTCAATCTCCATTCCTGGCCGTGCCAGCCTCACGCTGCGGGTGGCAGCATCAAGGATAACGTCCTGTGGATTGATCAGCGTCATGCGCGCCTGAAGATCGGCTTCTGACGGAACGCTGTGGCCCTTAAAGCCAATTTTCCAGCACTTCACCAGCGGACCGATGGCCAGATTAAACAGGCTGTCGGGCAACAGGCTCACCGCATGCGCACAGGCGATCACATCAAACACGGGCTGACTGACGACCACCGCATGCTCTCCTGCCGCGTGGTTAATCGCCATGACTTCCGACGCCGCGCGATTTACCGTGAAGAGATTCTCCTGCTGTTTGATCAGGCGAAAAACCTGCCTGGCCAGCGTCTGGTTGTCTTCGAAGAGTTTGAGCAGGATGGGCGAACCCATTAATACAGCGGAATAAGCATAGACACGCGCATCAGTTAACATAGGCGACTCTGCTTTAAAGGGGAAAACCGGCACCCGCAGGATGCGGATGCCGGAGACTGCCGTTAACGTCGGGCGTAGGCGGCGGCGTTACCGCCAGCCAGGATACCGAAGATAATGATATCTGCAACGGCGTTACCGCCAATACGGTTCGCGCCATGAATGCCGCCAACCACCTCGCCACATGCCCAGGCACCGTTAATCACCTGTTTCTGGCTGTCCAGCACCGCGGTGGTGGTATCAATGGTGACACCGCCCATGGTGTGGTGCACGCCTGGTGCAACACGAATCGCATAGAATGGCGCTTCGCTCAGCGGATGACGCAGCGCGGTCTGGCGACCAAAGTCTTCGTCTTTCTGCATTATTACGAAGTTATTGTAACGTGCCAGCGTCGCTTCCAGCGTGTGATGCTCACTCATGTTGAGTTTCACCGCCAGTTCCGCCACGGTTGGCGCGCTGACCACAAAGCCCTTGGCGATGTACTCGTCAGCCGCTTTGTTATTCATGCGCACCTGCTCGTCAAACACAATCCAGGCACTCTTCTCTGGCAGGGCAATAATCTGCGCTGAGACTTTGTCGCGGGTCTCCATCTCGTTGTAGAAACGCTTGCCGGCCTGACTGACCAGGATAGCGCCGCCGCCGCGAATCGATTCAGAGACCAGATAAGACGTGGTCTGCTCAACAGTCGGGTGAATCTGAATTTCCCCCATATCCACCGTTCCGGCACCAATTTTCTCCAGCATCGCAATACCGCTACCGGTCGCACCTTTGTGGTTAGTGGTGACAAAGCCATCAAGTTCAGGGCGATATTTCACCACCAGCTCACGGTTCGCACTGAATCCGCCGGTCGCTACAATGACGCTTCTGGCGTTAAGGATACGGCTGTCGTTGTATTCATCGACCACTTTCACACCCGTTACAGCACCGTTCTCATAAAGAATTTCTGCAACAGAGGTTTCCAGCAGCACTTCGATGTTGCGGCTGTTGATATTTTTCACCAGGCCGCTGATCAGGAAGCCACCTACCGCTGAACGGTCAGCCGGACGGTGAGTACGGTCGATGCTCATCCCACCGGTAATAGTGATGTCATTCAGTTCAATGCCGTGATTCGCCAGCCACTCAATCGCCTCAGGCGCCAGGTCCACAAACTCGCGCAGCAATACCGGGTTGTTTTTGAACTGGCCGCCTTTGAGCGTCTCCTCGTAGAACAGCTCTTTGCTGTCTTCGATGCCTTTGAGTTTCTGGAAACGGGTTTCGGCGGCGTTCATACCCACAGACGCTTTGATGGTATTGCCGCCAATGGTCGGCATCTTCTCGATGATAACCACACGTGCGCCTTCATCGTGCGCCTGAATCGCCGCCGCCAGACCGGCACCGCCGCTGCCCACAATCACCACATCGTAATTCTGTGGGGCATTAGGGTTACCGCCCTCTTCAATCACATGCTCTTTGCTGGAGGTGGTCAGCGCACGGGAAACCGCTTTTTTCAGCGCTTCACTCTGGGTGGTCGCGCCGGTAATCGCATCAACGTGTGGGCTGTTCGCCACCAGAATACGGTTACGCAGGCTTTCAAAGGTGGTGGTGAAGTCCACATCCAGCGTATCGTCCGGCACCAGCGAGATGTCGGTAATACGGTCGGTATCCAGTGTGACGTTGATTTTCAGCTTCAGCGCTTCGGCTTCCACTTTCTCCTGATAAACACCCGCTTTGTATTTACGGCCCGATTCGCTCATGTCGCGGATCATCGCGTCGACCAGCGAGAAGCGCCACAGCGGTTCCGGGATCTGCAGCTCTTCGCGTTTATTGCTGTCGATGTAGAGTTCGAGATGTTCGTTATTGATGATGCGGTCAGCCCAGTTCGGATAGGCGATACAGGCTTTACCAATGGCCACCAGGTCATAGCCTTTTTCCAGCGCCAGTTCGGCGTCGGCTTTATTCACCACGCCGCCGACACCAATCACCGGCACTTTTGCCAGCACTGGCGAGCGCATCGCAACGAATTTCTCGATCAGCGGCGTCGGGTCCTGCGTATCGACAATGGACGGGCGCAGCAGCTGGCCGACAGAGAAGTGAACATAATCGAGTCCGCGCGCGGCCAGTTTTTCCAGCAGATAGAGGGTGTCGTCAAAGCGGATGCCGGGCACTTCGATCTCTTCTGGCGAGAAGCGATAGCCGATGATGAACGAGTTATGGGCGAAGCGCTCCGCCATTTTGTGAGTGATTTCCAGCACTTCCAGCGGGAAGCGCGCGCGGTTATCGCGGCTGCCGCCCCACTTGTCATCGCGCTGGTTAGAATTCGGAGAATAGAACTGCTGAATCAGATAGGTGTTCGCACCATGAATTTCGACGCCGTCGAAACCGGCCTTAATAGCACGGTTCACCGCATCACCAAATTTGGTGATCATGGTTTCGACTTCTTCAGCGCTCAGCGCCAGCGGTTGAGTGGCACCTTCGCGTGGTGCGGCAATGGCGCTCGGCGCAACCGGTGTTTTCCCGCCGATGAGTTCCGGCTCGACCATGCGGCCACCGTGATAGATCTGCAGAATGGCCGTGGAGCCTTCCGATTTAATCGCGTCCGCGATGCGTTTCAGACCAGGAATTTTGTTGTCACTGTCGATAGCAATGGCACCCGGAAACGCCGGGCCGCGGTTATCAATAAAGCAGCACTCAACGATCACAGTTCCGATGCTGCCTGCACGTGCGCGGTAATACTCGACCAGTTCGCTGGTGACCGTTCCGTCATAAAAACCGGTACAGGTGGTCATGGGGGCCATCACCAGTCGGTTTTTTAACACAGCGCCGCCAGGCAGGGTAAGTGGATTAAGGATGGGGGTGAGAGATTTCATTGCGATAAACTCCAAGATTTAAAAGTCTGGAAATTTTTTAGCGGACGCAAATTATCGCTTTATTAAGTGGTCCGATGTCATGCGTCTAATATACCCTTATCTTTGCTTTCATAAGTGATAAATTTACTTTTTTAACTTTTAAACGATTCAGAGTTTTTATTTGCTGAATTCAGGAAGTGTAGTTATATTAATTGTTAACCATGGGTAACTAAAAATCAACCATTGATTTACATAAATAATTTAACCTTTATGATCATAGTGTTAAGATGAATGGGTCGACCGGGGCCTTCCCAGGATTTGTCGATCAGCTTCACAAAACTGTCAGAATGTCGATGTCAAAAATATAAATAAAAAATAAATGTTAAAAACGGGGGAATAATGAATAAATTTCTTTGATCTGGATCAAAATCTATATTTGCAAAAATCGCATCATATTTACATGGATTTAAAAATGCTGCTCAATAGTCCAGCAGCAGATTGATAAAATCATTGCATCGCGGTTTATTCACACTATTAAGAATAAATAAGAAAGTCATCAGTGAAGGTCCGGGGCGCAAATCGCATTCTTCTCAACGTGCAGATAAAATACTATGAAACCACTCTCAGCTGTAACTGAACCCCCTAAAGCTGCCCCTGCGGCGGCGGGTAAAAAGAAAGCTATCATGCTGGCTCTGCCAGTCATCGTTGCTGTGTTGCTGTTGCTGGTGCCAACACCGGCCGGTCTCGAACCCTATGCCTGGCACTTCTTCGCCATCTTTGTCGGCGTGATTGTCGGATTGATCTTTGAGCCGCTGCCCGGTGCCGTTATCGGCCTGACCGGCGTCGTGGCCATCGCGCTGTTCAGTCAGTTTGTCCTCTTCAGCCCGGAGGAACTGGCTAACCCGAAATTCAAAGTCGCCAGTGAGTCCTTTAAGTGGGCGGTCAGCGGTTTCGGTAACTCCACGGTCTGGCTCATCTTCGGTGCCTTTATGTTCGCCGCCGGGTATGACAAGACGCAGTTTGGTCGTCGTCTGGCCCTGATTCTGGTGAAATATCTGGGTCGCCGCAGCCTGACGCTGGGCTATGCCATTACCTTCGCTGACCTGCTTCTGGCACCGTTTACCCCCTCAAACACCGCGCGCAGTGGCGGTACTATCTATCCGATTATTGCTAACCTGCCTCCGCTTTACGGCTCTAAACCCAACGACCCGAGCGCCCGTAAGATCGGTTCGTATCTGATGTGGGTCGCGATCACCGCAGCCTGTATCACCAGTTCGATGTTCCTCTCAGCGCTGGCACCTAACCTGCTGGCACTGGCGCTGGTGAAAAGCATCATCGGTTTTGATATCTCATGGGGTATGTGGTTCCTGGCCTTCCTGCCGCTGGGCGTGCTGCTGATTCTGACCATGCCGCTGCTGGCTTACTGGTTCTATCCGCCAGAAGTCAAAATCAATGATGAAGTGCCGAAATGGGCTATCGCTGAACTGGAGAAACTGGGCCGCCTGACACGCAATGAAATCCTGCTGCTGGTGTTTGTGGTCTGTGCCCTGCTGATGTGGATCTTCGCCACCTCGTGGATTGAACCTGCGATGGCTGCGCTGCTGGTGGTGGTACTGATGCTGTGGACCGGCGTCCTGAACTGGAACGACATTACCAGCAACAAGCCGGCCTGGAATACGTTCGCCTGGTTCGCAACGCTGGTGGCGCTGGCTGATGGCCTGGCCCGCGTCGGCTTCATCGCCTGGCTAGGTAAAGAGGGAGGCATGCTGCTGCAGGGCTATGACCCACAGATTTCAGCCGTGGTGCTATTAATCGCCTTCTTCCTGCTCCACTACCTGTTTGCCAGTACCACGGCACATACTACTGCCCTGTTACCGGCCATGCTGACCATTGCAGCGTCAATCCCGGGCATCAATATGCCAGTCTTCTGCCTGATGCTGTGTACCTCTCTGGGTGTGATGGGCATCATCACGCCCTACGGTACTGGCCCAAGCCCGATTTATTACGGCAGCGGTTATCTGCCGACAAAAGATTACTGGCGTCTGGGTACCATCTTCGGTGCCATCTTCCTGGTCTCTATGATGGTGATTGCTTATCCGTGGATGGTGTGGATGTTCTGACGGATACAACATGCAGATCAACGCGTTATAAGATACCATTCCTTCACTTCCCCGCTGCACCCGCAGCGGGGAAGCATAATAAACAATGAATTCGCCTATGATGTTGCGCCCCGCAGCCTGCCCGCGGAGGTTCAGCCGGTCATTAAGTGAGAAAAAATGTCGAACAAACCTTTTGTCTATCAGAACCCTTTTCCGCTGTCCCACGAAGATACTGAATACTACTTGCTGACTCGGGAGCATGTCTCGGTCGCCGAGTTTGAGGGTCAGGAGATCCTTAAAGTCGACCCGCAGGCGCTGACCTTGCTGAGCCAGCAGGCGTTCCACGACGCCTCTTTCATGCTGCGTCCGGCCCACCAGCAGCAGGTGGCTTCTATCCTTAATGACCCGGAAGCCAGCGACAATGACAAATATGTCGCCCTGCAGTTTTTAAGAAACTCTGAAATTGCCGCCAAAGGCGTGCTGCCGACCTGTCAGGATACCGGCACCGCGATCATCATGGGCAAAAAGGGCCAGCGCGTCTGGACCGGCGGTGGCGACGAGGCCGCGCTGTCACAGGGTATCTACAACACCTACATCGAAGATAACCTGCGCTATTCACAGAATGCCGCGCTGGATATGTACAAAGAGGTGAACACCGGCACTAACCTGCCGGCGCAGATCGACCTCTACAGCGTCGATGGCGATGAGTATAAATTCCTCTGTATCGCCAAAGGTGGCGGCTCCGCTAACAAAACCTATCTCTATCAGGAAACCAAAGCGCTGCTGAGCCCCGGCAAGCTGAAAAATTACCTGGTGGATAAGATGCGTACCCTCGGCACCGCAGCCTGCCCGCCTTACCATATTGCGTTTGTTATCGGCGGCACCTCGGCTGAAAGCACCCTGAAAACCGTTAAGCTCGCCTCGACGCACTATTACGACGGCTTACCGACTGAAGGCAACGAGCACGGTCAGGCTTTCCGTGACGTTCAGCTTGAGCAGGAGCTGCTGGAAGCGGCGCAGCAGCTCGGCCTTGGCGCGCAGTTTGGCGGCAAATATTTCGCGCACGACATCCGCGTGGTGCGTCTGCCGCGTCACGGCGCGTCATGCCCGATCGGCATGGGCGTCTCCTGCTCGGCTGACCGTAATATTAAAGCGAAGATTAACCGCGAAGGTATCTGGATTGAAAAGCTGGAAGCCAACCCAGGTCGCCTGATCCCGGAAGCGCTGCGTCAGCAGGGTGAAGGTGAGGTGTTGCAGGTTGATCTTAACCGTCCAATGGAGCAGATTCTGGCGCAGCTTTCTGCGTATCCGGTCTCTACCCGCCTGTCACTGACCGGCACCATTATCGTGGCGCGTGACATTGCTCATGCCAAACTCAAAGAGCGCATCGATAACGGCGAAGGATTACCGCAGTACATAAAGGATCATCCGGTCTATTACGCCGGTCCGGCCAAAACGCCCGAAGGTTATGCGTCTGGTTCACTCGGCCCGACCACCGCAGGCCGCATGGACTCCTACGTCGATCTGCTGCAGGCTCACGGCGGCAGCAAAATCATGCTGGCAAAAGGCAACCGCAGCCAGCAGGTGACGGATGCCTGTCATAAACATGGCGGCTTCTATCTGGGCAGCATCGGTGGCCCGGCCGCGGTGCTGGCGCAGCAGAGCATCAAAAGTCTGGAATGCGTGGAGTATCCGGAGCTGGGAATGGAAGCGATCTGGAAAATCGAGGTGGAGAACTTCCCTGCCTTTATCCTGGTCGATGACAAAGGTAACGACTTCTTCCAGCACATTGAGCGCGCGCACTGCGCGAAATGCGTGAAGTAAAAGCTGCGTCAGATAAGAAAAAAGCCCCGGTCTCGGGGCTTTTTTGTAATGCGGACTGACAGATTTAAGGACCGGATGGCTGTAAGAGTAAGCATGCGCAGGGAACGGACTCCCAACGCAATATAAATCCAGCAGCAACTTTTTAGCCCGGCGCATAGCGACAATGAAAGCAGCATAAATCTGACAGCAACACCTTAGCTTAACGCGCAGGAAACACGCTCGGCCCGCGCCAGGACGGCGCGGGCCGAGCGTGCCATGGATGGTGGCTTTTGCGTCTTTCCGATCTGACCGCGTTTCCTGAGCAGCCTCGATCAAAGCGCGAACCCAGCCCTACCTTCCCAGGTAAACTAAAGCGCCGCTATCGGACCCTGTTAACCGCGCTGCAACCGCTGCAACGCCATATCGATCTGCACCTCACCTTTGGTGAGTTCGATAATCTGATACTTAATCGCCGGATTCTCAATCAGACCGACCAGCGTCGCTGCCACATCTTCGCGCGGGATCTCACCATAGGGGATCGCCAGATCTGCATGCACCCGACCCGTACCAGCCTCATCGGTCAGCGTGCCAGGCCGCAGGATCACCCACTCCAGCTTGCTCGCCACCAGTTCCACATCCGCCAGGCGTTTCACCCGCATATAGTTCTCAAATCCCTCAGACGGCGTTTTACCGCGGCCCGCATCCGGAAAAGCGGATACCAGCATAAAGCGTGACACGCCAGCCTGCTCTGCGGCGGCGACCGCCAGCTTCAGCCCTTCACCGTCAATGGCATTGGTCAGCGCGATACCGGCACCGCCCGCACCCGCTGTAAAGACCGCCACGTCGTGACCGGCCATCAACTCTGCCAGCGCCGTCACGCTCAGCTGCTGAATATCGCCCGCGACAGGCTTAGCGCCTGCGGCCTGCAGGGACTCAGCCTGTTCCGGCTTGCGGTGCATTGCCGTGACAGTGTGGCCTTTGTTGCTCAGCTGACGGGTCAGCTTTTGGCCAACCTTACCTGCCGCCCCGATAATGAAACATGTCGCCATAGGATTCACTCCTCCATTCACTGATTAGGTGTCAGAGTATAGCTATCTGCCAGAAACGAAACAGGCGCCTGATGCGGCGCCTGCTGGGTTTATTTCGGGATGACTTTTTCCGCTTTCAGCTTATCAAACAGCTGTGTAAAGGAGTCCAGCGTACTGCGATAGCCGGTAAAGCCCGCTTTGCGGCTCTTACTCATGTCGGTAAAGGCTTCCATCGGACGACCCAGGTCGGCATCGGTATGCCACCACGAGGCCAGCTTAGTCACATCGGCCTCACGCAGCTGATGCTGCTCTGCTATTGCCCGCCATGCGCTCTCAGCTTCCTGCATGCGATCTTCCAGCGGCATCATCTTCGCCGGGTAGTCTGCAGCTTCGATACCGAAATAGTCAGCCAGTTTTGGCCACATCCAGTTCCAGCGGAACACATCGCCATTTACCGCGTTGAAATCCTGATTAGCGGCGTTTGGTGACGTTGCCGCCCAATGCAATTGCTCGGCCAGCAGACCCGCATCGGTCATATCAGCGACACCATTCCACTGCTCTGGCGAACCCGGGAAGATAAACGGCCAGCCCTTCTCTTTGCACAGCGTCGCATAAACCGCCAGCGTCTGTCCCATGTTCATCGCATTGCCTACGGCATAGCCGATGATGGTATGCGGACGGTGCACGCTCCAGCGATAGTCATACTTATCTGCGCCCGCGAACACTTCATCTTCCTGCGCATAATAAAAGTTATCGACCGGCTGACGCCCCTGCTCTTCACGGAACGGCGTAACCGGCACGGCGCCTTTACCGTAGGCTTCAAACGGACCCAGATAGTGCTTCAGTCCGGTCACCAGCGCGACGTGCGAACCTTTGAGGCGTTCACCGAGTGCTTCAATCACATTGCGAACCATGCCGCCGTTGACGCGGATATTCTCTTTCTCATTTTCCTGACGCGCCCAGACGCTGAAAAACAGCGCATCCGGTTTTACCTCTTTCAGTGCTTCACGGACAGCCTCTGCATCGGTCAGATCGGCTGTCAGGCTGGTTGCGCCTTCAGGTACGGCACCACGTCCGCGTGACAGGCCACTGACCTGCCAGCCTTCCTGCTGTAATTTATCTGCCAGTGCGCGACCAATAACGCCGCTGATGCCCACAATTAAAGCGTGCTTTTTCATTTGATTTCTCCTCGTTTTGCGTAATGCTAAGCCTAATAGAGAATTCAGTTCTTATCTCTGGCATTTATTCACAGCATTCTCAACCTGAGTTCACTAATCGATGCACGATCATCGCCTTAAAGATATTCTCCCGTTTGTCGCCAGCGTGGAGTGTGGCAGCTTTACCGCCGCGGCTGAACGTCTGCACGTGACCGGCTCGGCGGTCAGCAAGAGCATCAGCCGACTGGAAGCGCGCTTAGGCTCGCGGCTGCTGGAGCGCACCACGCGTAGCCTGAATCTGACCGACGCGGGCAGCGCCTATTATCAGACCTGTCTGCGGGTGCTGGAGGATCTGGCCGAAGCCGAGGCGGTACTGGCGGCTCAGCGCACCATTCCTTCCGGCCGGCTGCGTCTGGCGGTGCCCACCACCTATGGCCGCCTCAACGTCATGCCGCTGCTGATGCCCTTCTGCCAGCAAAATCCAGAGCTGGCACTGAGCCTGAGTTTGTCCGATCGCTTTGTTGACCTGTTTGAGGAAGGCGTGGATGTGGCGGTGCGGATCGGCGGTGCACCCGACCTTCCCGCGTCGCTGGGCTGGCGTAACATGGGTCGCGAGAAGATGCAGTTCTGTGCCTCTCCCGCTTATCTGGCCCGGGAAGGCCGTCCTGAAAATGAAGCAGCGCTGCTGAACCATCCCGCCATTCTTTATGAGCGTGTGGATGGCACAACCAAACCCTGGCTATTTACCACCGAAGATGGACAGCCCCACTGGCGCGACGTGCCCTACCGGCTGGCGCTGGGCGACGTCGATGCACAGCTTCAGGCAGTCATTGCCGGGCTGGGTGTCGCGCAGATGCCCTCATGGTTGATTCAGCGCGCCGTGGCCGCCAGTGAACTGGAAATTATTATGCCGCAGTTACAGCCCGACGGGCTGACGCTGAGCGTGGTGTGGCCACGCCGCAAACAGTTCCTGCCAAAAGTGGACGCGCTATTATCAGCGCTAAACGCCCTGGCCATTCGCTGACACCGGCCTGTTTTTTTGACTGCGGTTGGGATGTTTCATCCTGACCCTTTTTATTTTCTTTTTGCCGCCGTGCATTCCTGACTGTTCTGCCCCGTCTGAAATACCCCCAATCTGTTATTCCCCCAAATAATCCCTTTAACTTCAAAGGGCTTATTTGGGATTTGATGGAATCCCATCAAAATAAAAAACGCGAAAGGCTTGAGCTCACATAATGAAAACTAAGTTTCAAATATAATTTAACCCGAAATAAAAATATCAGTAGGGTGATGGCTTCTTCATGTTCTGACGTTTTGTCTTTGTTGTTATTGCCAGGAGTATTCATGGAAAAAGAACTTTATATCTCGTCGAACCCGGCCTCCGGTCCAAATAGCGCCACCCGCACCGAGCCTTTTGTGAAGATTATTGCGCTGGTTGCTACCCTGGGTGGATTGCTGTTTGGTTATGACACCGGCGTGGTTTCGGGCGCGTTACTGTTTATGCGTGGCGATTTGCATCTTACCCCGTTTACCACCGGGCTGGTCACCAGCTCCCTGCTGTTTGGTGCCGCCTTCGGCGCGCTGGCTGCCGGTCATCTGGCGGATGGCCTCGGCAGACGCCGCATCATCATTGCGCTGGCGCTGATCTTCGCCTTTGGCGCTGTCGGCTCGGCGCTGGCGCCTGATGTCACCTGGATGATCGCTTCTCGCCTGTTCCTGGGCTTTGCCGTGGGCGGTGCTGCCGCGACCGTGCCGGTCTACATCGCAGAAATCGCCCCCGCCAATAAACGTGGCCAGCTGGTCACCCTGCAGGAACTGATGATCGTCAGCGGTCAGCTGCTGGCGTATATCTCCAATGCCACCTTTAACGATATCTGGGGCGGCGAAAATACCTGGCGCTGGATGCTGGCGCTGTCGATTGTTCCCGCCGCTCTGCTCTGGATCGGCATGATATTTATGCCTGAAACCCCGCGCTGGCACGTAATGAAAGGTCGCAGTCAGGCAGCGCGTGAGGTGCTGGAAAAAACCCGCGCCGCTGAAGATGTGGAGTGGGAACTGGAAGAGATTGAAGAAACCATCGAAGAGAACCGGCAGCGAGGTAAAGGCCGCCTGCGCGATCTCGCGACGCCATGGCTGATGAAAATCTTCCTGCTGGGCGTGGGCATCGCTGCGATTCAGCAGCTGACTGGCGTCAATACCATTATGTATTACGCACCTACTATGCTGACCGCAGCCGGACTCAGCAACGATGCCGCGCTGTTTGCCACCATTGCGAATGGTGTGATTTCGGTAGTGATGACACTGGTGGGTATCTGGTTAATCGGCAAAACGGGACGTCGCCCGCTGGTATTAATCGGTCAGATGGGCTGCACCTGCTGCCTGTTCTTTATCGGGCTGGTCTGCTGGCTGATGCCGGAATACCTCAACGGCACGGTCAACCTGCTGCGGGCTTATCTGGTGCTGGCGGGCATGTTGATGTTTCTCTGCTTCCAGCAGGGCGCATTGTCACCGGTCACCTGGCTGTTGCTGTCGGAAATCTTCCCCGCCCGGATGCGTGGCATCTGTATGGGTGGCGCGGTCTTCTCACTGTGGATCGCCAATTTCGCCATCTCCATGGCCTTCCCGCTGTTATTAGCCGCGTTTGGTCTGGCGGGTGCCTTCTTTATATTCGCCCTGATTGGCATCGGCGGCTCTGTATTTGTTGTGAAGTTTATTCCCGAGACCCGGGGAAGAAGTCTTGAGCAGGTCGAGCACTATTTCTATGCGCTTTATAACGGCAAAAAATAACCTTTGCATGCTCTGTGTTAAATAAATAACGGCCCGTGTCATGAGGCATGACGACCCGACCGCCCTTAGCACCTCACCAATAATTTAAGGAAATCGTTATGAGCCTGAATATTCCCAATGCGCGCTTTTGCGTTAATCGTAAAATAGCGCCCAGCCTGAGTATCCCGCAGTTTTTTAAACTGGTCAGCCAGCTCGGTATTCATAATGTCGAACTGCGCAATGATATGCCCAGCGGACGCGTTACCGACGATCTCAGCGGCGATGAGGTAAAAGCGCTGGCGCATGAGTCAGGCATCCGGATTGTTACCATCAATGCGCTCTACCCGTTCAACCAGCTGAATGAAGAGGTGCTGCAACGCGCCCGCCAGCTGTTAAGCGATGCGCAGGCCGTCGGCGCCGAATCGCTGGTGCTCTGCCCGCTCAACGACGGCACGCCCATCAGCGCTGCCGACACCGTAAGCGCGCTGAAAACCCTGGCCCCGCTGTTCGCTGAGGCAGGCATTCAGGGGCTGGTGGAACCGCTGGGTTTCCCGCAAAGCTCGCTGCGTTCGGCGACTCAGGCGCAGACGCTGATCCGCGAGGCGGCCGTGCCTTTCCGCTTGCTGATCGACACTTTTCATCATCATCTGTTTGAAGAGGCCGAACAGACTTTTGAGCAGGGAATCGACATTCAGCAAATCGGTCTGGTGCACCTCTCCGGTGTCACCGACCCGCGCCCGGTCAGCGAACTCACCGACGAAGAGCGCATCATGCTCAGCGCAGATGACAGATTGCGCAGTAAACAGCAGGTCGAACGCCTGGAGAAGATGGGCTACACCGGCCTTTACGCCTTTGAGCCGTTCTCCTCCGTGATGAATAGCTGGCAGGAAGCGGACATCACCCGCGAAATTCGCAACAGCATCCAGCTGTTAAACCACTCAGCGTAAGGAATCATTATGACCATTAATATTGGTGTTATCGGCACCGGCGCAATCGGCCGCGAACATATCCGCCGTTGCAGTACCGTTTTACAGAATGCGCGCGTGGTGGCACTCAACGATATCAACCGTGACAACTGCCAGCAGATTATTGACGAACTGACGCCGGAAGCGCGCATTTATGACAATGCGATTGATCTGATCAACGACCCACAGGTTAACGCGGTGCTGGTTACCTCCTGGGGCCCGACGCATGAAGCCTTTGTGCTGGCCTGTATTGAGGCGGGTAAAGCAGTATTCTGCGAAAAACCGCTGGCGGTCACCGCGCACGGCTGTATAAACATTGTGGAAGCAGAAATTAAGGCAGGACGTCAGCTGGTGCAGGTCGGGTTTATGCGCCCTTACGACAGCGGCTATCGCGCACTAAAAGCGGTGATCGACAGCGGCGAGATTGGTGAGCCGCTGATGCTGCACTGCGCGCACCGTAATCCGGAAGTGGGCGACAGCTACACCACCGACATGGCGATCACTGACACGCTGATCCACGAACTTGATGTGCTGCGCTGGCTGCTGAATGATGACTATGCCAGCGTGCAGGTGATCTTCCCGCGTAAAACCCGTAAGGCGTCGTCCCACCTGCATGACCCGCAGATCGTGCTGCTGGAGACTATCAAAGGCGCACGCATTGATGTCGAAATTTTCGTGAACTGTGAATATGGTTACGACATTCAGTGTGAAGTAGTGGGTGAAAGCGGCATTGCCCGCCTGCCGGAGCCGGTCTCTGTGCAACTGCGCAGCGCGGCTAAGCTCTCCACCACCATTCTGACGGACTGGAAAAAGCGCTTTATCGATGCGTATGACGTGGAGTTGCAGGCCTTTATCAACAACGTCATCAGCGGCGAGATGACCGGTCCCTCCGCGTGGGATGGCTATGCCGCTGCCGTCGCCGCCGATGCCTGCGTCGTGGCGCAAACGTCTGGCGGGATCGTGCCGGTTGCTATGCCAGCCAGACCAGCCTTTTATCGCTGACAGGCAAAATGCACGGTGGATCCCACCGTGCACGTCCCTATCCCGCCCCCCTTTTCAGCGACGCTTCCCGCTATAGGTAATCAGGCGATCCGCTATGTTTAATGCGGGCCGCAAAATTACGCGGCCGCTGAATAATTACGGCGCGGTGATGACAATAGCCACGCGCCGGTTCTGCGCACGTCCCTGCGCGCTATTGTTGCTGGCAACCGGTGCACTCATGCCCAGGCCACGCGTCATAACATTTTCACGCGGTATCGCCGCGCCTTCCGCCCACTGAGCCGCGACCGCGTTTGCTCTTTTCAACGACAGCTGCTGATTATAATCCGGTTTGCCGTAATTATCGGTATGCCCGTCGATGCGCACATGCTCAATACCGGTCGACGCCAGACTTTTCGCCATTCCCCGAATGGTGAGCTTACTCGAGGGTGTCAGCTCTGATTCATTTACACCAAACAGGATCTTATCAGATAAGCCTAATCCCCAGCCTTCCAGGTTCTGCGTGAATCCGGCGCTTTTCATCGCTGCGATTTGCGCGTCGCTAAAACGCGCTTTCGACTGACAACCGACCAGCGCCAGAGTAACCAATAGCAGGGAAAGGTTTTTCTTCATATTTACGCCCTATTTATTCGCTTGTTTTTGTACATATTCATATCGGCACGTTCGAGGATCGATTCAACCGTATCGCCAGGTCGTGACCAGGCGTAGCCAATAGTCACCGAAGTTGTAACCGGCATGTCATCCGTAATAAGGATGCGTTCCCCAATGGTGTCATTAATGCGCTGCATGAGCTGCTGTAACTGCGCCTCACTCGTCCGGCTGTTGACCAGCATGGCAAATTCATCGCCCCCTAATCGTGCGACTACATCCTGTTCAGTCGCCAGCGATAAAAGACGCGATCCTATCGCTTTTAATACCTCATCCCCGGCGGCATGGCCCCAGTTATCATTGATGCTCTTGAAGCGATCGCCATCCAGAAACAACAGCGCAAAGCGCTCGTGATCGTCTGGCTGGTCAAGGCGCTGTGTCAGGCGAGCAGAGAAGGCGCTGCGGTTGGCAAGACCGGTCAGCGGATCGGACAGGGCTTTAGCTGCCAGCGAGCGATTGTCACGCATCAGCGACGCCTTCAGTGATTGCATTTCCATCAGCAGGGAGTTGAGGTCATCTGAAAAGAGCTGAAATTCTCTGATTGGGCCACCCGGAATACGCAGGGAAAAATCACCCGAATGAATGACATAGTGAATCGAACTGGTAATGGTACGCAGTGTCGCAATCATACCCCGATGCAGAAACTCACTCAGCATCAGCGAGATAATCAGTACGCAGAGCATCCCTATGGAGAGAATCATGAATGAGTATTGAAGGAAACTCACCGCGCCGGTTACGGTCCCTTCCAGCATTAGCGTACCAACAGCCACGTCAGCATGAAGAATCTCAACGTTAAGTGGTTTGTGATAAATCCACTCACGCAGCAACCGCGAAAACCAGCCCGTCTGTTCCCGCTGTGCATTCCACTGGACCAGAACCAGCTGATCCCGTGTAACCAGCTTCGCAGAAGCGTACATGCCTTCATTGCCAAGCCGTTCGATTTTATTACGTGCATCGTAGCTATCGGCAAAAACGGTTGCCGCGGTGAGCGTGGTACTTAGCGTCGAGCCGATTAATTCGAGGTTTCGTTTCTCATAATTTTTAATAAAAAGCAGCGACGTCGATGAGAGCAACAGCCAGCACAACAGTAATATCACCGCCGAATTGATGGTGCTTATTTTGCGCAGTTTATTGCGGATGGATGATTTATCGTGCTTTAGTTTATCGAATTTCATTTCATTCACTTCCCTCGCGGGAGAGCAAAAGCACATCCGGATTCACTCTGACACCGCTTCTGGCAAGTGAATCGAGATTAACGGAAAAATGCGTATGGTCCGGTTGAAAAATCAGACAAAAAGCGGCGCCCAGCGTGCATTCCGCATTGTTCTCTGCAAGGGTAAGCACCGCTCTTCCCTTCAGCTTCTCAATAATGTCCACCTGCTGCTGCGGTGTCTGATCGCCGAAATAAATGGCATCGCATCGATGCATTGCAGAATCACCTGCACCCGCAAGATAGAGAACGGTGAATGTCGCGGCCGCAGCGGCGCTATTTTCCGGCAAAGAGAGATGGCGTGCTGAAGTAAAAACACATAATTCAGGCGGCCTGTTTAAATTTTGCCAGTGAGTGAAACTGATGATGCCGCTAACGATACGATTAGCTTTGTCATCTTTTGTCCCGGCCAGCGCAATAGGGGGATGAAGAAACAGCAGAATAAGTAGCGCCAGGGCGAGCTGGCAGATGCGGCGCAGCAGAAGCAGCACATCGACATTATGATGCAGGTGATATTTATGGGTCATACTGCGTTCCGGTAATACTACGCACGGCAGGAGAGTTGAATAAGCGCGCAAATATTAACATAGCGCTGGTTACGCTTGCACACAGAATTTTCTTAGCTATAGATCATTCTGCTTATACTTTCAGACAGGTTCATTCACGGAATATTCGTTGGTCGTAACAGCTTCTGATAGCGAACGCCGACGGAGAATTACCTTACTTCACCGGCTTTTTCTGGTGGGTGATAACGTCTCTCTTTTGGTAAAGCAATTCGCCAGGCTTTTCGTTTCAAGGCGCAGACTGGATAAAGACGCCTGTAATAACGTGATGCTGATAATGCATCGCCAGCGATATTCCGCAATTAACCTGTCCAACCAATACCCTCAAACATACCCCATCATTTTCAGAAGCGACTGCACCTGATTCATCGCTTCGCTACGATGTGACACGCCCAGTTTCTGATAGAGATTACGGATATGGGTTTTGATCGTGGTTGACGCTACCGCCAGCTCACCGGCAATTTGATCGTTGCTGTAGCCCGAATAGATTAACCCCAGCACCTGCCATTCGCGCTGCGTCAGCGGGCTGGTGCGAATCAGCTCCGGCACGTCAGGATGGTTAAGCAACCGGCTGACAAAACCTTCATCGAAATGGGCGAACTTGTGACGGTGATATTTGTTGATCTCCAGCAGGATGCGGCGGGCGCGGTGGTTGTCCAGCTCATTCAGGGTATTAAGCTGTATCAGCTGCCGCAGTTGCTGCGCCATCATCTCGCCTTCAATGACAAAATGGCTGATAAAGCCCGTGCTGCGCGCCAGTTTCAGCGCCTCAATCAGCACGCGCTGCGCCTCCGCTTTGCGGTCAGTCTGCCAGTAGATCTGATTGAGCAGCAGCAGATTACGGTTTAAATCGCTCATCAGGCGCAGGGCGCGGGCATTCTCATTCAGCTCCTCCAGCACCACTTCCGCCTGGCTGACATCACCCAGCAGAATCTGCGCGCGGGCGATGTTACGCCACTGTCCCTGCAGAAAATGGTTGTTGGCGAAGGCGGGTTTAGGTGTCTGCCGCATCCAGTCGCGGGCGTTCTGACTGTCGCCCGTCATCTGCCAGTAAATCACCCGGACTTTATCGGCATTGGCGATCCAGTCGCTGTGCCAGTTGCCGTTGTTCAGCAGGTTTTCCAGCCGGTTCAGATAGCTGCGGGCATTATCAATATTGCCGCGCGCCAGCGAGCACTGCACCAGCAATCCCAGACACTGAATCTGCTGCTGCGGCTGGTAACCATTCAGCACCTTGATGCCTTCGCGCGCCGCCTGTTCCGCCTCTTCCAGACGGCCCCAGGCCCACAGCAGCTGAGCGCGAATGCGCAGCAGAAACTCATGCAGCGGGAACTGTGCCAGATGCTGCTCTTCCACCAGCACAAAGGCGCGGCTCTGGATCTCCCAGGCGGCCTGCAAAAAGCCCTGCGCAAACAGGATTTCGCTCTGCTGAATCAGGCTCCAGAGCGCGTAGTGCCATATTTCATCGCGACGCGCCATCTGTTCGGTCTGCCGCATCAGCTTGAGTGAGTCGTCCAGTTCGCCTTTGCAGTGCATCACCTCGCCATGCACCGAAGTTGCCACAATGCGGCTGTAGTGACGGCTGGTGGGCAGAGTATCGAGCGCCACTTTCGCCAGCCGCTCCGCTTCATCGGTATTGCCATCGTTGATCGCCACCTGAGCGCGCAATGCATTAAATTCACCGCGCAGTGCCGCATCTATCTCGCAGTGGCTGGCCTGCTCAAAACGCGCCAGCAGGCTGTCGACTTCTGAAAAGCGATGCTGAGTCTGCATCAGCCACGCCTGCAATAGCACCAGCATCGGGTTGTCGAGCATCATCTCCCACGGCAGCGCTTTTAAAGAGTTCTCCAGCAGCGGCAGCTCGCTCTGATTAAACAGCGTCCAGGCGTGCTTCAGCAGCACGTCCCGCAGCATGGTAGCGTCGCCTGAGGCAAGCGCATGGTGAATCGCCTCGCCCGGAAAGCCCTGCGCCATCCAGCTCTCGGCTGCGGCTCGATGCAGCGCAGGCAGCTCCGCCGCCAGTTCCCACTGACAGCGCTGACGCAGGAAGTTGCCGAACAGCGGATGGTAGCTGAACCAGCAGCCGGAATCGTCCATACGCTGCAGAAACAGTCCCTGTCGCTCAATCTCCTCCAGCCGCATCTGACCGTTCTCTTCACGGGTCACGCAGGCGATCAGTTCATCATTCATTGAGCGCAGCAGCGCGGTTTTCAATAAAAAATGGCGGGTCGGCAGATCGACGTTATCCAGCACCTCTTCCACCAGATAGTCGGCGAGATGGCTGGCATTAATGCCCGAGAGACGTCGGGCGGAATGCTGAGCCGAACTGGCTCCCTGACGTGCCGACAAGACAATCAGCTGCAGCGCCGTTGCCCAGCCTGCGACATCATCACAGAGGCGACTGCTCTCTTCGCTTTCAAGCGGGGCCGCCAGACGGCAATCAAAAAACTGGCGCGCTTCCTGATGGGTGAACGCCAGCTGCTGGCTGCCCAGTTCGATCAATTGCTCACGCACCCGCAGGTTCGCGATACCGAGCTGCGGCAGGTTACGTGACATCAGAATCAGGGTCAGATTTTCAGGCTGATGACGCAGGAAAAAGCGCATCGCGTCGTGAATGACCGGGTTGGTGATCAGATGGTAGTCATCAACAATCAGCCAAAGCGGCTGCTGCCACTCCACCAGCTCGATAAAGAGCTGTGAAAACAGCGCATTGAGATTCACATATTGCCGCTTCTGCGCCAGCAGCTCACTGCGGGGACAGCCGCCGTGCGTCGCCTGTTGCAGTGCCGCGATCAGGTAATCGGCGAAGCGTTCCGGCTGATTATCGCCCTCATCCAGAGAAACCCAGCCCAGGTCGCTTTTCCCCGCCGCCCATTGCGATACCAGTGTGGTTTTACCGTAGCCCGCCGGACTGGTCACCAGCACCAGCCGATAGTTACCGGCAGCGGTGAGCTTTTGCAGCAATCTCTCGCGGATTACGGTGCCTTCAAGACGCACCGGGCGACTGAGTTTGGCGGGTATTAACATGGGCGCACGTTTCTCCATTTGTCGAGCGCATCATTATTTTACGCTTCGTAATTATTCCTTACACAGGTTCAGCATTTCGTCAGATGAATGCAAGCAAACCCATTAATTAAACTTTACAAAAGCGTGCGCAATCACACTCCTGCGACGATTTCGGATTAGCCTCATCCTCTCCACCCTCCCTATCCTCCTGCCCTAATTCTTTTCAGGAGGATGAGCAATGATTTCCGCCTGGGCAGACTGTCGGCACATTGATCCATTTTCTGTTTTTACAGGACATCAACCATGACACAGCCCGATTTCAACCCGACTCAGTTCAACGCTGCCCTGACCCGTCAGTGGCAGCGTTTTGGCCTGCGCAATGCGCAGGAGATGACCCACGCACAATGGTGGCAGGCACTTAGCGGTGCGCTGGCCGATATGCTGGCCGCACAACCCGCTCGCCCGGCCCCGACAGATCTCCGCCATGTTAACTACCTGTCGATGGAGTTTCTGATCGGTCGCCTGACCGGCAACAACCTGCTGAACCTGGGCTGGTATGACGCGGTTAACGACGCGCTGTCGGCCTGGAACATTTCACTGACCGACGTGCTGGAAAACGAAACGGATCCGGCGCTGGGCAACGGCGGACTCGGTCGTCTGGCCGCCTGCTTCCTGGATTCCATGGCGAATGTGGGGCAGCCTGCGACGGGCTATGGTCTGAACTATCAGTACGGACTGTTCCGCCAGCGCTTTGAACAGGGCGCACAGATTGAAGGCCCGGATGACTGGCAACGCGATTGCTACCCGTGGTTTAACCATAATGCTGCGCTCAACGTCAGCGTTGGACTGGGCGGTAAAGTGTTGACCGCTGCGGGGCAGCAGCAGTGGCAGCCGGCGTTTGAACTGGTTGGTGAAGCCTGGGATCTGCCGGTCGTTGGTTTTGAGAATGGCATCAGTCAGCCACTGCGTTTGTGGCAGGCGAAACATGCGCAGCCGTTTAATCTTAGTCGCTTCAATGACGGTGACTTTCTGCGCGCGGAGCAACAGGGCATTGATGCAGAAAAACTGACCAAAGTGCTCTATCCCAATGACAATCACCAGAACGGTAAAAAGCTGCGTCTGATGCAGCAATATTTCCAGTGCGCCTGCGCGCTGGCTGATATTCTGCGTCGTCATCATCGGGCCGGACGCAGCATCGAAACCCTGGCCGATTACGAAGTGATCCAGCTGAACGACACCCATCCGACGCTGGCAATCCCGGAACTGATGCGTCTGCTGCTGGATGAGCATCAGCTGAGCTGGGATCGCGCGTGGCAGATTACGCAACAGACCTTCGCCTATACCAACCATACCCTGATGCCGGAAGCACTGGAGTGCTGGGATGTCCGGCTGGTGCGCAGCCTGCTGCCGCGCCATATGATGATTATCAACACCCTGAACGCGCAGCTGAAAACAGCTGTCACGGCGCGCTGGCCGGATGATGAAGCAAAATGGGCGAAACTGGCGCTGGTGCATAATAACCAGTTGCGGATGGCTAACCTCTGCGTTACCAGCGGCTTTGCAGTTAACGGCGTGGCGGCGCTGCACTCGAAACTGGTGGTGCAGGATCTCTTCCCGGAATATCACCAGCTGTGGCCGGAGAAATTCCATAACGTGACCAACGGCATCACACCGCGCCGCTGGATCAATCAGTGCAACCCGGCGCTAAGTGCGCTGATCACCCGAACGCTCAACAAGCCGTGGCTGAACGATCTTGATGCCCTGCAGGGACTGGAAGCCTTTGCGGATGACGCCGCCTTCCGCGCGGAATATCGCGCCATCAAGCAGCAGAATAAGCAGGCGCTGGTCGGCTGGATCAAAAACCGTACCGATATCGAAATCGACCCCACTGCGCTGTTTGATGTGCAGATCAAACGCCTGCATGAGTACAAACGTCAGCATCTGAGCCTGCTGCACATCATTGCGCTGTGGCAGACGCTGGTCACCGATCCGCAGGCAAACCGTGCGCCGCGTGTGGTGCTGTTTGGTGCCAAAGCAGCGCCCGGTTATGCGCTGGCGAAAAACATTATCTACGCCATCAATAAAGTGGCCGGGGTGATCAATCAGGACCCGCGCATCGGCAACCGCCTGAAAGTGGTGTTTATTCCCGATTACAACGTCTCCGTTGCCGAGCGACTGATTCCCGCCGCCGATCTCTCCGAACAGATTTCTACCGCCGGTAAAGAGGCCTCCGGCACCGGTAACATGAAGCTGGCGCTTAACGGAGCGCTGACCATCGGCACACTGGATGGGGCGAACGTTGAGATCGCTGAGCAGGTCGGCAGCGAGAACATTTTTATCTTCGGACATACCGTGGAACAGGTGAAGGCGTTAAAAGCCGATGGCTATGCCCCGGCGCAGTGGCGCAAAAAAGATCCGCAGCTCAATCGGGTTTTACAGGCGCTGGAAGATGGCACCTTCAGCCAGGGTGACCTCCACGCCTTTGACGCGATGCTGCACAGCCTCGGTCCGGAAGGCGGCGATCCTTATCTGGTGCTGGCTGACTTCCAGCCCTATCTGGACGCGCAGGCGCAGGTGGAACTGCTGTGGAGCGATCAGGAGGCCTGGACCCGTGCCACCATCCTCAATACCGCGCGCTGTGGCATGTTCAGCTCCGATCGTGCGATCCGCGATTACCAGCAGCGCATCTGGCAAGCGAAACGCTAAGGAACGCGATGAAAGTTTTGGACGATTTTTCGCTGGCAGGCATCGCCGCAGAGTATATCAATGCGCACGGTAAGCCGCAGGCGATCCCGACCCTGACCCGCCAGCGTTTGCTGGCGGTGATGCAGCCTCCCCATCCGCTGAGCACGCCGCTGCCGCCAGGAGTCATTTTTCACAGCGGCGACCTGCTGAGTCTGTCGCCACAGCTGAGCGACGATGCCCACTGGCATCTTACCAGCGAGGCGGGTGAGATCAGCTCAGGTCGCTGCCAGCCCGCCCAGCCGCTGCATCTGCCGCCGCTGCCCGAAGGCTATCACCAGCTGACGCTGCAGCAGGGCGCACAGCAGTGGTCGTGCCGGGTGATTATTGCGCCGGCCCGCTGTTATGAACCCCCTGCACTGCTGGCGGGTGAGTCGTTGTGGGGCGCCTGCGTGCAGCTCTATACCCTGCGCTCGGCGGAAAACTGGGGCATTGGCGACTTTGGCGATCTGCGCAGGATGCTGCCAGAGGTGTCCGCACGCGGCGGCGCGTTTATCGGTCTTAATCCTGTCCATGCGCTCTTTCCTTCCTGCCCCGAGAGCGCAAGCCCTTACAGCCCGTCGTCCCGACGCTGGCTCAATGTACTCTACATCGATGTAGGCGCGGTCACTGACTTCCGGCAGAGCGCCACCGCGCAGGAATGGTGGCAGTTGCCGGAGACGCAGCAGGCGCTGGAGCAGACTCGCGCGGCCGAATGGGTCGATTATGCGGCGGTAACCCGGCTGAAGATTCAGGCACTGAGCCTGGCGTGGTCGCAGTTCACCCAGCGTGACGCCGCCGATTCAGAGGTACAGGCGTTTAATGTGTTTATCCGGGAGGGTGGCGAAAGCCTGCAGCATCAGGCGCTGTTTGATGCGCTGCACGCCGACCAGATGGCACAGGATAGCGGGCGCTGGGGCTGGCCAGTCTGGCCGGAGGCGTTGCAGAATCCCGGTACCCCGGCTGTGCAGGCATTTTTGAAACAACATCAGGATCAGGTGCGCTTCTGGCTCTGGCTGCAGTGGCTGGCCGCGAAGCAGTTTGCCGACTGCTGGGACATCTGCCAGCAGCAGCAGATGCCGATTGGCCTTTACCGCGATCTGGCGGTGGGTGTTGCGCAGGGTGGCGCAGAGACCTGGAGCGAGCGCGATCTCTACTGCATGGAGGCCAGCATCGGTGCGCCACCCGATATTCTTGGCCCGCGCGGCCAGGACTGGGGGTTGCCGCCCATGGATCCGCAGGTGATGCGGCAGCGCGCCTGGGAGCCGTGGATCGCCCTGCTGCGCGCCAGTATGCGCCACTGCGGCGCGCTGCGTATTGACCATGTGATGGCGCTGATGCGGCTGTGGTGGATTCCGGCCGGTGATAGCGCGATGCACGGTGCCTATGTGCACTATCCCATCGACGATCTGCTGGCGATTCTGGCGCTGGAAAGTCATCGTCACCGCTGCATGGTAATTGGCGAAGATCTCGGCACCGTGCCGGAGGCGATTGTCGATAAGCTGAGGGACGGCGGGGTCTACTCCTATAAGGTGCTCTATTTTGAGCAGGAGTCAGCCCATGGTTTTCGTCCGCCCGCCGAATGGCCACGGCAGGCAATGGCGGTGGCGACCACTCACGATCTTCCGACGCTGCGTGGCTGGTGGCAGAGCGATGATTTGACCACCGGCGCACAACTCGGCCTCTATCCCGACAAGGTGATGCTGGCCGGGCTATATCAGGATCGGCTGCGGGCGAAGCAGGCACTGCTGCAGAGTCTGCATCGCGTTGGTGCCCTGCCGAAACGTGCCGGACGCGATGCACGTCGCACCGGCATGAGCAAGGCATTAAACCGGGCGATGCAGCACTATCTGGCTGACAGTCACAGCGCCCTGTTGGGACTGCAACCAGAGGACTGGCTGGATATGGCGGCGCCGGTCAATATACCGGGCACCCGCGATGAATATCCGAACTGGCGACGCAAACTGAGCGTACCGCTGGAAACGTTGTTCAGCGATCCTGCCACTGACACGCTGCTGCGTGATCTGACGGCACGACGTAAGCGGCTACTGCGCGACTGAAGGTTAACGCGCGACGCAGACTCTTAACTGACGCAGCCTGTTTTACATAATTTTCAGTTATTACAGCGTGCGGGCCGGCAACGGCTCGCACGCTGCTACTGTAATCAGCGCCTCTCAACAGTGATAAGATCACCCTGAGCACGAGCATCTGAAAAACACACCGGATGCTGTTCAGGATTTAATCAACTTAAGAATTTGTATTCGCCCATTCCTGAGATTGCTTTAACAGCAATGCCCAGTCGTCAGGTGGATAGCCGTTATGCAACATTCCTGAAAATACTTTATAGGCGTCACGCTTACTGCCATAAGCACGTTTGGTTTCAGCGTCATTCATCCATGCAAGGATGATGGTTTTATGTTGCTCACTGAATCTAAAGAACAAACGATACTGCATCAAAAACTTTGCACGGAACCAATGCTTATTTTGTTCTCCCAGCGTATCGCCCTGGCGAAACTTTGCCTGATGTGGATCGGTGCAAATCTCACTATTGATAACTTTAAACACAGCGGCTAAAAGCTTAGTCGTCGCTTTTCGCTGGTAACTTTCAGGATATTTAGCCCTGAGTAACTCCACTTCATTGGTCAGCGCAATCAGCTGCGATTCAAAACAGGGATGAACATAAACGTGCCATCCATTTATAACCGTGCTGTCTTCCATACTTAATTACTCATCGTCCATGAGTGGAGCATCCAAATCAATGTCCATACCTTCGGTCAACGATGTAATGCGAGTTAATAATCCTCGATCCAGCGTTTTAATATTTGCAGGCGTGTTGCGTATGTCAGCAGCAAGAAAACTCAGAAAGCTCGCCATCACTGGATCATCATCAGTCACCGTTTCCTGACGGGCAATAAGGACTTTGCCGCCCGGCAGAACAGCGTATTCGATATTCTCACCAGGTTGCAGATTCATCGCATCACGAACTGCGGCAGGGATAGTGGTCTGGCTGCGGGCTGTCAGTTTTGATGAAGCACGCAGAGAGATGTTTGCATGAGTCAGAGTTCCCATTGCGGATTCTCACTAGAAGAAACAAGATAGCGCAACAGTAATGCAAGTGCATTGGCAATGCAAATGCATTGTTCGCTATAAGAGCGAATGTTTTGTTACTAAGTCTTCATTAAAAGCTTCTGATTACGCTTTTCCGTATCGACTGAAAAATTGGCACCCTGTTTTATTTCCTGCCAGACATCAAACTCTTCGCGACTGATAAGCACAGCAGCAGAGCCGCCCCGGCGGGTGATAATCACAGGCTCACGCGCCATCACGATATCCATGATTTCAGCAAGATATTTTCGGGCCTGTGTTGTCGTGTAACTTCGCATTTAGCCTCCAGAAAAGTCATCCCTGAAACAGCTTAGTTAGCCTATATTCATCAAACGCTATTGCCCACAGCATGACTTACGCAATGCGTAAAACCACGCAAAAAAATCATGCAATCAGGATCTCTGCAACAAAAAAAAGGTGCGCCGCAGCGCACCAGATGGAACAACATCAGTATTGTCGGGGCAGCTTCACCCCTTGCCTTTAACACTACTGATAAAGGTTTGCCGCGCAGAAGTGGAACCCAGCCGCTCGGCTTCATCCAGCAGTTTCAGCGCCTTGTCGATATTGCCGCTGTTCACCGCCTCGGTGATCTTCTGATTAAAGTAACGCTCGGTGTCGCTCATGATCGGTTCCGCGCGGGCTTTGGGCGCGGGCGCTGCGGCGGGTGCCGGTGCTGCGCTGTACGCTGCCGCAGGTGCGGTATTGCCGACGGTCACCGCGCTCGGGCCGGATGAACCAAACAGCGGCCCGACCAGAATGGATGAGCCGGAGCTGGTCTGCATCTTCAGCTTGATCGTGCCTTCCCGGCTGTGGCGGGCGACGGGATCGGGGATATCCGGTACCGCATGACCGGTGCCCTGGGCGTAGGCCTTGGCCGGGTCAAGCAGCGTGGTGGTTTGCGTCAGATCGCTGTCGGTGGTGAACACCAGCAGGTAGATTTTTTGCTGACCCAGCGCCGGGGTTAGCTTCATCACCCCTTCCAGTCGATCTGCCGCCATCACGCCCGGCTTCTGATAGGTAAAGTAGCGGCTGGGGAACCAGGCCGCGGGACGCAGGTTTTCATCCAGCACCAGCACGTTCGGCGCGAAAACCTGACCGTTCGCCACTTCACTGCTCAGCGTCAGCGTCAGTTCGCCGATATTGGCGGGCAGACTGTAGGCCGCGACCGACCCGGCAATGTGTGGCGCGTTCAGCGTCTGGCCGCTGTTCGAAAGTGTCGTGGTCTGGGTCTGAGAGGCCGCCAGCGGTTGCCAGCTCAGACGTTGTAGCGATTCAGGTGCCACGACGGGTGCAGCGGAGAGATCCTGTGGCACCAGATTAACATCGGCCAGGGCAGGCAGAGTGTGCCCTGTCAGCAGCGCCGCACTCAGACAGAGTGCAGCCAGTTTTTTCATTTTCATTATGCGTACCTTATTACAGGTCGCGATGTGAACCAGGCAATGGCACACCACGACCAAAGAGATCCCTCAGGCGCGACGCCGCGCCTGTCAGAAAAGGGTTACCACCAGATTTCCATCTGCGCGCCGAAGGTGACTTCGTCGTTGTTGCCACGGCTGTTAGTCAGGATGCCGTTGCCGCTGGTGTCCGCAGAGGCGAAGGTGGTGAGATCGCCTGAGTTATCTTTGTTGTAACCCCACTTTTCATCCCATTTGGCGTAGGTCGCGAACAGACGCAGTGCCGGACGAGACCAGATGCTGTCGCCCGCCTGCCACTGCTGCGCCAGCGTCACTTTGTACTGGCCGTTGCGCTCGTTAGCCTGCTGCGATTTGACGTTGTCGTAGCCCAGTTCCAGCAACGTGCTCATAATCGGCGTCCATTTGTACATCGGGCGCACACCCACGGTGTACCACTCGGTGCCGCGGTTGTTGTCCAGATCGATGTTCTGATACATGGCGACGTACATCAGGTCCCAGCGTTCCGCCAGCGAGATCGCGCCGTGATCGAGAATACGATACATGTCACCATTGTTATTCAGACTGGTACCCTGCGGCACGCCTTTGCCCTGCGAGGTCAGCGCATCAGTGGCGTACTGCAGCACGAACTTGTTGTAACCCTTCAGCATGCTCTGGGTATGTTCAGCCGTGAACATCCAGCCATCTTTCGACGCGCCATCCTCCAGACGGTAGTCGTCACGGGCATTGGCACGACCGTAATCGACACCCAGTTCCAGCACGCCATCCGTGTTAGTTTCCAGACCGGCCAGACGCACATCAAACACGTCGTTGGCAGTGCTGGTGGCGAAGTCACGGATACGATCGCTGGAGAAGGTATAAGAGCCGCCGGCTTCAGACGAACGGGTTGCCGCGAAAGAGAGCTTACCAAAGCCCAAATCGACATCTTCCAGACCCGCGCCCGGACCGGAGATATCCCAGTAGTAGAAGTCGATCATATGAACGTCGTGACGCTGATAGAACCGCTTACCGGCCCAGATGGTTGAACCTGGCAGCGCATCAATCAGGTTTTTACCTTTGACGTTGGCTTCGCGGAAAGCGGGGGATGTCGCTTCCCAGTCATTCTGCTGTGCCACGGAGTAAGCCACGTTGGTGTCGAAATAGAAGCTTTTGTCGCCCTCTTTCCACACTTCCTGGCCTAATTTCAGTTCGGCGTAGGTTTCACACTCGTTACCCAGACGGTACTTACTTTGAGCGCCGGTCGCCTGAAAACATTGCTGCTCGCCACCGCTGCCGGTCCAGCCAATGCCGGAACGGGCGTAACCGGTAAAATCAACCGCCATCGTCGGGGCGGAGAGGGTGCCCACCGCGACGGCAACGGCAATGGGAAGTTTGCGCAGAGTTAACATTTTCTATCTCCTGAGGTCATTGCTTTTATTGTTTTTGGCAGGGCTATACACCCGGCTCCTGATACAGCCTGCGGCACGCGCTCCCGTCCTCGCGGAACAGGTGACAACGCTCGGGCGGCAGGCCAATACCGAGGATGGCGCCCTCTTTTACCAGCACGACGTCCTCCTGGCGGTAGACCAGGTTCTGACGGATAGCGGGAATCTCGATGTGAATCTGTGTTTCATGCCCCAGCTGTTCCACCACCTGCACTTCCCCTTCCAGGGTGACGTCGGCGATATCGCTGGAGAGCAGATGTTCCGGGCGAATACCCAGTGACATATTGCTGCCGACCTGGACGCCAGCACTGTCCACCGGCAGCCAGACCAGCTGCTGATTCGGCAGCCGCACCTGCACCTGATCAATGGCGGTGGCGGTCACTTTTACCGGCAGGAAATTCATTTTGGGTGAGCCAATAAACCCGGCGACAAAGCGGTTGGCGGGATAGTGATACAACTCAAGCGGCCTGCCGACCTGCGCAATGCGCCCGGCATCCAGCACCACGATCTTGTCTGCCAGCGTCATCGCTTCGATCTGATCGTGGGTGACGTAAATCATGGTGCGCTTCAGGCGCTTATGCAGACGGGAGATCTCAATGCGCATCTGGACGCGCAGCGCCGCGTCGAGGTTCGACAGCGGTTCATCCAGCAGAAAGACGCGCGGCTCCGCCACCAGCGTGCGGCCAATCGCCACGCGCTGACGCTGACCGCCAGAGAGGGCTTTAGGCCGGCGATCGAGCAGGTGCGCCAGTTGCAGAATCTCTGCCACCTGATTGACGCGCTGATGGATCTCCGCTTTTTTCACCCCGGCCAGCTTCAGGCCAAACGACATATTCTCCGCCACCGACAGGTGGGGATAGAGCGCATAAGACTGAAACACCATGCCGATGCCACGTTCGGCGGGCGGCACCTCATTCATGTGCCGGTCGCCGATCAACAGTTCGCCGCTGGTGATGGTTTCCAGTCCGGCAATCATGCGCAGCAGCGTCGATTTGCCACAGCCCGACGGGCCGACGAAAACAACAAATTCCCCTTCACGAATAGTGAGATCAATATCTTTCGACACCACCGTATCGCCCCAGGCTTTTGTGACATTGCGTAGCACAACGCTCGCCATGATCCCTTCCCTCTTAGCTGCACATTCGTGTCTGCCGGGCGGCAGACGGGTTCCGGGGCTCACTATGCGAGAGGAAACAGGGAGTAACATCCTCCGCCGCGACGCAATCTGATGGGGGAGGAGGCGGGAGGAGGAGAAATGCGGGCTGACTCGGCAGGCCGCGCGCTGCTGCGCTTTTTTGTGATCGCTGACGCAGACCTGCAGGATTTTTTAGCGCTTCAGCACGCGCTTAAGGCGCTTTTTGCACGTGCGATCACAGCGATTACGCCAGGGGCGTAGAGCGCAGGAGGATGAGATGGCGGTGTGGATCCGCACAATGATGCCGACAGAGCATTCACCACTTCCGCTAACAGGATGGATTTATGACGATGAAAACCGGAGCACGAATTCTGGCCCTTTCTGCCCTCTCTGCTGTGCTCTTTTCAGCAAGCGCGATGGCAAAAATCGAGGAAGGTAAACTGGTCATCTGGATCAACGGTGACAAGGGGTATAACGGCCTTGCCGAAGTGGGTAAGAAATTTGAGCAGGAGACCGGTATCAAAGTCACGGTCGAACATCCTGACAAAATGGAAGAGAAGTATCCGCAGGTCGCGGCGACCGGCGATGGCCCGGACATTATCTTCTGGGCGCATGACCGTTTTGGCGGCTACGCGCAGTCGGGCCTGCTGGCTGAGGTGACACCGGATGCCAGCTTCCGCGAAAAAATCTTCCCTTTCACCTGGGACGCGGTGCGCTTTGACGGCAAGCTGATCGGCTATCCGATTTCAGTGGAGTCGCTGTCACTGATCTACAACAAAAAGCTGCTGCCAACTCCGCCAAAAACCTGGGAAGAGATGGCCGCGCTCGACAAGCAACTGCGCGCCAAAGGCAAAAGTGCCATGATGTTTAACCTGCAGGAGCCTTACTTCACCTGGCCGTTGCTGGCCGCTGGCGGAGCTTACGCCTTTAAGCTGAGCGATGGGCACTATGATGTGAAGGATGTCGGCGTCGATAACGCCGGGGCGAAAGCGGGCATGCAGTTCCTGGTCGATCAGGTCAAAGCCAAAACGCTGAATGCGGATACCGATTACTCCATTGCCGAAGCCGCCTTCAACAAAGGTGAGACTGCCATGACCATCAATGGTCCGTGGGCATGGGGCAATCTGGATAAGAGCGGCATCGACTATGGCGTCACAGAATTGCCTGCCTTGAAGGGAAAACCGTCTAAAGCCTTTGTCGGCGTGCTGAGCGCCGGGATCAATGCCGCCAGTCCAAACAAGGAACTGGCGAAGGAATTCCTGGAGAACTATCTGCTGACCGATTCCGGACTGGAAACGGTCAACAAAGACAAGCCGCTGGGTGCCGTGGCGCTGAAATCTTATCAGCAGACGCTGGAGAAAGATCCGCGTATCGCCGCCACCATGAGCAACGCTAAACAGGGCGACATCATGCCGAACATCCCGCAGATGGCGGCCTTCTGGTACGCGATGCGCACAGCGACCCTGAATGCGCTGGGCGGTCGTCAGAGCGTTGACGCCGCACTAAAAGATGCCCAGGCCCGTCTGAAGAAGTAATTCTCCCTTTTGCAGCCGGGGCAACCCGGCTTGAGTGATCGTTAAGGAAAACCGCATCATGTCAGGAAAACCGAAAACGCGCAGTCTGCTGCTGAAAAGCGTTCTCATCGCGCTCTGCTGTCTGCTGGTCGGCTATCTGCTGGTGCTGATGTACGCGCAGGGCGAATATCTTTTTGCGCTGCTGACGCTCATCCTCAGCGCGACCGGACTGTGGATTTTTGCCAACCGTCGCGCCTATGCGTGGCGCTATGTCTATCCTGGTGTCGCCGGAATGGCGCTGTTTGTGTTGTTCCCCCTCGCCTGCACTATCGCCATCGCTTTTACCAACTACAGCAGCAGTAACCAGCTTACCTTTGAGCGGGCGCAGCAGGTGCTGCTGGGCCGCACGTTCCAGTCGGGTGAGGCGGTGAATTTTTCACTCTTCCCGGCGGGTGATCGCTGGCAGCTGGTGCTGAACGATGGCAAAGACAATTTTGTCTCCCCTCCCTTTACATTTGGTGCAGATCAGACGCTGAAAATGGCTCCCGCGGCACTCCCTGCAGCCGAACGTGCCACCTTCAGGGTGATCACCACCCACCGTCAGGCGCTGAGCCAGATCCGCGCCGAGCTGCCGGATGGCCGTCAGCTGCGGATGAGTTCGCTGCGTCAGTACTCTGGTACCCAGCCGCTTTATCGGGTTGGCGCGCAGGATGAGCTGATTAATCAGCAGAGCGGCACGCATTACCGCGCCAATCCGCAGACCGGTTTTTATCAGGCCATCAACGCAGACGATAACTGGGGCAACGAAACCCTGAGTCCCGGCTTTACCGTGAATACCGGCTGGAAAAACTTCGTACGGGTCTTTACCGATGAAGGGATTCAGAAGCCGTTCCTGGCGATATTTGGCTGGACGCTGCTCTTCTCGCTGATCACAGTGGTGCTGACCGTGGCTGTGGGCATGGTGCTGGCCTGTCTGGTGCAGTGGGAAGCGCTGCGCGGCAAAGCGGTCTATCGGGTGATGCTGATTCTTCCCTATGCCGTGCCGGCCTTTATCTCGATCCTGATTTTCAAGGGGCTGTTTAACCAGAGCTTTGGCGAGATCAACGTGATGCTGAGCGCGCTGTTTGGTGTAAAACCCGCCTGGTTCAGCGATCCGACGCTGGCACGCACCATGCTGATTATCGTCAACACCTGGCTCGGCTATCCCTACATGATGATCCTCTGCATGGGGCTGCTGAAAGCCATTCCCGACGACCTCTATGAAGCCTCGGCGATGGACGGTGCCGGCCCGCTACAGAACTTCTTCCTGATTACGCTGCCGCTGCTGCTGAAACCGCTGATGCCGCTGATGATTGCCAGCTTTGCCTTTAACTTTAATAACTTTGTGCTGGTGCAGCTGCTGACCAACGGCGGGCCGGATCGCCTGGGCACTACCACACCAGCCGGTTATACCGACCTGCTGGTGAACTACACCTGGCGTATCGCCTTTGAAGGCGGTGGCGGGCAGGACTTTGGTCTGGCGGCCGCCATTGCTACGCTGATCTTCCTGCTGGTGGGTGCGCTGGCGGTGATTAACCTTAAAGCCTCGCGGATGAAATTCGATTAATAGCCTGATGGACCAGGCGCTAAGGAGTTGTTATGGCTATGGTACAACCCAAATCGCAACGGCTGCGTCTGCTGACCACGCATCTGCTGCTGCTGTTATTTATTGCCGCGATTCTGTTTCCGCTGCTGATGGTGATCGCGATTTCCCTGCGAGCCGGTAACTTTGCCACCGGCAGCCTGATCCCGGAGCAGATTTCCTGGGAGCACTGGCGGCTGGCGCTGGGCTTTAGCGTTGAACATGCCGACGGCAGGGTGACACCGCCGCCCTTCCCGGTGCTGCTGTGGTTATGGAATTCGATCAAGATTGCGGCAATCAGCGCGCTGGGCATCGTGGCGCTCTCCACCACCTGCGCCTATGCGTTTGCCCGTATGCGCTTTACCGGTCGCGCCAGCCTGCTGAAAGGGATGCTGATTTTCCAGATGTTCCCGGCGGTGCTGTCGCTGGTAGCGCTCTATGCGCTGTTTGATCGTCTCGGCCAGTATCTGCCCTTTATCGGGCTGAATACCCACGGTGGAGTGATCTTCGCCTATCTGGGCGGCATTGCGCTGCATGTCTGGACGATTAAGGGCTATTTCGAAACCATCGATGGGTCACTGGAAGAGGCCGCCGCGCTGGATGGCGCAACGCCGTGGCAAGCGTTCCGGCTGGTGCTGCTGCCGCTGTCGGTGCCGATTCTGGCGGTGGTGTTTATTCTGGCGTTTATCGCTGCAGTAACTGAAGTGCCGGTGGCCTCGCTGCTGCTGCGCGACGTCAACAGCTATACCCTGGCGGTGGGGATGCAGCAGTACCTCAATCCGCAGAACTACCTGTGGGGGGATTTTGCCGCGGCGGCGGTGCTCTCCGCGATTCCGATCACCCTGGTTTTCCTGCTGGCACAGCGCTGGCTGGTCAGCGGATTAACCGCGGGCGGGGTGAAAGGCTAAACGATCATCATTGTACGTTGCCACTGCTTACACAACGCCTGTTGTGGTTGAATGATTCGGCGGCCTGCGGGCCGCCTTTTTTATCCTAATCCGCTTCTGACGCCAGACTGCCCGCCACCAGCGCCATCACCATAGCCGCTATCGCCTGCTGACCTTCAGGCTTGCTGATATCGCCGCGTGCCACCGCGCCTGCGATGGCATCCGCGCCCCCCAGCAGCCCCCACATGCCGGCTTCCGCAATACCGCTGCTGCCAGCAAAAGGCGCAAGCCAGCGCTGACAGCGGGCAATAAAATCGAGCTGATAGTGGCGTTTGACGGCGGCCAGTTCCGGTGAGGTACTGAGCGCGGACAGCAGTTCGGGTATTTCGCGCCCCTCCGTCATCACACAATCGACATAACAGGCCGCGAGCACGTCCGCTTTTTCTGGTAATTGCATCGGCGCGGCATCCATCGCCGCATTCATCCGCTCGCTCTGGCGGCGATCAAAATCGTCATACAACGCCGCCAGCAGCCCATGACGGGTAGTGAAATGGTCATACACCACCGGTTTACTGACGCCTGCCGCGTCGCCGACCCGCGCCAGCGTCAGCGCCTCGCTGCCTTCCGTCTGCATTATCTGCCACGCGACGTCTGACAACTGCCTGCGTCGGGCCTCACGTGACAGACGCTTACGGGGTGTTTTTTCTACGGTCATGTTTTTCCTGATGGGCGAACAGACGCTGGCCCAGAGCCTGCGCCAGCTGATAGTGCGACTCAGGATAACCTTCATCGCCGATCAGTAACAGCTCACTGGTCACCACCGGCGCACCGCAGTAGTCAAAGATGCCGTTTTCAATCTGATTACGCATGCTGGTGAAATAGCCGCGCCGCACAAAGGTTCGGGTGTCCGCCGCGCCAATGGCCAGCAGATGCACAGGCAGATGGCCAAGGCGTTTAATTACCCGGCCATCCTGTTCGCTGAAGGCCCAGTCCTGGATAAACACCCGGTCGATCCAGCCTTTGAGCTGTGCCGGGAATGACCACCAGTAAATCGGATAGACCAGTACCAGCGCATCGGCGCGGTCCAGTCGCTGCTGTTCCGCCAGCACTTCGGGCGATGCCATAGCCTGACCGTTGAAACGTCGATGATCATCGAGCGTGAAGCGTGGATCAAACCCTTCTGCCGCCAGATCGGCCTTTTCAACCGTGTGGTGCCCTGTCGAGATTATGCCCTGCGCCAGCTGGTCCGCCACGTGGTGGGAATGCGCATCCTGATTAGGATGGGAAGTCACTATGAGTGCATGCATCGTTGTCACCTTACCTGATTAGCCATTAAGCTACTAAAGGTAATTTACTATTGGTAGGTTATCAAGCGGCAACGTCTGTTCTTCTGACTCACCGCATTTACGGTTTAAACGCGGCCGTCGCCAGCAGAGCCTTCTCCAGTTGATGAGGGTCAAACGTAAAGGGAAGATGCGCCAGGCTGGCGGCGGGAAAGTGGATTTGCTGCGCGATTTGATGCACGGTGTCGGCGTCGATAGCCGCAGGTAGCGTCAGGGGCGAGTGGAAACGGCGCAGCAGCGACAGCAGTTCCGGCTCGACCTGTTTGCCCTGCTGTTCAATCCAGGACTGGATCAGCAGGCTGAAACCGACCTTTTCGCCGTGCAGCCAGTGATGCAGTTCTGGCTGGTGCGTCAGACGGTCGTGGATAACATGGGCAAAGCCGGGCGTCGCCATTGCGTCCTGAATACTGTTCGCCAGCCCTGCCAGTACAATATTGGCTTCAATCACCTTCTCCAGCGCCGGGGTGACCTGTTGCGCTAGGTTATCGGCCACCGCCGTTTCACCCCACTGTCTCAGCACCGTCACCGCCTGCCAGGCGGCGGCGACTTTAAGATCCAGCGCCATCCGGTGCGGCGTCTGTCGCTGATAAGGTTCAAACTCAAACCATTTCGCCAGCGCGTCCACAATACCGGATCGCAGGTAGCGGACGTCGCTATGGGCAATCACTTCACTGTCCACCAGAATCCATTCCGGCATGGCGTTAAGTGGCTGACTGCGAAGATGCCCGCCCTGCTTGTTATAAATAATTGCCAGCGGAGACCAGGCTGCGCAGGTGGCAGCCAGCGTAGCGAAGTTGACCAGCCGCACATCCGGCAGGGCATCATTGACCGCTTTGGCACAGTCCAGCACCCGCCCGCCCCCGACGGCCAGAATCAGGGTGGCTCCGTGCGTCTGCACCCGCTGTTGCAGTGAAGCTATCGCCGCATCGGTGCATTCACCGGTCAGCATGTCGAGCTGCCAGCGAATGCCTGCCTGTTCCAGGCTGATGGTCAGTGCCGGATTCACCGCCTGCCAGGCGTGCGGCGAGGTGAGGATATGTATATGCGAGGTCAGCGGCCGGATAATCTCACCCACTTCAGACCGGAGTCCTGGCCGTTGCAGATAGCCTTTTGGCGACATTACACGAAACATCGCTGCCCCTTAACGCCGATAAGCCAGCGAACGCACCAGGCGGTCACCGAGTTTCTGAATCAGCATCACCAGCGCCAGCAGCACCACAATGGTGGCCGCCATGATCTGGTTATCGAAGCGCTGATAGCCGTAGCGAATCGCCAGATCGCCCAGTCCGCCGCCGCCGACCACACCCGCCATCGCCGAGAAGCCAATCAGCATCACAATAGTCAGGGTAATGCCCGCCACCAGCGCAGGGAGTGCTTCCGGCAGCAATACGCGGCTGACGATATGCCACAACGTGCCGCCCATTGAGACTACCGCCTCAATGCGGCCGCGATCGACCTCATCCAGCGCGTTCTCCACGATGCGGGCAAAAAAGGGAAAGGCGCCCAGCGTAATCGGGACAATCGCGGCGGTACTGCCGAGCGTGGTGCCGACCAGCAGGCGGGTAAAAGGGATCAGTGCGATCAGCAGCACCACAAACGGCAGCGCGCGCCCAGTATTGACCAGCGCATTGAGCAGTAGTGAAATCGCGCGGTTAGGCAGAATGCCCTGGGGACGGGTCAGGAACAGCAGCACGCCCACCGGTAAACCTATCGCAACCGTAAAGAGTGCCGCCAGCAGCACCATATATAACGTTTCGCCTGTGGCGTTCAACAGCAGTTCCTGAAACCGATCGCTACTCATGCTACGCATCGGGTTAATGCCTCTCGCTGATATTTTTCAATAAACGCCCGGTCCGCTTCGCCATCCTTCAGCAGCATTTTGCGCAGGCGTCCCTCTTCGCGTCCCATAATCTGGCTCAGCGTTCCGCTCTCGACCAGCTGGCCATTCTCCAGCAGCGCCGCACCGTCACAGATACGCTTTACTACCGCCATTTCATGGGTAATCAACACAACTGTGATATTGAGCTGCTGCTGAATATCGGCCAGCAGATCGAGAATCGAGGTGGTGGTTTCGGGGTCCAGCGCGCTGGTCGCCTCATCGCACAGCAGATAACGCGGTCGGGCGGCCAGCGCGCGGGCAATGCCGACGCGCTGTTTCTGTCCACCTGAGAGCTGCGACGGCCAGGCGGCCGCAAAGGACTCCAGCCCCACCAGTTTCAGCAGCGAGGTGACCCGCTGGCGGCGCGCCGCCTTAGGCACACCCGCAATCTCCAGCGCCAGATCGACATTGTCCTGCACGTTACGGGAATGCAGCAGATTGAAGTGCTGGAAGATCATCCCCATCTGCTGGCGCTGCTGACGCAGCTGCGCCAGGCTCAATGTGGCGAGATCATGACCATCTATCTCAATCCGCCCGCTGGAAGGACTCTCCAGCCGGTTCAGGCAGCGCAGCAGCGTACTTTTGCCCGCCCCGCTCCGGCCCAGGATACCAAAGATGGTGCCCTCTTCGATGGTCAGAGAGATATCGTCTAACGCTGGCGCAGGTGCGCCAGCGTAGTGTTTGCTGAGATGACTGAGCTTAATCATGCTGCTGGTCCGCAACCGGAATCACAGAGCCCTGATAGGTTTTACGGATGAACTCTGCCACCTGCGGCGAGCGCAGATCTTTCGCCAGCTGAATCACTCGCGGATCTTTCGCCAGTTCAGGCGTGGTCACCAGCAGGTTGGCGTAAGGGTTATGCGCCGCGGACTCCAGCCCCAGCGCATCTTTTGCCGGATTCAGACCCGCTTCCAGGGCATAGTTGCCGTTGATAATGGCGGCATCAACGTCATCCAGTGACCGTGGCAGCTGCGGTGATTCGATCTCAACAATTTTAATTTTCTTCGGGTTTTCACTGATATCTTTCGGCGTCACCAGCGTCGAACCCGCCTCGCCCTGCGCGTTAAGTTTAATCACCCCTTTGTCCTGCAACAGCCAGAGTGCGCGGCTCAGGTTGGTGGTGTTGTTCGGCACGGCAATGCTTGCGCCCTCTGGCAACGCTGCCAGCGATTTCACCTTACGCGAGTAGATCCCCAGCGGCTCAATATGCACACTGGCGACCACGGCAAAGGTTTTTCCCAGCGCTTTCTCCTGATCTTTTAAATAAGGCAGATGCTGGAAGTAGTTGGCATCGACATCCCCGGATGCCAGCAGTTCATTGGCATTCACGCCCCCGCTCAGCTCAACAATTTTGATATCCAGTTTCGGATCCAGAGTTTTGACATACTCAAGGATTTCCGCATGCGGCAGCGGATCGGCCGCCACGCGCAGCGGTGCCGCCTGTAAACTTTGAGCAATCAGCAGTGAAAGACCAGCCAGAACCAGAAAGCGCTTTTTAATCATCATCATTTATCTCTTATCGTTATCAGTCGTAGTTTTTAGTGGGTGTTGTGTTCGGGATAGAAACGCTGGGCAACTTCCGGATGCGAACGCAGCCGGCCTTTAAGGTAATTCCAGCCAACTTCTCGCAGGAGCGGGTTAAGCGGATCGCTGCTCGGTCCCTGCGCCAGCTCAGCCAGCTGCGGGGGAAGCTGATAGATTGGCACGACGGCGTCGAGCTGTGCGCCAAGGAAGAAGGCGATGGATAAGCGCTCATTGTTCTGCTGCGGCGACACCACGCGGTGTACCGTCGCGCGCAGATAGCCGTTGGTCGCCAGCTCCAGCAGTTCGCCAATGTTGACCACAAACGCGCCCGGCAAAGGTGAGGCATCAATCCAGTTGCCCGGCGTCACTTCAACCTGCAAGCCCGGCTGGTCGTCCTGTAATAACATGGTCAGGAAACCCGAATCCTTGTGTGCACCTACACCCTGGCGTGATTCACCCTCGGTGCGGCCCGGATAGCGGATCAGTTTGATGTGTTCGTTGGGATAGTCGCCGTAAAGGTTATCGAAGGCGTTACGTGGCAGGTTCAGCGCTTCGGCAAAGGCGCGCAGCAGCTCCAGCGCCACGGCAGTCATCTGCTGCTGCCAGCGGGTCACCACCGTCTGCAATTCAGGCAAGGCTTCAGGCCACTGGTTCGGCCCCTGCATGCGTTGCCAGGTCGGGGAATCGGCGGTGACGGGCAGCGCTTCGCGCTCTGCGCCAATATCGAACTGCTCACGATAGTCGGGCTGGCTGCGGGTGATTTCCACGCCCGCCAGGTTGTAACCACGAAAATGCGGTGAGTTGGCCATCGCGACCGCCGTTTTGTCCGCCTGCGGCAGAGCAAAAAACGTCCGTGCGACCCGCTGAACCTCATCCAGTAATTCACGGTCGATACCGTGATTAATTAAGTAGAAGAAACCGACATCACGCGCGGCCTGGCTTAATTTTTCCAGAACCTGTCGCTGCTGCTGTTGATGACCTGACAATAATGCGAAATCAATGACCGGCAATTCTGATGGGGTTAACGCACTCATGATTAATACTCTGTTGGCATAGAATCGTTTTACCTTGCCATTTCAGTTATGCGTTAACTACCAACTAATCCTGCTATGGATATGCGGCGGATGGGAATATCCCACCGCCCCTTAAGTCCCCGCCCGCAGATTACTCTGTGGTCGGGATCACAAATTCCGGTGGCGACCACGCTGTGATTTCAGGCAGGGTCTCGTGGTAAAGCGCAATCTCTACAAAACAGGTCTGCGCGCTGCACCCCTGGCCCAGTCGTGAACTGCCGCGATCCTGGGTCAGCACATTAGGGTTGCCATGTTTATCCAGCGGCTTGCCCTCCTGCTGTTCCAGCGGGTCATACCAGGCCCCGGTCGACATCTGCACCACCCCCGGCAGGATATCCTGTGTCAGATGCACGCCCGCCAGCAGCGCGCCGCGTCCGTTAAACACTTTCACGATGCTGTTCTCCTCAATGCCACGCGCAGCCGCATCCTCAGGGTGCATCCAGAGCGGCTCGCGCCCGGCAATTTTGGTGGCCCGGCTGACCCGGCCATGATCGTACTGGCTGTGCAGCCGGGTTCGCGGCTGGCTGGAGAGCAGATGCAACGGCCACTGCTGCTTCTCCTGCTGCTGAGCCTGATATTCCGGCGGATACCAGAAGGCAAAGCCGGGCGCTTCTTCATAGCCAAAGTCAGCCACCCGCTGCGAAAAGAGTTCGATTTTTCCCGATACCGTGCTGAGCGGGGCCGACTCCGGGTTATCGCGAAACGCTTTAAGGAGGATCTGTGGTGTGTCAGGCGCGGGATATTCCACCACGCCCTGTGACCAGAAGGCCTCAAAGGGCGGCAGTTCGATGCCCTGCGCCGCTGCGCGTGGCCGGGAGTCTGCGTAAATGGCTTCAAGCCACTGGCGCTCACCGCGTCCCTGAGTAAAGGCATCAGCAAAACCGAGCCGCTGCGCCAGCTCAGCAAAGATGGCGTAATCCGATTTTGCCGCCCCAAACGGCGGCAGATGCTGCGGCATGGCAATAATAAAGCCGTCGTTGCTGGCGCTGCCGATATCCTCGCGCTCCAGCGAAGTGGTGGCGGGCAGGACGATATCGGCAAATCTGGCCTGCGCCGTCCAGAACTGCTCATGCACAATCACGGTGTCCGGCTGCTGCCATGCGCGTATCAGCTTGTTGATATCCTGATGATGATGGAAGACGTTGCCGCCAGCCCAGTAGACCAGCCGGATGTCGGGATAGGTTCGCTGCTGGCCGTCAAACGCGTAGAGACCGCCGGGATTAAGCAGCATGTCAGCGATACGTGCCACCGGTATAGTCTGCTGTACGGCATTATGGCCGGCAGGCAGCCGGGGGCCAGAGAACTGTCGCCGGGCGGCACCCGCCAGATTGGTTGAGGCGTAACCAAACCCCAGCCCGCCGCCGGGCGTGCCAATCTGCCCCAGTAGCGCAGTGGTGGCGACAGTGGCCCAGAACGCCTGCTCGCCCTGCCGCGCACGCTGCACTGACCAGGCAATATTGACCATCGTTTTGTGAGCCGCCATCTGCCGTGCTAATCCGCGAATCTGATCGGCTGCCAGCCCGGTTAGTGACGCAGCCCATTCGGGCGTTTTGGCGATGCCATCGTGTTCACCCAACAGATACGCCGCATAGATATCGAAGCCTACGGTGTAGCGCGCCACAAAGGCCGCGTCATACAGGGATTCCGCAATCAATACCTGCCCGATGGCCAGTAGTAACGCCGTATCGGAGCCGGGCTTTATCGCCAGCCACTCCGCATCGGCCACCCCGGCGAGATCGTTTCTGACCGGACTGATGTTGATAAAGCGGGTGCCATTCTGCCGCAGTGTGGTCAGCCAGTGAGCCAGCGCATGATCGTTAGCCCCACCGCCATTGACCTGCGCATTGCGCAGCGGCAATCCGCCAATCGCCACAAACAGCTCACAATGCTCCGCCAGTACCGGCCAGTGAGTATGGTGACGTTGTAACTCATCCAGATTACCGATGATGTGCGGCAGCGTGCGTTCACCGGCCGCAATGCTGTAGGTATTGGTGCTGGCGGTGTAGCCGCCGTAGTGGTTAAAGAAGCGGTGCAGCTGGCTCTGGGCATGATGAAATCGTCCGGCGCTGGACCAGCCATATGAACCGGCATAGATCGCTTCATTGCCGTGCCCGGTTTTCACCCGCGCCAGCTCTTCAGCCACCAGTTGCAGCGCCACTTCCCAGCTCACCTCGACAAACGGCTCTTTACCGCGTCCGCTGCGTGAAGCGCTTCTGTTCTGCAGATAGCCGAGCCTGACAGCCGGATTTCTGACCCGGGTTTCACTCTGCACCGCGCCCGGCAGCGACTGACCGATAGCGGACGGATTACGGTCCCACGCCACCGGCCTGACCGACGTCAGCGTGTCACCGTCGGTGGTGACGTGATAGGTGCCCCAGTGCATTACCGCTAAATCATTCTTCTTCATGGTTTACTCGCGTCGGATACGACGTGAAATACGCGTACCCAGGCTTTGCAGAAGCTGGACAATCACAATGAGAACCAGCGCAGTGGAAATCGTGGCAAAGGCGTCAAAGCGCTGATAACCGTAAGTAATGGCGAGGTCGCCAATGCCGCCGCCACCCACCGTGCCCGCCATCGCCGTGGCGCCCAGCAGTCCGATGGTGGCAGTGGTCAGGGCCAGCACCAGCGAGGAAGCCGCTTCCGGCAGCATGAAATACCAGATGGTCTGCAGCGTAGTAGCCCCCATCGCGTTGGCTGACTCCAGAATGCCTTCGTCGACCTCCAGCAACGCGCTTTCCACCAGCCGCGAGATATAAGGCGCAATAAAGATCACCAGCGGTACAATGGCCCCCGCCGTGCCAATCGTGGTGTTCACCAGCAGGCGCGTCAGCGGCAGGATAGTAATCAGCAGAATAATGAACGGCAGCGAACGGATGATATTCACGACAGGGTTCAATAGCTGATGCACCAGACGCTGGGGCTGTATCCCGCCCGGACGGCAGACCACCAGAATAATGCCAAGCGGCAGCCCCAGCAGCGAACCAAAGCCCAGCGACAGCCCCACCATAATCAGCGTGTCCTGCATCGCCGTCAGGAACTGATCGCCGGTTACAGCCGTTTCAAAGAGTTCAGACATCACTGATTTTTACTCCGGTCGCGGTGAGAAACTGAATCGCCGCCTCGCGCTGCGCGGGTTCGCCTTTGATCTGCACAATCATGAAACCCAGAATGGTGCGCTGCACCTCCGTCATGCTGGCGAACAGAATATTCACCTCCACCTCATAGTTGCGGATCAGCTGATTGATCACCGGCTGCTGTGCCGTGCTGCCGACAAACTCCAGCCGTAACGCGTCGGCTGCCGGATGCTCGCTGAGCAATTCAAGCGTCTGCTGTGGCAGGCGATCGTGAATGACCGACTGCACAAAGCTGGCGCTCACCGCCTGCTGTGGTTCGGCGAACAGCGTCAGGACATCGCCCTGTTCAACAATGCGACCGTGCGCCATCACCGCCATCCGGTTGCAGATCTTCTGCACCACTGACATCTCGTGGGTGATCAGCACAATGGTGATGCCGTAACGCTGATTGATTTCCTGTAACAGCAGCAGAATCTGCACCGTGGTCTGGGGATCCAGCGCCGACGTCGCCTCATCGCACAGCAGAATGGCAGGGTTGGTCGCCAGCGCACGGGCAATTCCGACGCGCTGTTTCTGACCGCCGGAGAGTTCGTCCGGGTAGCTGTGGGCTTTGTCGCTGAGGTTCACAAACGCCAGCAGTTCCGCTACGCGGGTGGCGATAAAATCTTTACTCCGCCCCTGCAATATCAGCGGGATGGCCACGTTGTGAAATACGGTACGGGCATTGAGCAGATTAAAGTGCTGAAAGATCATCCCAATCTGCTTTTTGACGTCAATTAACCGCTTTTTGCTGATCCCCTGTAACGCTTCACCCTGCACCTCCACCGTGCCGGTCGTCGGCGTTTCCAGATGATTAATCAGGCGCAGCAGCGTGCTTTTTCCGGCACCGCTGGTGCCAATAACGCCAAAAATATCGCCCTGGTTGATGCGCAGATTAATATCCTGCAGCGCCTGCACTTCTGACCCGTTACGTGCAAAGGTTTTGCTGACCTGGTCAAACGCGATAGCCGCCTGACTCATTTGAAATAGTCTGGCAACAGATAGCCCGCATATTGCGCATTACTGGTGATATACGCTTTGAATTCCGGCGAGTGATAGCCGGCAATAATGTCACGGGCAAACTGAGCCTGCTTATTTTTACCCGCTACCGTTACTACGTTAATAAACTGGCTGGTTGGTGCCTCCAGTTTCAGCGCGGAATTGAGTTTCAGGCCACTGGAGACCGCGAAGTTACCCTGAATAACACCATAATCCACATCAGGCAGTGCGCGCACCTGCTGGGCATTATCCATCTCTTTCAGCACGATTTTGTAGGGGTTCTCCGTAATGTTTTTCTGCGAGAAGGTTGCGGCGTCGCTCTCAGGGCTGATTTTCAGCCAGCCGATACTCTGAAGTAGCAGCGCAGCCCGATACTCATTTGAGGGCTGGTTCGGCACAGAGACCGTGCTGCCTGGCGCAGGCTGCGTCAGCGTTTTTGCGCGTTCAGAATAGAGCGCCATTGGCGGGGTCGGCACCTGCACAATACCGACGTTATCAATGCCAAGCCGATCGTTAACCGACTTCAGATAGACCGGATGCTGCATGATATTGGCGTCAATCGTGCCGCGATGAACAGCATCATTAACCTGTATGCCATCGCTGAAATCCTTATATTCCAGCGTATAACCCTGCTTAATTAGCAGAGGTGCCACGCCTTTTTCAAACTGCTCTTTATACGGACCCGGATTAAAACCAATGCGTATTTTTTTCTGGTCTGCGGCTTGCGCAGCAGAGGTAAAAATTGAAACAGCCGTCAGTGAAAAAATAATTCCCCGTGAAGTAATGCGCATAATGCTTCCTGATTCATTATTGTGAGAGCAATCGATTTAATCACAGCCCTTACGATCAGGAACAGGCAAAACCGGCCCCGACTTTGGCTTATTTATGCTAACGATAGTCACAGGCTGAATATCCAGATGGCGGCAATCTTCAGCGTTATTTCTGCTAAAGAAATGAAACCCGGCTGTGTCATTCTTTTCCGCTTCACACTCTTTATTGCGGGACGGTTATGGCGGAGTTTGCAGCTTCAGATTTGGTCGCAGGGCTGGAAGAGAATCTTTTCAGCTTACTTGAGAAGCAGGCAGCAGAACTGGATGCATCGCAGTTACCGCTTATCGATCTCTCATCGGGCAGCCCACGTCAGCCTACGCCGCCTGCGGTCATCGCCTCCTTACAGGCTGCGGCGGCGCGGCCGGAAAATCATGAATATCCCTCCTTCTGGGGAAAGCCCGCCCTGCGTCAGGCTATCGCAGACTTTTACCAGCGTCACTATGGGGTCATGCTGGATCCCGATACCGAAGTTGCGCTGTTTCAGGGCGCGCACATTGGCGTCAACGGCTTTCCACGCGCCCTGCTCAACCCGGGCCAGGTGTTAATCTCCACCGATCCCTGTTATCCAATCTATCGCTCAGCAGCACGCCAGGCCGGTGCCGATTTTTATGGCATCCCGGTGGAGGCGCGTAACGCTTTCCTGCCCGATTTTACTCAGGTGCCGGATGAGATTACCGCGCGCGCCGGTCTGGTTATGCTCAACTATCCCCATAATCCCACCGGCGCACTGGCGACGCCCGCGCTGTTCGCCGACGCGCTGGCTTTCGCCCGCCAGCACCCTATTCCGCTGATCCATGACTTCGCCTACGCTACGCTAGGCAGTGAGCCGGACGAGCAGCCGCTAAGTCTGCTGGCCCAGCCCGATGCCAAAGAGTGGGGGGTGGAAATTTACACCCTGTCGAAAAGCGCGTTGATGGCAGGCTGGCGTGTGGGCTTTGCTGTGGGAAACGCCTCGATTATTACGGCTTTTAAAAAACTGCATACTCACAGCTACAGCACGGTGTCTGGCGCGGTGCAGGATGCCGCCATCACCGCCTTGTCGCTCTCTGCTGAGCAACTTAACCGTCTGGCTGATCCTTATCACCAGCGTCGTCGCGTGGTACTCGCCAGGCTGGCAGAGATGCACTGGCCGGTGCGCGCTCGTCAGGGCACCTTTTTTCTCTGGCTGCCTGCGCCACCCGGTTTTACCGGCGAGGAGTTCGCCAGCCTGTTACTGCAAGAGTGTCATCTGCTGGTGGCACCAGGTCACGGCTTTGGCCTCGCCGGGCGGCATTATATTCGTATCAGCCTGACCGCCAGCACGGAACAGCTGCTGCAGGCGCTGGACCGCATTGACGGGTTGAAACTGTTTAATGAGCGCAGGCGTGGCTGATGAAATCAGAGCCAGACAGCATCTGAGCCATAAACGCGGGATATGACCAAATGTTTATAAGCGTAAGCAGGCATGATTAAGTGCAGTGTGCTGGTTTTGTCAGCAAAGCCAGTTATTTCGGCTGAAAACTTGCAAAACCTTACATTCGTAGTCTAAGGTTTACCGGCTGCGGTTTCTGCCGCTTCACTTAAAAATTATTCGGCTTCTTATAGCTTTCATTTCCACGGTTTCTTCTGAACATTATTTGCGGCTGCGAAAGCTATAAGACTCCTTCATTGAAGTACCTGAGGAGAATATGGACACCAGAAACACATCGTCTGAACACCCAAAGAAACATTTCTGGAACAGGAAGCCCAAAGAGCTGACTGTTGACGACATTACCGTTATTGATAACGACATGCTGAAGCGCGCAGTTGGCGCAGCGGCGCTCGGTAACGCGATGGAATGGTTCGACTTTGGCGTATACAGCTATCTTGCCGTCATCATCGGCAAAGTCTTTTTCCCGGATGCCAACAACGCGGTGCAGCTGATTGCCACCTTTGGTACGTTTGCGGCGGCCTTCCTCGTGCGTCCGATTGGCGGCCTGGTGTTTGGCCCGCTGGGTGACCGCATCGGCCGCCAGAAAGTGCTGGCGATGACGATGATCATGATGTCGATCGGGACATTCTGCATCGGCCTGATCCCGGCCTATTCGTCGATCGGGATTATGGCCCCGATTCTGCTGCTGGTCGCACGCCTGATTCAGGGCTTCTCGACTGGCGGTGAATATGGTGGCGCAGCGACCTTTATCGCGGAGTACTCCACCGACAAACGCCGTGGCTTTATGGGCAGCTTCCTGGAGTTCGGTACCATTGGCGGCTACCTTCTGGGTGCCAGCCTGGTCACGGTGATGACCACGGTGATGTCGAACGAGGCGATGATGTCCTGGGGCTGGCGCGTGCCGTTCTTTATTGCCGCGCCGCTGGGTCTGTTCGGCCTTTATGTCCGTCTGAAGCTGGAAGAGACGCCGGCATTCCAGCAGCACATGGAAAAGCAGGAAGCGCTGGAACAGAGTAAACCGCGTCTGACGCTGATGCAGATGCTAAGCAAGTATCGTGCGCCCATGCTGAAATGTATCGGTCTGGTTTTGCTGTTCAACGTCTCTAACTACATGCTGACCTCTTATATGCCGAGTTACCTGACCGGCGTGCTGGGTCTGCCAGAGCTGAGTGGTCTGCTGCTGGTGATGGTGGCAATGTTCGTGATGATGCCGCTGACGCTGCTGTGGGGGCGCTGGACCGATCGCATTGGTCGTCGTCCGGTGATTGGCTTTGGTGCAGTAGGCCTGATCCTGCTTGCCATTCCGAGCTTTATGCTGATTGGCTCCGGTAATATGTGGGCGGTATTTGGCGGCCTGCTGATTCTGGGCGTGCTGCATACCTGCTTCAGCGGCACCATGCCGTCGACGCTGCCTGCCCTGTTTACCACGGATATTCGTTACAGCGCACTGGCTATCGGTTTCAACCTGTCGGTGTCGCTGTTCGGCGGTACCACACCGCTGATTACCGCGTGGCTGGTAGATACCACCAAAAACAACATGATGCCCGCTTACTACATGATGGGCGCAGGTGTGATTGGCCTGCTGACCATTCTGACGGTACGTGAAACGGCGCGTCAGCCGCTGACCGGTTCATCGCCTGCGGTAGCAACCAAAGCGGAAGCGCATCGACTGATCGACAAGCTGCGCAAGCGGCACAAGCCATCAGCGACCGCCGCGAAATAATGGCTCTGACACCCTGCTCTGCAGGGTGTTTTTTTTTCTGCCGTCCGGACTGTTTATCCAGCTGATTTAACTGCCCTGAAACGCGCCACTTTCGCCCGATTGCCACACAGCGCCATGCTGCACCAGCGACGGCGATGGGCTTTGGTACGATCGTAAAACCACAGTGTACAGGCGGGATGTTCGCAGCCACGGACTCTGCTGAAGTCCCCCTGCGACAGCAACATCGCGGCCTGTTCCGCAATCTGTCCCAGCCGTTGCAACACACTCTGGCCCGCATAAACCCGCCTGATCTTTAAGGCACCCGGCTCCCCGGTCATTTGCAGATGGCTGGTCGCTTCACCCAGCCAGGCGTTCAGCGTCTGAAAATCAACGCCCTCTCCCGCTTTGTGCTGCTGTACGTTGTCACGAATTATCTGACGTAACTGACGCGCAGCTTCCAACAGCGCACCCGGTTCATGCTGCGGAGCCGGGGCGTCTGGTGCCAGTCCTGCCTGGTGTAGCCACGCTTCAACATCCTGATCGGTTTGCCAGAAGTCGTGCGACTGGCCTTCCACGATGGCCACGGTATTGATGAAATCCAGCGCCGGATGATCGGCCAGAAACCACGGCCCCTGTGCGTTGCGTAATTGCGTTTCCGCCATGACATTGCCTCCCTTTTTAACTCTGCTGATGCCACTGTAACCGAAAAAGGACTATTTGAATAGTTACACCGCACCTGTTGTAACCATTATAAATTGACTTGACAGGTTACACTCTGACTGCATAATGCCGCTCAGTAACCCCATAAACATCACTTCAACAGTTACAGGAGTTAAGCATGCGTGATCAATCCATTTCTTACCGTTACCAGCAGGCCGATGGCGTCAATATTTTCTATCGCGAAGCGGGCGATCCTTCCCTGCCGGTACTGCTGCTGTTGCATGGCTTTCCCACCTCTTCACATCAGTTCCGCAATCTGATCCCGCTTCTGGCTGATAAATTTCATCTCATCGCACCCGATATGCCGGGCTTTGGCTTTACTGAAGTGCCTGCTGAGCGCAACTATTCCTGGACCTTTGACGCGCTGGGCCAGACGCTGACCGCCTTTGTCGATGCACTGGGGCTGGAACGTTATGCGATGTATGTTTTCGACTATGGCGCACCTGCCGGTCTGCGACTGGCACTGGCTTACCCCGATCGCGTCAGCGGGCTGATATCACAAAACGGTAACGCCTATCTGGAGGGATTAGGAGAGGCCTGGGCACCGGTCCGCGCCTACTGGGACGATCCCAGCGAAGCAAATGGTCAGGTGATCCGTGACGCTATCCTGACGCTGGAAGGGGTGAAGTGGCAGTATCTGCATGGGGTAAGCGATCCGCAGCAGATCGCACCGGAAACCTATACCCTGGATACTCTGTTGATGGAGCGCCCCGGTAACAAAGATATTCAGCAGGCCCTGTTTCTCAATTACGCCAGTAACCTGAAACGTTACCCGGAATTTCAGGCGTTCTTTCGCCAGCAGCAGGTGCCAACGCTGGTGATCTGGGGCAAGCACGATCCGTTCTTTATTCCACCGGGCGCCGTGGCCTGGCAGCGTGATAATCCACAGGCGGTGGTCGAGATGCTGGACAGCGGCCACTTCGCGCTGGAGACACACACGCATCACATTGCGTCGCGCATCCGCGAGATGTTCAGTGGCGACTGATCCGTAGCGCGCAGAGGCAGGCTATTCAGCGCTGCCTCTGCAAACGTGCAGGTCATTCATTGCTAAAGCGGCCAACGGTGCTGGCCGCGCCCAGCGCATGGCCTTTCAGCTGTGCCACCAGCTCGGCCTGTGTTAACCCTGCTTTCAACTGACCCACCGGCAAATCGGTGGCGATCAGCACAAAGTTATAGTGATGCAGGCCGCTGCCTGCAGGCGGGCAAGGTCCATAATAGTGCAGTGTCCCGGGTGTATTTTTTCCGCCGGTGTAGTCCTTGCCCTTTGTCAGCGCCCCCTGCGCGAACGACGAACGGCTGGCCGGAATGTTATAGGCCACCATATGAGTCACGCCCAGCCCTTTGGCCCCGACCGGATCGGTCATCAGCAGGGCCAGACTGCGGGTGCCCGCCGGAATCGCAGACCAGTTGAGTTCGGGAGAGATATTCTCACCGGTGCAGGAAGGATTACTTTTATTAGCACCGGCAAACTTTTTATCCAGTAGGGCATTATCGCTGAAATCCTGTGATTGCAGCGTAAACACCGATGCTGCCAGCGTGGTTATTGGCAAAACAGCCAGCACCGTTGCGCAGAGTAATTTTTTCACCAGCCACTCCTTATCAGGTTAGTTCCGGATGGATTGCATCACTGCCTGCTTACTATAACGGCTTTAACGCGATTAGCCCGGCTGACAGCCTGTTTAAACATGACGGAACGGTAAATCTATGATCCCTGTCGCGCTGGCTGAGGGTGCTGACGCGTTGCCCTGTGACCCAATACCCGATATAAGTTAACGCCTGCGGCTGAGTTTTCGCCAGACACCCCGTCACTGTTACCAATAAGTGGACACTATGCAGATCGAAGATCTCCGGATTTACATCGCCGTGATACATGCTGGTAACTTCACTGCAGCCGCTGAGCAGCTGATGTTATCGAAGCAGTATGTCAGCCGCCGCATGGCCGCGCTTGAAGCGTTATTAGGCGTACGTCTGCTGATACGTAACACCCGCAAGCTGTCAGTGACGGATGCGGGTCTGCTTTTTGCGCAGCATGCTCAGCGCATTCTGGATGAGATTCAGGAAGCCGAACTGGCGGTGTCGGAGCAGCAGCAGGCGCTGCGCGGGACTTTCCGCATCAATCTGCCAATGTCGTTTGGCATGAGCCACCTGTCACCGCTAATCGCTGAATTCCTGAGCCATCATCCGGCACTGCAGTTTCAGATTGAGCTGGCCGATCGCTATGTTGATGTAATTGGCGAAGGCGTCGATATGGCGATTCGCATCGGCACCCTGGCAGATTCCACGCTGATTGCCCGTCCGCTGGGTGAATTGAAACGGGTAATCTGCTGCAGTCCCGGTTACCTGCAGCGGGCCGGCACGCCGCAGCAGCCCGAGGAGTTGCTGCAACACGCCTGTCTGCGCTACGGACGGGAAGGTCTGAATGGCTGGGAATTGCAGGTCAATGGCAAAGCGAAATGGCTGGCGGTTCAGGGCCCCATGGTGAGTAACAATGGCGAAGTGCTGCGTGATGCCGCCCTGGCGGGACTCGGACTGGTCTTGCTTCCCGCTTTTATCGTAGAGACAGACCTGCAAAGGGGTGAACTGGTGACGGTGCTGGACGGCTGCCAGCCGCCCCCACTCTCCCTGAATGCGGTTTACCCACAGCACCGTCAGCGCAGCGAAGTAAACCGCCAGTTACTGGCCTTTTTACAGACGCGTTTAGCGCTGTGATTGAGCTAAAGCGTTTTTAATGCCGCAAAAACGCGGGCGACGGCAACCGCACCGGGATCGGGCACGCCATTCAGGTTCGCGCTGTTGAGATAAGATGATCGGCCCGCCTTTGCTTTTCCCATGCTGGCGGTTGCATCACTGCCGTGCTGCGCCGCATCTGCTGCGGCTGCCAGCGGTTTGCCCGCCACCAGCGCCTCAATAGCGGGCTGGAGCGCATCAATCAGTGTGCGATCGCCCGGTTTAGCCCCACCATACTGCTTCATTTTTTCCAGACCCTGCTGTAAGGCGACCGGCAGGTCATCTCCTTCCGACAGGTGCTGCGCCGCGGCGGTGAAGAAGATGGCCATCAACACGCCGCTGGATCCGCCCATGACCGTGGCCAGTCGCTCACCCGTTACCGCGAGCAGGTCGGGCAGAACATTCAGTGGCAGCTGGTTATCTGCGCATTCACGCTGGATCTGACGCGCGCCAGCAGCAAAGGTCGAGCCGGTATCACCATCACCCACCTGAGCATCGAGTTTATTCAGCTCGCTTTCACTGGCGATCAGCGTTTCACAAATGCGGTTAACAAAGGCTGCGACTACCGGATTTTCTGAGGGTTGCACCGAATGCGCTGTCGCCTCTCGGGTCGCGTTAACCGGCTGAAGCGATGTGATCTTAACCGCCGGAACCCAGCCGGTCACTTCAACCGGGGCGCAGATCGCCGCTTCGAACAGCGGCGTCAGCGTCATGCAGGTAACGGAAAACCCTTTCATGTCCAGCGCGGTCATCAGCGGTGCCGGGCCAATCAGATAACGGCTTCCCCGGCTCAGCGGCGACTCAATCAGATCACGTGTGACCAGACTCATCTCCAGCGCCGACATCCCGCCAAGGTTATTCACCAGCAGCGCGCAGGGCAGATCCTTGTCTGGACCTGGCATCACCTTCTCCAGCAGATGCTGCACAATCTGCTGACTGTTCTGAGTCGGCATGACGTCAACGCCCGGCTCACCATGAATCCCCAGCCCCATTTCCACGCTGCCGTCGGGCACCCGCTGGCCGGTCTGTTCTTCCGGCAGATGACAGCTGGAAAGCGCTACCCCCATGGTGGCGATAGCACGACTGGCGGCCTCTGCGGCCTCCGTTACCGCCGTCAGATCATCACCGCGTTCGGCGACAAAGCCTGCCACTTTATGCACCAGCAACGTGCCTGCCACGCCGCGTGGCTGAGGATTGTCCGGTAAGGCTATATCATCACCGACAATCACCATATTGACGCTGAATCCTGCCTTGCGGGCTTTTTCAGCCGCCAGCCCAAAGTTGAGTCGATCGCCGGTGTAGTTTTTCACAATCAGCAGACATCCCGCGTCACCGGTAAGGTTGATGATGGCGTTATAAACCGCATCAACGCTGGGTGAGGCGAACACATCGCCACAGACGGACGCCGTCAGCATTCCTTTGCCGATAAAACCGACGTGCGCCGGTTCATGGCCGGAACCGCCACCGGAGATCAGTGCGACCTGCTGTTTTTTCCAGTCTCTGCGCATCACGATGCGAATGTGGGGATCGACCTGCAGCCGCACCAGATTGCGCCACGGACTGGCGTAAATCATGCCATCCAGCGCGCTGTCGACGAGTTCATCCTTTTTATTCATTACGAATCGGGTCATGTCTTCATTCCTCATGGACGGACAGGTTTGTAATAAAGAAGTGTTGCACACAACTGACGATGGGCATAATCCACCGCCTCTCACCGCATACCCACCAGACGAAAGCCCTGCCTGAATGAATTGCGCGCAGTACTTTTTACTAATTCATTGATTTTTATCAAATGTTCTTACCTGAAACTGAGAGGTTATGCGCAGAACCTGAAAAGCGGATAACGGATCGTAGAAAACCATTTTTAACAGAGGATGTTTTGATGACCCAACGTATGATTCTGAATGAAACCGCCTGGTTTGGTGCTGGCGCATTACGTCATTTGCCTGAAGAGGTACAGCGTCGCGGGATGCGTAAAGCGCTTATTGTCACTGACAAAGCGCTGGTTGCGGCCGGTGCGCTGAAGCGGGTAACTGACCTGCTGGAACAACATCAGCTTGCCTGGGCGGTCTTTGATGAGGTCGTTCCGAATCCGACTATCCGGGTAGTGCAGCAGGGCGTTGCCGTGTTCAGGGAATCAGGTGCTGACTACCTCATCGCCATCGGCGGTGGTTCACCGCAGGACACAAGTAAAGCGATCGGCATTATTATCAACAACCCTGAATTCGAAGACGTTCGCAGCCTGGAAGGGGTTAGCCCAACCCGTCATCCGTGCGTGCCAATCATCGCAATTCCGACCACGGCAGGCACGGCGGCAGAAGTCACTATTAACTATGTCATTACCGATGAAGAGAATCGTCGCAAGTTTGTCTGCGTCGATCCGCATGACATTCCAAAAGTGGCGATTATTGATGCGGAGATGATGGCGAGCATGCCCGCCTCGCTGAAAGCGGCCACCGGTATTGATGCCCTAACTCACGCGATTGAAGGGTACATTACGCGCGGTGCCTGGCCCCTGACTGACATGCTGCACCTCAAAGCCATTGAAATTATCAGCCAGTCGCTGCGCGAATCGGTGGCGGGAAATATTGTTGCTGTTGAGCAGATGGCGCTGGGGCAGTATGTGGCCGGTATGGGCTTCTCCAATGTCGGACTCGGTCTGGTGCATGGTATGGCACATCCCCTGGGCGCTTTTTATAACGTGCCGCACGGCGTGGCGAACGCCATTCTGCTGCCACAGGTGATGGCATGGAACGCCCCATCAACAGGCGAAAAATATCGCGATATTGCCCGTGCGATGGGCGTGAAACAGGTCGACACGCTGACGCTGGATCAGGCGCGGGAAGCGGCTGTCGCTGCAGTTCGTCAGCTCTGCCGCGATGTGGGTATTCCGCGTTCGCTGCGCGAGGTCGGCTTACATGAGGCGGATATCCCTGCACTGGCGCAGGCGGCGCTGGATGATGTCTGCACCGGCGGTAACCCTCGTACCCCGGATCTGGAAGCGGTGATGGCACTCTATCGTCAGAGTTAAAACGCGTACGCTGTTTAGTCATGCACTGCCATGTCTGGCCCGCCCACCATAGCGGGCTTTTTACGTCAGGGTAACGGTCAGTCAGCAAGCGTTCGCCAGGGGATGTAAAGATAGGATGGCGGCATCAGCAAAGGTTCGACCCACATTTCCCGCCACGGTTTCAGCCTGAAATCGCCCGTTATCATCATCGATGTCAGAGCGTAAATCAGCCATATTGACCGATAATTTCTTTAGATGCTTAACCCTGATTCACTTGATCTGGATCACAAAAATCCGCATCATGCGCAGCGAAAACCATAATGACACTGCGGAGATATCAATGACACTGTACCAGGGTATGCTAATTTTTTATGCCGTTGTTGCACTGGTCGCGACGCTAATCACTTTCTTCATCGCCAAAGATAAGCTGAGCATCAAACTGCTGAGCGCTTTTCTGGTGGGTGCCACCTGGCCGATGAGTTTTCCTGTTGCGCTGATGTTTGCGCTGTTTTAATTGACATTATCCCCTTAGCGACCACACTCAGGTAAGACGTCCCTGACCTGCCAACCGCCGATCACCGACGTGACCTTGCTCAAAAGGGTTAATAAGGAGCGGATATGCGCGTATTCAGTGTGATGATTCTGGTTTCTCTTCTCAGTGCCTGCAGTGCCCCGTGGCACGCTGAAAAAACGGTTCCCGCGGCCGAAACCCGTCAGCAGACCTGCCAGCCCGGATCTAATCCCAGCCAGAACGACTGTGGTCACTTCCCTGAGCCTGAGTTCCACTAATCACTCATACAGCGATCGCGGCGGCGAGATCGCATTTACGCTATTTCATCATATAACAAGGCTTTACAGGCCGCTAACCGGTCAGTAAAGTAACGCCCAGACATCAATTCTGATGCGTAAGCGTTAACGTCAACCAACGCCCCCGCAGCACTGCTGCATGTGATGATCCCTGCCATGATGCCTGTACAACAGCAAGCTAAACCCCTCGCTGCGTTTTCCAGCGCCAGCTTTTTTTTGTTCGTCCTGCTGCTCACCGCAGCAAATCTTCGGGCACCGATTACCGCCGTCGGGCCGGTGCTGCAGGATGTCCGCCAGACCTTTGGCCTCAGCGCCAGCGAAGCAGGCCTGTTTAACTTTATTCCACTGATGCTTTTTGCCCTGCTCGCCCCGCCTGCCGCCTGGCTGGGAAATCGGGTCGGGCTGGAGCGCAGTTTGTGGAGTGCACTGTGCCTGATTACTGCCGGTTCACTGTTGCGCTGGTTGCCTGCTGAAGCGGCATTATGGAGCGGAACGCTGCTGCTGAGCGCAGGTATTGCCGCGGCCAACGTACTGCTGCCGCCCCTGATTAAGCGCGATTTCACCGCCCATACCGCCAGATACATTGGCCTTTATGCCGCCACCATGTCGATTACTGCCAGCCTCGCGTCGGGCATTGCCGTGCCGCTGAGCGAGCTCTCAACGGCGGGCTGGCGACTCTCACTGGTTGTCTGGGCGCTGCCAGGGCTGGTTGCGCTGCTCGCCTGGCTGCCGCTTTTACGTCAGCGGCAGTCATCTTTAGCGTCGGCTGAAGCCCCTGTTGCACATCGTCATGCGTGGCGCTCAGCCGGTGGCTGGCAAATCGCCCTGTTTATGGCACTGCAATCGCTGGCATTTTATACCCTGATCGACTGGTTTGCCGTGTTTGCTCAGGATAATGGCTTCACTCAGGCGCAGGCTGGGTGGCTGCTGTTCTGGTATCAGGCAATTGCCATCGTTGCTAATCTGGCCTGTATGGTTGCGCTGAAGCGGGTAAAAGATGCCCGGCTCACCGCATTCATTGCTTCCTCGGGTATTTTCCTCGGTATGTCAGGTCTGCTGCTTAATCCGCAATGGGCGTTGATCTGGCTGACACTGGCCGGACTGGGTGCCGGGGCTTCACTGGTGCTCTGCCTCTCGCTGTTTAATCTGCGCGCCACACATCACCGTCAGGCCTCACAACTTTCAGGCATGGCGCAATGTGTGGGCTATGCGCTGGCAGCCCTGGGCCCGCTGTTTTTTGGCGTGCTCCATGAACAGAGCGGTAACTGGACGCTGCCCTTCAGTGTGCTGGCACTGCTGAGCCTGTTACAGATGGTATTGGCTCCGCTGGCAGCACAGTCAAAACCCATCAGCTGAAAATGCGGCTCAGCGACTCACAACAGATGACTGGCCGGTCGCAAATGCATCACGCATTGCCGGCCAGCGTAAACCGACGGGAGAAAAGTGCGTGTCTGAACTAAATAATGCTCTGCTGCAGGAGGTCCTGGATCAGGTGCGTCCGCTGGTCCATCGGGGAAAAGTCGCTGACTATATCCCCGCGCTGGCCGATGTTGCGGCCGACAATCTGGCCATTGCCGTTTGCCTGCGTGACGGCACCCTCTTTCAGGCGGGCGATGCGGAGACGCGCTTTTCTATTCAGTCGATATCCAAAGCGCTATCGCTGACTGTGGCACTGACCCGCTATGACGACAGTGAAATCTGGCAGCGGGTTGGCAAAGAGCCATCAGGCCAGCCATTTAATTCACTGGTCCAGCTGGAGCTGGAACAGGGCAAGCCACGTAATCCGTTTATCAATGCCGGTGCGCTGGTGATTTGCGATCTGCTGGAAACCCGCCTGACGGCGCCACGCCAGCGAATGCTGGAAATTGTGCGCCAGCTTAGCCAGCAGCCCGATATCAATTATGATCGCCACGTTGCCCGCTCTGAATTTGAACATTCTGCCCGCAATGCCGCGATAGCCTGGCTGATGAAGTCGTTTGGTAATTTCGATAATGATGTCACCAGCGTCATGCAGACCTATTTCCACTATTGCTCACTGTCGATGAACTGCGTTGAACTGGCGCGCACCTTCATCTATCTGGCTAATCAGGGTAAAACACTGGATGGCAGCCAGATGATTACACCGCGTCAGGCGCGGCAGATTAACGCACTGATGATCACCAGCGGGATGTATGATGGCGCAGGCGAATTCGCGTGGCGGGTTGGGATGCCTGCAAAGTCGGGCGTAGGTGGCGGAATTATTGCCGTCATCCCTGGCGAGATGAGCATTGCCGTCTGGTCACCCGGGCTGGACAGCGCAGGTAATTCGCTGGCGGGCACTGCTGTGCTGGAATTGCTGACGGAAAAGCTGGGGCGCTCGATATTTTGATACTGAGCGCGCAAATAACAGGCTCGCCGTGATGAAAAGCGATGGAGTTCCCATGATTCCGGCAAGCTGATTTTATATTTTCAGTGCAGTACGCTGGCGATTTGAGTCGTCAGCGTTAATCAGCGCTCAAAAAATTCTTAGCGCGAAATCTGTGCCAGCTCCTGTACAAAGGTTTTGGCGTTTGAGACTTCGCCCGCCTGCACAATGCAGTTTGCCAATGATTATCACCTGCGATGAAGAGTGATCGCCTGCCATCAAAATGGATACCAGCCTGTCCATCAGTTCTGACAGATCACGTTGCCGGATATGTTTCTGCAACAGGGTCAGTGCCGCCATGCTGCGGTGTTGCATGATCTCATCGTCAGGAATCGTCGTGACATCGACCAGCGGAAAACTGTGGCTGTAAAGCCTGTCCGCCAGCAACGGGTCGTCGAACTCATCCAGCCACCGGGTCGAATAAGGATAGGATAGGGAGTGCGTCTGCCCGCGTAAAACAGTATGGGTATTACCCGCGGCAATCTCTTGTGCCCAGCTTCAGGATGGCGCTGCATGGCAGCCACTGCATAGCGCATCAGCCGAAATGCCATATGTTTGTCAGGTGATGACTGATGCTCAATGAGTACATGGATCTATCCATTGCCAGCGGTAGTTTTACGACTGTAAAGCACATCGCTAACGTACTGCCGAAGGTCATCCTCGACAAACGACCCCGACTCCAGCTTCAGTGTGCTGAGATCACAGCGTTGGCACAACTCTGGCGGCAGGTGCAGCGCCAGGAAATCCCGGGCAATATCCGGCTGAGTCAGAAATTGCCGGAATGTCGCATCATGAGGCGTGTGCGTGCTGTTGTTCTTTTTCACTGACCAGACTCCTTTCTGTTCCTGAAGCGCTGACAACGGCTGATTCAGCAGGATAAAAGGCGCTAAATCCTGTAGCGCACGAACGTTTAAAGACCGGATGGAAATAACGAAATGAATACTCTGATGATTGAACCCCGTAAAACGCTTTTCCTGAATTCTACGAGGTTGCTCTGAATATTAACGAATTGCAGGCCTCAGAAAGCCATTCGACCCAGCTCAGCTCACCACATTAACCGGCTCGCCCTGAATAAAGGCCGCAATATTGGCCATCACACCCGTCACCAGATTCTCTACGCCGCTGCGACTCGCCCAGGCAATGTGCGGCGTCAGCAGCAGATTGGGCAAATCTGCCAGCAGCGGGTTATCTGCAGAGGGTGGTTCGCTGCTCAGAACATCCAGCGCCGCGCCGCCAATCAGCCCCTGCTTTAATGCCTCAGCAAGATCGGCCTCGTTAATGAGGCCACCACGCGCGGTGTTAATCAGCAGCGCATGCGGTTTCATTTTCTCCAGCGCCTCGCGATCAATCATCTGACGGGTGCTGTCACTCAATGGGCAGTGCAGCGAAATAATATCGCTGGTGGCCAGCATCTGCTCAAAGCTGACATAGCCCTCACGCACCCGATCACTGCCTTTGCGCTCCGCGTACTGGACCTTCATTCCCAGCGCCTGGGCCAGCCTGCCGACCGCCTGACCGATATCACCTTTGCCCGCGATACCCAGCGTGGCGCCGCCAATATCCCCTATTGGCTGACGATGCAGACAAAAGTGCTGCGCCTGCGGCCAGTCGATGCGGGTATTAACGGCATAAGCCATCATGTGACGACGCAAGGCGAAAATGGCGGCGATTACCGCCTCCGACACGCTCTGAGAAGAGTAGCCGGGTACATTACTGACCACGATGCCGCGGACGCGGCAGGCCTCTGTATCAATACAGTCATAACCGGTTGCCGCAATACAGATAAAGCGCAGTTCAGGAAGCTGCGCCAGGGTGTCGGCACACAACGGCACCTTATTGGTAATCGCAACCGTCGCGCCCGTGAGCGAAGAGACAATGTCACTGACCGGTGTTTGTGCGCGAATCTCCCAGTCAGCCTGTAGTTGCCCGGTCGGCAGAGAGACAGGCAGTGTGTCACCATCCAGCATTACAATTTTCATCTTCATTCCTTTATGGGTTCGGTTAAATGCAACCGACTCATTAATGTTATTTGTATGTATTTAACGAGTAACATCTAAGTTAAATGATGCTGGAATTAAAGTGAATATGTTCAAAGAGTGCGAATTTTTTCGGAACAGATGCCACTTTATTTAACCCTTTTATCCCCTTCGCGTTACACTGCCGCCCGGAATTCTCACCCCTTGCGTCCGTTAAAATCATGCAGAAATCTTCACTCAGACATCGACTCACTGCCGGTATTGCGATACTGGCCGTGCTGCTGTTGTTTGTCGCCCCGATGATTTCAAAGAATCTGGCTGAGCATCACGCCACAATGCAGCGTGTCTCCGCTATGAGCGCAGAGATGCCGATGATGCATCATCACAGCGAAGTGATGTCAATGGCGGACCATGGGATGATGATGGATCCTGGTTTTGCCTGTGGTTACTGCGATTTACTGGTGCATGTGCCGCTGATGCTCTGGGTCTTTATCCCGTTCATCTGGTGGATGAGCCTGATCAGCCGCACCCCGCCGCCCTTTGCGATTAATCCGCCTCCGTGGCGATGGATGTTGCGTCTCCACCGACCACGAGCGCCGCCCGCTTTCACGTCACACTCACTGCTTTCTGATTCGATTGCGTGACAACGTCACCCAATCGCCTTTGTCTTTTGAAAAGTGTGGAATGCTATGTCCTCTTCTCAGGAAATTATCCCTGCACCGCGCGGCACGCTGTTTAATCTGTTTCGCCGCCTGCATTTTTATATCGGTCTGTTTATCGCACCGTTCATTTTTGTCGCCGCGCTCACCGGCACGCTCTACGTTCTGACGCCGCAGCTGGAACAGGCTATCTACCACGATGCCCTGACCACCGATGCACAGGGCCAGGCACAGCCGTTGTCAGCCCAGATTGCCGCCGCACGTGCGCGTGCGGGTGAGTCTGCACGTATCTACGCCGTGCGTCCCGCACCGGGTCCGCATGATACAACCCGCGTGCAGTTTGCTGAGCCTCAGCTTGGCCCATCGGAATCACGATCGCTGTTTATCGATCCCTACACTCTGCAGGTGAAAGGCGATATGACGGTGTATGGCACCAGCGGTGTGTTGCCGCTGCGCATGTGGCTGGATCAGCTGCATCGCGGCCTGCTGCTCGGCGATTTTGGCCGTAACTACAGCGAGCTGGCAGCCTCATGGCTGTGGGTCGCTGCGCTGGGTGGGATCATCTTATGGTCCGGCACCCGGCCACCACGTACCCGTAAGAAAGTGCGCAGCGGATTTGCGGCAACGCGTCACTGGCACGTTACGCTGGGTCTGCTGCTGGCTATCGGGCTGGTGTTCTTTTCGGTAACGGGACTGACCTGGTCACAGTGGGCAGGCAACAATATCGAAAAGATGCGCAGCGACTTTGGCTGGAAAACGCCGCAGGTTAATACCGCACTGAACGGTGACGCGCCCGCCGAAGCAGCCGATCCGCATGCTGACCATCGCGGTGCGATGGAAGGCATGACGATGTCCGGCATGACCATGCCAGCCAGAATCGCCGCGCCAGTGGTTCTCAATCAACCGAACGCCAGTTGGGATCAGGCGCTGGCAGCAGCACGTCAGGCCGGACTGCACGCCGCGAAACTGGAGCTGCGTCAGCCTAAGAACGCAGAACAGGCCTGGACAGTTTCGGAGATTGATCGCAGCTGGCCAAGCCAGGTTGATGCGGTTTCTATCAATCCGGCTGATTTCAGCGTGGTCGACCGCGTTGAATTCGCCAGCTTCCCGCTGGTGGCAAAACTGACCCGCTGGGGCGTGGATGCGCATATGGGGGTGCTGTTTGGTCTGCCTAACCAACTGATTCTGGCCCTGTTCGGCTTTGGACTCTGTGCGATGATAGTGCTGGGCTACCGCATGTGGTGGATTCGCCGCCCGGCGGTTCCCCAGCTCAGCCCCTCGCAGACGCTGTTGTCCGTCTGGCTTGCACTGCCGCGTTATACGCAGGGCACCAGCCTGATAGTGACGCTGGCGCTGGGTTATGCGCTGCCTGTCCTGGGCATCAGCCTGGTGGTGCTGATCCTGCTGGATATTCAGCGCTGGCGCAGCGCGCAGCATGCGTCGGTCATTCGGGAAGAAATTGCGCCAGATAAGCAGTCGCCGCTGGCTATCGTCCAGTCACGCTTCGCCGGAAAGCGCAAAGAAATGCGCTATTTTCTCCGCAGCGTCACGGTGCTGGCGCTGATTGTGATTTCAGTGATGGCGAATGCGATGATCGGCGGCGTAATTGACCAGTATCAGATCCCCTTCAGCCACTGGTCACTGACCATGTATATCACCCAGGCGATGATGATCCTGCTCTACTCCACGGTCTTTACCGGGCTATTGTCGATCCCACTCTGGTATTTCTTCCTGGGTGAGAGCGACGAACAGGGCAAATAAGCAGATGACACACCGCGTTATTTTTTATTCAAAATAACTGACGAAGCCGGGCAAATCATCCGGCTTCTCATTCTGCGCCTGAGGTCTATGATCGTTGTTATGCCTTCCTTTATCTGAGAACTCATCATGAATATTGTGCGAGCTAATTCTGAACAACTCTTTGAGTACGGTCCTTTTACCGTTCGTCGTCAGCGGCCTGGCGAGGCGCTTAGCCCGTTGCTCATTGTTGACCTGATGTCGCTGAAACTGGATGCCCGGATCCCGATGCAGCAGCATCAGGACGAAGAAGTGTTCACCTACCTGTGGCGCGGTTCAATGCAGCATCAGGACAGCAACGGCGAGCGTACTCAGCTCTCTGCGAAAAAGGTAATGGTGGTGAATGCCGGTGAGGGTGTTCAGTACGAAGAATCAGTGCCGCTGTATGAAGCGGAACTGTTGCAGGCCGTTATCCGGCCTTCACTGCCGGGCGGTGAAGCGATGACTCAGGTGCTGGAGCGCGATCAGGGCATTATGACTAACGGCTGGACCGAACTGGCCGGGCCGGAAGAGTCTGATGCCCCGCTGGAATTGCGCCAGGAAGTCTATATCTACGATACGCTGCTGGAGCGTAACCAGACGGTGGACGTGCCCTCGATGCCGGGCTTTGTGGCTTATCTCATCGTGCTGGAAGGAATTATTCGCATCGGCGATCAGCGACTCAGTCGCGGCGATGCGGTGAGTGGGCTGGATAGCAGCATGGAGGTTACCGGCGATCGGGATGCCAATCTGGTCTGCTTCCTGGTGAAGCCTGATAATGTTGCATAACAAAGCGCGGGATAATCCCGCGCTTTTCTTTTGATGGGCGATTTAAAGCGTTTTACGTTGCTGCATCGCCTGCACCCGCTTATAGACATGATCAAACTGACGTACATCGTCGCGTAGCCAGTGGCGTTGTGTCAGCGGTGCATCATCCAGTGCCTGCGGCAGCGGCACGCCGGCCAGCGATCCCCGGCAGCAAAAGGCGCGCGCCAGCGTCGCCGTAGTGATGCCAATGTAGCGGGCAAACTCAGGTAAGGTCATCAGTGCAGTGCTCATATTCCACCTCCTGTTAACAAAATATTCCCTGCATTTTCAGCCCAAATCTTTAATGCATTTATTGATCTGAAATATAGATATGGTACTAATCTTCTGCCTGCTGATGAGATAGCTCGTCTCGCCTGCCGTAAAACGAAAAGAAGTGAGGACCCCGTGCGCCATTATGGATTGATGATAGCCCTGCTGTTTTCCGGCTTTACAGCTGCTCATACTCTGACACCCGGTCAGCCTGTCCCGCCGGTCTACATTGCCGACAAAGGCGAAATGGTGCTGAACCAGGGTGACATCGATTATCAGCGCTGGAACAGTCAGACACTGACCGGAAAAGTGCGTCTGGTAATTCATGTTGCTGGCCGGCTTTCTGCGAAAGATCAGAGTGCCTCCTTAATTAAAGCCATTCAGCAGGCCCAACTGCCGCGTGACCGCTTCCAGACTACCACCATCGTAAATACCGACGATGCCCTGCCCGGCAGTGCCATTTTTGTGGTGCGCAGCATCGCCTCCAGCAAAAAAGCAGCACCCTGGCAGCAATTTATTATCGACAGCAGTGGCGTCACTGCGCATAGCTGGCATCTTCAGCCGGAAAGCGCGTCTGTCGTGGTGATTGATCGGGAAGGGATTGTACGCTTCGCTAAAGATGGCGCATTATCGGATGAGGATGTCACCAGCGTGATGAAAGCGCTGCGCGCATTACTGGGCTGATTCAGGCAATATAGTGGTCAGGATGGCACGTTAAAACGCGGAATGCTGCTGAATTCGCCGACATTTTTATCACTGTGAGCTACGCTTAGTTGTAATGGATTTACCCGCCGTTCTTTGAAAACCTGCCAACTATGCTGTGGCAGTCGGGGACGATTATTGAAGATGGCATCGAATCATTTCGACCTGCTGTGACTTCCTCTGTAGATAAGGACAGCCATGATGACGGTCTGTGCAGAACAACACGTCAATTTCAGCCATAGTGATGCAGCCAGCCTGTTGAACGACATTGAGCAGCGGCTTGATCAGCTTTTACCGGTGGAGAGTGAACGTGATTTAGTTGGCGAGGCAATGCGCGAGGGTGCGCTGGCACCGGGAAAGCGTATCCGCCCGCTGCTGCTGCTGCTGGCCGCGCGCGATCTCGGCTGTAGCGCCACCCCTGCCGGGCTGCTTGATCTCGCCTGCGCGGTTGAGATGGTGCACGCCGCCTCCCTGATTCTGGATGACATGCCCTGCATGGATGATGCGCAGTTGCGTCGCGGACGTCCGACCATTCACTGCCAGTATGGTGAACATGTCGCGATTCTGGCCGCAGTGGCGCTGCTGAGTAAGGCTTTTGGCGTGGTTGCAATGGCTGAAGGCTTAACGGCAGCTGCCAGAGCTGATGCGGTCGCGGAGCTATCTCACGCTGTCGGCATGCAGGGTCTGGTGCAGGGTCAGTTCAAGGATCTTTCAGAAGGTGACAAGCCACGCAGTGCCGACGCCATTCTGATGACCAATCACTACAAAACCAGCACCCTGTTCTGCGCCTCTATGCAGATGGCCTCTATTGTGGCGGAAACGCCAAAAGAGGCGCGCGAACAGCTACACCGCTTCTCGCTTAATCTCGGTCAGGCCTTTCAGCTGCTGGACGATCTCACTGACGGCATGGCGGATACCGGCAAAGATGCCCATCAGGATGAGGGGAAATCGACGCTGGTCAATCTGCTGGGGCCTCAGGCGGTTGAAACGCGACTGCGCGATCATCTGCGCTGTGCCAGTGAGCATCTGCTTTCGGCCTGCCAGGACGGTTATGCCACTCATCATTTTGTTCAGGCCTGGTTTGAGAAAAAACTCGCTGCCGTCAGTTAAGGATGCTGCATGAGTCACTTCGCGGTCATTGCACCGCCCTTCTATAGCCATGTGCAGGCGCTTACGCATCTGAGCCAGGCCTTAATCGCACGCGGACACCAGATTACCTTTATCCAGCAGACGGATGTCAGCGCACTACTTACTGACAGCCGGATAGGGTTTTTCCCGCTGGGTCTCGCCTCGCATCCGGCAGGCAGTCTGGCGCATACCCTTCAGCTGGCGGCGCATCCTCTTGGCCCATCAATGCTTAAATTAATCAATGAGATGGCCCGCAGCACAGAGATGCTCTGCCGTGAACTGCCGGTGGTGCTGAACACGCTGGCGATTGATGGCGTGATCGTCGATCAGATGGAGCCAGCCGGTGCGCTGGCGGCAGAGTCTCTGAACCTGCCCTACGTCTCTGTGGCCTGTGCGCTGCCACTTAACCGTGAACCCCATTTTCCGCTGGCCGTGATGCCGTTTGACTATGCTAACACCGACCAGGCACGCGAACGCTATCGCGCGAGTGAAAAGATCTATGACTGGCTGATGCGCCGTCACGATCGCGTTATCGCCCGTAACGCCCATGCGATGGGATTAGCACCACGGGAAAAGCTGCATCACTGCTTTTCACCCCTTGCGCAGATCAGCCAGCTGTTGCCGGAACTCGATTTTCCCCGCCAGGCGCTGCCCGACCATTTTCATTCGGTCGGTCCGCTGCGTGCAGCGGTAACAGCGCCTGCCGCGTCGCAGCCACGTTATTTCCCACATGGCGACAGACCACGCATTTTTGCTTCACTTGGCACGCTGCAGGGGCACCGCTACGGCCTGTTTAAAACCATTGTTCGCGCCTGCCATGAGATCGACGCGCAGTTGATGCTGGCGCATTGTGGTCGTCTGTCACCGTTTCAGGCGGAAAAACTGGCGCAGTCCAGCCATGTTCAGGTGGTCGATTTTGCCGATCAGGCTGCCGCACTGGCGCAGGCCGATCTGGCGATAACGCACGGCGGCATGAATACGGTACTGGATGCTGTTAACTATCTGACGCCAATGCTGGCGATTCCCCTGGCCTTTGACCAGCCGGGCGTCGCGGCCAGAGTGGTCTGGCACGGTATAGGGCGTCGCGCGTCACGCTTCACTACCAGCCACTCAATGGCCCGTCAGCTTCAGACTTTGCTGGCTGATGAAAGCTACGGCCAGCAGATGAAAACGCTGCGCACTGCGCTCTGTCAGGCGGGCGGCACCACCCTCGCAGCGGATATTGTCGAACAGGCGATGCAGACCCGCAAGCCGGTACTCCACAGGAGAGATTATGTCGCGGTATGATCTGATTCTGGTGGGCGCGGGGCTGGCTAACGGGCTGATTGCTCTGCGCCTGCGCCAGCAGCGTCCGTCACTGCGTATGCTGCTGATTGATGCAGAAAGTGAGCCTGGCGCGCATCATACCTGGTCGTTTCATGCGGAGGATCTCACTGACACGCAGCATCACTGGATTGCTCCGCTGGTGGTTCATCACTGGCCCGGTTATGAGGTGCGCTTTCCGCAACGCAGTCGCAACCTGAACAGTGGCTATTTTTGTGTGACCGCAGCGCGTTTTGCGCAGGTGATCCGCGATCGGTTTGCGCCGGATCTGCTGCTGAATACCCGCGTGGCGAGCATCGCTTCACGCCTTGTCACGCTGGAGGATGGTCGGGTGCTGGAAACTGACGCGGTGATCGATGGACGCGGCTATCAGCCCGATGATGCGCTGCGCATGGGCTTCCAGGCGTTTGTGGGTCAGGAGTGGCAGCTCAGTGCGCCCCACGGCCTGACCGCACCAGTCATTATGGACGCGACCGTGGATCAGCAGTCAGGCTATCGCTTTGTCTACAGCCTGCCCTTTTCGGCGGATACGCTGCTGATTGAAGATACCCACTATATTGATAACGCCACGCTGGGAGGCGATCGCGCCCGTCAGAATATCCGTGACTATGCTGCTCAGCAGGGCTGGCAGTTAAAGCAGCTATTGCGTGAAGAACAGGGCGCGTTGCCAATTACGCTGACCGGCGACGTGGACGCCTTCTGGCAGAAACGCGATCTGCCCTGCAGCGGCCTGCGTGCCGGGTTATTCCATCCTACCACCGGCTATTCGCTGCCGCTGGCGGTCGCGCTGGCTGACCGGCTGGCGCAGATGCAGTCGTTCACTTCTGAGACCCTGCACGCCACCATTCAGCAGTTTGCCAGTCATTCCTGGCAGCAGCAGCGCTTCTTCCGCATGCTAAACCGGATGCTGTTTCTGGCGGGTCCGGCAGACCAGCGCTGGCAGGTTATGCAACGATTTTACGGCCTCCCCGAAGGTCTGATTGCCCGTTTTTATGCGGGAAAACTCACTGTGTCTGATCGGCTGCGCATCTTAAGCGGCAAGCCGCCGGTTCCCGTACTGGCTGCGCTACAGGCTATTATGACTCCTCACCGTCAACAGGCGATGCAATGAACAGAACGACAGTAATTGGTGCAGGCTTTGGTGGTCTCGCGCTGGCCATTCGCCTTCAGGCGTCAGGGATCCCTACGCGGCTGCTGGAGCAGCGTGATAAACCCGGCGGCCGCGCCTATGTTTACGAGGATCAGGGCTTTACCTTTGATGCCGGCCCCACGGTGATTACTGATCCCAGCGCTATTGAAGAGCTCTTCACCCTGGCAGGTAAAAAACTCTCTGACTATGTCGAACTGCTGCCGGTGAAGCCGTTTTATCGCCTCTGCTGGGAGTCCGGCAAAGTCTTCAGTTATGACAACGATCAGCCCGCGCTGGAAGCGCAAATCAGCGCATTTAATCCGCGTGACGTAGAAGGCTATCGTCGCTTTCTGGCCTATTCCCGTGCGGTGTTTGCAGAAGGTTATCTCAAGCTCGGCACCGTGCCATTTCTGTCATTCCGGGACATGCTGCGCGCCGCCCCTCAGCTGGCAAAACTGCAGGCGTGGCGCAGCGTCTACAGCAAAGTGGCGAGCTATATTGAAGATGAGCATCTGCGTCAGGCGTTCTCTTTTCACTCGCTGCTGGTAGGCGGAAATCCATTTGCCACCTCGTCAATCTATACCCTGATTCATGCGCTGGAACGTGAATGGGGCGTCTGGTTCCCGCGTGGTGGCACAGGCGCCCTGGTACAGGGCATGGTGAAGCTGTTTCAGGATCTGGGCGGCGAAGTGGAGCTGAATGCCAGCGTTGCCCGGCTGGAGACGCAGGAAAATAAAATCATTGCCGTGCATCTGGATGATGGCCGGGTCTTCCCGACCCGCGCGGTTGCCTCTAACGCTGACGTGGTTCATACCTACCGCGAACTGCTGAGTCAGCATCCCGCCGCTGTGGCCAGAGGAAAATCCCTGCAGAACAAGCGCATGAGCAACTCGCTGTTTGTGCTCTATTTTGGCCTGAATCATCATCACGATCAGCTCGCGCACCACACAGTCTGCTTTGGTCCGCGTTATCGTGAATTGATTGATGAGATCTTTAATAAAGACGCCCTCGCAGAGGACTTCTCGCTTTACCTTCACGCGCCCTGCGTGACCGATCCGTCACTGGCACCCGAAGGCTGCGGCAGTTATTACGTGCTGGCACCGGTGCCGCATCTCGGCACCGCCGATATCGACTGGGCCGTGGAAGGTCCTCGCCTGCGCGATCGCATCTTCGACTATCTGGAACAGCACTACATGCCAGGCCTGCGCAGCCAGCTGGTGACGCATCGCATGTTCACGCCGTTTAATTTCCGCGATGAATTGAATGCGTATCAGGGCTCGGCATTCTCGGTCGAGCCGATTCTGACGCAAAGTGCCTGGTTCCGGCCCCATAACCGCGATAAGACCATTAAAAATCTTTACCTGGTCGGCGCGGGCACCCATCCTGGCGCGGGCATCCCAGGAGTGATTGGTTCGGCCAAAGCCACCGCAGGATTGATGCTGGAGGATCTGGCTTGAATAGTCCGTCACTGCTCGATCATGCCGTTGAAACCATGGAAGTGGGCTCGAAAAGCTTTGCCACGGCATCGAAACTGTTTGATGCCAAAACCCGACGCAGTGTGCTAATGCTCTACTCATGGTGTCGTCACTGTGATGATGTGATTGACGATCAGGTGCTGGGATTCAGCAACGATACGCCGTCACTGCAATCTGCTGAACAGCGCCTGGCGCAGCTGGAGATGAAAACCCGTCAGGCCTATGCCGGATCGCAGATGCATGAGCCTGCCTTTGCCGCCTTTCAGGAGGTAGCGATGGCGCACGATATTCTGCCTGCTTACGCTTTTGATCACCTGGCGGGCTTTGCGATGGATGTCCATGAGACCCGCTATCAGACGCTGGACGATACGCTGCGCTACTGCTATCACGTGGCGGGCGTGGTGGGTCTGATGATGGCGCAGATTATGGGCGTGCGCGACAACGCCACGCTCGATCGCGCCTGCGATCTCGGTCTGGCCTTTCAGCTAACCAATATTGCCCGCGATATTGTTGAAGATGCTGAAGCGGGACGCTGTTATCTGCCCGCTGAGTGGCTGGCAGAAGAGGGGCTGACGCGGGAGGCGCTGGCGGACCCGCGCCATCGCCAGGCCCTCAGCCGCGTTGCCCGCCGACTGGTGGAGACGGCAGAACCTTATTATCGATCGGCATCGGCGGGGTTGCCCGGTTTACCGCTGCGTTCAGCGTGGGCCATTGCGACGGCAAAACAGGTTTATCGTAAGATCGGTATGAAAGTAGTCGAAGCGGGTGCACAAGCGTGGGATCAACGTCAGTCCACCAGCACGCCAGAGAAACTGGCCATGCTGGTGGCAGCATCCGGTCAGGCAGTTACTTCCCGGATGGGACGTCCTGCTCCACGCCCTGCTTACCTCTGGCAGCGCCCCGTTTAACGCCGTGACGTTCCCTGAGCGTCGCCTGCAGTTTTGACAGCGGCGGCGCATAGAGAAAACCAAATGAGACACAATCTTCCTTACCCCGTACCGCATGATGCAGTCGGTGCGCCATGTAAAGCCGGCGCAGATAACCCCGGCGCGGCACATAGCGGAATGGCCAGCGCTGATGGACCAGCCCGTCATGCACGATAAAATAGAGCAGACCGTAAAGCGTCATCCCTGCACCGATCCACTGTAGCGGCCAGATGCCTGTGCTGCCCAGATAAATAAGTAAAATCGACAGGCCCGCGAACACCACCGCATAGAGGTCGTTAACCTCGAACCAGCCCTTATGTGGTTCATGATGTGACAGGTGCCAGCCCCAACCCCAGCCATGCATGATGTATTTGTGCGCCAGCGCAGCCGTTATCTCCATGCCGATAACGGTGACCAGAACAATCAGGGCATTCCAAATCCACAACATAGCTTCTCCCGAACATGCATCCTGCAAAGTGGTACAGAGGAATAATTTTAACAGAGATTAGGGAAAACCGCGGGTCATGGTTAGCGGGTTTTAACAATTGCTGCAGGAGACGGGCCGTATAGCGATGCTGAGCGGGCGTAATGCGCAGGGCTGATGACACATGCAGCCAGCATCACGCAGCATTCGTCAGTGATGCACAGCCTGTGCCTGTTAATTATAAACGAGATTGAACGTCACCGTACCGTCCGCTTTTCCCGCCATCACCTGCCCGCCAGTCTGAATATATTGCGCGTTAAACGTCATCGACGCCGCCTGATTGGGAGAAGAAACTGTCGTCAGCACCGGCAGCTGATCGGTTGAGACATTCAGCGGCACGCGCTGACCTTCCGGGACCTGCAGGCCGGGTCCATAAGTCAGAGCAATGCCTACACCGGATGCTGAGTTGCTCTGAGGCGTCAGGCTGATGGCATCTTTATCACCTGATGTAGCCATACCAAAGAAACCGACTTTTACGGCTGCACTGTGCTCACACATCACCTGAATCCGGAAGCGCTTCTCGCTTCCTGCCCGGCTGCCGATACCGGTGAATTCCGTCTTACTCACCTTTCCCATGTCCACATTAATAGCGGACTGGGAGGCGACCACAGAACAGCTGCCATACTGCACGGTAAAGCTGGAGAGGAATATTTGCGGCTTGTCGTTGATTGGCTGGCTGCTGGCTGCACTGTCCCCGACCTTCAGGCTGGCATTGCCAATGTTCACCTCACCGACAGATGCGGGTTGATCGCCAGGGTTAAGCGGCGAGCGCTGTCCGGGAATTTTATAGAACACCACATAGGACTGAAGGGTTATGTCGTGGGCAGAATTTAACTGTGGGCTGGTCTGGGAGTTGCAGATCGAGCTGGTTTTACCTTTACCGGTGGTATCAGCGAAACCGCCACCGCAATAAGACGGCTCCTTGAAACCAATAGCGAACCCGATGCTCTCAACGCCTGGAACACGGTATATCGGCGTATTGTGCCCGCCCGCGATATTGGTCTGTAAGCCGGACTCTTCAGCATTAATCTCAAACCCCATATCTTTGTAGTTATAGCCCTGCTCACCGCTGTTTTTATTGCATGTAAAAGCATTGCTGCTTTGCAGGGGCATCTGCGCCGAGATGGGGGTGCCATCGGCTGCGCCCGGCACATAGTTGACGTTATGCACCTGCACGACCACCTGGCTGACGCCGTGACAGGACTCCTGTCCCAGTGCAGGTAAAGCACATAATGTCGGGATAATCAGCATCATCCCTTTCGCTAAACGCAGAACTGATTTCATCTTACATTCCTGTGAATTACTGGCAAACCGCAGAGACGAGTCTGACCGGATTGGTGCCGCTGGCGGCAGGCAGGCGGAACGGCGCGCGGCAGCTTTTCTCCCCCCCCTCTTCCTGCCATTTCACCTCGATAACACCCTGGGCGGGTACACCACTCAGATAGAGTTCGCCTCTTTCAGCGACGATGCCGCTGGTGCTGCTGTTTTTTCCCTCTTCGGCGAGCGCGATCTGCCCCGTCGCCCCGAAAGGTGGGAAGGCATCCTGCCAGCTAAGCGTGAACAGCACCCGATTACCCACGTGGGTGGCATAGTCGGCCATCACAATCGCGCCGCGTGTCGGGATAGCCGTTTGACCATCCAGTTCGACGTCAACATTGTCGGGCAGCGTATCCGTTTCCAGTTCGATGGCATTTTCATGATAAGGCGAAAGTGACGGCACAATCGCATAGCCGCGACCATCGGTGACCACATTGCTGCTGCTCTGAATGCCCACATCGGCCGTACCCGGCACACGCACAATCGCGAAGGTGTCGCCCAGCGGCTGGCTCAGCGTAATGCCGTGTGCATGTGCGACGATGCCGCCCGAGAGACCATAGTTAAACTGAGTGCTGTGGCGATCATGACTGACCCCAGCACTGAGGCTGCCGCGACTGCCACGATAGTCCAGCGAGCCGTTGCTGTTCAGATTTTGTCCCTGGCTGTTGTGGCCCTGCTGCAGGTTGTAATGCAGGTTGTTGTCCTGTAACGCGCTACCCGACAGGCTGACCTGCTGCGAAACATTCCCATCATTGCCGGAGTTCATGCTGTAGCTGACGGAGCTGTCTGGCAGCAGCGCGATGAAGGGAACAGAGACATTAAAAGAGACCGCGCGGTCAGCCTTACGGACGCTGGTCGAGTCGGTGTAAAACCAGGCGATGCCCCAGGAAATGGCTTTGTAATTGCTGTAAAAACCCAGATGCAGGGTGCGATCTTCACTCTTTGAACGCCAGTAGCGCTGCACATAGGCAGAGGCGCTAAGGCTGCCGTAGTCACCCATTTCCTGAGAGACCATTATTTCTGACCGACTGCGCTTGTTAGCCACGTAGCGGGTCGGGCTGGTCATCGCATTGGCTTCGCTGAAAGCATAGAAACCACTGGAGGAATAGCGATAGCTCGCCATGCTGAAAGTCGTATTGGTGGAGGCGAAATTTTTCTGATACTGCGCGCGGACTGACTGACCACTGCTGCTCTGGCCTTGCGCTAAACGGGTTTTAGCCACGGTAACATCGGTTCCCAGCGAGCCAAAATCGCCAAGACTTTTACCCAGACCGATCGCCACAGCGTGATAATTCTGCGCCATCTGAACGCCACCAAAGGCGGTAAAGTCATGCGGCAGTCCGTAAAACAGTGTGGACTGCACAAATTCAGGTGAACGTAGATTGTTGCTGCCTGAGTAATGATAACGACCGCCGCTGACGCTGTACTTCATATGCCCCTCACGCAGCATATAGGGCACCGCCGAGTAGGGCTGGGTGAAGGTTCGCACCGTGCCATCGCTTTCATGGATAGTGATATCGAGATCACCGCTCTGCGCCGTGGGATAGAGATCTTTGATTTCGAATGCGCCCGGTGCGACTACAGTTTCATAAATCACGTAGCCATGCTGACTCACCGTGACCCGGGCATTGCTGTGGGCGATGCCGTGTATCACCGGGGCAAAACCACGCTGACTCTCGGGAAGCATGGTGTCATCAGACATGATCTGCACACCGCGAAACTGCACGCTGTCAAAAACGTCGCCAGAGGTGTAGGTATCTCCGACCCTGAACTGGCTTTTCAGTGTCTTAAGATCCCGCTCCAGATAAGTAGTCTGGGATTGCCAGTGACTGACCAGATCATAGCGCCAGGTGGCCGTGTTACGCAGTCGCCATGCGCCAAGATTGGCCCCACTGCGCAGGCTGAGCAGCGTTGAATTCCAGCGGTCGCTTTCATTACGGCTGCTGCTTCCGGTGAGGTTATAATTTACAAAAGCGGCCGATACACCCTCATCCCAGCGCGAAGGATCGACATAATCGCGATCTTTTATTTTCAGGGCAATCTGGGGAATGGAAAGATTTAACTGCTGGTGCGCGAAATCAAAGTTGGCCGCAGCATCGGGTATGAAATCACCCAGTTCCTCAACCGTCTCATCTTTCTTCAGATTTCTGAACGCAGAGAAGCCGTTTACGTTGACACCAATCGCTGAAAGTTCCTCCGCCGTCAGTTGCGGAACAAGCCCGTTTCTGCCCTGCACAAAAGTGACATCGCGGCTATCAATCATCCGGTTGTTGAGCAGCAGCGTGACATGATAGGTACCCGGTTGCTGGCCGCCTTCATGGGCGAAATAGTGGAGATCGGCGGCGTTATGCTGATCGGATGAAAATTCCAGCGCCGCCGGATTAAAGTAGTCGTCCGCACGCGCACCACGCAGCGGGCAGAACATAAGCAGCATCAGACCCGGAACGCCTGCAAACCAGGAGGAGGCGTAAAGCGGTTTCGCGTGCTTTTTCTTCCCTGTATTGGCCTGTTGAGTGACTTTCACTGTTGATGCCCCGGATTCAAATCAAAATAAATGACTAACGCGTACGTTGTTCAGTGATGCCGCCAAAATCATTAATGGCCGACCATGTCACTGCGCCTGAATCAGCGACGTTCCACTGACGATCTTCACCCGGGCCAATCATGCCAGGATCCTGAATGGCGTGATGATTAACGCTGATCGAATAAAAAGAGACAAAGTAAGGGGTTGGGTTATGTGCAATCAGCTGCCTGCCTTCATGGCGAAACGAGAGTTGTTGCCAGGCATCAGCCGGATTTCCCGCCAGGCCTTTGGGCCGATAAAAAAGTTTAAATTTCGATTTGATATTAACCTGCAGCTGGTTGCTTTTATCGCGTGGCGCAGGCGAAATAGATTTCACATTGAGCCAGAATACCGATTCGCGATCTTTCGGCAGGGGCATTCCCAGATAATTAATCCTTAACAGATTCTCTTTTCCCGCATCGAGGCGGAAGAGTGGTGGCGTGACAATAAAAGGCACGCGGGCGTGGTCATCTGAATTAAAATTCTCTATCCAGGATTCAATCAGGTAGGGGATAGTTTTATCCTGATTAGTGACAGAAAGCGCTGCCTCCTTTTTTCCTTCAACAAAAATAATACGCGTCCCTCCCATCACAACACCTGCATGAGCAGCCATGCTCAGCATACACGCAGAGAAAAGCGAAATAATTCTTATTACTTTAAACATAGTCATTTACGCCGTTGATATTCAGGAGGGAAGCAGGGTTGCCCCTGCTTTTAATCAGTTATAAACCATCACAAAATTTGAAACTGAGTTGGCGGGACCGACTGCAATTTCAGCACCATCACTTTTATAATCGGCAAAGAAATTCAGGTCGGCAGAGCCCCCATCTGAAGCCTTAACCACGTTGACCGCTTTGGAAATGGTACCGATAGCAATCGGTGTGCTGCGGTCAGCTTCGTAGAGTTTGATGCCCACGCCAGTTGCGCCACCGTCAGTCACTTTCAGGAGGGTATTGTCGCCGCTATCTTTATCGCCATCGAACAGCACGGCCACTTTAGTGACCGATGCCGGGCAGTCTTTGACTGAAATAGTGAAAGGGGTTTCGGTGGTTTCGCTGCGGCTTTCGAAATAAGATTTCGCCCACTTACCTAAATCAACGCTCTGATTTTTACTGGCAGTTGAAACGTCACAGGAAACATCGGTAATTTCACCGGTAAATTTCACTTCGCCACCTGCACCCTGAGTACCGGCGGCGGTTCCCGGATTAGGCACAATGGGTGATGGGCCGTCAGCTGCGGCTAATGCCGATCCGGAAATCATAAGGCCAGCCAGTGCCACTGGCAGAATACGTTTTCTGATATTCATCAAACCTGTCTCTTTTCAATACATGCAAAGCGGCTGGGATCAGCCACCTGATGGATAAATATGCATTTATAAAATGCGCCAACATAACAACCCGGTGTTTATTATGTTGGGACTATATTAGCGCTGTGCAGCTATATAAAAGATAAACAGGTCGTTTCGTTACATTGCCAAATAATCCATTAAACGCCTTTCATGTTCTGGATCAATTTCCGGTAATTTAAGAAAAGGATTAGTCAGCCGGTTAAGCATCCCTTTTTAATAAAACATTCACCTATGCGGCCCTTTATATTTACTTTAATTATTTATAGGTTCCAGAATGGGAATATCTTTTTCGCCAGCAGCACATACGTGTCGCTCAACAATAGCCTGCAACAATTATTCATTACGATGAAATAGCAAGCCAGTGCAACTTAAAGCAGATCGTGATCCATCGGCGTGCGAAAAGCTTGCCGTGCGGCAACCATCAGTTGACTGGCTGTTACAGTGGTGGGGAGTCGAAGCAGAATTTTACTTGCCTGCCAGTAACAGAGCACCATGACCTCATCCTCCTCTTTTTCAGCCAGCTCATGCAGCCGGGCGCGCAGTGATAACACGTCAATACTCTGCTGATCATCCAGCATGTCAGAGATTGTCTTGTTAATAACGCGATGGAGAATTTTCCAGGTAAGATCGGTATGCAAAATTAACCTCTTCTAACGCTTATCGGCCCCAGGCAGACGATTAGCATACAGTTAACAGAACTGACTTTCTCATTCGGGCGAGCAAATTCTGCAGATAACTATAGCTGCGTTGCAGGGCCAGCAGTTGAGAATGCCAAAGCCGACAATTCTAACGATTAATGGCCCTTGCTGTCGCCTGTTACGCGCGTCTCAGCCGCTGATTGCTGTTTTTTGTAACAATTACGGCTGATTCTCAACTGGCTGATGCGATGAGGATTTGCCAGGGTAAGGACACTTTCCGTTCCGTTTATCTTAAAGGAGTTTTCGATGAGTCAGCATGCTGATGTCCTGATCTGGGGCCACGGTCCCGCAATCTTTGAAGTCTTTCTGGAACCCACCTGCCCTTTTTCGGTACGCGCGTTCAATAAATTTGACGCGTTACTGGCGCATGTGGGTGAAGAGAAGATGACCCTGAAGATTCGCCTGCAATCACAGCCGTGGCACCTCTATTCCGGCGTGATTGTGCGTTACATCCTTGCCGCCGCCAGCGAAAGTAAAGAGGCGGCAAAGAAGGTAATGCAGGCAGTCGCCGATCATCGTGAAGAGTTTGAGTTCACCGATCACTGTACCGGCCCGAATCGCGATGCAACGCCGAACCAGATTCTGGCCCGCCTCAGGGAGTACAGCGGCGTGGATGCCAGCGCCGCGTTTGATCAGCCCAATCTGCAGAACGCGATCAAATGGCACTGCAAATATGCCCGCCAGAATGGTATCCACGTTTCACCGACCTTTATGGTGAATGGTCTGGTGCAGCCCGACATCAGCAGCGGTGACGACATTGAACACTGGGCGAGCTTTCTGATGCGTTAGTTTTTGTGCGCGGCTGTGGCTGGCCGCGCCAGAGTATGCCTCTCCTTTGCGATCCAGCACACACCCAAACCCAATATCATGATAATTAAGCCTGTTTTCCCATGAGCAGGCCGGGTAAGCTGTAACGCGCTTAGCAGCATATAAACCGCTGCTGCTTTATCTTAACGGCGACACTGGCCTGCATTTATTCCGGTCAGGCGCTTCTTTCATTAAGGATTTGCGGATGTCGATGACGCTGGAACAACTGCAGGACAAATATCCGGGTGCATTCACAGATGCATTCGTTGATTCCCCGGAATTAGCTAACGAGCTGGCAACGCTGATTATTGCCGGAAAAAAGGTAGCCACCTGCGGTTCGTTACAGAGCTGGCAGGATCAGGAAGTCCTGCCACAGCCGGGCGGCTACACCATTGTTCTGAACGGCGAAAAACGGCCCGTCTGCGTGATCCGCACTACCGGACTGTTCCTGACGCGCTTTGATCGCGTGACGCCCGAGATGGCGATGCTGGAGGGCGAAGGCGATCTCAGCCTCGACCACTGGCGGCAGGAACATCAGCGCTACTTCGAACGTGAAGGCTATTTCCACAGCGAAATGGAGCTGATCTTCGAAACGTTCCAGCTGGTCGAGGTGATCTAAACCCGAACCTTACAGCGTATTTGCCGCCATCAACGCCAGACGCGTAACACCACGCGCGGCGAGGTTCTCAGCCGCCTGAGCTGCACGCATGCCACTGGCACACACCAGTACCACACGCTGATCGGATGGCGGCTGCCAGGCTGCTATCTGCTGCGGCAAAATCCGTAACACCCGTCCGGCCACACTGACCGGCGCTTCTTCGGGACTGCGCAGTTCCACAATGCAATCGTCCTCACTGAGCATCAGCTTATCGATAAACGGGATGCCCGGCACGTCGGGTTCAGGTGCATCATCAAAGCGAAATTGCCTGATGTGCCAGTCCACAAAGTCGCAGTGAATCATGCAGCCGAGCGGCGACGGCGTCAGTTTCAATAACACACTCAGCACCATCTGGGCCTGCATTGCACCCAGCGTCGCTACCGCAGGTCCCATCACGCCCGCCGTATTGCAGTTTCCCGACGCTATCGGCAGTTGAGGAAAGAGCGCACGATAGCCAGGCGCACCGCCGCAGAATCCGCCGACATAGCCTTTGCGACCCAGCACCGAGGCGCAGATCAGCGGCAGACCACGCGGAGAGCAGGCGTCGGAGAGTTGATAGGTGATGGCGAAGTTATCCGCCGCATCCACCACCAGATCGACCCCCTTCAGCGCCTGCGGCAGTTGGCTGGCGCTCAACATCTGAGGATGTACCTCAACGTGGCAGTCAGGATTACGCAGCGCCAGCTCGCGCTGAGCACAGATTGCTTTCGGCTGGCCCACATCCCCGACGCCAAACAGCGTCTGCCGGTGGAGGTTGTGCAGCTCGACCCGATCGCCATCGTAAAGACGAATAAATCCGATGCCCGCTCCGGCCAGCAATGGCAGCAGCGTCGCGCTAAGGCCGCCCGCACCCACTACCAGCACCCTTGCCCCGCTCAGGCGCTGTTGCCCCGCTTCACCAATCTCCGGCAGCATCGCCTGTCGCTGATAACGCGTCATCGCTGCTCCTTAACTGAACTGTGCCAGACCAAAAATGGGCGTAGAAGCTGACGCCATGTCGCGTTGCTCCATCAATCCTGCCTGAAACGCCTCGTACCCGCCGTGGATCGCGGCGGCAAAGGCACCCGCCATGCGCACCGGATCGCGTGCTTTCGCTACCGCCGTGTTAAGCAGCACGCCATCAAAACCCATCTCCATCGCCTGTGCCGCCTGGCCTGGCGCACCGATGCCCGCATCAATAATCAGCGGCACACCTTTAAACCACGCACGCATGGCGCGTAGTCCCTCTATATTGCGCAGCCCCTGGCCGGAACCAATCGGCGCGCCCCAGGGCATCAGCACTTCACAACCCGCTTCCAGCAGTTTCTCGCCAACGATCAGATCTTCGGTAGTGTAGGGAAAGACCTGAAAGCCATCAGCACAGAGGATTCGGGCCGCTTCAACCAACGCAAAGGGATCGGGCTGCAGCGTGTCGGCATGACCAATCACTTCCAGCTTAATCCAGGGCGTGTCGAACAGTTCACGCGCCATCTGCGCCGTCGTCACCGCCTCTTTCACCGTGTGGCAGCCTGCGGTATTCGGCAGAATCCGTTTATTGAGCTGCTGCAACAGCGTGCGAAAGGCACCGCCTTCGCTGCCTTCACGACGCAGACTGACGGTAATGATCTCCGCACCGGATGCATCGATCGCCTGATGCAGAATGTCCGGTGACGGATAGCCGGCGGTGCCGAGCAGAAAGCGTGATTGCGGGGCAAATTGATAGAACATGGTTAACCTCCCTGCATCGGTGACAGGATTTCCAGCTGGCTGCCCGGCTCAAGCTGCTGGCTGGCATAACGGCTGCGCGGCACAAACTCACCGTTCAGCGCAGTGGCGACGGTGCGCGGGTCAATCTGCTGCTCCGCCATAAGTTCCGCCAGCGTGATTGCGCTGGTTTCAATCATGCGTCCATTAAGTTGAACTCGCATGAGTCATCTCCTGAGTGAGTTGCAGCATGAGTTTTTCAGCCATGATCGGGGCCAGTAAAAAGCCGTGGCGGTACAGCCCGTTTAACGAGAAGCGGCCATTTTCATAGCGGACTTCCGGCAGGTTCTGACGGTAGGCGGGACGCAGACCGGTGCCACTCTCCACGATGCGCGCTTCAGCCAGCGCCGGATGCAGGCTGTAAGCCGCGCTCAGCAACTCCATCATCGCCCTGCCGCTGATCGGGCTGCTGTCGTGACTTTCGACCATGGTGGCTCCGAGCATGAAGTGGCCTCCGGCACGCGGCACCAGATAGCAGGGAAAGCGCGGATGCAGCAGACGGACCGGACGGGAGAGCTGTACGTCGGTTGATTGCAGGATCAGCATTTCGCCCCGCACGGCGCGCAGGGCGGGCTGATGATCAAGAGCGTGAATGCCGCGGCAGTCGATAATTTTGCCACCGGGTTTACCGCTGTGAAAGGGTACGCCAGCCTCCTGCAGTGTGGCGCGCAGTTGCTGCAGTGCGCCGCGCGGATCAAGATGCGCCTCTGCAGCAAAGAACAGGCCACGGGCGAAACGATTTTCCAGCGCCGGTTCGATGTCACCGGGCGCAACCCACCGATGCTGCTCCGTCATGCTGGCGAAGCGCGTCAGTTCGCGACTGTCTCGCGGCGGCGCAACCACCAGCGTGCCCTGCTGCTCAACGCCATCAACGCGTTGCGCCCACCAGCCCGCCGCATGCTGGCCCCATTCGATCACCTGCGGCGGCGCGCTTTCCGCTTCGCACCAGGGCGCAAGCATACCGCCCGCCCAGTGCGAGGCGGCACGACAGTCCGGCTGCGTAATAATTTCGACGGATTCTCCCCGCTCCCTGAGCAGTGTGGCGACGCACAGCCCGGCGACGCCGCTGCCGATCACCGACCAGCGGCTCATGGTGTCCACCGGAGAGGAAGAAAGAGGTTCAGGATGAGATAGTTCACTTTGGCCTCGTTATCAGTTAACGAAGACCCGTGATACGGAGGGAAAAGGCAGAGACGTCGCGAACGCGCCCCTGCGGCAAGTATCGGATGCGATACCCGTCTTCCTACGCCAGTATCAACTGGGTCAGGTTCTAAGGGTCGCTAAGCCGCGCACTACGCTATTAGCCTCTCAGTCTCTCTGGCGAGACTCCCCTGACGGCTTTAGTTGTAAGTTAAGCGGGCAGCTTCGTCAAGCCGCATGCGTGAAGACGCGCCAGAAATTCGGAGGATATGTGCAGGCGTTTACTGTGAGTGCAAAGGCTATGCATTCGCATATGAGAAAAGAGAGATGTGTTAAACGGCAGGTGCTCTAAAGCGCCTGCAGCGATTGTGTCACCACGTCGGTTATTTCACGAATACGCAATTCAGCGCGGCGATAGTAGGTCCATTTCCCGACTTTGCTGGCTTCGACCAGTCCCGCATTGTGCAGGGCTTTCAGACATAACGAGGTAGCGGGCTGTGATAAGCCCGCCTTGTCCTGGATGAGGGTGGCACAGACACCATACTGAGCGAAGGGATAGAGCTGCGAATAGCCCGCAAACGCTTCGTCAGGATTTTTAAGCCACTTCAGTACTGCCACTCTGGTCGGGTTGGACAGTAACTTCAGGGCATTTTCGGGGGACATGCCGCCTCACATAAGATCAGGATTGAAAAACAGGATAGTCAGTATAGCCTTTCTCAGTGCCGCCATACAGGGAGGCGTTGTCGACCTCATTCAGCGGATAGCCCGATTTAATGCGCGCAGGCAAATCGGGATTCGCGATAAACGAGCGGCCAAAACCCGCCAGGTCGCCCCAGCCGTTATCCAGCATACGCTGTGCTTTTTCCGCCGTGTAGCGACCGGAATAGATGATCGGCGATCGGAATGCTTCCCTCAGCGCAACCCGGAAACACTCTGGCATATCCGGGCTATTATCCCAGTCCGCTTCGGCAATAGAGAGATAACCAACTTCCAGCTCATTCAGAAGCTGAGCGGCGCGGATGTAGGTTGCGTGGGGATCGCTTTCAACCAGGCCAAGATAGACGCGCTCTTCGTCGGTACTCGAAAACAGCGGCGCAAACCGCACGCCAACACGGTGGCTGCCAAATACCGAGCTGACCGCCTCAACCACTTCACGCAGAAAACGCAGACGATTCTCTGCTGAACCACCATATTCATCCGTACGGAAGTTGGTGTGCTCCGAAATAAACTGGTTAATCAGATAACCGTTGGCGGAATGCAGTTCCACACCGTCAAAACCCGCCTCTTTTGCATTTTCCGCTGCGCGTCGGTAAAGCGCCACGATCTCTTTTACTTCCGCGTTGGTCAGTACCCGTGGTTCGCTGGGTGCGGTCAGTATCCCGGCACCGGGTCCGGTTTCAATAAATACCCGGACGTTATCAGCCGCGATGGCTGAAGGGGCAACGGGTGCCTGTTTACCGGGCTGAAGCTCATTGTGAGAGACGCGACCAACATGCCAGAGCTGACAGAAAATCGTTGCGCCTTCCTGATGTACCGCCTCTGTCACCTTTTTCCAGCCAGCGATCTGAGCGTCGCTGTGGATCCCCGGCGTCCATGCATAGCCCTGCCCGCGAGGTTCAATCTGGGTGCCTTCGGTGATCATCAGTCCCGCGCTGGCACGCTGGCGGTAATACTCCACCATCAACTCGCCGGGAATATTGCCCGGCTGTTCACTGCGACAACGCGTCAGCGGCGGCAATACAATGCGGTTACGAAGCGTGAGATCGCCCAGGTTCAGGGGGGTAAAAAGTGACGGCATAACAAAAGGTCCTCTGATGTGTAAGAGGCGCCATTATATTTACACATTTAAATTTGTAAATGTGTAATCAGTGCTTTTTGTTTTAGTCGGGTTTATCAGAGTGTCTCATCATACTAAACAGCCTCATCGTAGCAATCCTGCCGACGCGACGCTCAGGATGGCTTTATTGTCACGAAAGAGCCGCCAGCCGCAGGTTCATCACCTTTTAAGCTATGTATTTATCAGCGAACGCCTGCCACTGCTGGCGATAAACCTCCAGCTGTTTAAGTGCGTCATCGATTGAGGGTTGCGATTTGTTGCCCGGATTCGGTGTGGAACGAATCACATCAGCAAACGCACTGAAAATGGCGTTCATGTCACTGCCCGATTTTGTCGCTTCGAACATCCTGGCCCGTTCATTCTGTGGCCGCGCGGTGCCGCTCTTTACCTGGTTGAGATAATCACGCGCAGCCGCCACGATTTCGCGGGTGCCATATTGATGCGCAATATCCAGCCTCTGCTGTGCCCCCAGCAGCGTGCGCTCTTCGCGGAATGCCACTTTACCGTCGATCATCTCATCAACAATGCCCGTCGCCTGCTCCCACTTGTCCTCCGGAACATATTTCTCAATAAGTTTGTGCAGTTTCACTTGCGTTAACGTTATTGCCATCGCTTCAGAGGTATCGCTGTTATCGTACTGATTTTGTCCCACCTGACCTTCAGCGAGCACCTGATGAAGTGCGCCCGCAAACTCATCCATACTGGCCTGGGTGTTATCTGTCGTCATGTCCACCAGGGGCCGGAATGTCCTTGCATCCCAGTTAGTATAGGGATCATTGAAAAGCGCATAGCCGAGGTTAAACGTGGGTCCCTGATTAGCGGATCGACTTGTCAGCAGACCTTTCAGATTTATATCCTGCTGTTCAGCTGAGACAGGATCAGCTACGACCTGCATCAGGCGGTCTCTTGCCGCCTGAGAGATGTTAACTACAGCGTCAGGAAGCGTTTTTCCGGTAATTGACTCGGTATTGACGCCTGAAGATGGTTTGATTACACCGGAAGTAGCATAGCTATTTGCCACGCCGTCTGTAAGTCCATTGATTAACACCATAATGCCCTCTACGGTTTGATGAATTGAGTAATTAATCGGCAGGATGTAACAAACCTTTACCGTGAAAAATACAATCCGTAAGGCGGGTGACTTCTTTGAAAATCAGATCATCAGGTTCGCTTTGGCATAACTTTGATTCATAATGCCTTCAGAAACCCTTATTTTCGCCTCCTGCAGGTCAACACATTCCATATAAGATTAAAAACTTGCGAAATGCATAGAAAAGCATCATGTCAGCAGGCCGTTATTCCTTTCAGACAAGGCAAATTCAAAGGACATATTATGAATAGTGCACTGACTTTAGAGGCGCTGGGACCACGTATTTGTATTATGGGTCCTTCAAACAGCGGTAAATCCACCTTAGCAGAGGCTATTTCCCGCAAAACGAATTTACCTGTTGTTCATCTTGATCAACTTCACCATCTTCCAGGTAGTCAATGGATTCCCAGAGCGCCGGAAGCATTTCGCCATTTGCATGCGGATGCAGTGAGTCAGGAAAAATGGGTGATGGAGGGAAATTATACAAAATGCATTGAGGAACGATTTGCTCATGCCACGGGATTGATTCTTCTGGATGTAAAAGTGACCGTGGCACTGCTGCGTTATATTCGCAGGTGTTATTCATCCACACCGCGAATAGGGGGTCTCGGCATCAGCAGAGAGTCCGTAAGCCTGGAGATGCTTAAATATATTGTTCGTACTGCCCCGCAGAATCGTAAGTACCATCAGACGCTTTACGATCAGGTCAGATTGCCAAAAGTTCTGCTTAATTCTCCGCACGAGATTAAAGCCTGTTCAGAATACTGGGGCTTACAGTTAAAAAAATAAGTAAACCCACACCGCTTCGATAAATCACCCATCTATAAGCTCGTCAGCAAGTCAGCGCGATAACCTGTTGGTTTACGCCATGACATTATCAGGGTTGCATCGCCTGCTGCCGCTCCGGCTCATCATCTGATCGTTCCTCGTAAGGAGTCAAAACGGATGACGCTCCGTCATCATTAGCCGTAATTAGTTACGGCTGAAGACCAGTTTCAATCCTGCCAGCGCAAAGCAACAGGCTAGCAGCGCATCCAGCCCGCGACGAATTCGACGGTAAAAAGCGCTCATTACAGCCGTCGAAAATAGCAAAGCATAACCACCGAATACAACCATGCAGATCGCCGCACAGCCGCAGATAATCATTGGTAACGTCGAGGTGACCGCTTGGGGTTTAAGGGCAAATGACATAATCGCCACCCAGGTCAGAATCGCTTTGGGGTTGCCGATATGCATCAGGATACCCTGACGGAACAGGCTACCATAAGCGACCCGGGCATCGCTGGTTTTAAACTCTCCGGCTTCCGTACGGCGTAACGCAGATTTACCGGCTTTAAACGCCAGCCAGAGCAAATATAATCCGCCGCCAATTTTCAACGCAATCAGCAGTTGAGCAAAGGTTGTCAGTATGGTCAGCACACCGCAGGCTGCCAGCAGCGCCCAGATCATCGACCCACTCACGACACCCGCAGCCAGCGCCAGCGCGGCACCTCTGCCCTTTTCCATCGCTGTCCCCATTATCGCCATATTGCTCGGTCCGGGACTGGCCGTGGCAACAAAATAGGTCGTAAAGATCAGGATTAACTCGTGTGAAAGCGCCATATTTTTCTCTGCGATGCGGGATTATCGATATGTTATATCCGCTGGCAAAGAAATTTACTATTCATTAACACATTGCCGGTTTTTACGGAGGAGGCTTAATAAAAAGGGCAGGCATCAGGTACGGCAGCGATAAGCTGTATTCACTGAATGACAGGGGCGCGTTAACGGCTATACAGACCTTGTTTTCCGAAAAAGCGGGAGGAACATCGATCTGCCTGACATCCCTCGCGATTTGTGACCTAATTTCATAATGGTCACTTTAAGTCAATCAGGGTCAGCGACGTTAAGGGAACAGGATCTGCCGATACCCATCTGCGGCTGAATCATAGATCCACCTGGCTTGCCGCCCCAAAAATGCAAGGTGCACAGGAACCGTTTTCATTGCCCGCAGCCTCGGATATTCTCCTGCTCAGCTGCCACAACCTTTTGTTATGACTCCTTTACAGTGACATGCCTTAATTTGTTGATGATAAAAATCCAGCCATAAGTGACCATTGACTTAATTAGTCACAAGAATGAGAATGCGCAAACTATCCTGTTACCGCTTTAAGGGAACTTATGCTCAGGCTTAAATCCGCCACCCTTGCTGTTTACGTGTTGCCGCTGGCTTTGGTGGCCTGCGGTGAACCTTCCACCCGCGACGATCCCCGAACGCAGGCTCCTCTGGTGCGGACTGCAACCGTGGTAAGCGCGATAGATCGATCCCACGCCTTTACCGGCGTTGTGGTCGCCCGGATTCAAAGCGATCTCAGTTTCAGAGTACAAGGCAAAATCCTTGAACGTCTGGTGGATACCGGTCAGGCGGTCAAACGCGGTCAGCCGCTGATGCGTCTGGATCCGATTGACCTGACACTACAGTCTCAGGCTCAGCAACAGGTTGTGGAGGCAGCGCGGGCACGGGCTAAGCAAGCCACACAGGATGAAGCGCGCTATCGAGGCCTTGTCACGACGGGTGCCGTATCGGCATCAGCCTACGACCAGATAAAGGCCGCTGCCGATACGGCCAGAGCCGATCTCAGAGCCGCACAGGCACAGGCCAGCGTCGCGCAGAATGCAACGGGTTATGCCGTGCTGCTGGCCGACGCCGATGGCGTTGTCGTAGATACGCTGGCAGAACCGGGTCAGGTGGTCAGTGCCGGACAGGCGGTTATCCGGCTCGCCAGAGCCGGACAGCGTGAGGCCATCGTACAGTTACCTGAGACGCTCAGGCCTGCGCCGGACAGTGATGCTCAGGCGACGCTTTACGGCTCCGGAGATAAACGGGTGCCCGCCAGGCTGCGCCTGCTATCAGATGCCGCTGATCCGGTGACGCGAACCTTTGAAGCGAGATATGTACTGGAAGGCGCGCTGGCTAATGCACCGCTGGGCTCGACCGTCACGCTTAACATCGCGGAAAACGCCAGCAAAGCTGCGGTAATGAACGTGCCCTTAGCCGCGCTCTACGATCCGGGTAAAGGGCCGGGCGTCTGGAGCATTTCAGGTCAGCCCGCAACCGTCTCATGGCGCCCGGTGCAGGTGATTAACCTTGGGGATGACAACGCCGGCGTTGTCGGAAAACTCAAGCCGGGTGAGCAGGTCGTTGCGCTTGGCGCGCATCTGCTCCATGAGGGTGAAAAAGTGCGCACGGCTTCGCACGGCAACGCGCACAGTGCGGGGAGTCATCCATGAGCAAGGGACGTTTCAATCTCTCGGCGCTGGCTGTACGTGAGCGATCGATTACCCTCTTCCTGATCATTCTGATTACTGTTGCCGGTATTCTGTCGTTCTTCGAACTTGGGCGAGCGGAAGACCCGCCTTTTACTGTCAAGCAGATGACCATTATCACAGCCTGGCCGGGTGCTACTGCCCGGGAGATGCAGGATCAGGTTGCTGAGCCGCTGGAGAAGCGTCTGCAGGAGCTTAAGTGGTACGACCGCAGTGAGACCTATACCCGTCCGGGTCTGGCGTTTACCATGCTGTCACTGCAGGACAGCACGCCGCCTTCACAGGTGCAGGAAGAGTTCTATCAGGCGCGCAAGAAAGTCCGTGATGAAGCCAGCAGCCTGCCCGCGGGTGTCATCGGACCGATGGTTAATGACGAGTTCTCTGATGTGACTTTTGCCTTATTTGCGCTTAAGGCCAGGGGGGAGCCGCAGCGTCTGCTGGCAAGGGATGCTGAATCGCTGCGCCAGCAGCTTCTGCATGTAGCCGGCGTAAAAAAGGTCAACATTATTGGTGAGCAGAGTGAGCGAATTTTTATCTCGTTCTCTCATGACAGGCTGGCCACGCTCGGCATTTCCCCCCAGGATATCTTTTCTGCCCTGAACAGTCAGAACGTGCTGACCCCGGCCGGTTCGATAGATGCCAGCGGCCCCCAAATCTTTATTCGTCTTGATGGCGCCTTCGACACACTGGAAAAAATCCGCCAGACGCCTGTCGTTGCCGGGGGCAGAACACTGCGCCTTTCAGACGTCGCGACGGTTGAGCGAGGCTATGAAGATCCGGCGACTTTTATCGTACGTAATCAGGGCGAGCAGGCGCTGTTGTTAGGCGTCGTTATGCGCGACGGCTGGAATGGCCTCGATCTCGGTAAGGCACTGGATGAGGAAACGGCCAGAATTAATGACGGCATGCCGTTGGGTATGACGCTGACGAAGGTCACCGATCAGGCCATCAACATCAGTTCAGCCGTAGACGAATTCATGATCAAGTTCTTTGTCGCCCTGCTGGTGGTCATGGTGGTCTGCTTTGTCAGTATGGGCTGGCGGGTTGGTGTAGTGGTCGCCGCAGCCGTGCCACTGACACTGGCTATCGTGTTTGTTGTGATGGAGGCTTCCGGCAAGAATTTTGATCGCATCACCCTGGGTTCGCTGATCCTTGCCCTGGGTTTGCTGGTCGATGACGCCATCATCGCGATTGAAATGATGGTGGTCAAAATGGAAGAAGGTTATGACCGCATCAAAGCCTCTGCCTATGCCTGGAGTCATACGGCGGCACCAATGCTGGCGGGTACGCTGGTTACCGCTGTGGGCTTTATGCCGAATGGTTTTGCACAATCTACCGCCGGCGAGTACACCAGCAATATGTTCTGGATTGTCGGCATCGCCCTGATCGCCTCGTGGATAGTGGCGGTGGTCTTTACGCCTTATCTTGGCGTGAAAATGCTGCCGGAGATCAAAACGGTGGCGGGAGGACATACCGCGATTTATAACACCCGCCATTACAACCGATTCCGTCATATTCTGGGCCGTGTCATCGCAGGCAAATGGCTGGTGGCCGGTTCGGTGGTTGCTCTATTTACGCTTGCCGTGCTCGGCATGGGGATTGTGAACGCACAATTTTTCCCCACCTCTGACCGCCCGGAAGTGCTGGCAGAAGTCCAGATGCCTTATGGAACGTCAATCGAGGAGACCAGCCAGGCGACTGCAAAAATCGAAGCCTGGCTGCAGAAGCAGCCGGAGGCAAAAATCGTCACATCTTATATCGGACAAGGGTCACCGCGTTTTTATCTGGCCATGGCTCCCGAACTGCCCGACCCCTCGTTTGCGAAAATTGTTGTGCTGACGGACAGCCAGGAAGCGCGTGAAGCACTCAAGCACAGGTTACGCGAAGCGGCGGCTCATGGACTTGCAGCAGAGGCGCGCATCCGCGTGACACAACTGGTGTTTGGCCCCTACTCGCCCTATCCGGTGGCGTATCGCGTCATGGGGCCGGATCCCGACACGTTGCGCGCCATCGCAGCCGACGTAGAGGCAGTGCTACAGGCCAGTCCGCTAATGAGAACAGTTAATATGGATTGGGGGCCAAAGGTGCCGACGCTGCATTTCACGCTTAATCAGGATCGTCTGCAGGCCGTGGGACTGACATCGAATGCGGTGGCAGAGCAGCTTCAGTTCCTGCTTTCTGGCGTTCCGATTACCTCAGTACGTGAAGATATCCGCTCCGTACAGGTTATGGGACGTGCGGCGGGTAACATCCGGCTCGATCCGGCCAGAATAGCGGGCTTTACCTTAGTCGGTTCCTCAGGTCAGCGTATTCCACTCTCTCAGATAGGCGACGTTGATGTACGCATGGAAGATCCGATTCTGCGCCGCCGCGATCGCACCCCGACGCTGACGGTGCGCGGTGATATTGCTGAGCATCTGCAGCCGCCGGATGTCTCAAAGCAGATGCTCAAAGCGTTACAGCCCATCATCGATTCACTGCCAGCGGGCTACCGCATTGAACAGGCAGGCTCGATTGAAGAATCTGGCAAAGCGACCAAAGCAATGGCACCGCTGTTCCCGATTATGATCGCCATGACGCTGCTGATTATCATTCTGCAGGTGCGTTCGATGTCGGCGATGGTGATGGTCTTTCTGACGTCGCCTCTGGGACTGATTGGTGTGGTGCCGACGCTACTTCTGTTTAACCAGCCGTTTGGCATCAATGCACTGGTTGGACTGATAGCGCTGTCGGGCATCCTGATGCGCAACACGCTAATCCTGATAGGGCAGATTCACCATAATGAGCATCAAGGACTCTCGCCTTTTGATGCGGTGGTAGAGGCAACGATACAGCGTGCGCGTCCGGTGCTGCTGACGGCAATGGCTGCCATTCTGGCCTTCATTCCGCTGACGCACTCCGTATTCTGGGGAACGCTGGCATATACCCTGATTGGCGGTACGTTAGGCGGCACCCTGATTACGCTGGTATTCCTGCCGGCGATGTACGCGATATGGTTCAGAATTCGTCCGGGTCAACTCCGCTCCGCTGACGCCCCCTGAGCTGAACGTAACCTGAAACGGGCGTGAACGCTGAACCCGACAGCCTGGCGGATTACGTTACAAAGGTTTCAGACCAGGGAATTTGATCGTGATGTAAGAGGAGTGGGATGAAGAGAATAATAAAGAGACGGATGGCGGGAAAGATAAAGCAACACTAAGGGCAGTTCAGTCCGGTTTTAAATCGCCTTTCAGGCCTCTGAAACCGGACTGCGTCTGCTCAGGAAAAGATTATTTTCCCAGAATTTCCCGGCGGACAATCTCGGCACCCGCACTCAACGCATGCAGTTTGCCATTGGCAACCTGGCGCGGCAGAGGAATCATGCCGCAGTTGGTTGAAGGATAGAGATTTTCAGCATCCACAAACTGCAGCGCTTTACGCAGCGTGCTTGCCACTGCTTCCGGCGTCTCAATTTCATGAGTCGCTACGTCGATAGCACCGACCATGACTTTTTTACCGCGAATCAGCTCAATCAGATCCATCGGAACGCGCGAGTTCTGGCACTCCAGTGAGACGATGTCGATAGCCGAACGCTGCAATTTTGGGAAGACCTCTTCATACTGGCGCCACTCTGTGCCCAGCGTTTTCTTCCAGTCGGTATTGGCTTTGATACCGTAGCCGTAGCAGATGTGAACGGCGGTTTCACACTTCAGACCGTCAATAGCACGCTCCAGTGCGGCAATACCCCAGTCATTCACTTCATCAAAGAAGACGTTAAAGGCTGGTTCGTCGAACTGAATAATATCAACGCCTGCGGCTTCTAACTCTTTCGCTTCCTGATTTAGGATTTTTGCGAATTCCCAGGCCAGCTTTTCACGACTTTTATAGTGATTGTCATAAAGGGTATCGATCATCGTCATCGGACCCGGCAACGCCCACTTAATAGGACGATCGGTCAGCTTGCGCAGGATTTTTGCATCTTCAACAAACACCGGCTTCTGACGTGAGACTTCACCCACTACGGTCGGCACGCTGGCGTCATAACGATTACGGATGCGGACCACTTCACGCTTCTCAAAATCCACGCCGCTGAGGTGTTCAATAAACGTCGTTACAAAGTGCTGACGGGTCTGCTCACCATCGCTGACGATATCAATGCCGGCGCGAACCTGGTCGTCCAGACAGAGACGCAGTGCATCTCTTTTACCGTCAACTAACTCTTCATCCTGCAGTTTCCAGGGTGACCACAGCACCTCTGGCTGCGCAATCCAGGACGGTTTAGGCAGGCTGCCCGCAGTGGATGTCGGTAATAAAGTTTTCATAGCAGGTGACCTTTTGTTTTTAATTAATCAAAGAACGGATTCAGCAGACCATTGTGCGAGAAGTGTCTGATTAGGCTTGATGAAATGCGCCTCAGTAAACTTACCCTGCTCAACGGCCAGACGGCTACGCTCTTCGCGATCGTAAACGATGCGGGTTAATGAATAATCCTGATGGTGCAGCGTTGGCTGATAGCACTGTCCGGCTGCTGAATTCGCGTTATAAATTTCCGGGCGATAGATCTTCTGAAAAGTTTCCATGGTGCTGATAGTGCTGATCAGCTCCAGATTGGTGTAATCGCTGAGCAGGTCACCGTGGAAGTAGAAGGCCAGCGGCGCAACACTGCCCTGCGGCATAAAGAAACGCACTTTCAGGCCCATTTTTCCAAAATAAAAATCAGTCAGCGAAGGCGCATCCTGCTGGTATTCGATGCCCAGCACCGGATGCACATTACCGGTACGCACATAGGTATTTTTGCTCGACACACTCAGACAGATGACCGGAGACTTATTGAAGTTTTCTTTATAGGCCGCTGAGTTGACGAAGCTTTTAAAAATGTTGCCGTGCAGCTGGCCAAAATCATCCGGCAGACTGAATTCAGTCTGCCCTTTATTATGCTCTGTCAGCACCACGCTGAAATCATAATCACGTACGTAGGATGAGAAGTTATTGCCGACAATCCCTTCGAAACGTTCACCGGTTTTGTGATCGACGATATGGGTCTTCAGAATCTCAATCGCCGGGAACGATTCGTCGTTGCTGCCAGGACGAAGATTCAGCTCAGCAGAAATAATCTCAAGTTCGACAGCGTAACGGTCGCTTTTTGGGTTGTCCCAGTGCGCCAGCGCGTTAAACCGGTTGTCGATCATCGCCAGCGCGTTATGCAGGTTTTCCTGGCGTTTTTCACCACGCGCCAGATTAGCGAAGTTAGTCGTCGCCCGCGTATTTTTCGAAGGGTTATAGTTTTCGTCGAAACGAATGCGCTTAAGGGTAAAGGCTACGTTGTTCATCGCTATCGGGTATCCTGGTCGCTGATATGATTTGTTGCTTCAGGGTTATGCAACTTCGCTATCCCTTAACAAGCGTTCATATGACTCAAAGTTATTAACAATTCTTACTTTATGCCTCAACATCCGGTTGAAAAAAAGTGATTAAATTTCAACGAACATGAAGGAAATTCATGTTGAGGCGGGAAAGCGGGGAATTTTTCATGCGGCCAGCGTGCCTGAAAACATCTGGAGTGAAATCAGGATGTTTTAAGACGCTACGGAAATAAATAATTTTAATTTAAATCAATAAATTATTATCACCCCACCACATCTGCGAGGCTTTTGACGGTTTCGTACTCAGACACGCCGGACATCTTTTTATTCACCTTAGCGGAAATCAATCGATTCCAGCCTGCAGAAAATTGCTGCTAAGGGCACGGCCCTGACAGGGGATCACCTGTGCCCTACACATTTGCTAAATCTTATAAAAATTATCGCATGTCACTTTATGCGCGCCTGATTTAACTGAGAGCCGGCTGGCCGCTTCTTTCATCAGTTTCCCCAGTCCGCTCTCACACTTCGCCTGCGTCAGACGTGACGATGGCCCGGTGAGTGCCAGCGCAGCGAGCAGCCTGTCATCTTCCCCAAACACCGGTACGGAAAATGCCGCAATGTGCGGATCGCGCATCCCGGAGGTAAACAGCGGAAGTTCAGGTACAGCATCAAACAGGGGTTCGTGCTTGCCCCAGTAGCGAAGCACCTGCCCGATGGCAGAGTTATCCAGCGGCAGAAAGGTGCCGGGCAGACGCGTTTCACGCAGTCCTTCAGAAGGCTCAGCTCTGAACAGACAGAGTCGCTGATCATTTTCAATCACATACCATGAGGCGCTTTCACCCGTCGCGGTCGCCAGAGCGTGAAGCTCAGGCTGAACAATGCTGGCCAGATGGAAAGATTGTTCATAGAGCTTGCCCAGATAGAGCAGCCTCGGCCCCAGGGTATAGACGCCATTGTCACGGCGAATCACATAATTCATGCGCTCAAGTGAGTTCATCAGGCGATAGACCGTCGTTTTGTGATAACCCGACAGCTGCGCCAGCACGGTAAGCGTCAGCGACTCCTCGCCAGGTTTGAAACAATCCAGCAGCGCCAGCGCTTTTTCTACGGCAATTACGCCTTCATTCCCCATGGGTACGTCCTCCTGTATGCGACGGCAGGCAGTTTACCGCGCAATTTGTGATTCACATCGTATTTACATCACAAATGAGTGCTTAACACTGGTGCGATGCGAATTAACATCGATATAGTAGTTTTATATTGTACAACTAAGTTGTATCTGGTAAACCGAAAGAGGAATAATCTATGCCACATGCAGAGAATACCTTCATCAATCGCGACATTATCCGTGTCGCACCAGAGCTTGTTCAACAGGCGGCTCAGTTCCAGGCTGCGATACTGGCTGATGTCGCCGGTCGACGCGGGACGCTGCATGGTCGCGTCAAACCAGTCGCCTCCACGATGAAAGTCGCTGGTCCCGCTATCACCGTCGAGGTCCGGCCCGGCGATAATCTGGCGATCCATGCTGCACTGGCTATCGCCCAGCCGGGCGACGTAATTGTGGTTGATGGCAAAGGCGATATCAGCTGTGCATTAATCGGCGAGATTATGTCGGCCCAGGCTAAAGCCTCCGGCATTGCGGGGATTATCATTGATGGCGCGGTGCGTGACGCCGATGCACTGAGTACGAACGGCTTCCCGGTGTTTGCTGCAGGTCTGAATCCCTGTGGCCCGACCAAGTCTGTTGCGGGACGGGTCAACTATCCGGTTTCTGTCGCGGGCGCTGCCATTCAGCCCGGCGATCTGGTCATCGGAGATAGTGATGGCGTGGTGATTCTGCCGCGTGAAGAGATCCCTGCCCTGCTCGAGCTGGCGCAGAAAAAACTGGATTTCGAGACCGGGCGTATTGCCGCCATTCGTGATGGCGACCTTCGCGCGCCGTGGCTGGAGAAAGCCCTTCTTACCGCTGGCATGCTGGCGGATGGGGAGACGCTCTGATGACAACCCAACTTCCCGTCATTCTGGTCACGGCCAGCGATCTGGCTCCGCAGGCCGTCAGCCTGCTGAATGCGTTCAGCCTGGTTTATGCAGGCAAACAGCCGGACGAAGATACCCTGTTCAGACTCTGCCAGCAGCATAATCCGGTAGCGATAATTGTTCGTTACGGAAAAATTAATGCCCGCATCATGGATGCTGCGCCTGCCCTGCGCGTGATTTCCAAACACGGCAGCGGTATTGACGTTATCGATCAACAGGCAGCCGCGGCACGCGATATTCGTGTGCAGTCTGCGCCGGGTGCCAACGCAGCCGCTGTAGCCGAGCATACCTGGGCGATGATTTTGGCCTGCGCCAAATCCGTGATAACGCTGGATCAGCGCATGCGTCATGGGCACTGGGACAAATCCACGCATAAATCTGTGGAGCTGGAAGGCAGAACCCTGGGTCTGGTCGGGCTTGGTGCAATTGGCGGTCGCGTTGCCCGCATTGGGCGGGCGTTTGGTATGAAGGTGCTCGCCTATGATCCTTTTGCAAAAACCTTTCCTGATGAGTGTGAGTCCGCCTCACTTGACGACCTGCTGCAACAGGCAGACATCATTTCGCTGCACTGCCCGCTGACCGGACAGACACGCCAGATGATTAATGCAGAGAAACTGGCGTTGTTTAAAAAAGGCGCCATTCTGGTAAACACGGCACGCGGCGGTCTTATTGATGATGACGCGCTTTTAGCGGCACTGAACAATGGCACCGTCGCCTGGGCCGCACTGGATAGTTTCCCCACTGAACCTCTGACGGCACCGCATATCTGGCAGCATGTTGAGAATGTGATTCTGTCGCCCCACATTGGCGGCGTCAGTGACAACTCCTACGTGAAGATGGGTACGGTGGCGGCCAGTAATATTCTGAACGTTCTGGAATCTCTGAAAAATGAAAGCGCGGTGTCCTGAGCCATCTCTGTAGCCGACTAAACAGGCTTTATCGCTATGTAGTCGGCATTTTTACAGATTTGAGTCTCTGCAATCACTAAAAGCGTTAAGAAGCTATCATTGATGCCAGGGGGTTATAAATAATGCGTGTCTGCTTTTAGCGAACAGCTGAAGTCAGACTGATAACAAATCAGAATTGACTCCACCACCCTGGTATACGATCGGGAGTTCATTTACACATTTTCCAGACTCATAAATCCTGATATAACCCGTTGATGTCAACTTCGCGGACTTTTTCCGAATGAGGGATTAAGTCGTCGAGCTGCTTGTAGCGCTCACTCAAGCGTATGAAGTCAATCACGTCACAAATTCCTTTTTAATGAGGTCTGCAGGCTGAGAGTTTGAACCATTAAGCATCCCCTGACTTTATGGCACGTGACAGTTTTAACGAAAATGCCTGTTGAAGTTGATGCTTAGCTATTAGATTCGATCCTGCCGCGAGCCATTCGCTCAGGGCAGGATAACCTCAGTACGGGTCCCTGTCGGCAATAACGATGAGAGGATGCCACATCCAGATGAAAAACAAAAAACCGCCTCATGACAGATAACTTTCAGAGCCTGAATTTATTTTCCACGCGACGAGCCATGGCCTTTAAGCTTGATATTAAGTTACGCTTAATTTAGCTGGTGAGCCAAAGCAATATGAGTTTGATGGAAACGTCGAAGGCCGCATTAAGGATGAATACCTGAAAGAAAAGGGGTTCAGAGATATTCTTCATGTGCGGAAAATAATGAATAACTGTCAGCAGACTAATAATGCCTGCATAGTCAGGTGATCTCAGAATCACCATAAGCGTTCTTAAAATATGGAAAATTATATAAATTGAAAATAAGAAGTTAAAAAAACGATAGTATTAACTCATCACTACTTATGATAACGCTGGCAGGCTAACCGCTGAAGTGCTTTCAGACAGACTCACTGCAGTAGCTATCAAATGAAGAGCAATGTTGCTAGCTTAATGCGTATTTTTACATCCATTACTTGACTGGAGTAACTGAACAGGAAATTTTGCCCCTTAAAACACTAAGGGGCAATAAATTAATGATGGTTATTTGACTTATTTCGTATTCTGGTATTTTTATTATTTGAATGCTTTTTGCACTCTGTACGCAAGACTTTAAAAATCACATAATCTTGCGTGGTTTTCCCTGGTGTTGCATTGGTCTTTGACCGCCTGACCGCTATGCATTGAAAGTGCTAAGCAGTCAGGCACATTTTTATTATAAGACCTGTACGATATAATAAAAGCTGTCCTTAAGGGCAGGGGTGATAGTTTCATCATGTGATTATTTAGGGGGAGTTAATGAGTTCTGCTATTGATTTTTTTTTGCGTGATTATGATGAATTGTCGGTTGAACAAGCGAATGAGTTATACCGGCTGAGAAGAAAAACATTTCGGGATCGGCTCGACTGGGAGGTCGAATGCATTGACGGTATGGAAAAGGACCTTTTTGATAACAAAAACACAACTTACTTACTGGGTATGCACGCCGGTAAATTGCTATGCGGCGCACGATTCATAGACTCGACGCAGCCGACGATGATGAGCGAAATTTTCCATAAATACTTCTCAGGTGTATGTCGTCTCCCTACAGATATTCCCTGCTGTGAAATTACTCGCCTGTTTTTAGACAAAGAAAGACGTGATGCTGCAAAACTGGATGGTTTACCCGCCAGTAAAGCATTATTTCTTGCAATGATTATTTTTTGCATGAAGAAGAAATATTCAGGGATGTACGCAGTGGTCAGTCGCGGCATGTATGCCATATTTCGCCACGCCAACTGGAAAACAGAGGTCATTCAAAAAGGGATTTCTGAAAAAGGAGAAGTTATCTACTATATTTTTATGCCTGCTAACAGTAGCGTCATTGAGGATATCATCATTAAGGACAAACACTCTGAATGGCTTCGTGAGAAGCTACAGCACTTACGCCATCTTTAAATAAGTATCTGGCTCAGTTTTCCAGTAAGCGGAGTTCTGCGCCAAGTTTTATAGCGTGTCTTGCGTTATTAACACCGAGTTTTTTCATTACATTACCCATGTGGAATTTTACCGTGCGCTCTGCAATGGATAAAATAATAGCAATCTCAGCATATGTTTTCCCGTCACTGACCCACTTAAGAATCTGTCGCTCTCGCGGTGATAAAAAGGCATTTTTTTTCTGCTGATGTTGACTATATAGATTGAGCGTCTTCTGGTGCAGATGAATAAGGAAACTCATGAATTTTGACCGATGTTTATCAATGTCAAACTCGAAATCCTTCTTCCCAATAACAGATAATACAACCAGGTTATTCAGGTAGTCATGCAGAGGAAATGTCTGCCCCCGATATATGTTATATTGAAAACTTTCGTTGAAAATCCTGGTGAGATTGTAACCTTCTGACAAAATAACTTCATTCTCCCAAAAGTAGTCTTCAACGCAGCGCAAGCCGCGGATAATGACGGGATCGATAAACTGATATTTTCTTTCAAGGTAAACATCAAACCACGCCGGATTGTTATTGATAATCTGCATCTGCGAAGGGTCTTTTTTATTCATAATAGCGTATGCATAGATAATACCCGGGTAATCCTCGAAGAATGCATCCAGTTCCTCCTGGATCAACGAATTTATCCTTTGGTCGTTATAGTATGTATCCTTCACGTCAGCTGTTACCTTCAGGTTGAGTGGTTTAGAAGTATAATCTGGTTCATGAACTGCTGTGAATCGTATTTTCACCCAACTCACATATCCGAAGGACAACATCATACAGTAATATCCCACTCATTTCTGCCTTAAGAAAGCGAGGACAGGAGTGGCTCATGAGATTGTTGATGGGTATCGGAACGTTGACATAACACCATGATCAACAGGAATAGCCGAATAGTTTTTGACGGTTATAGGTAATGCATGCCTGTCTGAAGCGACAACAGCAACGTTCCTTGCAAATCCTTAGTAAGGAAAGGCTGGAGGATCGTGCAGGGGTATGGATCTGTCTTCAACGGGCGGGGAATTGTGATCATGAATTTTCATCAGGTATTGACGCCTGACAGACTTCTTTTAAGCGAAGTGCTTCTTAGATTGCATCCTGTTTTTCTGATCCTAAACTCTTGCTAAATTTCTCTTAGCGAATACTTCCCTGCTTGCTTTATGTCACCCGCATTTTAAAAATTACCTCATGGAATATATGTACTTCCTGATGGTTGTAATATGAATGTTTCAGCCCACCGGGGGTTTTCTCTTCACTCCTGCTCTGATGCAGGCTTTGAGCCATCGCTTTTAGAGGGTGCGAGGCTTTAAACCCACTTGTATGATGAGGTAATAGAACTTACCGTTCAAAGCGAAAGTCTGTGACAGAAAGCCTGATCTCGTCTCTGCTCAATTAATCCACTGACGTCTTAAAATCAAAAGATGAATATTCAAAGGCTATTCAAAACAGTGCTCTTGTGTCAGTAACGCTGAAAGGACTCACCTGCAGACGCAATGTTCAGCATCTGCAGATGATATTACGTTATTTACTGACTGGCGAAGCGTGCGTGTCAACTTCGATGTTTAACTGTTTTCTGCGACCCATAACCAGCACCGCAATACCGCCGATGCCACAGAGGATTGCCAGTGGCATCATTGCCAGCGTATGGCTGCCGGTCGCCTGATTAATGATGCCGTAAACGTTGACCATTAATCCTCCGCCAATCAGGTTCGCCATCGCACCGATAGCGGCCAGACCCGCAGCAGCGGTAGTGGATGACATCCATCCCGATGCCAGCGCCCAGAAAGGTCCTTTCATTGAGTAGGCACCCATTAATACCAATGACAGGATGACAACACTGCCGGTCAGGCTGTTAGTGATAAAGGCGGAGAGCAGACCACCCGCAATCAGGAACAGCGTTAATGCGGTATGCCAGCGACGCTCGCCGCTTCGGTCAGAACTTCTGCCCCATACAACCATCAGAATGGATGCCAGACCGTAAGGAATCGCATTGACTAAACCGGTGGAGAAGTTATCCAGCCCGAACGATTTCAGCAGTTGCGGAGACCAGACGCTCAGCGTTGATCCCGCCGCAGAAGCACCCGCATAAATCAGCGCCATCACCCAGATATGCTTGTGACGCAGTAACTGCCATAGCGAGATATGACCAATCGCTTTTTTCTTCTCGTTTTCTGCCTGAATAGTTGTACTCAGCCACGCTTTTTGTTCCTGATTTAACCAGCTGGCGTCAGTCGGACGATTACTGAGTAAAAAGAAGGCTGCAATCCCCAGAACCACCGCCGGAATACCTTCCAGGATGAATAACCAGTGCCAGCCACGCATGCCCAACCAGCCGTCGAACGACAAAATCAGGCCGGAGATAGGCGACCCTATAAAGTTCGCTGCCGGGATTGCCACCATGAAGGTTGCAATCACACGCGCACGGTACTTGCCCGGGATCCAGTAAGTCAGATAAAGAATCACGCCAGGGAAAAAGCCTGCCTCGGCTGCACCCAGTAAAAAGCGCAGTACGTAGAGCGTATTGGCACTTTCAACAAAAGCAGTACAGACCGAAATAATGCCCCACGATACCATGATGCGAGAGATCCAAATCTTTGCGCCAATTTTCTGCATGGCGAGGTTACTGGGAACTTCAAACAGGAAGTAACCCACGAAAAACAGGCTGCTTGCAAAACCAAATACCGCTTTCGACAACCCTAAATCTTCGTTCATCTGTAATGAAGCCATTCCGATGTTGCCGCGGTCGATGATGGCAATCAGATAACAGACAATCAGAAAGGGCAAAATGCGCCAGACCACCTTCTTAACGGTCTGCTGCTCAATATCGGCAGAGAATGTCGTGATGTGCTGTTTTTCAGACATGATAATCCTCACAATTTTGTCATCGGTTTAGGGCAGTGGAGAAACCGCATTATTGTACGATGTACAACAGCAATGTACTGAGTAAAACTATTATCACGATAAAATCTTACCCCTGCCTGACGATGTAATCAGGTTGTGTTAGTTGTCACAAAAAAGTATTCATCTGTTTTTGTTTATGTGATGGGCATGTCGTTAACGGGTCGGATTCAGCGATCTTTCTCCGAGGTACCAATCAGAGAACAGGTATGGAGGAGAAAAAATAGGGTGTTTTGAGGTTCAGTGGCTAATGATTGCAACACGTGCGACGACCAAAGGTTTATGTCACTGATTCCCCGGACCGAAAACGGCGAGTTTTGCCCCAGGCTATTCGATAACGTAATGACTCGCGGTGTAACGATGGAAACCACAGGGGTCATTATGAAATACAAAATCTCCGGCCTGAAAGCCGAGCCGTTTGCTCATCTTTTTGGACAAAGCGAAAGCTATCTGAAAAATCATAATGCTATACGACAAACGGTAGAGTGCTATCCGGGTTATCCTGACCGTATCTCATTGTGTGATATCCCCGTCGGTGAAACCGCTTTGCTGATCAATCACATCTATCAGCCTGCAGACTCCCCCTTTTTTGGCACTCATGCGATTTATGTCTGGGAGGGATGCACCCGACAAGGCATTTACCTGAATGCCTTACCCGAAGTGATGCAAAGCAGAATTCTGTCACTGCGGGCCTTTAACAAGGAACATTTTTTAATAGTGGCAGACATAGCTGAAGGGAAACTTGCTGAAAACCTCATAGGCCTTTTGTTTAGCGATTCACAGGTGAGTTATATCCAGATACATAATGCGAAACAAGGATGCTATTTATGTTGTGCTGAGCGTTGTGAATGACGAGTCAACTCAGATGTATCTGATGTGTTGCAGAATCCTCTTCTGGCCCTGAGGTGCTGGCTTTTACAAAGTCTTTATCACCATGCCGACTGCGGCCAGCATCATAATGAATCCGGCTGCACGGAAAATGCGTCGTTGCGCTTTTTCACTGGTGAGAAGGTGGCGTATTCTGAGCGCAGCAAGTATAAAAACCGCGCCTACACCCAAAAGGACAATCACGGTTAGCGGTACCAGAATTCCTCCCCACATCTTCAATGATGCATTATCCAGAGAGATTACCAGAGGCAATATTGCCAGATAAAAAGCGATGGTTTTAGGATTTCCCAGCGTGATGGTCAGCCCTGAAAACCAGGCTGAAGCCAGTTCTCGTTTTGTCGCTTTCCGGGCAATGTTTATAGTCTGAGGCTGGTGACACCAGAATTTCCATGCCAGCATACATAGATAGAGTGATGCAGCCCAGTTAATCAGAGCGAAGAGAGAAGTATAGGTATGAGCGATCACCGCCAGCCCAAATACCGCTATAGATAAATAGATTAAGTCTCCGAGAATAAGGCCGGCCAGCATCGTAAAGCCCGTCATCGCCCCACCACTTACACTGCGAGCGACTAATGCAGTCATACCCGGACCCGGAATTACGGCAGCTAAACCGAGCGCAGCCGTATAAGCTATTATCTGAGCGGCATCTGACATGATGATTCCTTTTAGTATCTAATTTCAGGAAGATCGGTTTGATATAATGTCTTAAACATATCTGGCCTGAGTGAAAAAGGAGTAACTCAGGCAGTAATAGCCTTAGTTGTTTTTAATCCTTTTTTGCCCGTGGTGCGCGTATCTGGCTCCATTATTAAGCTTGCCTGTTTTAATGATATTAACTGCCATGCACCGTCCGTTACTTTATCGATGTAACACTGCGGGATGCACATGACTCAATCTGCATGGGTGCCTGAGAAATATGGCGTATCCCATGCGCCATTTAAAATAAAAATGCCAAAACAGATTAAATGCAGATTCATACTCCCCCCAAAACTGTGTGTAATAACTGTTTAGATAGTGAATTTATTATGCAGAAATGATGCGGAAAATTGTTACCTATATCATTTACTAAATGCCGCTTTTAAGGTAAAAACAACCCTTTAATGCTTATGAAAAGAAAGGAATTTCCTCATATGGCCCTTAGCCTGACAGATATGAAAATCCTTGAAATTTTACAGGATGATGCTCGCGTCACTAACCAGGTGCTGGCAGAGAAAATAAACCTTTCAGCTTCTCCCTGCTGGCGCAAGGTCCGCAAGCTCGAAGAAGATGAAGTTATTCAGGGCTACCGTGCGGTTCTTGATCGCAAAAAAATTGGTCTGGGTGTGATGGTTTTCATTCGGGTCGTTATTGACAGTCATAGCGAGGCGGAGGCCAGAAAATTTGAAGAAGAAGTGACCGCGCTGGAGGATGTGGTTGCCTGTTATAGCATCGGAGGGGATGCCGACTTTCTGCTACAGGTTGTGGCATCAGATCTGGACTCTTATGCTGATTTTGCCATGTCAGTGGTACGCAGATTGCCAGGCATCAAAGAAATGCAGAGCATGTTTGTGCTTAAAGAAATCAAACCACTCGTCACTTATCCGATTAAGAAAACCCCTGAATAAATATCATTTCAGGATTTTCGCAAAGCACACCGCCTCTTTGCGATTAATGCAGGGTCCATAATTATCAATCCGTTCATAACCCTTTCTCAGATAAAAATTTACAGCCTTATGGTTAACAGAACGCGTTTCAAGCCAGATTTGGCTATAACCCACACTAAGGGCAGCGTTTTCCAGGAAAGTGAGCAAAGCACCACCAATAGCCGGGGAACTACGATCTGAGAACATCCTTTTAAGTTCGGCAATATGTCCGGTTAACGGTCTGATTGCACCACACCCTACTGCTCTGCCCTTGTCGTTTCTGGCAATTACCCAAAGCGATCTCATATCATTCAAAGAGTCCATGGTGAAGTTACTGTTGCCGCCATCACCAGTAATCGCCGCAAGCTTAGCTGACAGTTTACTTACCAGAAGTTGTGACTCTGCTGAGCGAGGATCTGCTTTTTCGACCGTTATCATGCTGATACCCTTTTTGATGATTACAGTCAGGATAAAAGGAGATGAACCCAAATGCATCCCGGTCATTTTCCGCCAATCCCGATACCGACCACAACATCAACCAACCCCGCACTTCGCATCTATAATTCAGTGTCCCAGGCCCATGCGCGCGATCCGGCCACCAGCTTTCTCATCGTATGGGTGTCTGAAAATCGTGGTGTCAGCGATACCTCGATTTTCAATGCCATGATGAAGCCCGCCGGATTTAACAAGCTCATCATTTACAGAATTAAGGAAGCCACATGATCTTATCACTCGAAAATCAGGTTGCACTGGTTACCGGCGCTAGCTCAGGTCTCGGCTATGCCTGCGCAGAAGCACTTGCCAAAGCAGGTGCTGGTGTGGTGGTTAACTACCATAGCCAGGCGGAACCTGCCGAAGAGCTGGTTGAAAAAATCCGTGCAGACGGTGGACGCGCCATTGCAGTAAAGGGAGACGTATCAAAAGAGGCTGATGTAGAAAATCTCTTTGCCCAGACGATTGCTGAATTCGGCAGGCTGGATATCCTGGTGGCTAACTCAGGGCTGCAGAAAGATGCGCCTTCCATTGAGATGTCGCTTGCAGACTGGAATACCGTTCTGGACGTGAACCTGACCGGGCAGTTCCTTTGCGCACGGGCTGCGCTGCGTCAGTTTCGTGACCAGGAGCACCGCCCGGAGATCAGTCGGGCTGTAGGTAAGATCATTCATATGAGCTCGGTTCATCAGCTCATTCCCTGGGCCGGACATGTTAATTACGCCGCCTCAAAAGGCGGGGTTGATTTGCTGATGAAAAGCCTGGCACAGGAAGTAGGCGAAGATCGCATACGCGTAAACTCAGTCGCACCCGGCGCTATCGCGACTGCCATTAACGAAGAAGCGACCCAGGGCGAAGCGGGTAAAGCGTTGTTAAAACTCATCCCTTATGGGCGTATCGGTGCGGCGGAAGATGTGGCGAATGCAGTGGTCTGGCTGGCCAGTGATCTTTCCGACTATGTTCATGGCACTACACTGTTTATCGATGGTGGGATGAGTCTTTATCCCGGATTTCGCGATAATGGTTAAGTGATGTGTCTGGAATGATATTAACTACCTGGCGGTAAGAGTGCTGCTCTTCCCGCCAGGTGCATTCAGCGATTGCTCGCGCCGCAGATATCGAACCAGACACTCAATCTCGTGATCCAACGCCGTTATCCGCACTGTGCTAATGTTGACGGACAACAGGTTCCGCTCTGAGGATTGCATCATGTCTCCCTTTTATCAACTCTCTGCCACCAGCCTGAATGGTCAGCCAATCCCGATGGCCGACTATGCTGGCAAGGTGGTTCTGGTGGTGAATACCGCCAGTCATTGTGGATTCACGCCACAATATGCAGGGCTTGAAACACTCTACAAAAAGTATACCGCTCAGGGCCTGGTGATACTCGGTTTTCCCTGTAACCAGTTCGGTAAACAGGAACCGGGTAGTGCCGATGACATCGCGCAGACATGCCACATCAACTATGGTGTGAGTTTTCCTATGTCAGGAAAAGTAGACGTTAACGGCACCGGAACGCACCCGATTTTCCGTTACCTGAAAGAAGAATTACCCGGCGTGCTGGGTGGCCGTATTAAATGGAACTTCACTAAGTTCCTGATTGGGCGTGATGGCAAACCCATCAAACGATTTGCCCCGACCACTACGCCGGAAAAAATGGAAGCTGCCATTCTGGCTGCACTTTAAGAGGGTGAGAGTGGGGATGGGCCATTAATGTAGAAGATGAAATTAACGATGTTCAGAGCCCGACATTTATTATTCTTTGTGCTCTTGTCAATTTGGAACTTATCTGCCGATATCAGCGAATACTCAGCCTTTACTCGCTTCGCAACCTGATACCTGCGAAAGCTTCAATGGGCAAAGTGATTTTGCTGATGGTCAGAATGGCGTCACAGGCACGATAACCCGTGACGCTCTCAAGGGTATTTTATGCAATCATCCCGCCATCAATCACCAGCTCGGTGCCACTGATATAGCTGCTTTCATCTGAAGCCAGGAACAGTGCCGCAGCCGCCACCTCCTCAGGATTTCCCAGCCGCTTTGCCGGGATCCGGGCGGTCAGCGTCTGCCTGACTTCATCGCTGGCCCGGTCAAACATCGGGGTATTGGTCGGACCAGGACTCAGCGTGTTGACCCTGATGCCGCGCGGTGCCAGCTCACTATTCCAGGTGCGGGCATAAGACCGTACCGCGGCCTTGCTGGCGGAATAGCTGCCATAACCGGGATTCGCTATCGCGCCCGCAACGGAACCCACCAGCACGACACTGCTGCCCTCGCCCATCAGCCGCACTGCGTGCTGCACCGTCAGCACCATGGCTCGCACATTCAGATTAAAAGCGCGATCGATGTGTTCTTCCGTGGTCTCTTCCAGGCTGGCCGGTTCTGACACACCTGAAGCGTTGACGAGGATATCAAGGCGACCCGCTCTGGTGCCCAGGGTTTCGAACAGACGCGCAAGGTCATTTGAGCGGGTGATATCGCCCTGAATGGCCTCGACCTGACCGCCGATCAGTGCGACTGCCTCAGCCAGCTGCGCTTCCCGTCGGCCGATGATAAAAACGCGTGCACCTTCCTCTGCAAAACGGCGAGCGACAGCAAGACCGATACCGCTATTACCCCCGGTGACAAGGGCGATTTTTCCACTCAGTTTCATCATTGCGACTCCGGATAGAGGTTAGACACCTGATGGTATATTTATTATATTTAGTGTCAATTACGCACCTGATGTACACCAGATATCCTAAAGGAAACCTCATGGCAACTGATATCACCCAGCTACTGGCCGAGATCAACAGCACGCGCCCTGTCCTGGAACAGGTAGCGAATAAGTGGTCGGTCTTAATCCTGACTGTATTATGCTCTCAGCCCTCACGTTTTAATGCCATCAAACGCAGGCTCGACCCCATCACCCATAAATCTCTGACAGAGGCCTTACGCCGGCTGGAACGCAACGGACTGGTAAGCCGCCGTGTGATTGCTTCATCGCCAGTGGCGGTCGAATATGCGATTACGCCGCTGGGACGGACATTGCAGGATCCTTTCGTCGCGCTGGTGAACTGGGCAAAGCAACATGGAGGTGCCATGGAGCAGGCGCAGGTGGATTATGATGAAGGGCGGGATAGCGAAGAATCTGCATGAACTTAGCCTGAGCGACGTTCCTGCATGTTGATAGCGTAGGGTGATGAGCAGATAAGTGCAGGATAACCACTTAAGGAGTGAAAGCGGAGACGCGCCATCATATACAACGGCTACTCCGCTGCTGGCTCAAAAAACTGATAAGAACCATCACGTCGTGCTTTAGCCTGATACATCGCCTTATCTGCATTCTCGAATAACATTTTAGCCGTTGCTGTCCCGAAGCGGGCAAGGCTGATACCAATCGCTGCGCCGATGCGTACATCCATGCTATTGATGGCGAAAGGTGCATGCAGACTGTCAATAATCCGCAGGGCAATAGCTGACGCGGCCTCGTGATTGCTGCATTTAGCAGCCACAACAAACTCATCACCACCCAGTCGGGCAACAGAGTCGCCCGGACGCATACAGTGCTGCAGCCGTTCACTGACCTGCTGCAGCAGGGCATCGCCTGTTGCATGACCCATCAGATCGTTCACCGCCTTGAAGCCATTCAAATCGATAAACATCACTGTGGTGTAGGCCTGATCGTCTGCCTGCGCCAGCATGAATCCCACCTTCTCGTTAATCCAGGCACGATTGTGCAGCCCGGTCAGCGTGTCCAGGGTTGCCAGCCTCTCAAGATTACGCATCCGTTCTTTGTCCCGCGTGATGTCGCGCGACACCAGCACGGCACCAATATTTTTTCCTGAACTGGGATTGATGACGCCACAGGCTTTGGTACCCAGTGAGATGTAATGGCCGTCGCGATGCAGTTTACGCACCTCAACGACATCCGGCAGTACCCCGCCGCTGAAGATGCATCCCAGCGCTTCGGTAGCTAACTCGCGGTCATCGGGGTGCAGGAAATCCACGACCAGTTGCCCCACAACCTCTTCGGTTGTCCAGCCTATGATTTCGCTGTAAGAGGGAGAAATTGATACGTATCTGCCCTCCGCGTCGCAATGGGCGATCAGATCGGTACTGTTTTCAATCAGAAGACGATATTCCGCCGCCGTGCGCAGTGCATCTTCCAGCGCTTTACGCTGCCCGGTCACATCCAGAATAAAGCCGTTGTATTGCAGATGGGAGGTGCCAGGCTGGCAATCCGGCAGGCCGGAAACAAGAACCCGACGCGTCTTGCCATCAAGACAATGAATCGGCACTTCAATATGGAAAGGCCTCAGCAATTCCAGGGCTGCAGTCAGTTGCAGTGCGATCTTTGCATCGTCGTCAGCCTGCGCCAGTCTCAGCCATGAACTCAGCGTCACGCCTTTAAGCTCAGGTATCAGACCCGCAGGACTTTCCTGACTGGCGATGCAGATCCCCTGAGCATCCGTAGACCAAACAGCGGTAAAAGAAGGTTTGATCATTGGATTCATGGTGGCCGACTCCGACGTTGCTGACGATGTTAAATAAGTTCAATACACGTCGCTACAGACCTGATTATAACCGTTAATGCCTGACTGTAGCTGAGGGAGGCTATGGATAAGGGTTCAGTATTGCGGGCCGTGATAAATGCTGGTGGAAACTGAGGCCTTACCGGCAGCAGTTTCTGAGGTGCCTTCTCCTGTGGCATTACGTAAAGCTGTCAGGTTGCAGTGTCAGAAGTATGAGTCTGTGTATATCGGCTCATCGGGACATAATCTTTAATCACGGCTTGTTGTCTGATGGCTGTGAACCCTGGAACCGGCAGAACATTGTTCCGACAGTAAATCCCTGCGGGTTTTGGGGCGTCACTCAGTCATGTCATTCCGGCTGGCTGAATGGCGGAGGGACTGATAGCCAGACTGACAAAGACTAAGCTGCTGACAATTAATTGCGCTTCACAATTTGTTAATTTTTTTTACTCGCAGATAATGTGCTGTCAGAAAGAGACATCTGAGCCATTCTGAAAAGCCCTTCAGGGCAGTGAGGATTTAACACCCCGCAAGACGTATAAAAAATCTTTTAATACAGAATCATAATAGCACCTGGCCTTTAAAAACTGCTTATCGTGGCGCATTTCCATCCTCAAGGCAGCAGTAAAAAGCCGGTCGAAAATTTCTCTCACCTCTTGTGCAGCTTAATCTTTCCTTAAGATTAATCCTATAACATCTCCGCTGTATTAGCCCATGCAGGGCTTATCCGGAGAATCACCCTATGCAAAATAACAACACAGCTTCTCACGCTCTGAGTAAAGTTCCGGCCGTTACCGCGGCTTTCTGGTTGACTAAAATCGCTGCAACCACCCTGGGTGAAACCGGCGGCGATGCGGTGACGATGTCGATGAATCTCGGTTACCTGACCGGAACACTGATTTTCGCCATCATCTTTCTGGTCGCTGTCGTAGTGCAGATCAATCGCACCAGCTTCAACAAATGGATCTACTGGTTCACCGTCGTGGCGACGACCACTGTCGGTACAACGATGGCGGACTTTGCCGATCGCTCACTGAACATGGGTTATCTGGGCGGTACGCTGCTGCTGAGCACTCTGCTGATCCTCTCTCTTTTTCTCTGGAAAATGACCTGTGGAACGGTCGCAGTGAGTTCGGTAAACAACGCTGTTACTGAGAGTTTTTACTGGGTCACCATTATGTTTTCTCAGACACTGGGAACAGCATTGGGTGACTGGACGGCAGACAGCGAAGGGCTGGGTTACGATGGCGGGATCCTGCTGTTTGTTGGCGCGCTGGCGATCATCTGGGCGGCAAGTCGCTTTACTTCCCTTTCACGCACCGCGCTGTTCTGGGCAGCCTTTATCCTGACCCGGCCACTGGGTGCCGTTGTCGGTGACTTCCTGGACAAACCCCTTGCTTCAGGCGGACTGGCGCTGAGTCGCTATGGCGCCTCGCTGACGCTGGCACTGATCATCATCGCTTTTCTGGTGGTGCTGCCACAGCGCGCGGCAATGAAGACCGCTCCCGCGAATTAAAAAGCACGACCGGAAGAATTAAAGGTAACGCTTCTTTTTAAACCTGGTCAGGGCCGCCAGTGATGGCGGCTATTTTTTATCTGATCTGTCATCGTCCGTGCAGGTTGTTAAATCAGGCTGGCCGCTCCAGCGAGACGATAAGCCCTTCATGCGCAGCAGAGAGGATGGGCAGACTTTCTACTGGCTCCTGCATTTTCACCCGAAATGCTGTATTGCTGGCATCAAGAAAAACGGTTCTCAGATGCCGGTTGCAGATAAACCAGATTTCGTCACGGTCATTTGAAAGAATGTAGTAAGCATCTGAGGTTTCAGAGGGGTTAAAGCAGCCCAGCGCGCGATAAGCGGTCTGCGGGGTAAAGCCACTGGAAAGCGGCAGCGGCCTGGGGCCATGCGCTAACTCTTCGATCCTGAGGTAAAGTCCCTGTTCAAGCCACAGCATAGTGTCACATCCTGGATGTAGAGGAATCGGGCTGAGCATGCCGGCTGGCTTACAGGTAGTAAGAATACCCGTTTACCGACCAGCTCAGGCAATAGGTAATTTTTCTGACATTCAGAAACGTTATCCTGATCTGAGCATAGCAGCGAGGTGTTGTTATGCTTTTTTATCTTTGCCTGGCTCCCCGCTACTCAAGCCGGCTGGCAATCAGCCGCAGTTGTTCCGCAATCTGCTTTAAATCACGCTGCTGCTGTCCGGCGATACCGGTCGAGCTGCGCACCACCAGCTTTGCCGGCAGAATCGAGGAGGAACGCTGCTCGTCCTGCTCACTGGCCAGCAACAGACGGGCAACCGCCTCTTTGCCCTGCAAATCGAGATCCAGCGACACCGTGGTCAGCGACGGATGGAAAAAGGCACTTTCATAAGTGTCATCGTAGCCAATCACCGAAATCTGCCCAGGCACGGCCACACCTCGCTGATGCAGCGCACTCAGCACACCCAGCGCCATCTGATCGTTGCCCACCAGCAGTGCACTGAACTCTGGCGCTTCACGCAGCAGTTGCAGCACGCCATTGTAACCACTCTGCGCATCCCAGTTACCGTGGCTGATGCTGACCGGCCTCAGACGGTAGCTTTCCAGCGTGTCGAGCCAGCTCTTTAACCGCAGATTGGCGGAGACCGACTGCTCAGGACCCGCCAGCAGGGCAAACTCGCGATGCCCCTGCTCATAGAGGTATTTGACGCTGGCGCGGGTGCCGTCAGCCGGGTTAAACGAAACGTTAAACACTGCGCTGTAGGGATCAACATCAAGGAACAGACAGAGAATATCGTCGTTCTCCTGCACGACCTGCTCAGCAGCGCTGCTCTCCAGCGGGACATTGATGATCACTTTATCCACCCGCTGAGATTTAAGTTCATTGATGCAATCCTGCAGACTTTGATTGACGTTCTCATCAATCATGGCGATCAGCACCTGGTAGTCCGCAGCATTCGCATAACGTTTAACCGCAGCGGCCACCTGTGAGGGCGCATGCAACGCCAGCGAAGTCGTTACCAGACCCAGGGTTGTACTCTGCTTGCCCACCAGCTGCTGAGCCAGGCGGTTGGGTACGTAGCGCAGGGTTTCAATTGCGTGTTCCACCTTGCGCCGCGTTGATTCCGAGACGTTTGCCGACTTATTCAGAACCCTTGATACCGTCTGATACGACACGCCAGCATGACGGGCGACATCCTCTAAGGTGGCATTTTTTGATTTCATAATTCGCATCCCTGATTACCGATGGCGGAATGTTATCACAGCCCTGATGTCAGCCAGACTACCGCAGTCACATTGCGCGAATAAAAAATAAAAGTAATACCTTCACATCGTAAAATTTGGTGATCTGATTCACTAATCGTTACAGATTCCGCCATTTTATTTGCAGTAAATCACACATTATCGCGATTTTATTTGTCACTCATCTGACAAAAAGCGTTTACTGCCGCTGTCATGTGAACGTATTACAAATAAAAACTGAGGATAACATGGAAACAAGGTTACGTACTGCTGCTGTGGCGCTTGCTGCGGCCCTGACCTCCCCGACGCTCTATGCCGCCATCGACAACATCGATTTTCATGGCTATCTGCGTGGTGGCGTTGGCGTATCACAGGATGGCGGTATTGAAGAGTATCAAAAGAACAAGGTTGGCCGTCTCGGCAATGAAGCCGACACTTATGGCGAGGTTGAGCTGGGCAGCGAAGTCTACAAAAAGGATGACGTCAGTTTTTACGTCGACACCATGGTCAGTATGTTCTCCGACGGCTCAAACGATAACGAAACTACCTTCGGCGACGATGCGCAATTTGGCCTGCGTCAGCTCAACCTGCAGATCAAAGGACTGGTGCCGGGTGATAAAGATGCGGTGATCTGGGGCGGTAAACGCTACTACCAGCGTCACGATCTGCACATCATTGATACCAAGTACTGGAACATCTCGGGTTCAGGTGCCGGTATCGAAAACTACACGCTGGGTCCGGGCGCTATCTCCTTTGCCTGGATTCGTGGCGATGCGAATGACGTGGATTACCGCGTCGATGGCGACAACGACGTCAACATTAACTACCTCGATCTTCGCTATGCCGGCTGGAAACCCTGGAACGGCGCCTGGACCGAATTTGGTATTGATTACGCCATGCCAAACACCACCAACAAACAGAAAGAATATGGTGGCCTGTATGACGCAGATAACGGCGTCATGCTCACCAGTGAAATCAGTCAGGACATGTGGGGCGGCTACCAGAAGCTGGTGTTCCAGTACGCCAACAAAGGTCTGGCGCAGAACATGATTTCGCAGGGCGGCGGCTGGTATGACATGTGGAATGATACTCAAAACGCCACCGGCTACCGCGTGATTAACACCGGTCTGCTCCCGATCACCGACAAGTTCTCACTGAATCAGGTCTTTACCTGGGGATCGGCGGACGATGTCACCGCACAGACCCGCAAAAGTACCCTGCTGTCGCTGGTGGGGCGTGGTCAGTATCAGTTTACGCAGTATGTCCGCGGCATCGGTGAAGTCGGTAGCTTCTGGCAGAAAGATGAAAACAAAGTGGGCAGCGACTATAAAGCGGCAGGACAGAAATATACGCTGGCGCTGGGTCTGGCAGCCGGTCCCGAATTTATGTCTCGTCCGGAACTTCGACTGTTTGCCTCTTACCTGAATGACTCAGAGGATGGACACAGCTTCAAAGACAACACCAGTAATAACACCTGGAACTTCGGCGTACAGGTTGAAGCCTGGTGGTAACCGCGCAATCTCCTCATTGTGATCATTATTGAGCTCTTATGCAGGGGCTTATTTGGATAACCGGCGACGGTTATCCATTTTTTTATTCATATTTCTCGGGCGTCTGTTACTCCGGTTTAAAGAAACGTTCTTCCAGCAGCTGACGCAGCTGGTCGGACTGCTTACCAAAGATCGCATGCACCTCATGCCCCAGAATCACCACGCCAATCGCCCCCGCCTTCTGCAATCCCGCCGTATCCACCGCTTTCAGCGATGTCACCTTCACCCGCAGCCGGGTTAAACAGGCATCCACCTGCTGAATATTGTCACGTCCGCCAAAACAGTTGACCAGACGCTCCAGTAGCGCGCTGTCTACCTCAAGCTCTTCCACCGTCAGCGGCTGCCGACTGAAATATTGCTTAAACGATTTGAGACTCAACATGTGGTTCTCCTTCAGATAATAAAAAGGCGGGCAACTGCCCGCCACTCACGAGTGATAAACGAAAACGCGGGGCAGAATGCCTGGGGCTGCTCACAGAATATACACGCTTCCTGCGCCTATCCTGCAATCAGCCTCTTAAAACCTGCTCTATATCAACAGTTATATGCAGACCTTCCAACAGACAGCTCCCAATCCATAAGCGATGGGGGCATATGCCTGTAGCAAAGCATCACACCGCCCGGATAAAAACGCCGGAAGCGTTTTTGAACAACGCGATGCGTTGGCCCGCTAACGGGCGCACCTCAGGGATGAGATGCGTAATTGCCCCTGCTGAGCGGACATGGATGCCGTCTTTTGCGTCTTTACGGAAGGCATATGCCCCCTGAGCCAGTGCTCAGACTGCCAGCAATCGCCAATGAATTAACTCCTGAGCCTGTACTCCCCCCCTACTCCATTGGCCCACTCAGAACCCGACATCCCCATGGCCCAAGCGTCAGCAATTCCCCCACACCCGAGCCATCAATCAAATCACTCACCCCGACAGGCAACGAGACCTGCTGCGTCTGACCGGTAAAGTTCTGCACAAACAGAAATGCCTGTTCACCATCAGTTCGCCGCTGAACGACAACGCCTGGCGGCAGCTCAGTCGCCAGCGCACGCGGTAACCCAAGCTGCTTAATCAGCGCACCATAAAAATCCCGATGGAACGGCAGATCATTACGTGACGCAATATACCAGGCTTTACCCTGACCAACCCGATTCACCGTCACCGCCGGGGTTCCGGCATAAAAATCACTCTCGTAACTGGCCAGCGCCGTGGCCCCTTCGAGATGAATATGCTCGCAAAGCTCCCGCGCCTGATATGGCCCGCTCAGACCCAGCTCATTGCCGCGCACCCCGCGCACGCCGTTAAACTCCTCATCGGTCAGACTGTCGATCTCTTCTGACCAGATGCCGAGCAGCGGCCGCAACGGCCCAGGGAATCCTCCCAGATAACAGAGATCGCTCTCATTCACGATGCCGCTCCAGTAACTGGCCACGAAATGCCCGCCCCGCTCAACATGCTGCTCAACCCGCGCCGCAAAACCGTCGCGTACCATATACAGCATTGGCGCTATCACCAGATCGTAACCGCTGAGATCGCTGTCGCCGTTAATCACCTCTACCGCAACACCCTGCTCCCAGAACGCGCGGTAGTGCTCGTTTACCGTACGCTCATAGTGCAGACCAAGATTGCGTGGGCCCTGCGCGTTATCCATTGCCCAGCGACTCTCCCAGTCGAAAATAATCGCGACGCGCGCCTCAACCCGACTGCCCATTACCGGCGTCATGGCCGCCAGCATCCGGCCCAGCTCACTCACTTCACGCCCTGTTCGCGTATCAATATGGCCGACATGATCAACCACCGCGCCGTGAAACTTCTCGACCGATCCCCGACTCTTGCGCCACTGAAAATATTGCACCGCGTCCGCACCATGCGCCACTGCCTGCAGCGAAGAGAGAATATGCATCCCCGGCTTCTTCAGTTTACTGGTCGGCTGCCAGTTCGTTGAGCCAGGCGTCGACTCCATCAATACAAACGGCTTGCCCTGCTTCAGGGTGCGCATCAAATCATGGTACATCGCGGTATAACAGGCGAGCGTGGTCTCATCCTTCTCGTTATGCCACATCGGGTAGCTATCCCAGGAGATAAAATCGAGCGCCGGTGCAAGCTTCCAGTAATCGTAGTCGTAGAAATATTCCATGAAATTAGTGGTCGCGGGCAGATCGGGATTGGCCTGTTTCAGCGGCTTAATCTCCTCCCGACAGAAGTCAGTCACCTGATCGGTCATAAATCGCCGCCAGTCCAGATTCAGACCATGAATCGACATCTCGCCCTGCGGCGCAGGCGACACAATCTGTGACCAGTCTGTGTAGGTATGACTCCAGAAGTCACTCCACCAGGCGAGATTCAGCTTCTCCAGCGTCTCATAACGACGCTGCAGCCAGCCGCGAAAGGCCTGCTGACAGCGATCGCAATGACATTCGCCACCATACTCATTAGAGATATGCCAGCCGACCACCGCCGGATGATGCGCGTAACGCGCGGCCAGGCGGCTATTCATCGCCTGCACTTTCTGGCGATAAACCGGCGAGGTCATACAGTGGTTATGACGGCCACCGTGCAGGGCAGGTACGCGATCGCGCCCCACGCGCAACACCTCAGGATACGCCTGCGACATCCAGGCCGGCCTTGCCCCGCTCGGTGTGGCGAGAAACACGGAAATCCCCTGCAGCCAGAGCGTATCGATCACCTCATCCAGCCAGCCAAACTCATAGCGCCCCTCTTCCGGCTCCAGCTTCGCCCAGCTGAAAATACCCACCGACATCACGTTGCAGTTCGCCTGCTTCATCATCGCGACGTCGTCATCAATAATGCCCGGCTGGTGCGCCCACTGTTCCGGATTGTAGTCAGCACCATGCAGCAGCCGGTTAACCCGGGCGCTCAGCGGGGGAAATTTATTCATACCTGGTCCTCAGAGGAAGAGATCAGCGTTAGTGCTGATAGTTAATGAAAAACCTGTAGCGAAGGCAGCGCCTTGCCGTGACAGTCAAACAGTGCCTGGTTCTCGCGGGCGTTACCCTGTTTCCATTCGTCGTGGATATATTTCATGCCGGCGGGCGTAGCCCAGGTATTGCCGGGCGCGGGGATCCACGCCGGTTCCCAGTAGACCACACCCTTGCCGCGATGGTCCGGCACTGCCAGCACCGCTTTAATCAGGTCATGCAGATAGGCCGCCTGACCCGCGACCGTGCCGGGATAGCCGCCTGCCTGCTCCTCTTTTGCCTGGAAACTGTTCTCAGCGTTGTCGCAGTTTTCCAGCGTGTAGCCATAGGCGGCTTCCACCACCATCACGTCTTTGTCATAGCGCCGGGAGATATCATCCATGTTGGCTTTCAGAGCGCTAATCGGGCCGTTCCAGTAGGTGTACATCGACAGACCGATCACATCGAACGGCACATCACGCTTAACGATTTCATCGAACCACCAGCGGAAGGTATCGTTTTTAGTACCCTCGGCCAGATGCAGCATGATCTTCACCTGATGCGGATCGCTGAGGTTCTCGCGCAACCCGCTGATGCCCGCCTTCAGCAGGCCGGCCAGCCGATCAAACTCGCCGCCGTTCTGGCCCCAGCTCTTGCCTTCCGGCCAGAGCATGCCGCCGTTAAGCTCGTTGCCAATCTGCACGATATCCGGCATGACGCCATCTGCTTTAAAGCGGGCGATGGTGTCGCGGGTGTAGTCATGCACCTGCGTTTCCAGCTGCGAAAAGGTCAGTGACTGCCAGGCTTTGGGCTTGAACTGCTTGCCCGGATCGGTCCAGAAGTCGCTGTAGTGAATATCCAGCAGCAACTTCAGGCCCGCTGCTTTAACCCGCTTCGCCAGCGCCAGCGTAGTCGCCAGATCGTTGCCGCCACCACCGTAGGTGTGACCGCTGCCGTCAGTGGGATCGACCCACAACCGCAGCCGGATAGTGTTGATGCCGCTGGCTTTCAGAATGGCGATAGCATCCTGCTGCTGGTTGTCCGCGTTGTAGAATTTCGCGCCCTGCTTCTCCAGCTCTGCCAGTGAAGAGATGTCCGCACCTTTGATAAAATCGGCGGGCCACGGCCCGGCAGAGCCGATGGCAGGCTTATCGGCGGCAAGCAGCGGCGTCGCCCAGGCCAGCGCCAGGGCGAGAATCAATGTTTTGGGCGTCATGATTTATCCTTTAGTACTGCCTGAAGCCAGGCCAGAGACGAAGTATTTTTGCAGAGCCAGATAGAACACGGCTACCGGCACAGCGATCAGCACGGCTCCGGCCGCATAGGTGGTGTAACTGGCACCCATTTTTTGCGACACCAGATTGTAGAGTCCAATCGGCAGCGTGAACTGTTCCGGCGTGCGCAGAATGGTGCTGGAGAGAATGAAATCGCCCAGCGGCCCCGTGAACGAGAACAGCGCAACGACCGCCAGAATCGGCTTCGACAGCGGCATGATGATCTCAACAAAGATGCGGAAGTTGCCCGCGCCATCCATGCGCGCTGACTCATCGAGATCTTTGGGTATCGAATCGAGATAGCCCTTCATCAGATACGTGTTCATCGGGATCATCCCGCCAACGTAGATCAGCACCAGCGCCAGGTGGCTGTTGATTAATCCCAGCAGCTGCGACAGGACGAAGATCGCGATCAGCGCTGAAAACTGCGGGATCATCTGCAGCAGCAGAAACAGCATCAGTCCATTCTGCCGTCCCTTAAACCGAAAACGGGAAAAAGCGTAAGCGGTACAGCTGACGCTGATTAATGTCAGCACCATGGTCAGGAAACTGATTTTCATCGAATTCCAGTACCAGGTCAGGTAAGGCACCGTGCCGTTAAACAGGTCGCGATAATGCTGAAGCGATGCATTCTCCGGAATGATCGAACTGCTGAGCAGGCTGTTACCTGCATTCAGTGATGCTCCTACCGTCCAGACCAGCGGATAGATAATGATGGCCGAGACGGCCAGCACCACCAGCCAGGTCAGCGACAGGCGTATCCACCTTTCGCGTTTAATACTGCCGGACTTCGCCATAACTGCTCCCTTACGCCATCTCATCTTGTTTAAACGACCGGGTCGCGCGGAACTGCCACAGCGCCAGACCTACCACGAAAATCGACAGCAGAATGGTAATCGTGGCGGCGATAGCATATTGCGACGACGACATGGTGAGCTTGTAGATCCACGACACCAGAATATCGGTGCCTCCGGCATTCGACCCCGCCACCGCCGGACCGCCGTTGTTAAACAGATAGATGATGTTGAAATTATTAAAGTTGAAGGTGTATTGCGTGATGATGATCGGCGCAATGGCGTAGAGCACCAGCGGCAGCGTGATGGTTTTCAGCCGCGTCCAGGCGCTGGCACCGTCCATGATCGCCGCCTCATAGAGATCGTCCGGGATCGCCTGCAGCACCCCGGTGGTCATCGCAAACACAAACGGGAAGCCGAGCCAGGTCTGCATCATAATCAGCGCGGTTTTGGTCCAGAATGGATCGGTCATCCAGGCTTTCGGTGCAATGCCAAAGAAGTCGAGAATGGCGTTGTTGATCACTCCAAAGCTGTCGTTGAACATCCCGGCGAAGACCAGAATGGTGACAAAACCCGGCACTGCCCACGGCAGGATAAAGATGGTGCGGATCAGCGGCTTAAAGCGCAGGTCCTTCTGATTGACCAGAATCGCCAGCATCACGCCGACGGTACACTGCAGTGTGGTCGCCAGCAGCGTCCAGACCACCGTCCACTGCAGCACATCGAAGAAGGTGGAACGCCAGATCGACAGCGTAAAAATGTTGATGAAGTTTTTGAATCCTACCCAGTCCACCAGCTTCGCCGGCGGCGTGTGATAGAGGTTGTAGTTTGTGAAGGCGATGGCAAAACCAAAAAGAATCGGAAACACCACCACGAAAACCAGCAGAATAAACCCCGGCGAAATCATCAGGTAGGGGAAGCCGTCGCGCAGCAGCAGCTGATACTGCTGACGCACGCTGTTAAGGGGTTGCCCCCTGTCGCGCTTAACGCCATTGACCCAGGCATCGCGCACCGACAATCCCCAGACCGCCACGCCAAAGGCGGCGATCAGCACGCTGATAATTCCCTCCGCCAGCAGGAAAATGGAGTTATCGCGCGGCACCGATTCACCCAGCGTGTATAGCCCCCAGAATCCTTCTCGCAGAAAATCGTGGAAGACGCCGGTAAAACTGCTGAGCAGAATCAGAAAGCACAAGCCTTTCGCCCACTGGCGGTGATAAAACTGGCCGAAGCCAGGCAGCAGTGCCAGCAACGCACCGGTCGTCGCATGACGACGCGGACGCTTAGCGGTCACCAGATGTTCATCGGAAGATATAGCCACACTCTGATCCTTATCCTGTACGGTTATCCCGTGAACCAGCATTACTGGTTGCTGGCCTGCATCGCTTCAATCTGCATGGTGATCTGTTTCACCGCGTTATCCAGCGCCGCTTTTGGCTCCTGCTTGCCGGAAACGCTCAGCTCCAGCGCCGCATTGGCCGGGCCCCACACTTCCTGCATCTCCGGCACGCCCGGCATGGCTGAGGCTCGCGCCGCCTGCACCGCAACCGCGTTGGCTTTCTCATCATCTTTGATAATCGGATCGTTCATCAGCGCAGTAACCGGTGGGATCTCCTGAGTTTTCTGATAGCGCTCTTTCACATACTGCGGCTGGTTGATAAAGGTCAGGAACTTCTGCGCCAGCGCCTGATCTTTACTCCATGTCGACACCACATAGCCTTTCACGCCCAGGAAAGAGCTCATCGGTTTGCCGTTAGGCAGCAATGGCAGGGGTGCCACGCCGTAGTTGATCCCGGCAGCCTGATAAGGCTGGAACGCCCATGGCCCGTTGATCACCGCCGCCGCTTTCTTCTCGGTAAACAGCGAGTCGATGGCATTCAGGCCGTTGTCGCCCATGATGCCGCCAGGCAACAATCCTTCGCTGAAGAAGCGCCTGAGATAGGTCACCGCTTCCACGCTACCAGGGGTGTTCAGCCCGATATCGTTGGTGTTAATCACGCCTTTTGCGTCTTTACCAAAAATGTAAGACCCCGTTGGTGCCATCACGCCCCAGCTGTAGTAAATCTGGTCAAACTTCGCCAGCAGGCCATACTGTTTTGCCTCGCGCTGCTTCTGCGAGAACGCGCGATACTCATCCAGCGTTTTCAGCGGCGCGGGCAGCAGATCTTTGTTGTAGATCAGCACCAGGGTTTCAACCGCCTTAGGCACGCCGTAGACCACGTTATTCTGTGTGAACGCGGCCATTGCCGAAGGCGTATAAGCGCTCTGCTCTGCCGCATCGATTTTCAGCGGAGCCAGCAAGCCCTGCACTACCGCGCTGCCGAGCTGGTCGTTTGGGATCACCAGCACATCCGGGCCAATTCCGGCCGGGCCATCCAGACGCAGCTTTTCAATCTGCTGCGCAAACGGCATCTCCTGCACTTTTACGTCAATGCCGAACTGTTTCTGAAAATCGGCGATCGCCGTTTTGATGCCGTCCGATTTCTTAATGTCTTCCCAGACGGTGAGTTGCTGAGCGGCCCAGACGGATTGATTAAGCATCAATGCTGAGAGGAGTAGCGTAACGCTGATTTTGATTTTCATTACCGGCCTCGTGTGAAGGTATGACATTTTTAGCTGCCATTTGCTGATGTTCTTTTTATAAACACATGCTGATTGTGCATATGAAGTATGAGTAACGTATCGCATTTGAGTCATACGCTACGCGGAACAGGTGCTGCGCTCCAGCCCGTTTGCACCAATGTGTGATCGGTATTACAGAAATCAAAAACAGCGATAGGGCGTGCCCGGACGGAACGTTATAGTCAATGCAGGCACCATCAGGCCTGACGTGGAATCTGACCCACTGTTATACGTCATACATTTTAACCACCAGACTCTTTGCCATGAGGTTCAGCATGTCCAGCATCAGATTGAGAAATGTCACCAAACGCTTTGGTAAAACAGAAACGCTAAAAAATATCGCACTCGATATTGAAGCTGGTGAGTTTGCAGTATTCGTCGGTCCATCAGGCTGCGGAAAATCCACGCTGCTGAGGCTGATTGCCGGACTGGAAGAGATCAGTGACGGTGAGATTCTGATTGGCGATGAGGTGATGAATGATGTCGCACCTTCGCATCGTGGGGTGGCGATGGTGTTTCAGTCTTACGCGCTCTATCCCCATATGACGGTAGCGGAGAATATCGGTTACGGCCTGAAGGTCAACGGGCTGCCAAAAGCGCAGATTCAGCATCAGGTTGAAATGGTGGCGAAGACGCTGCAGCTGGTGCAACTACTGGATCGTAAACCTAAGCAGCTTTCCGGCGGACAGCGTCAGCGTGTCGCCATTGGTCGCGCGATTGTGCGTAATCCCCGGGTGTTTATGTTTGATGAGCCACTGTCGAACCTGGATGCAGAGCTGCGTGTCGATATGCGGCTGCACATCGCTAAGCTTCATCAGGAGCTGAAAACCACCATGGTTTATGTGACGCACGATCAGACGGAGGCGATGACGCTGGCCGATAAGATTGTGGTGATGAACTACGGCAAGGTGGAACAGGTCGGTTCGCCGATGGAACTCTACTACAACCCGATCAACCGCTTCGTTGCGGGTTTTATCGGCTCGCCGAAGATGAACTTCCTGCCCGCGCGTGTAGAGCAGTGTGGCCCTGGCGGGCTGGTCGCCCTGATCAATGACGGCGAACACCGGCTGCAACTCCCCTCACCCATCCGCCAGCTGCAGTCAGGAGATGAGATCACCCTGGGTATCCGGCCGGAACAGTTGCAGATCAACGGCGATGCGCCTCTGAATATCGACTTCCACTGCGAGGTTGTGGAACGGCTCGGCAATAATACCTATCTGTTTGGTCAGAGCCACGGCCACGACGGCTTTAAGATGCTGCTGCCGGGCGATGTGCATTTCCGCCCTTATCAGACGCTGCGTCCCAGCTTCCATCCGCACCACTGCATGGTGTTTGATGCCGACGGCGCACGTATCAGCGCAGATATTGCGATGCCGCAGGTGCGCGCGGCCTGAGGTTTTATAAATCTGGCAGGCTGGATATGACATCGACAGCCTGCCCCTGGCAAACATAGGTCTGGTCTGCCGTTTCCTGCAAGATTATCCCGTTCACGCCAGCCTGCGGGTAGCTGGCTGGTATTACTGATGGCCAAAGCAAACACTGACATCCGGCTTTACCGGTTAACGGAGCAGACCTTGATTAAACGGAACCCTCTTTTTCAATGACCAACACGCGGGCGACGCCCTGTGGACGCGCAATGTGTTCTGTCCCTTCGCTGGCATAGAAAATATCACCTGTGTTGAGTGTCCTGCTTTTGATATCACCGTTTTCTTTGTATTGCATCTCAACACACCCATCCATAACAGCAAAAACCTCCTGTCCGTCATTGATGTGCCATCTATAGGGTTGATCGGTCCAGTGAAGTTTCACGCTGATATTATCGAAGCTGGCAATGTGTTGAGCATCCCAGGCTTTAGAGCCGGTAAATGCTTTACTGCGATAAAAGTTCATCTTTTCTCCCTCAACAGACATGATTTAACGTCATGAATAGCTGAGAGCGTTGATGGGTTCCATACGCTGCCCGTATGTTGTCCTGATTTGTCCCTGCGTTGTCCATTTGAGGGTAAAGCCAGGATGCAGGATCAGAGAACGAGGCCGGGAAATCGAATGCGCTTAGAATCAGGGTGTTTTGAAGTCAGAATCCTGTTCTTTATCAGATGACTGCCCGATGATCTCTGTGCGTGGCAAACGCTCTCTTACGGCATATCTCAGACCCGGGACGGAGCCGATGTCCGCTCAGTACCAAAGGCGGACGTTTTTCCGGTCTGTTACAGCTGATTCAGACATCATGACATAACCTGCGGTAATTATCGGGTTCAATCCCGTAACGCTTCATTTTGTTATACAGCGCACCGCGTGAAAGATTCAGCGCGATGGCAACCTGACGCATATTGCCCTTTTTTTCCATCAGACAGAGTTCTATTAGCGTCTTCTCGCCATCCTTCAGACTAAAACTTTTCACGCTCTCGCCTGGTATATCGGAAATGGCACAGGCGGACAGACGAAGCTCCTCAGGTAGATCTTTATCACTGATATCGTCCGTTTCGGTCAGGTTGATGGTTCGTTCAACAATATTTTCCAGTTCACGCACATTTCCGGGCCAGTCATAGTTTTCCATCATCTGCAGCGCCGAACCGGAAAGTAATGCGCGTTCACGATTGAGTGCGCGGCATATTTTTTCGCAGAACCAGTCAGCCAGCTCTTTGATATCTTCTTTTCTGACCCGCAAAGGTGGAATGGGCAGACTGATCACGTTCAGGCGAAAATAGAGATCACGACGGAATGAGCCATTATCAATATCTCTTTTCAGATCGCGATTGGTTGCAGCAACAATACGCACATTGACTTTTAGTGGTTGCTTCCCGCCGATGCGCGTCACTTCACCTTCCTGCAGTACTCTCAACAAACTGGCTTGCGCATCGAGCGGCATATCACCGATTTCATCAAGGAACAGCGTTCCTCCATCTGCCAGTTCAAATTTACCCGCTGAGCCACCACGTCTTGAACCGGTGAACGCGCCATCCTCATAGCCAAACAGTTCGCTCAGCACAAGATCACGAGGGATTGCGCCACAGTTAACAGCAAGGAACGGACCGGCATTGCGATTACTGCCATTATGGATGGACTGAGCAAATAGCTCCTTGCCGGTACCGCTTTCGCCTGTAAGCAGTACAGTACTATCACTGCGTCCAGCGTTACGTGCTTTATTACGCGTATCCTGCATTATGCGTGACTGGCCGAGAATCATGTCAAAGGTATAGCTGGCACTACTGCCAATAACACGACGCGTCATATCACGTATACGGCGGTTATCACGCATAGAAATGACGCGGCCACCTTCAGGTGTGATAACAACGGAAATCACACATGTGATACGCGAAACAGGGCCAGGAGAAAGAGTAATGTTGCGATCTTTACAGGCTGGCAGCGCTCTGAATGAACAATCATCCGGCATGAATACTTCATCAGCATCACGGAAGCGGACATCTTCCTGTATACCTAATATCTGGCGGGCATAGCGGTTTAACTGCCGAATTGTGCCTCTCTCACTGACAACCAGAACGCCTTCATTCAGCGATTCCATTACTGATTCCTGCTCATTTACTAAATGACGCAAAATCAGCTGCTGTGAAATTGCCTCTGCAGCAGCCTGAACGGTTCCCAGAGTATGGTAGTGAAAATAGCCAGGATTGGCAGTTAATGTCAGCACGCCCAGCATAACGCCATTTTCATCCCGGATGGGAGCCGCAGCGCAGTGTTTGCCACGAATACGCAGCGCTTCTTTATAATTTTCTGCGCTCAGCATATAGACCAGTTTGTTCTCTTTAATGCAGCGACCGGTGCAGTTGGTACCGGATATTGCCTCGCTGAGAATACTGCCTACTGGCGTTAAATCCTGGCCACAATAGTGCATCGTTACACCATTAGCGTCAGTCAGATTGATGTGACCATCAGGATTATAGGCGAGCAGATTACGCATGATATCGCGCGCTATGGCGATTAATGCCGAGTTCCGTGTCATGACTCTGCGAAGTTCGTGCTCTGCGCATAACTGGTATTCGAAGCGATAGGCATCAATACCTTCTTCATGGCTACGTATCCATGATGCGTGAACAGCCGGGCGTAAGCCTTTCGGTACATTTCCCTGCTCGAAAGCTTTCCAGGCTATCCCCAGTTCTTCTATGTATTCGTCAAATTTCTGCGCATGGTTCAGCCTGGCGATCAGCTCCCATTCCTCGTCCCACGTTTTTTCGTTTTTATGGTTCATACGTTTCATTATCTAATATTTTGAATATGTCCATTCTATAGACATGTTATGGAGACATGTCCTTTTTATAAACACTTTGTGATCGTCATCTTTTTTTATTCCCATATAAAACAGCGATGTGTGAGTTGGCACATTCATTGCTAACCAGAAAGGTCTTACCTACAAATACAAATCATAAAAACCACCGTGGAGAAATATTGAAATGTCTACACGAAAGCATAATGTGCCTTACCTCATTTTCATCTGTGCCATCGCATCAGTCAGCGGGATCATTCTTGGCTATGACGCCTCTGTTATTTCAGGCGTTATCGAACCACTGACTGAACATTTATCGCTCACGCCTGCTGAAAGTGGATGGGCGGTTTCTAACGTTATTTTGGGATGTGTTATTGGTGCCTGGGGTGTCGGGCGCCTTACTGACCATATTGGCCGTAAAGCGACATTAATCATTACTGCAGTTCTGTTTGCCATTTCAGCAGTCGGCGCGGCTCTCGCCAATGACCTTACCTGGTTCGTTATCTATCGCATGATTGGCGGTCTGGCCGTGGGAATGGCCTCTGCCGTTACTCCACTCTACATCGCCGAGGTGTCTCCGAAAGATCTGCGTGGGCGCATGCTGGGTATGCAGCAGATGCTGATGGTGAGCGGCCAACTGGTGGTTTACGTGGTGAACTATCTGATTGCCAAAGGGGCGGCTCACGAATGGATTGTATCGATGGGCTGGCGCTGGATGCTGGCGTCAGCACTGGTTCCCTGCGTCCTGTTCCTGGTGATGGCCTTCTTTATGCCAGAATCGCCACGCTGGTATGCGATGCATAACAGAAAAGAGAAATCACTCAAGGTGCTGACCTCTCTTTCCAACGCAGCACATGCTGAACGCTTATACGCCGAGATCCGTAGTTCTATTGATGTTGATTCCGCCTCAACCAGTGCGCCATCGCAGCGCGGCATCCTTAAGGACAAAAAGGCATCTTATATTCTGTGGATCGGTTGTGCCGTTGCCGTGCTTCAGCAGGTTTCCGGCATCAATATCCTGATGTATTTCGCACCATCACTACTGCAGAACGTGACGGGTAATACACAGGACTCTCTGTTTCAAAGCATTTTTCTGGGTCTGGCTTTGTTAGCGGGTGTCAGTATTGCGTTGGTTGCGTTTGACCGCGTGGGCCGTATTCCGTTACTTCGCTGGGGTGCTTTAGGTTGCGCTGCCTTCCTGTTCTTCACTTCCTGGGCCTTCATGAACGAAGCCAAAGGTTACCTGCCGGTGGTTGGCTTAGTGGGATTTATCTTTGTATTCGGCTTGTCATGGAGCCTCGGTGCCTGGCTGCTGATATCAGAAATCTTCCCGAACCGTATGCGTGCTGTAGCGATGGGCTATGCCTTCTGTTCCCTGTGGATTTCAAACTTCATCGTTACTCAGAGCTTTCCAATGATGAACCGCAGTCCGGCACTGATGGAGCATTTCCACGGCGCCTTCCCGCTGCTGCTATGCGGCGGGTTCAGCGTCATCGCTTTCTGGTTCGTTGGCCGCTTCCTGCCTGAGACAAAAGGTGTATCGCTGGAGCACATCGAACCGCTGATGCTTTCTAAATCCCGTCGTTTTGGACATGAGCAGCAACCGCTCGTTACACCAGAATCGGTATCCCAAAAGTAAGCCTTAAATACCCTACATATTGAGGAGAGTCACATGTCTTTAAAAAATATTGTGCGCGTTGGTCTGATTGGCGCAGGTCGTATGGGCAGTTTTCATGGTGAAACGGTTGCTCAACGTATTCCAGGTGCCACTTTAGTAGCAGTTGCAGATCCTGTTCCAGGCGCCGCAGAGAAACTGGCCGCTAAACTGGGCGCACAAAAATCCTATACCGACCCGCAGGCAATGCTGAATGACCCTGACATCGACGCAGTCGTTATAGCATCGCCAGCGCGTACTCACGCTGAGCTGATTGTAGCAGCAGCAAAGGCGAGTAAAGGCGTTTTCTGTGAGAAGCCAATGGCTGTGACTCTGGAAGAGGCAGATAAGGCAATCAACGCCGCTGAAGAAGCCGGTGTTACGCTGCAGGTTGGCTTCAACCGTCGCTTCGTGAGCGGTTTTGCTGCTGCTTACGAAGAAATCAAAGCAGGTAAAATTGGTGTGCCGCAGCTGCTGCGTTCAACCACACGCGATCCAGGCCTGGGCGATCCTGCTCCAATCCCACACTGGACCATTTTCCTGGAAACCCTTATCCACGACTTCGACATCCTGCTTCACATGAACCCGGGGGCGAAACCTACCCAGGTTTATGCTGTTGCCGATGCTTTAGTTCGTCCTGATTTTAAAGACCGTGGATTGCTGGACACCGCCGTAGTGAACATTCGTTTTGATAACGGCGCAATAGCTACTGCTGAAGCTAATTTCCAGGCAGTATATGGCTACGACGTGCGTGGTGAAGTGTTCGGCAGCAAAGGGATGCTGCAGGCTGGCAATATGAACGTGAACAACTGCGTGCGGTACACCGCTGAGGGTATCTCAATCGATACTGCACGCCGCGATACCGATCTGCTGCGTGATGCCTATGTAGCAGAGCTGACCGACTTCGTGCGTTGTGTTGCGACCGGTGAAACCCCGAAGGCAACGGGCGAAGATGCTCGCAACGCGTTGGAAATTGCGCTGGCATGTATTGCATCTGTTCAGCAGTCTCAGCCGATCACTCTGTAAGGATTACTCATGTCTGACTATTCATTATCCGTATGCGCTGAAATGGTGTTCCTCGAACTGCCTTTCATTGAGCGCGTGGAACGCCTTCACGCCATGGGCTTCGGCGTGGAAATCTGGGACTGGACCCAGAAAGACATCGAAGCGCTGGTGAAAACCGGTGCCCGCATTACTTCAATGACCGGCTATATCTCAGGAAACCTGACCGACGACGAAGAGATTGCACAGCTGCTTTCCAGTGCCAGCGAGTCAATTGAGGTTGCCTGTCGTCTTGGCTGTCCGTCACTGAACCTGCACGGAACCGGTTTGAACAATGTCGGCCTGCCTGTGAAACCAGTTGAAGTAGTAACCGGTGACATGTGGCTGAAGGCGAAGAAAACGCTGGATGCGCTTGCAAAACTGGGCGAGCAAGCCGGCAAGGTGTTCACTCTGGAGAACCTGAATACGGCCGTTGACCATCCGGGTACGCCTTTCGCCAAAGCAGACGATACGCTTGCGCTGGTTGCCGCAGTGAACAGCCCATACCTGAAGATGAACCTTGATATTTATCACGCGCAGATTGGTGAAGGAAACCTGATTGAGCTGATTCAGAAAAGCGAGAAGCACATTGGTGAAATCCAGGTCGCTGACGTGCCGGGCCGTAAGGAGCCGGGAACGGGAGAGATCAACTACAAAGCCGTTGCCCGGGCGCTGCAGGGCATCAACTACCACGGCGTGGTAGCACTGGAAGGTTGGGCATCAGGTGATTCTGTGGCGGCGCTGGACGCTTTCCGCGAAGCGTTCACCCTGTAATCCCTGCCCCCCGAGCCTCGCAGGACCTGGTTAGCATCGCTTCGCAGCTCATCGGGAGCGGTGCTTTTTATTTTGAAGGATAAAAATATGAGCGTATCAACGCGTATTCTTGTTGGAGTGAGTCCACTGTCCTGGACCAATGATGTACTGGAAGATCTCGGCGGCGATATCCCGCTAGAAACCTGCCTGGAAGAAGCCGCAGCAGCTGGTTATGAAGGGATTGAGTTGGGGCGTAAATTCCCGGGAACAATTAATACACTCCAGCCGATTCTCTCCAACGCAAAGCTCAAGCTGGCATCCGGCTGGTTTAACGGATTTCTTGCTGAGCGTAGCGTCGAGGAAGAGCTTGAAGCTGTTCACAATCACGCATTACTTCTCAAGTCTCTTGGGGCGAAAGTAATGGTTTATGGTGAGTGCGGTGTTATGCCAGGCAATTCTCCTCTGGATGAGCCATTATCGCTGTCTCCAGCTTTAGGGAGCATCAATCTTGAGCAGTATGCGCAGAAGGTAAATAGTCTGGCTGCGTCACTGTTGAAAACTTACGGCTTGCGTCTCGCTTACCATCATCATTTGATGATGATTGTAGAAACTAACGATGAGTTGAAAGCATTCCTGGAAGCGACTGATGATGTAGTAGGTATCGTGCTGGATTGTGGCCATGCGACAACCGCTGGCATAGACATTAGCTGGGTGCTGGAAAACTACGGCAACCGGGTGGCACATATCCATATGAAGGATGTGCGTGGAGATGTATTAAATAATGTGATCAACAATGATTGGAGCTTTAATAATGCTGTCAGAAACGGTCTGTTCACCATTCCTGGAGATGGCATCGTCGATTACACGCCAGTAATTAATTTTCTGAAGCAATCAAATTATAATGGTTGGATAATTATTGAAGCAGAACAAGACCCGGTAAAAGCACCGCCATTAGAGACGGTCAAAAAAGCGCGAGCATGGGTTAAAAATGAGATTGGAATCTGAGTCGCCATTAAAAATTAATTATTGGGTTAATACATAGGCTCGTCTGGCGCTCATTAAGCGCCTTTTTTAATATGAAAAAATTGGCCATTATGCCTGGTGCTTATTGTAATCAACTAACCCTGGATGATTAGGATTGATCGTTCGATGAAAAAAGGATGGTGCCTGGCGACTGTTACTTACCCGGGCATTTATTAATACAATACGTTATTGTTAAAGCCACCAGGAGGCAGTGATAATAATTTTTAGCTACCGTTTTTCACTCAAAGCGCATTTAAGCTCCTGTTGGACGGCTTTATGCTGAAAGTTAAACCGGAAATAGAGGCTGGTGTATTCATCTTTCGTCAGCTTTATTCAGGCTTTCGGTGCAAAAGTTCGTAACCAGATACTCGGCGTACCGCTCCGCTGGACGACCGGTAATGGTTTCCACAGTGTTGCTGACCAGCGGCGATAAAGGGGCGCCGTGGTAACTTCCGATTTCATCTTTGTCATCGGTGTCTGTCTGAGCAGCTATTCAACATAGCTGTCAGGCGTAAGGTCTGGCACATCAGCCGCACAACCCCAGACCGAAGCAAAGTGAACAGCAATCTGATCGAGGGTCAGCCTCTCCGGGTACGGTTAGCGGGAATATACGCCCTCCGAACGCTTGAACGAGCAGCAGTGCGGCTATATCCTCAGGTGTAATCGTCGCGATCGATATTCCCCGGAGGCAGACCATAATGTCTGCATCTCGCTCATATGGGACATCCATAATCAAATCTCCTGACACTATGAAGATTGAACATGACAATGTCCTCATGGAACAAAAGCCGTATCATGGGCCAGAAGCGGACATGGGTTATTTAATTACTGCACTGCTCATAAAATAATTCCCGCAACAGAATATATTCAATCCTTATGGACATCCTGACTGCAAAGGCGAGTACGGCACACATCCAGAATTTCATCAGCCAGTGCTGAGTTATCAGGGCAGGCACGAGATAGAACCAGGGCACCAACAAGATGTGCAATATTATCAATCAGGTCAGCGCGCGTTACATTTTCATTCCCCAACACTGCGAGCTGACGTTCAATCCCGGCCGCAAATGCCGCCTTCATTGACTCAGACTGACGCGCAGTATCGGTGCCTAGTGCCGACATCACACACCCGTTCCCCATATCATCGCGGTGTTGTCGGGAGAGGTAGTATTCAATAAATTTTTCCCGGCTCACACCAACCGTACTTTCTGCCGATCGCGTAAAACCACATCTCATGGCCTCCGACATCAGGTCAGCCTTGGAACTAAAGTGCTTGTAGAACCCGCCGTGTGTTAATCCCGCCGCAGCCATCAGTTCCGCGACGCCCACGCCATCGTAACCGCGCTCACGAAAAAGTTCTGAGGCCGTTTCAACAATGCGTGTCCGGTTTTCCCGAACCTGCTCTTTCGACACTTTCATGGTTTCCTGCCCCTTTTAAAAATTGAGTTTAAGTATACATTGATGATGACCATAATCAAACTGGTTGACTTTATTGATTATGATCATCATCATTATATTGACACCACAACCCACCATTAACGGGCGAATAAGCATGACGAATCAGACATTATTTCAACCCTATGAACTTGGCTCACTAACACTGGCCAACCACATCGTGATGGCACCGCTGACACGTAATCGGGCCGGAGCGGGGCTGGTACCGGGCGAACTGGCGGCGACCTACTACGCCCAGCGTGCCACAGCAGGATTGCTGATCACTGAAGCGACACAGATCTCCGCACAGGCGCAGGGCTATCAGGATACGCCGGGGATCTACACACAGGCTCAGATCGATGGCTGGCGTAAAGTGACTGACGCGGTGCATGCCAAAGGTGGGCGCATATTTGTACAGTTATGGCACGTAGGACGAATTTCGCATGTCGATTTACAGCCGGGTGGGGCTGCACCGGTCGCGCCGTCTGCGATGCGCGCCGGGACGAAAACCTTTGTGAATAATGGCTTTGCTGATGTTTCTGAGCCACGTGCGCTGGAGTTGCAGCAAATACCGGGGATTATTGACGATTTCAGAAAGGCATCGGCCAATGCCATTGCCGCCGGATTTGACGGTGTAGAGATTCACGGCGCGAATGGTTATCTACTGGAACAGTTCCTTAAAGATGGCGCCAATCAGCGAACTGATGAATACGGTGGCTCTATCGAGAACCGTGCGCGCCTGCTGCTGGAAGTTACAGCGGCTGTTAAAGATGAGATCGGTGCTGACCGCACCGGCGTGCGCATTTCACCAGTTTCCCATGCTAATGCCATTTCATGCAGTGATCCGCAGCCATTGTATGACTACGTCGCTGATGAACTTAATGCATCAGGCATCGTGTACCTCCATGTAGTTGAAGGTGAGACGGGCGGCCCGCGTGATGTTTCACTGTTTGATTACGACTCCCTGCGCCGGCGTTTTAAAAACACCTATATCGGCAACAATGGCTATGACCTGGAACTGGCGTCCACTCAGCTTGCGCAAGGCAAAGCCGATCTGTTCGCGTTCGGTCGCTTGTTCATCTCCAACCCGGATCTGGTCGAAAGGCTGAAGACGGGCGCGCCTCTGGCCTCACTCAATCCTGAAACCCTTTATGGCGGTGGCGCAGCGGGATATACCGATTACCCGTCGCTGACTGAGGCCAGCAAGTAAAGCCCTACATACATCGCACATTGCAGATTCTTTTTACACATTAATAAAGAAGATCAACTTATGACTAAAGCTTCAGTTCTCGTCACAGGCGCATCCACGGGTATTGGTGCTGTTTACGCAGAACGGTTTGCCAGCCGGGGCCACGACCTGGTGCTGGTCGCGCGCGACAAAACGAAGTTAGAAACACTGGCCGCGCGTCTGCGACAGGAAAATGGCATTTCTGTCGACGTTCTGCCTGCCGACCTCACGCAAACGCGTGATTTAGCCGCGGTCGAATCCCGTCTGCGTGAAGACACACGGATTGGCACCCTTATCAATAACGCGGGTATCGCGCAGTCTGGCAGTTTTACAGAGCAGACGCCTGATTCGATAGAAAGCCTTATCGCGCTTAACGTCACCGCCCTGACCAGACTGGCCAGTGCCGTGGTGCCACGCTTTGTGCAAACGGGCGAAGGATCGATCGTCAATATCAGTTCCATCGTCGGACTCGCCCCGGAATTTGCCATGACGGTTTACGGAGCAACCAAAGCCTTTGTGCTTTTCCTGTCTCAGGGAATGAATGTCGAGCTGTCATCTAAAGGCATTTATATCCAGGCGGTGCTTCCTGCCGGCACTTATACGGAAATCTGGGACCGCGCAGGTATCGACATCAGTAACTCGGCAAATTTCATGGAAGTGGGCGAGTTAGTGGATGCCGCATTGGTGGGCTTTGACCGCCGTGAACTCGTCACCATCCCGCCTTTACGTAATGCTGCCCACTGGGACACCCTTGATGCTTCGCGTCAGGCGCTGCTTACAGACATCAAACAGGATGAAGCCGCTGAACGTTATAAAACACGGTAATCAATGAGGTGCACTGTGCAGAACGGTCTTCCGGCTGTTCTGCGCAGCGGTAAATCCGACATAAATCCCTTACAGCCTGTCGTCTCATCCGCGATGAGAAACCTCAAACACATCATTAAGGTCTTATTCAGCATGATAAAAAAACGTGTTGCACTGGTTACCGGTGCGTCCTCGGGTATCGGCGAAGCGACTGCCCGTAAACTTTTAGCCGCTGGATTTACTGTATATGGCACAAGCCGGCGTGGTTCACAGGCGGGAAAACAATCGTTTCCGTTACTTACGCTGGATGTGACCGACGACGCCTCTGTCGGGGCCGCCATTGAGGAGTTACTGGGTCTGGAAGGGCGTATCGATGTTCTGGTGAACAATGCGGGCTTTGGGGTCGCTCCGGCGGCGGCGGAAGAAAGTTCTGTTGATCAGGCCAGGCACATTTTCGACACCAACTTTCTGGGCATCGTCAGGTTGAGCCGGGCAGTAATCCCTCATATGCGCCGTCAGGGCAGCGGGCGTATCATCAATATTGGTTCGATACTCGGCATCGTTCCGTTGCCGTATGTGGCACTTTATGCGGCCAGTAAGCATGCGGTCGAAGGGTATTCGGGCGCACTGGATCATGAACTGCGCACGCAGGGCATCAGAGTTTCTGTCATCGAACCGGCTTACATGAAAACACAGTTTGAAGCCAATAATATCGAGCCGGACGCCAGGCTTCAGGAGTATGACCAGATTCGGGCTAAGCTGACGAAAGTAGTGAACAAGGCAATGGCTGAGGCGGAAAGTCCAGAGGTGGTGGCTGACGTGGTGGTTAAAGCCGCACAGACTTCACGTCCAAAGATTCGCTATACGGCAGGAAAGCTGGCTGGTCAGTTGAATTTTATTCTCAGGTTCGCCCCTGCGTCATTCCTGGATAAGGTGGTGCGCAAAAGTCTTCAGCTTGATGCAAAACAATAAATGAAGAATAAGACGATGAAAGCATTTACGTTTAAACGCTACGGTAAATCCCCTGAGCTGGGATTTGAAAACATCGATTATCCAGCCCCTGCTGCTGATGAAATCCTGGTTAAAGTTTACGCCGTGGGTCTGAACCCGATTGATAACTTGATCCCAACCGGAATATTCAAGCCGGTTTTGCATTTCAAGCTCCCCGCCACATTGGGTAGCGACTTAGCTGGGGTTGTGATCGCAGCGGGGAGTCGCGTGACGCGTTTCAAGCCAGGCGACGAAATTTTCGCCAGCATTTTCGACACGGGAACGGGTTCTCTTGCTGAATTTGCTTTAGTGACTGAAAGCGCTGCGGCCATGAAACCCGTAAACCTGGATTTCGTCCAGGCGGCTTCGCTCCCGATGGTGAGCCTCACATCCTGGCAGGCGCTGACAGATCGAGCCGGGTTGCAGCCAGGCCAGAAGGTTTTCATCCCGGCAGGTTCCGGGGGGATTGGCAGTTTTGCTATCCAGCTGGCCAGACAATTTGGTGCAAAGGTGGGAACGACTACCAGTACAGACAATGTCGAATGGGTAAGTCATCTTGGCGCAGATGAAGTCGTTGATTATAAAAAACAAGATTTTGAAAAACAGTTGAGTGGCTACGATGTGGTTCTCGGCACTATCAGAGGCGACTCAATTGAAAAGTCTGCCCAAATTCTCAGGCCGGGTGGAAAGATTGTTTCTCTTGTCGGCCCGTTAGATACTGCGTTCGCCCGGACTCGGGGACTAAACTTTCTCCTGCGTTTTGTGTTCGGGCTGATGAGCCGCAGGATTTTGCGTCTTACCAGAAAGCGAGGCCTGACCTATTCATTTCTTTTTGTCCGGCCTGATGGCGATCAGCTTACTCAAATCTGTAAACTCGTAGAAACTGAACAAATCAAGCCTGTGATCGACAAGGTATTTACTTTCGCGGAAACAAAAGAAGCTCTTGCCTACCTTGGGCAGGGACATGCGAAAGGCAAAGTCGTCGTTAAGATACCGAGTGACAGCAACTGAGGTTTGCATCTGGTTAAGGAAAATCGCCAGAGTCTCTTGCTTCGGACAAGAAGCGCAGCATGAGCGCATTTCTCTCACAGCGTACCTTGCCACGCGCGCACATAGGTTCTGTGTCAGAGGCATCAAAAACGAGGCGCAGGGGCTGCTTTTGCTGGATGCGTATAGTGCGACGCGCAAGCCCATTCTGTTCCAGAAGCGGACATTGGTCAGTTGGCACTGAAGTAAATACCCCACATTGCCCAGCCCTCTGTCCGGGCTGGCAGTCGTGAATCATCGAGCGCTTTAAAAACAGCGTCATCAAAGTCCACGGATCGCTGAAGGTCATTTGTACCAATCGTGATATACGTCAGCATTTGATTACAACCTCTCGCCGTTTGTCTGAACAGATATTATACCGTTCACAGCAGCGATGAAGATTTACCTGATGCGCTAATTTCCGTTTCAAATCATCGCACCGGCCATCAAAAGCACCATATCAATGGCTGCCGCTGGCATGCCTCTGTTAATCAATAAGCAACTTCGCTGACGGTTACGCTCTCCGCAGTGGAACAACGACCGAAGCCCGCTTCTCGATCAAAACAACCGTAACAGCTGGCACATTCTCCAGGCAAAAAGCCCGCTGTGTGAACACAGCTATTCAGCCACATTTTTCCCTTTCCCAAACCTGACACTATCCGCACCGAGGCGTCTTTTTAACATTCTGATACGTCTGTTCTATGGGAAAAATCACAGGAAATTTAAAAAACCGCCGGACTCTGCCGATAACCTCAGATATCGAAACTCTGTCCGCAGGAAAAACATTCATGTCACCATCCGACACCCATAGTAAGCAGCAGGAAATTAGCGAAATCACGGCGCGTGCTGGCTCCATCCTGCGGCAGCTTCGCGACAGTCTGCAACAGCTAGGGCTTGATAAAACCATTGCAGATGTGGCGGGAAGTATCCCCAATGCCCGTGAAAGACTGGGTTATGTGGTCACTATGACCCGTGAAGCCGCAGAGGGCGTCATCAACAGCGTGGAGATCACGCAGCCTCTGCAAACCGAACTGGGCGAAAAAGCGGAGAAGCTCACTCAACGCTGGGATGCCACTTCCGGGAATCCGTCGGACAAAGAACAGGATCAGGCATTAGCTGCTGATACTGTTGCCTTACTGGATGAGGTCCCCCGCATCACGGGTCTGACACAACAGCAGTTGCACGCGATTATGATGTCACAGGGCTTCCAGGATCTTACCGGACAGATAGTCCAGGCGATGATGGCCGTGCTGAATCAGGCTGAGCAGCAGCTGATACAGGTCATCCGTGATAACACTGGTTCACATGGCACGACCGAGCGCGCAGCGCCGTCTAAACCCGCTTCCTCATCAGAAACCCCTGCCAGCCAGGATGATGTAGACGACCTGCTGGCCAGTCTGGGAATGTAAGCAGATATAAAAAAGCAAGGCTGAGAACGCATGATTGAGAAGAGGAAGGTCGGCGGCAAGTCAATCTGACTGAAAGCCAAAAATCCTCTTCATGCTCAACACCCGCTTATCTGCCATAAAACCGGCAACAGTTTTCACCCGGAATGACCTTATGCCTGAGCAGCTTTATAACGTTTTTCCAGCTTGTTCAGGAATTTAAAGAGTACCTGATTCCTTTCGCTGTAATCATGCGCCCGAAGTTTTTCCGGCGTGTCAACGAAGCGGTATTCTGCAGCACGGCTCAGATCTTTGTCAGGATGCGCGATCAGCAGCTCAACAACATCCGGCGTCAGTTCCATATGGCACTGAAACCCAAACACATGGTCGTAATAAGAAACGATCTGGCACAGACAGCCTTCGCTGAAAGCAATCATTTTTGCTTCCGGAGTAAGACCCGGCATGCCGTTATGCCAGTGGCGACATCAAGCGATTTCGTAAAATGAGAGAACAACGCATCCCTTCTGCCCTCTTCAGTCAGGGTAATCGGAAATTTGCCAATCTCTTTTTCCGGGCTATGGGCGAACGGCGCATCGAGCGCTTCACCGGTCAACTGTGATCCCAGGCAGATACCAATCACAGCCTTACCGGTTTTAACAGCGGAGGCAATCAGCGCCTGCTCACCTTTTGAATCGAAGTGCGGGCACGCTTCAGATGTTGTGGCTGGATCTTGTGGACCGCCCATAATGATTAGAAAATCGATGCCCTGAGCGTTGGCTGACAACGCATCACCTGCGTATCAGTGTGAGTAAGTCACATCATGACCCTGATTTCTCGCCCATGTTTCTTATGCCCTGGTGCTTCGAAACGTTCATGTAAGTAAAGTGTACCCGCATTAAGACAGGCTCCTGTTATACCTGGGATAATCTGGCGATAAACATTCTCTATCCCGTGAACTCGCACGCCGGATGATTCCGATTTAAGTATCATAGTGGCAGGGTCTGAATCTGAAATGCCAGGTAGTATAGATAAAGCGCCGGGACATGAAGACTTTACTGGCTGGTCTGGCACGGCTATAAGCTATCAACGTGGATAAATCGATCCTCCCCAACATCATCTTGAGTGGCAATAACGCTATGCCGTCAGGAGGTCATGCTGGTTGAAACGGAAAACAACCGATGGGTTATCCCCCTCAGCGTGCATTGTGGCTGCCACCTCTGCAGATCCATAGTTACAATTTGCTGTCTCATACCGATCTGAGGGCTGTCTGTTTTAGTTGCAGCCTTTTCGCAGAATGCACCAATTTTACGAAGAGTGACCCGGTACACGTCATTACGGCGCTGCCCCTGGTGAAAGAACTGATAACAGGTCTGTTCAGTGAGAACGACAACAGACCGAGTCAGCGCAATATGGCCCTGTTGCTTCTGGAAATACTCAGCGAAACTCAACCATTAACTGCAGTACTTCCAATGCCAAATGATGAGCGATTATTCTCTGCTGTCAGGGAACTACTGGTTAACCAACGCTGAGAAGCATCGATGAGTTTTCTCGCTTTTATAGCGGCGATGTCAGAGCGTACCTTTTCGCGATTGTTTATTAAAGGTACGGGCTGTAGTTTCAACACCTGAAAACAAAGAGCAATGATTTACGTTTCGCTGGATCAACTCGCGAATGGCATTCCAATCAAAAAGGCCGCTTATGAGCCTGGCATTTCATGTCCGGCGTCCTATAGCGCTGCTTTCCGTTCCATTCTGAGTTCAACACCGCGTGATTTTTTGCCTTAATCTGTGAATCAATTTCCGCCTTTCAATTAAAACAGACGCAGGTAAAAGACAGTCTGTTTACGCTGAAAATGCACTTCGGTTAAAACAGGGGCGTTCCTGAACGGCTCTCGCTTCACTGACGCTGAAGAGACGCACGCTGGCGCTTTTTTTGAATATCCTGATACGTCTGACAGAAGGAAATTACGCCGGGCTTCGCGACAGTCTGCAACACACGGGGCTTGATAAAACCCTTACTGATGTAGCCGGATGTACGTGAACGCCCGTGTAAGGCTGGGTAATATGATCGCTATAACCCGTGCAGCAGCAGCGTCATCAACAGCGTGGAGATCATGCAGCCCCCGCCACCAGGAATCTGCGCTGGGGGAACGGGTTGTTCTGGCTGTGAGCAAACCTATTATTCAAGGTCAGCTTTGTGCCAGTAGGAGGTGTAAAAAAACAGGATTGTTTTGAGCGGTCATAGAAGGTCACCGTATTACATTTTTATGTGTTGACGGAATGATCCGCCTGAGTCCGATGGAATCATTGCTGCCTCACAGGGATTCTGCTTTTTTAACAGTTATTTTATTCATTCAGGCTAGCGAGTATCTGCAGATAAAGTGCGTGCTGTTCGGCAGGAACCGGAGTGATGAACTCTCTCAGCCATGTTCTGGCTACAAAAATTTTATTGAGGCGCTCGTCGTGGCAGTTATCTGTTGCCATGTGTCCCAGTTCAATCAAAAGGGAATTAATATTTATCTCTTTTTCAGCGAGGGCCAGACGTAGTGCGGCCTCGCTAATAATTGTCTGCCCTTTATCTTCATCTCGTAGTGGCATAGTCTCCTCCTCAGGTTAAATTCATTAATACATTTCTAATCCACATGCCACACAAAATATCATTTTACTAAACATTCAGAGATTGATTGAAGTTGAGGATTCCACCATATTACCTGTCCTGTATTTGCAGCTAATCTGTTTAGCTAATTTATTTCTTCAGGACTATTGCTGCAGGCCTGCCTGTGACAGTTTATCGGCATAATCGCACCATGCTTTAAGATAAAACCGGCGTTTTTTAATTTTTACAATAAAATATTTATACGTTCTTAAAAAGCGAAATTATCACGGTAAAAGTGTGATTGAAGCCTTCACAGGTTTAATCTCATTCTGCTATAGATAACGGGTAGCCCAATACAAGATTTATGATATTTATCTATATTTATCATAAGCTTGTGAGGTTTACTTTGGATGCATACTGTGGATAAGCATGATGAATGCAAATGTGCGCATTTCTCTACACGCACTTATTTACATTTCCTTTCATGCACAGGTAAAGATGCTTATTAATTGTCTGTCCGCTAAAACAAGGTTGATACCAAACCATAACCGCAATGACAATCAATCCCGGTATTGTCCAGCACTAACCGAAGCGGGATGACTCATTAAATCCTTCCTGAAAACATCTTTTTAAATGCATTCAAAAAAGGTGTAAACAAAGCATCTTTTTTACCGATACCGTATTGAAGCCTGAGGTTATTTCAGGAGCAGGGTATTATTTAACACTGGGATTATTAAAATGAATATTATAAAAAAAGTTACGGATTTAAAAATAGGGGGCAAACTGGCGCTGGGATTCACACTGGTCATCCTGGCCTCTGTTATCATAGCGGCGCTCGCGTTTCGCTGTTTTTTAAGTATTCAGGAAAACTCAGCCAAGCGGGATGTTACCGTTCAGATGCTGGACACGCTGGCAAAAGCCAGGCTTAACCGCACGCTTTTTCAGTACACCCGGGATAAAAAGTTTATCGAGATTAACGGCGAGGCGATGAATCAGCTGTTTGCTTTACGAACCAGTCTCGATAAGTACTCGTGGTCAGCCGAAGGAAGTGAGAGGCTTTCTCTCCTGGGCGTGGTTCTGGCGCAGTATCAGGAAAAACGTCGGGCCTTTCTTGAGAGCAGTGACAGGGCTGCACTCGCGTTTAGTCAGATAAACACGATGGATCTGGCCTCACTGGCTGAAAAACTGGCTTCCAGTCAGGCTTCTGTCCCCGCAGGGATTGCTGCGCCCCTGCTTTCTCTCAGTTTCAAAACAGAGCAGGCAGCGTTTTATATCCAGGCCTTTATCAGAAAGCCAGAGTCTGTCGCGCTGGATAAATTCACTGGGATCAGGGACACGATTGCTCTGCTTGTTAACCAGCTCAAAGGCGATTCTGACAATGCGCTCGCTGAAATACTGGCGGAAGTGGACCAGAAAACTTTATCGGGTTCCGCCCTGTTAAATAATTATCTCCTTTCGGTGCGGGCAGAAAGCCTGGCTTCAGAGGAAATGACCGCAGCGGCAGGCAAACTGAATAGCGCCATCACAGGACTCGCGTTCTTTCAGTCAGAGATGGCTCAGAAGTATATCCACACCGCAATCTGGCAGATTGGTTTGGCTACCCTCGCCTGTATTATTCTCAGCCTCATTATTGCCTGGCGAATGACGCGGAGCATCACCATCCCGCTGAGAGAAACGCTGTCGTCTGCAAAACGTATTGCTGAAGGTGACCTGACGTCAGAAATAACCAGCTCCCGCACTGATGAGCTTGGCGAGCTGATGACTGCCGTGGGCACCATGAACCAGAGCCTGCGTAACATCATCTCGCGGGTCAGGGACGGCGTGAATAACGTTGCCCGCGCCTCCTCTGAAATTGCGGCCGGTAACACCGATTTGTCGTCACGTACCGAACAGCAGTCGGCTGCAGTGGTCGAGACGGCTGCCAGCATGGAAGAACTGACATCCACGGTTAAGCAAAATGCGGAGAACGCGCATCACGCCAGCCAGCTGGCTACCGACGCGTCACACAATGCCAGCCGCGGCGGGAATATCATCAGCGACGTGATTAGCACCATGGGGGGAATAAGTCAGAGTTCAGGCAAGATTGGGGAAATCATCTCCGTTATTAACGGCATCGCTTTCCAGACGAACATTCTTGCGCTAAACGCCGCAGTCGAGGCGGCCCGGGCTGGCGAGCAGGGGCGCGGATTCGCTGTGGTTGCCGGTGAAGTCCGCAACCTTGCGCAGCGCAGTTCGCTTGCTGCAAAAGAAATTGAGACGCTGATAAGTGAGTCTCTAAGCCGGGTAAGTAACGGGACCGAGCTGGTTAACCGTGCCGGCAATACGATGGAGGATATCGTCAGGTCTGTATCGCAGGTCAGGGACATCATGGGTGAAATTGCCGCTGCGTCGGACGAACAGAACCGCGGGATCACGCAGATTGCGCAGGCCATGACGGAAATGGATACAACTACTCAGCAGAACGCTGCGCTGGTTGAAGAGTCATCCGCAGCGGCCAGCAGCCTCGAAGAGCAGGCGCTCGAGCTTGAGAGAACCGTTGCCGTGTTCCGTGTGCCTTCTTCCGGATTGCTGACGCCGAAGGTTCAGGCGGTCACGCCTGTGTTAAAACCTCAGTCGTCCTTCAGGACATCAGAAACCAACTGGGAAACTTTCTGATATCCATCCGGCAGCCAGAGGTGGGTTTAACCTCATCTGGCTGTTTCCTTCCGTAAATTATATCGGTAAGGTGACAAGCCTTTTTATGACGCTGAGTCAGTCTGGGCTGCGCCCTGCTGACTAATACGCACTGATATCAGCCGACACATCTGCTTGTTACCTATGATTTCTTCCGAATGTTCGCTTCTGGCACGAAGCGGACGTTGTGCAGGCCAATGTCCGCTTTGAGCGAGAAGCGGACATTCGCTCAGAAGTCTTTTTCATACTCAATAGCCTCTTTAATCATAGTGAGTGCCTCGCTCAGCTGGGACATTGTGACTGAGCCAAGAGCGAGGCGAATAGCATGCGGTACGTTATCTGAGGTGCTGAACGGTTCTGCTGTGGAAATGGAGATTCTTTGCTGCATCAACCGGTGGACAAGGCTGTCTGCCCTTACCTCCTGAGGTAGCAATAACCAGATAAAGTAAGAGTTTGCATGGCTTACCCATTCACAGTTCGTAATTATTTTGCGGGCCAGCGCCTGACGCTGGCGGGCGTCGCGTCTTTTCAGCGACTCAAAGCGCCTTATGATGCCATTTTTAATCCAGCCGCACACAATCGAAACCATAAGAGAGGGGGTATTCCAGGTTGTTGCCCTGATGGCCCGCTCCAGGGCGATACGCATGCCAGCGGGGCATACTACGGCACCTACACGCAGGCCTGTGGCAATGCTCTTGGCAAAACCGGTTACGTAAACTGTTCTTTCGGGCGCATAAGTGGCAAGCGGCGGTGGGGGACGTCGGATAAGAAAAGCATAGGCCGCGTCTTCTATGATGAGCAGATCGAACGTTCTGGCAATAATGCCCAGCTCCCTACGCTGGGCATTATTCATCACCCAGCCAAGCGGGTTATGCAGCGTCGGCATCGTATAAATCGCACGGAGGCGCCTGCGCTGGCAGATATGCCTGAGTGCAGTCAGATCCGGTCCACTGGCACTGGCGGGTATCGCCACAAGTTCAAGGTGGTACAGGCTGGCCAAAGCTTTGAAACCGGGATAGGTCAGCGCGTCAACAGCCACTACATCGCCGGGCTTCAGCAGCCCCATCACCGCAACGCTTAGACCATGCTGCGCGCCATTAACGATTAAAACATCATCAGCTGAAGTATTCAGGCCAGAGTCATAAAGCCATCTCGCGATTGTCTCTCTGTCGCTTTGTCTGCCCGCATGAGGCTGGTATCGCATCAGGGAAGCCAGATCGCCTGATGTGGTCAGTTGTCGCATTGCGTCGCGTAACCGTTCAGACTGATCCGGCAGGGAAGGATAGTTGAAGTTCAGATCGAGCACATCTGAAGCTACTGCGTGCTGATCTAACCCCAACCCTGCAGGCAGAGAAATCTCTCTGACGAAAGTCCCTCTTCCGGTTTCTCCGCTCACAAGACCCATGGCTTTAAGCTCAGCGTAAACGCGGGTAGCCGTTGCCAGAGACACGTGTTTTTCAGCCGACAGCGCTCTGTGAGTAGGCAGACGTGTGCCCGGCAGAAGCGTGCCGGCTCGGATAGCAGATGCGAACTCATCCACGATGATTTTGTATCGCGCTTTCATAAATTGTATCTATGACAATTATTTGATTGTAATGAATGCTGAAACTTAGCATGGAGGATGTCAACTTTATTAAAAACGTTGTATGAACGGAAAGAGGTCTGGTGTGGCAAAAAATAGTGTAAGTAAAAGCAGTTCAGGTCTGAAGTCAGGCTGGTTAAGCGGGCTGGCGGGAGTGGTCATTTTCAGTGGTTCTTTGCCCGCAACCCGCATAGCAGTACAGGAAATAGATCCCTTTTTTCTGACTTTTTTACGTGCTTCAGTTGCCGGTGTACTGGCCATTATGCTGATTCTTTTTTTGAGACAGACACGCCCCCAGCGGAGGCAGTTGATTTCCCTGATTATCGTTGCCCTGGGCGTAGTAGTTGGCTTTCCTCTTCTGACAGCAATGGCGCTGCGACATGTTTCCTCGGCTCACTCCATTGTGTTTTTAGGGCTTCTGCCGATGGCAACCGCTATTTTTGGCGTTGTCAGAGGAGGAGAAAGGCCCAGGCTGGCTTTCTGGATATTTTCTGTAACCGGCAGCCTGCTGGTGATGGGATTCGCCTCATTCCAGGGTGGGGCTATATCTGCAACCGCCGATCTGCTGATGCTGGCCTCGGTCGTTATGTGTGGCCTCGGCTATGCCGAAGGCGCGAAGCTTTCGCGTGAGCTGGGGGGATGGCAGGTTATCTGCTGGGCGCTGATCATTGCGCTCCCTGTTATGTTGGTTGCCACCATTGAGACAATACCGGAGGACATTAGTGATATAAGCCTGCCGGTATGGTTTGCGCTGGGATATGTATCTCTGTTCAGTATGCTGATCGGTTTTATTTTCTGGTACAGGGGGCTGGCCGCTGGGGGCATCGCCGCTGTAGGTCAATTACAGTTGCTGCAGCCATTCTTCGGTCTCGGACTTTCGGCAACGCTGCTGTCTGAAACGGTTAGCCCGGGGATGATTATGATAACGCTGGGCGTGATCCTTTGTGTAATCGGCTCGCGCAGATTTGCACATTAAGCCACGGCCACTCCTCCTGTTTTTGAGATTCCTCAAAATGTCCGCTTCTGGCACAAAGCGGACATTAACATGCGCATCTGTCCGCTTTGTGCCAAAAACGAACGTTAACGCTTTACTCCTTTGAATCTTATTTTAGCGATTCCGCCAGCGTAACAACCCACAACTCACTGTCCGACTCCGGTTTCTTCAGTGGCTTCAGGCTAATAGTCGTGGCAACCGGCTTGTCATCAACCTTAAGCGTCCCCTGCTCCGTCACCCGATAATCCTTACGCTTCTTACCTTCAACCGGATCCTGCATCACCGCTTTCACGCCAAAGTCATTATCATTAGTGATCGCCAGCGTTTTATCGTCGATCAGCGCCAGCCCTTCGGCTTTCTCCTGCTGCCAGCCGAGCTGACGTAAATCAACCACCCGCTTTTTAGCGGCAAACTTAATGCCGCGTTTCAGCAGCGTTTTCTCGTCGTCAAACTCCGGGTATTCACCGGGCTTATCAAATGCTGAAAGCTCGGTAGCCGGGCTAAGATCCACCTTATAGACAAGGTTGCGCATCGCATCGTTTTTATCGGTGCCCTGTTCTATCAGCAGGATATGCTGATTGTCGATCGCCACGATATCGCCAATTTTTGCGTCACTGTTTTTACTGTAAGCCTCGCTGTCGATAGGGTAACCATACATCGCGGTTTTCCCGGTCGCCGGATCGAAACTCACCAGGCGGGTAAAGCGCGCCTGCTTTTTGCTTTTACCGTCGATATTAAGCGTGCTCTGCACCGCGGCAATGATACGCCCATCGGGCATGCGGGTGATCCCCTCAAAGCCACGGTTTGGCTGACGCCATTTGAGTATGTTCGGCAGACCGCCTGCGATGGATTTCTCCCCTTCGGCTGCCTGCGGCCCGTGAATGGCCAGGATTTTACCGCGCTCATCTACGTTAATCAGGAACGGACCATACTCATCGCATAGCCAGTATCCGCCCTTGCCATCCGGCGTAATGCCTTCTGTATCCAGACCACGGTTGTCACCCTGCAGCGCTTTCAGCGTATCGCTTAGCGCGACTTCATTAGTTGATCCAATGACGCCGTCCTGCAACGGCAATCCGTTTATATTGCCCTTATCGTCATGCAATGGTCGGGCATCCGTGGCCTCGGCTTTGCCGTTCTGCACCCGAATATTCATCAGCAGTGGAGCGAAGTCCGGCGTGACGAATATTTTTGATTCTTTCTTACCGACATCAGGTGAGTCGGCATTGGGTCCGCGATCGGTGACGGTAACAAAGGTCAGCGCCTCCCCCTGCTTACCGGTAAACAGCAAACCGGAACCAATACCCACCGGCAGACCCTGAGGAAATGCGCTGGCGAATGCCCCGTTGTAGCTCACGCGCGTTCCTTCAGGGAAACTGACGACGTAGCTTTCAACTTTCGGCTGTGCCGCTAATGTTGATAAAGAGAGTGCGCAACCGATAAGCAGAGAAATCGCTTTTATTTTCATATTTTTATATCCGTTAAGGAAAGCCACGAGCCTAAAGAATAAAAGTGACAGAAAAATGAAATCACCGGGAAACATTGGCGGTTAACAGAGTGATTATTTTCCCGTGAGCTCAGTGGGATGGACCTGTCTGTTCAGACAAAACGATCAGGATTATGACATCAGTAAACGCAGGTGCTCTGGTCAGCGATGCTCATATTCAAAAGAGTGTGGCGGATCGCGCAGCGTTCCCCCCTCGTATTAGATTGACACTGTTATATCCCGCAAAAGATGTTTACATTTGTTCAGCAAAATTATCGGCCGCTCAGCAAAGCGTGAGCGCAGGGAAGAATCGTGGTTATCGTCATCAAACTCACACCGCAAACAGAGGCAGAGATTGTATGAGGGAGATTGCACCTGATGGAATAACCGGGATGCCATCACGAACGGCAGCCTATCTTTGCCGTCAGATTGCTGGTCTGGTCAACGTCGGAAGACTGAGCCCGGAAACCTGCCAGCGCATCTTTGTTTTCTGTGGTATCAGGCCGTCACATGCGCAATGGCGTCAGTTTCTTATCCCGATGCTTAGCTTTCTGGGGTTGCTGTCACTGGTTGCCGGGTCGGTATTTTTTATTGCCTGGAACTGGGCCTGGCTGCCGAAGATGGCGAAATTCGCCCTGACCGAACTGCTGATCGTCGCGCTGGCGGTAGTGGTCTGGTGGCGCTGGTACAGCACGCTGGCACGCAGCGCATTGCTGGCAGCAGGATTAAGTTTCGGTGCTCTCTTTGCGCTTTACGGACAGATTTATCAGACGGGTGCGGATAGCTGGGAGCTATTCCGGGCCTGGTTATGCATTCTTCTGCCGCTGGCGCTGATTGCCCGGCAAAACAGCCTGTGGTTTTGCAGCTGGCTGGTCGCTAACCTGGCGTTCCAGCTCTATTACACCGCCACGTTGCCGACGTCACTGCTGGAGCTCGCCGTGTCTGACAGCTTCTTCTGGCTCCCGACGACAGTGCTGCACGTCTATCTGGCGCTGCTGGCAGCCTGCCTGATTATCAGGGAAGTTCTGGCCTGTCGGGCAATAACGCATCATCCTGAGAGCTGGCTGGCAAGCCGCTGGTTCTCACGCGTCATGGCCGGATTTTTACTGCTGCTGCTGACCGGCATCGTGGCCGGAAATATCTCTGACGGGCACGGTGCTAACCACTTTACGTTAGTCACGGGCGGCTGGGTGGCCACCCTGCTGGCAGGCTATTACCTGTACCGTTATCGCCATGTTGATCTCTGTATGCTGACGCTGGGCATCGCCAGTCTGACGATTGTGGGCTGCGCACTGATCATGCAGTTATTCCTTGTGGCCTATGTTACGGCTGACCTGTATCTGACCGGCGTCCTGATGATTTTCTGGGTGGCGGCAAATGGTTCGATCCTGCTGAAGTGGCAGCGCAAACTGGCTGAAAAGGGACCGCTCGATCAGGCTCCGGCCAGGCTGACCTTCCTGGAAGATGCCCTGCGTCATCAGGGCCTGCTGAGCGACGCACAGATTAGGGAGATTCAGCAACGCGGTCACGCATCCAATCTGCCCTGGTATCTGAGGCTGGCGCTGAGCGTCGGAGGCTGGGTCGCCGCGCTCATCACTCTGTTACTGATGGCGCTGGTGCTCTATAGCACTGACCTGCTCGACGACCCGAATGCTGTGACCCTTATCGTGCCTTCACTGGTCCTCGCCGTGATTGCCCGCGGCCTGTTACGCAGCGATCGTGACGGTAAGTATCACCTTGGGCTGGCATGGGCCATTGCGGCGACGTGTGGGCTGGTTATCGGCGTTGTGTTACAAATCCAGAGCGATGACGTCAGCTTTATGATGCTGAGCTCACTGTGCGCATTACCGATTCTCGCGGCGATGGCGGTGGGGATGCCTGACAGCACTTACCGATTTATGGCCATCACTGCCCTGACTTTTTTTCTGGTGCTGGCGGGCTATTTACTTTCCCTGCTCTACCTGTCGCCAACGGCAGGCCGCGTTGCTGTTTCCCTGCTGGTGGCAGCGGTGATGTTTTTGTGGCTGTGGATTGTCAGTCATCAACTGAGATTACTGGCAGGACCCTATGCTGACGCCGTGCATCCCCTGCTGTATGGCATCCCGGCGGGTCTGATGGTGCTGAGTTCACTCGGCATAAACGCGGCGGTTCTCATGAATTTACTCTGGTCTTCTGCGCAGTTTTCTATGCTTCAGCCTGCGACAGGCACCGGTATTGCGGCAGGCTTAGTGCTGAGTGCGCTCAGTCAGAAAAAGAGCAGTCAGCCGCTGTTTTCGATCATCACGCTGCCCGCCGCCGTTATCTGCGGGGCTGCCGCCCTTTATGCGCCGGGTATCGGGCTGGGATTGTGGTTAATTCTGATGGCACGTTATCAGGGAAGTCCGGGATTGCTGGTGGTCAGTGGCGGGTTCATGGTGCTGTATGTCATTGGCTGGTATTACTTCCTGGAAGTGCTGCTGCTGCATAAAGCGCTGTTGCTGCTGGCTGGTGGTCTGATTTTGCTGGGGCTGGCGTGGGTCGTCACAAAAGTGTTACCCGCACAGATCGGAGGTGCGAGTGAGAACGCGTAAAAAGAGCCGATGGCTGACAGGCGCGGTGATAGCGCTGGCGCTGGTGACCGTTAATGTCAGCATCTGGCAAAAAGAGCAGTTGCTGAAACAGGGCGCGGTCATGATATTACCCCTTGCGCCGGTTGACCCGCGCTCCCTGATGCAGGGTGATTACATGGCGCTGAATTATGCCCTCACCCGACCGCTGGAGCAGATCCTGTATCAACAGGCGGTGGCCTGCGGCGCAACCCGGTCAGCGCCATGCCTGCCCACCAGCGGAACTCTGATTGTGGACCTCGATGCGCAGCGTCATGCAACTCAGGCCCGGTTTGATCAGGGTGAGCCGCTACAGACGAATCAGCTACGGGTAAAATACCATCAACACTCCGGCTCGCTGACCGTCGGCACCAACGCTTATTTCTTTCAGGAAGGTCATGGCGAGCGTTTCACGCAGGCACGATACGGGGCATTTCGCGTGGGGAGCGACGGCACAGCACTTCTGACGGATCTGCTTGATGAACAGGGAAAGGTGATTCAGCCTTAGCTATGCAAGACGCTCGCTGAACAGCACAAAACAGGCTGGCAGACGGCCTTGATAGCTTTTACTAAAAGGGTTTCTGTAACAGCGCATCACGATGCCTTCGCAAGCCTTCGACCATCGTTCTGGCCTGGTTAGCTTAACCCGTCATAGCCTCAGCTGAAAAACGGGCAATACGCTTTCAAAGCGCCATGCTGCTAACAATGGGAGAATTGAATGCCCGCTATGTGCCAGAAGCGGACACTACTGAACTGAACAGGTCAACTCTTGCGGCAGCAGCGCCGCCACGTATAGTGATCTAATGAAAATCAGGAATACTGCCAGATTTATGGCCGCCCCTCATTGCTGCGGCTTTCAGCCGCAATTTCTTCGCGCAACACATCAATGAGCTCTCTTAGCCCCTGAGGAATGCGTCGGTGTCCAGGGTAATACAGATGCATAGCCGGTTCTATTGGAGCCCAGTCAGGCAACACGATCCTCAGACTGCCTTCCCGGATATAATGTGATACCCGGTTTTCCAGACAATACGCAATGCCGGTTCCTGCAAGGGCAAGCTCAATGGCTAACGCTGTCTCACTGACACAAATCTGTCCAGGGACATCGATTGCACGATAATCATCCCCCTTGCTGAATTCCCATTTATAGATTATCCCCTGGCCCGTTCGCAGCTGAATACAGGAGTGAGCGCGCAAATCATCCGGCGTGGCAGGAAGGGAACGATGATAGAGGTAACGCGGAGACGCGACGGCAACCCATTTCAATTCAGGGCCCAGTTTGACGGCAACTAAATCCTCAGGAACTGTCCCGCCAAATCGAATGCCAGCATCAAACCCCTCAGAAACAATATCCACCATTCGATCATCAACGCTGACTTCTACTTCAACTTCTGGATACTGACTCAGAAATTTCGGCAGGTGACGAGCCATAATTAACCTTGCCCCGTCACTCAGGACGTTCATTCGTAACCGCCCGACTGGCCGATCACGCATCCGGTTAATTTCGTCTAAAGCGTCCCCTATTTCACGAAAGCCTGCATCCAGCCGCAGGGCCAGGCTTGCACCCGCTTCGGTCGGAGCAACCGTACGGCTCGTACGGTTCAGCAACCGAACACCCAGGCGCGTTTCAAGATTACGCACTGCGTGGCTGAGAGCAGAGGTGGTGATCCCAAGCTCAACGGCAGCTTTGGTGAAGCTGCGTAATCGTTCAACAACGCGAAAAGCATTCAAATCTGCCAGATCGCTACGTGAAAGACGGGGAGTAGGTGTGACTGACATAAAAGCGCCTTCTATACGTGAGAAAAATTCAACGCCCCATTGCAGGACACTAAATATAACCCGATCTCAAAGGTAATAAGTTTAGTTAAATTCACAAATTATATGCAACCAGTACAATGTCTCTGTGACAGTCGGACGGTTACATTTCAGTCTGGAGATGAAAGGATGTTTCACGTATGGACACTGCTCCCGGCAGTGTATGTATACCTGCGCTTTATAAAGAAGCTGAAATGCAGTAATAAAATCCAGATGTTACTGGTCCTTTTTATAGCGGTAGTATGTGAATTTCATTTACTGAGCCGTCTCGTCTTTGGCACGATGTTTTCTCCCGAACTGCCCTAACCGATCATGATCGTTCTTGGATGGATTTTTGGCAGCGTTATATTTTTAGCCATCATGCTGTTGCTTCAGGACAGCTGTTTTATTTTTTGTCGTGTCTTTCTACATCGTTCCGTTACAGGCAGAGCGGGTGGAAGGATGCTAATGCTGGTTGCTTCATGTCTGCTTGCCGCAGCGGGTGTGCATAACGCCGTAAAAACGCCTGGTGTACAACGTTCTGAACTTACGCTCAGGAAGCTGCCGCGTGAATTTGATGGCTTTACCATTGTGCAACTGACCGATCTTCATGCCAGCCGCCTCCTGCCTCATTCATGGATGCAGAGCGTGATGGATAAGGCCAATGCACTTCATCCTGATCTGATTGTAGTTACCGGTGATATAGCTGACGGGACGGTCAGGAACCGCCGGGCTGATGTATCCCCCCTGTCCTCTTTGAAGGCGCCTTATGGGGTATATGCCATTACGGGTAATCATGAATATTACTTCAACGCTGCCGCCTGGACGGAGGAATACACACGGCTTGGCCTGCGTTTCCTCAACAACTCACATGTCCGTCTGTCAAAAGGTGGCACCTCGATTGTTCTGGCTGGCGTAACTGATGAAGTAGCGCCTGAGTATGGCGGCGAGGGACCTGACCTTATGAAAGCACTAAGTGGAGAGTCCGTAGAAGACACTGTAATCCTGCTGAATCATCGGCCAGGCTCTGCTGCATACAGCGCGATCACCGGCGTAAGTCTTCAGCTCTCAGGTCACACTCACGGCGGCATGATTAGTGGACTTGATACAGTCGCAGCACCTGCGAATAACGGTTTTGTGTCAGGCCTCTATCAGGTCGGGGATATGGCACTTTACGTCAGTAATGGTGCCGGACTGTGGAATGGGTTCCCGCTGCGACTGGGAAAACCTTCTGAAATTACCTTCATTACATTACACGCACCGTAACCTGGCCACTATGGTTGAATATAAGTCAATGAATCAAGGTATCTCTTTAAACAATATCGGCCTGGAGCTGAGTTATAGTTTACTTAGTTTCAACTATATCACTGCATTTTCTCAGCTTAACCGCTAACAGAGATAATATCAGCCCTTTTGGCTGAGAACTGCTGTTCTTCAAAGAGCAGCGGTTCCCTTTCAGGATTCCTGACTAACTGAAGTGACAATCTTTCAGCTTCTGGAGGCGCTCAGGTTATGACCGAACACACTTACAGCGACGGGCAGAGTCGGGTGAAAGCCCCTTCTGGCCTGCTCCCTGCCATGCTTGCTCTTGGCTCCGGTGGACTGTGTATAGGAACCGGTGAATTTGCGCCGATGAGTCTGCTTCCCGCCCTTGCTAAAGGAACCGGTGTTTCAGTGCCTGCTGCCGGAGCCTATATCAGTGCCTATGCTGCAGGCGTGGTTATTGGTGCACCGGCTATCGCTGTACTGGCTGCGCGCTTACCACGAAAGGCGCTGCTGCTGCTGCTGCTTGTTATTGCGCTTATCGGCTACGGCTGTAGTGCTGCAGCCTGGAGCTATTCATCTATGCTCTCAGCGCGTTTTATTGCCGGGCTACCTCACGGCGCGTGGTATGGCGTTGCTGCCCTCGTTGCTGCATCCATGGTGCCTGCAGAACAAAAAGCGCGTTATATCGGTTATGTCATGCTCGGCCTTGCCATTGCGAATGTTGCAGGTGTGCCGCTGGTAACCTGGGCAGGACAATCGCTCGGATGGCGGATGTCGTTTTCGGTGGTCACTGCCGGTCTGGTGCTGACCGGCGTTATGGTCTCGCTTTTTGTTCCAGCGGTGCCGGCCGATCGCAAAGCCTCCCCCCTGAAAGAGCTGAGTGCTTTGCGCAGCCCCCAAGTACTTATGACGTTTGCTGTAGCGTCTGTAGGCTTTGCTGGCATGTTCGCCGTATACAGTTTTATTACGCCAGCTCTGACAGAGGTGAGCGGATTTAAGCTTTCGTCAGTTCCGTGGATTCTGGTGCTCTGGGGCGTGGGAATGGCAACGGGCAATATTATTGGTGGACGGGTGGCCGACAAGGCTCCTGTACCGGCCATTTACGGCATGTTGTTCTGGAATCTGATTACGCTTGCTCTGTTCGCCCTGGTATCCCAATGGAAAGTACCTGCGCTCATTACGCTCTTTTTACTGGGTAACGGGTTCTCGCTGGTGCCTGCACTGCAGTCACACATGATGAACATTGCCGGTGACGCACAGACACTTGCCTCATCGCTCACGCACAGCGCGTTTAATATTTCTAATGCGCTGGGTGCGGCATTTGGCGGGCTGGCCATCGCGTCCGGCGGATCGTGGATTTCAACGGGCTGGGTTGGCGCAGCTTTTGCCGTCATTGCACTTGTCCTGATGTTTCTCTCAGTACACATCACCAGAAGGAGTCAGTCATGACTGAATCAGTAATTAAGGCTGGCCGCGTTGCGGTCATTACCGGTGCGGCAAAAGGAATAGGCGCCGCCGCCGCACGTCGCTTTGCGCAGGAAGGTATGCGCCTGAGTTTGTTTGATCGTGATTGCGCTGCGCTGGAGGCTCTGGCAAAGACACTGAACACTGAATACCGGCTGGTCACAGGGGACGTCACGAACGAACAGGATCTGATGCGTCTGCGGGACATTACCTTGAATGAGTTCGGCGAGGTGGCACTGCTGATGAACAACGCCGGCATAAAGCAGGGCGGCGGGCCATGGGATGCACCTGCGGACTGGCGCATTCAGATAGAGTCGAACCTCCTCTCCATGGTTACAGTGCAGCACCTTTTTGTACCCGCCATGCTGGGTATGAACAAAAGGGCGGCTATTGTGAACCTGGGCTCAAAAGAAGGTATCACTACACCACCTGGAAACGCGGCTTACAGCGCAGCGAAGGCTGGTATCAAGGTGCTGACTGAACAGCTGGCGCATGAGCTGAGAAACGTAGCCGGAGACAGGATAACCGCGCACCTGCTGGTTCCTGGCTTTACCTGGACTGATATGAACTTTCCGGGTATGCAGCCGGATAAAGACAGTAAGCCGGCTGAGGCGTGGACGCCTGACCAGGTAATCGAACACTTTGTAGAGCGCTATGAGCAGGGCGATTTTTATATTATCTGTCCGGATAACGCTGTCAGCCCCGAAATGGATGCAAAGCGTATTACCTGGTCCTTTCAGGACATTATCGAAAACCGGCCTGCGTTGTCCCGCTGGCATTTCCAGTGGAAAGGCGCATTCAGCCAGTGGATGAATAAATAAACTACGGTTGCCAGTAATGTCGGGCGCTGGCCCGGTTTTGACGATCGCGTTTATCTGAGGGCAGGAAGGACAAATGAGTATTATACAAAAAGAGACTTTTTACTGTTGTGGCGAAACACGACTTAGGGGCGTTCTTGTCTATGACGCCGACAGTCAGCGGCAACGTCCGGGTATCGTTCTTGCGCCAAACATGATGGGCATTACTGAGTCGAACAGAGAGCATGCGGTAAGAGTGGCACAGGAAGGCTATATTGTCCTGATTGCCGATTTATATGGCTCTCTGCCTGCCACCGCGGAAAAGGCTTCAGCTGAAATGAATGCGCTCAAGGATACGGCTGAAGAACGAAACAGGATGAAAGCCGCACTCCAGGCCCTGGCTGCAAATCCCCTGACAGATGCGTCCAGACTCGGAGCCATAGGCTTTTGTTACGGTGGCCACTGTGTGCTGGAACTTGCCCGCAGTGGGGCGCCGTTGCGCGTTACTGTCTGTATTCATGGGACACTCAGTACGCAACAGCCGGCCGTCAGAGGGGATATCAGAGGACAGGTTTTAGTTCTTAACGGGGCGGGCGACCCCTTCGTTTCTCCGGATCAGATTGCGCAGTTCAGTCATGAAATGGCTTCTGCAGGTGCAGGCTTTCAGCTGGTAAATTACGCAGGGGCGGTGCATTCATTTACCTATCCGCGTGCGGATATTCCGGGGAAAATGCAATATAACGAGAACGTCAGCAACCGTGCGTTTCGGATGGCGTTTTATGTGCTTGCCGATGCCTTCTTATAATGCTCTTGCGAATATATCATCTGCTACTGGCAGGAGATGAGTTTTAAAATGGCTGTATTTACGCCTCATTAAAAATGGAGTGGTAACACTTTGATGATGAGAACCCGGAAAAAGCTGGAGAAATGTACAGATTGAATCTGTAATCTATACACCATGATGCCGCCTTATTTTTTTATTTATGTCATTGCAGATTAAGTATCGGCCGATCTTCAGACCGGCCGATACAATGTTCATTTACCGGTAAAATAACTTATTTTTTACTGGCTGAACCCGGTTCAGAAATAATGCGATGACGCTGCGCTTTTTGCGACTCGCTTTGCAGACGATTCAGCACATCTCCCTCATGCTCAGCCTCATCATTACCGTATACATACTCATGCCCACTCATCAGGGCATACCAGGCCCGTTCTGCCACTTCCGCTGGCTTGGTCGTCTGAGCGGCGCCAACGCTGGTATCGGACTGGCCAGCGTTTTTAAAGAAGTTAGTCTCAGTAGCGCCAGGCATCAGGAGAGTCATGTTCAGGCCTGCGCCCTTTAGCTCATTACGGATCGCCCAGTAAAATGAGTTAACAAAGGCTTTTGACGCCCCGTAAACAGCCTCAAAAGGGATAGGCGCCGTACCTGAAACAGAAGAGGTCATGAGAACATGTCCCCCGCCCCGCTTAATCATGTCCGGCAAGAAAATTTTGGACATATGTACGTAAGAATCAACATTCAAGCGGATGAGCTGAAGCTCTTTTTCAAGTTCGGTGCCGCCGATAAAACAGCCACCCAGTCCCTGCCCAGCGTTAATAACCAGAGCGTCAATGTGGTGCCCGCCGTCATCGATTTTCTTTTTAAGCAACTCAACTTCTTCAAAGCGGCTGAGATCGGCTGAGAAGGCGTGCACGGTGCCCCCAGACTGACGAAACTCATTACATGCATTGTTCAGCTTCTCTTCATTTCTTGCCACAGCAATAATATCGTAACCATTTTTGGCAAAGATTTTTGCCAGCTCAAACCCAATTCCGTTAGATGCCCCGGTAATAAAAGCCAGTTTCTTGCTCATTTCTCTTTCCTTTATTTGTGAATTCACGGTAAGCCTGGCAGGTAAAATGAGAAGTTGAAGCCGGAAAAGGACTAAGAAATACCTCTGACAGAGATTTAAATAAAAAACTCAATAAAATCAATATACTGCAATAGTTGATTTTTATTCAATGCTATATTGAGTGGATTAAAATGGTTTTTCTGAAATTAATGCCACACTTTGTGCGTTGCTTTTCCATATTTCATAACAAACATATGCATTCATTTTTTTAGTCAACTTAAAGCCAGGAGTGTTTTATATATGTCGTTGAATAAAGAGACCGTCACTGTCATTACCGGTGCATCGTCAGGTATTGGAGCGGCTACCGCTCGCAGGCTTGCGCAGTCCGGCACCCGTATTGTCCTTGCTGCGCGAAGTGAAGAAAAACTGAAAAAAATAACAGATGAGATTAACGAAAAGGGTGGGCATGCAGAGTTTCGCATTACAGACGTAACGGACAAGCAGGATGTATTTAACCTGATTAGTGGCGTGACAGACAAATACGGACGTATTGATCATCTCATCAATAATGCGGGGCTGATGCTTTTTTCCGACTGGGCAGATGTGGCAGTAGAAGACTGGAATAAGATGATTGACACCAATATTCACGGCTATCTGAATGCCATAGCAGCCACGCTGCCGGTGTTTCTGGAACAGAAACGCGGTCATATTCTCAATATGAGCTCCGTCGCGGGCCTGCACACTGGTGCATCCAGCGGCGTTTACAGCGCAACCAAATTTTTTATCCGCGGCGTCACCGAAAGCCTGAGAAAAGAAGTTGGCGTGACGAACGGCATTCAGGTGTCTATGGTCAGTCCGGGCGTTATCGATACGGGCTGGGCCGACAAAGTAAATAACAGCAAAGGCAAAGAAGCTGCTCAAAAACTCAATGAAATTGCCATTACACCTGAGCAGGTGGCTGATGCCGTCGCTTTCGTGCTCGATAAGCCGAAAGATCTTACCATTAACGATATCGTGATCCATCCCACGCGTCAGGACTGGTAATTTTGCATTCAACAACCGTAAGCCGTCTCTGCGCGGTAAAGCGGACAAGTTACTCTGGCTGTTCTGATCCAGATAAAAGGATTGTATGCATTTTACTCTGGATGCACAGCCAGCTTTCCGATAATTCGTTACGGTCGTTTATGCGCCCCTACGACCGGAGTTTTTTATAAGGAGATCTGACAATGCCTGATGTGTTCTCACTTGAGACAGAACAGAATGTAAAAATCGGTTACTCAACTGAAGGTCACGGGGAAAAAATCTTGCTCCTGATCCACGGCTATCCCCAGACCTCGCTGGCCTGGCGCCGTATGATTCAACCCCTGACAGAGGCAGGGTTTAAACTGATAATTCCTGACATGCGTGGAGCAGGACGTTCATCCCGCCCCGTCTGTGGCTACGATAAAAAGACACTGGCGTCTGATATGGTCAGCATACTGAACGAGCAACAAATATCAGGGCCAGTATACGTTGCAGGCCATGATATTGGCATGATGGTTGCATTTGCTATGGGGGCTTTTTCCCGGAGCGTGTTAAAAAGCTGGTTCTTATGGAGGCGCCAATTCCGGGTACGGCTGGTTTTGATACTGCGAATGCGGATGATACACGTTGCTGGCACTTCCATTTCCATCAGGCAAGAGATGTTCCGGAGGCATTGACGCGTGGAAATGAGGCCTTCTATCTGGAGCGTTTTTTTCACGATCTGGCATGGGACTATCAGGCAATCGACAGAGCTGCTTTTGAACATTACGTCCGGGCTTTCAGCCAGCCCGGCGCAATGCGTGCAGGCTTTGAGCTTTATCGCGCCTTTAGAAAGGATGCAGAAGATAACAGAGCTGTCATCAGCCAAGGCAAACTGCAGATGCCCTTACTGGCAGCGACTGGAGAGGGAAGTGACTTCACCAGAATAATGCCAGGAATGATGGCAGAAGTTGCAGAAAACTGGGAGCATGTGGTGATAGAACACAGCGGGCACTGGATCCCTGAGGAAAATCCTCAGGAACTGGCTAAACACATGATTACGTTTTTGAACGACCAGGACATTCCAGTCTGATTAAAGACTGGCAATACTCAGCCGGAGCGATTGCACAAAACCTGTCTGCAACCGGCTGAAGGTGAAGGCGCTGATCACAGGCTTATTATTATCCTGAAGAGCGCCTTCTAGATGCCTTTACGCCTTATCCATCCAGCGATGTTGAGGCTTGTAGCCCAGCACGCGCATCGCTTTTTCGCTGGAAAGCACCGACTCATTTCCTTCAAATTGTTTGCGGCATTCAGTATGAGGATAATATCTCTCCAGCAGCTCCTGGGTAGGTGTACGCATGCAAGTTACGTCGCTGGGAATAAAAAATTCATCCTTACCCCGCGCATCATATTCAATGGCAATCTCAATGGACTGCGCAACGTCACGCACATGCACGTATGTCCACATATTCCACAGTCGTTGTGTAGGGTCGTCCTGCCATTCCTCAAATTTTGCATATTCTTCAGGGTTCATGACCGCTTTTCGCTCAAAGCGGACATTGGCCTGCACAACGTCCGCTTCGTGCCAGAAGCGGACGCTGAAGCCGTAATACCATCTTTGCATGATGTAACAGATGACGGTATGTGCATATTTTTCGTAAGGTAAACAGAATCTGATCAGGAATTTATTAACCAGTAAGGATAACTGCCTATGCTAACCCCCACACTTACAACAGATCGGTTGCTTTTAAAACCATTACTCGCCGAAGATGCTAAGCAGATCCAGACGCTTTATCCCCGCTGGGAAATAGTCTGCTATATGGTGGCATCGGTCCCCTGGCCTTATCCAGAGAATGGTGCAGAAAATTACGTCAATAACGTTGCTCTGCCTGACATGGCGAAAGGAATTGCATGGTTCTGGACTATCAGAAATCGTGAGATACCAGATAAAGTTATGGGCTTGATCTGTCTTTACGATGAAGAAGATAACAATCGTGGATTCTGGCTCGCACCGGAATATCAGGGTCAGGGCTATATGCGTGAGGCTAGTATTGCGGCTACAGATTACTGGTTCAATGTGTTGAATAAACCGGTGTTACGCGCACCTAAAGCAGCCCTTAACCGCCGCTCTCAGCGTATTTCGGTCACTAGCGGAATGCGGCTTATCAAAACTGTTAAGAAGGAGTATGTCAGCGGCCTTCTGGATTCTGAGCTTTGGGAAATCACCCGCGATGAGTGGAATGCTCTAAGAGTTCAATGATACCGGTAATACAAAGTCCGCTTTCCGCTCATTACGCACGGTAAGCAGGCTGCTGAGGCTAACCCTGCCTTTCGCCATCAGACCCTGGCCGTCAGGCCCGGAACGCTTAGCGGTTCGGCAGAGCTTAGCGGCACTGCCGGTTAGCGCAGTGGAGCTCGACGACCCGGCAACGCCGGGGAGCTGAAGGGGGCCATGTTCCGGCAGTTGGTTGTTTGAGAAGCTACCGCGAACTATTAACCGGCCGCACACTGAACGCTCTCACAGCATTACTGTTTTGCAGCCGAACGATATTGAGCCGTTTCCTTAGCTGTTAAGGTCCCGTCTGTAGCTGTTCTGGCAGTACCTCCTGAAATATCTGTATTTCAAAGGTTCGCTAAAGTTAGTTCAGAATCGTTAAATAATATCCATCAGAACATCCCTCTTAATAGTCAGCATAATTATACAGAAATGACATTTTCGCCTTTTTTCTTAAATTTATATACGCCACTTTTTTTGTTGATAGAAAACCACTTTAATAAGAGTGTAATGTGTGTATGTTCATGAAAAGAGCAAACCATTAGCAGATTAATTATTAGCCTTAAATTTTATATACACTCAATGACCTGACAAAGAATTAACACCTCCGATGTCTCCGCTCAAATTCAAATGAAAACATCCTAAGACACCGATATACGTTTCATTACACTCCTGTGATTTTAATTTTTAATGAATTTACCTTTAATCAAATGGCTCATTACTGACGGGATGGGCCGCGATTATCTCATGTATTTCTTACCTTTAAGGATGGATTATGAGACACAAAAAACTAACTCTTGCTTTAGGTCTTTTTGTTCTCTCTGCGGCGCGAATTTCTGTCGCCGCACCGTTAATTAACGAACCGCTTACTGACCACCTCTCCCATACCTTCGTACTTATTAGCGATGCGAATGGTGGTGACGGCGGTAACGGCGGCTCTGGAGCCAATTCTCCAGGTGGCCCGGGCGGAGATGGCGGTAATAACAGCGGCAGCGGTAACGGGAACGACAACGGTAATGGTAACGGCACTGGCAACGGCTCAGCTAACGGCAATGGTTCCGGCGGTGGTGACGGCGGTGATGGTGGTGGTGACGGCGGCGGCGCGTAATCAGGCTGTTAAATCTTACTAAAAATGGTCGCCTCCGGAAGGCGGCTATTAATTAAAGGATGGAACTTTTATGTCAAAGCTGCTCAACACTCTGATTCTCATACCGCTTTCGGCAGGACTTCTTTTTTCCCTTCCAGTCTTCAGTCAGACACTGCCGCAGGGCGCTATCCAGCTGTCTGACTGTGAAAGTCAGAATGGACAGAATGGGAACGCCACTTCACCCAACGGAGAAAATGGTAAAAATGGCGTACCAGGCACCGGTTGTCTGAACGGAGGTAATGGCGGTAACGGTTCTGCTGCAGGTGGTAACGGCGGAAATGGGGGGAACGGTGCAGGCGCCGGGACTGAAACCCGTCACAAGCACCATAAACATCATAAAAGTACACCCGGTAGCGCCAATGGCGGAAACGGTGGTGATGGCGGATCAACAGATAACGCCCCCGGCGGGGCTGGCGGTGATGGAGGTAACAATGACCCGTCACAACATCTGTAAACGATGCCGAACCTTACTACGGTGCTCCACTCTGCTGCTGGCGGTTTTAACACATTACGGTTATGCATCTCCGGCATACCCGAGCCCATTTTCTGCTTCTTTATCACTGATTTCGGATGGTGGAAACGGCGGTGACGGTGGTCCGGGTGAAAACGGCGGAAATGGCGGTAACGCTGGCACGGGTTCCAACTCAGATGGCGGAAATGGCGGAAATGGAGGCACAAACGGAGCCGATGGAGGGAATGGTGGCAACGGAGGAAGCGGGAATAATTCACCCGGCGGTGATGGTGGTGGTGGCGGTGATGGTGGTGGTGGCGGTGATGGTGGTGGTGGAAACGGGGGAGACGGAGGGAATGCCGGTTCTGGCAGCAACGGAGATGGCGGCGACGGCGGTAATGGGGGGGAAAACGGCGGAAATGGTGGAAACGGAGGTAATGGTGACGGATCAGGTAATGGCGGAAACGGCGGCGATGCCGCTCCAGGCGGCGTCGGCGGTCAGGGTGGCAGCGGCGGGAGTCAGGGAGGACATGATGGTTCTCCCGGGATGAGCGGAACCAGGGCATCTAAGTAATTATCCGTATGCTGTTAACGCGGTCTGCCGGAGATTGATTACTCCGGCGGCCTCATGCCTGCAGACTAAACAGACAGTACAACAATGCTGATACGTCGTGCTGCAGGACCTGAACTGCAAAAGCTGATGGAGTTGCCAGCTCAGGCAAATGCCAAACCTCCCTAAAAAACACCGGATTGTGCCAGCCTGAGCAATGGCAGCTTATCCGGCACCATCCAGCGTTCCAGTTCGTGCATCATCCCTGTCGATTCCTTTGACTGAAAACCGGCCTCTGCCCCGAGTCGCCATAATGGCTGTCCAGCCATTTTCCATGTACATCTGGCTACCAGGGAAATTCTGGAATTTTGGCGTGTTAAAAGCTGATACTGCATTATGTTTCGAATGCCTTTTTGCGTCAGATTACCTACCAGTCTGCAAAAATTGCCACTGTCCGCTACAAGGCCGAGGCGCACGTTTAGCACCTTGTTAAACGTGCGCGATGTGCCACAGAGACACCTCGGATGAGATCCGCACTGAATTAACCTTTCACATTTTTTTTAATGTCCAAATGATCACTTAAAGATTAATCAGGTAGCCTGAAACGTTAGTCAGAAATATCCTTAGCGACAAACAGATTTAAATGGCAAAAGGGCTGATATGAAATCGATGAATCTGCACAACATCTACCGTTCTGCAAATGAGAATACCGTTGCGATATGGGGAGAAAATGCAGGCATTGGCGATATCAGGCAAGGGAACTACTACGATCCGGTAAAATTCGCTCTCGCAGCAGGCATACAGCCGTCTGTATCCTCTGATGTCACACGTCTGCTGTGTGAACTGCAGCAACTCACCAGAGATGATCCACAAGCCGATGTTCTGCCAGCAGACGGTTTTCATTTTACCTTTTTACCTCTGACCCTGCCGCTCTATCACGAAGACGCGTCGTTGCCCGAAAAGGTGGATCAGCTGACGGCTATCTGGACCGGACTTGATGCGAAGAAAATCGTTATCAGGAATCTCCGGCTCGTTGCGTTGCCCGGTCAGTTGTTGCTCGCAGGGATCCCTGAAAGTCCTGCCGTAGCCATGCGCCAGTCATTCTGCGAAAAAGTGCTCGATTCTGACTGGAAACATGAGCTGCTGATGCGTCATTCCGGCAGCCCTTTACCGGCCCCCTTCTGGCACAGCACCCTGCTGCGCTACAACGCGGCTTTTTTACCCGTGACCTTACGTCGCTATTTTCTGGAACGTCAGACCGTTGATTTTGGGGATGTCGCCGGAGAACTGACGCTGGCAAAGATCAACTACAACTGGACAAAATGTTACCCGTTACGGATTAACTGATGCGATGCGATTCCCTGTCAGAAACGATTTTTGTCCTGCGTTTACATGAGCGTCGCATGCGTTCAGGTCCGTTTCTCTCTCAAACCCTCCGTCAGCAGACTAAATCAGGAACTTTCTGTTTTCCAGGCTGTTCCCGTAAACTATAGGACGCAGGTTTTACTCCATGCATCCGAAAATAGGATGATAGGGCCTGCCAGGCAGAGCCGTTTATCGTATCCATTATTGTCTGTGAATACTCCTCCATTTTGTTCTCGCAAAAATGGCCCACGGTTTAAGACACTATCCGCTTCTCACACCAGGAAATAACATGCTTTTGGCAAATGTGCGTTTTACTGAAATCCTGACTCTATCGTCACTCCAGTCATGAATCGTCAACTGTTTGTTTCTCTGGATGGGCCGAAGGGCGCTGGCAAGACCACATTGCTGGAAGCCATCACGCAAGTGCTGAGGGCAGACAACATGAAAGTGATCCGACTCAGTGAGAGAAAGAGCGATCCTTTCAGGGCAGAATCCATGGCGCTGGTTAACCGGCTTGCCAGAGATCCCTCAGCAGATCTGGAATGGGAAATCTGTCAGCGTTTTGCTGTCAGCCGTGCCTGGATTTCACAGAACGTACTGACTAAACAGCCGCAAAACAGCGTTATCCTGATGGATCGCTGGTATCCATCAGATGCCGCGTTTCGACGGATGATTCCTTTTACAGAGGTTCTGCAGCTAAACCGTGAGCACAACGTCCGCACGCCAGATCTGCATGTCGGGGTGGTCACTGCGCCGGAAATTTCCTGGGAAAGAGCCGCAGCACGATCGCGTGGCCTGGGAAGTACGGTAATTCACCGCCTGGAAGAACATATCGCCTCCACCCGCGCGTTTGAGCAGGAAGTTGCCAGCAACGGCTGGTTTTTATGTCGCAATGAAGGGAGCATTCAAGAGGCAACGTTACAGGTGGTGGCTGAAATTCACAGCGTGATTTTTCGGTCCTGAAGAGCAAATCTGTGGGCGCGTTATCCTCTCCTCTCGGCAAATCCGTGCACACCGGGTTGTGCAGAAAAAAACACTTTATTTAACTTGTCTGAAATCAAGATTAGTCAGATTACCGCTGGCACAGACATCCCGCTTTCCCCTATAAAATTGCTTTATTTTTCATATAAGGCATAGGGAATTGCGCTACGCATCGATACCATTCAATCATAATCAACCGGGCTGGCCTGCGGGTGAGCACAGTTTTCCGCCACAGCCTGCGTTGCAGGGCGATATCACTGCAGACTGGGTCATCGTCGGGGCAGGATTTGCAGGCGTCGCCTTTGCGCGCCGCCTTGCAGACATTAATCCGAACCTGAAAATCATTATCGTCGAAGCTCATAGCACACAGCAAAGCGCATCGGCACGTAATTCCGGCTTCGTTATCGGCCTGCCGCATAATATTGGCAGCTCAACTGCCGAATTAAAAAAGGCAAACGCATACCGGAATTTGCTTCAGGAAGGCATTCGTCAGCTGGAGCAGGTTATTTCCCAGCATCATCTTCAGTGCGACTGGGAACAGGTCGGTAAATATCACTGTCAGGCTGAACGTGGTAACGACGCTATTTTAAAGGAATATGTCAGCCATCTCGATCTGATGAACGAGCCGTGGCAGATGTCAGACAGTGAGGAGCTGTACCATAAACTCGGTACGCGCTTTTACAGCAAAGGGATTTATACACCGGGCTGCGTGCTGGTTAATCCAGCACAGCTGATTGCTGGCCTGAACGCGTGTTTACCTGAGAATGTTCAGCGCTTCGATAACACACCCGTGCTGGGGATCCGTTACGGCAGCACGGCTGAAGTGCTGACATCTTTTGGGGTGATTAAATCGCCAAAAGTGATGCTGGCCACCAATGCACTATCACCAGAAACTGCGTCCGGGACTTTCGCGTCAGGCTGCCATGGCAACCTTCGCCAGCATCACCGATCCATTGACGGACGAACAACTGGCTACCCTGCCCCCCATGCAGAGCTGGGGACTCACGCCGGTTAACGCCATTGCCGGAGCGACCTTTCGTTTTACCTCAGATCGCCGTTTCCTGATTCGCCAGCATGTCATACCCGCGCTCAGGGGGCAGGTAAATGCGGCCCGGACTTATGAGGCAACCCAGCTGCATGAGCACTTATTTAAGAAAGTCTATCCAACGCTGGGCAGTGTGAAGATAACCCATACCTGGTCTGGCACCATCAGCGTCACGCGTAACGGCGCGCCGGAATGGGGAATGCTGAACAAATTTATTTGCACGGCGTGCGGCTGTAACGGCGCAGGCATTTCAAAGCAGACCGTGGCAGGCACGCTGCTGGCGGATTTCATGATGAAACAGGATAACCCGCATATTGCAGATATGCTGTCGCTGGGCAAAGCCAATATCATGCCACCCTCGCCAGCGCTGGATATCGGCATTAAATTGTCGCTGATGAAAGAGCGGTATCTGGGCCGTAAAGAGGTTTGATTGTCAGAAAGAGTGACCATAAAAGACGTTCCGGCATTTATTACTGAAGTGGTGATTGATGACATGCATGATGGCGCGACTTTATTAATCGCTTTCTGCAAAAGAAGCGCAACAAAGAACATATGATCAATTTTCCTGCTCACGCCAGTGTGTGCAGGATGTTTATTCCTGCACTGGTAGTTTATAAACTTGCACGTTTACGTATTGCGCCAGGAAGTATCATAAGTCCCAGTTCCAGGCCAAAACCCCGAATATGGGTTAACGCGCGACGTATCCAGCTTTTTACCGTGCCATCGGGCTGTCTCATGGAAAGTGCGATCTCACTCTGTGACAGGCCACGATAATATGCGAGCGAAAGGCTTTGTCGCTGTTCTGACGGTAACTGCGCCATACAGTGCTGAAGGCGGCGCGCTTCAGCAGGACTTTCGTCAGATAGATGTGAACGCTGAAAACCCGCTTCAGCTTCGCTGATTTCCTCAATCGAACAGCATCTGTTCTCGTGTTTGCGCAGAAAATCGATCGCTCTGTTTCTTGCTATGTGACTGAGCCAGATCAGCGGTTGACTGCGCTTGTGGTCGTAGTCGTTTGCCGACTGCCAGATTTGAGTAAAGGTGTCGTGAAGGATCTCTTCTGCCCAGTCGCGCCGTCTGACCATACGCAGAATAATGCCGTAAAGCCGGGGAGAGAGGACATGATAGAGCTGCGCCAGCGCAGATTTATCGCCGCAGGCAATCTGGTTCATTAAGTCAGCCTGAATTTGAGGCACAGTTTTTGTCATCGGCTTCCCTGTTAAAGATGTAGCCACAGTATCAGTGGCTACACACAGTATAAGTAACGCTTTACGGCATCAGCACGGTATCGATAACGTCGATGACGCCGTTACTCTGATTCACATCATAAGTGGTAATGTTAGCGACATTGCCCTGAGCATCTTTAAGCTGAATGTTGTGCGGGCCGTTTGCCATCACCCGCAGGGATGCGCCATTTACCGTTTTCAGCTCCGCTTTGCCTCCACCCGCTTTGATTTTTTTCTCCAGTGCTTTCATGTCCCGTTTTCCTGCGACCACGTGATAGGTCAGAACGCTGGTGAGCTTCTGTTTGCTCTCTGGCTTAAGCAGAGAGTCGACGGTGCCCTGCGGCAATTTTGCAAAGGCGGCATTGGTCGGCGCGAAAACGGTAAATGGCCCCTTCCCTTCAAGTGTCGGAACCAGACCGGCGGCCTTAACCGCCGCGACCAGCGTGGTGTGATCTTTCGAGTTAACAGCATTCTCAACAATATTTTTTGACGGGTACATGGCAGCGCCACCAACCATGACCGTATCGCTGTCCATGGATGCGGAATAGGTTGCACCGCTGAAAACTAATGCAGAAAAAAGCAGAGTTGGCAGGAATGGTTTCATTTTCACTTCCCTCATTGAGTTTGCAGACAGGGCCGATGTGCCCTCATCTGTTAATACGAATGAGTGAAGAAAACGGATGCAAAAAATTTTAATTATTTTCTTGCGGCATCAGCGGATTATTTTTGTTGTGCCGGAATGCGGGCAATCACCTTGATTTCAAAATCAAATCCCGCCAGCCAGGTGACCCCCACCGCGGTCCAGTTAGGGTAAGGCGGTTGCGGAAAAATGGACTGCTTCACCTGCATGATGGTTTCAAACTGGTTCTCCGGATCAGTGTGGAACGTGGTGACATCGACCAGGTCGTCAAAAGTGCAGCCTGCTGCAGCGAGTGTTGCCGCCAGATTTTCAAACGCCCGTTCAACCTGAGCAGGAAAATCGGGTTCGGGCGTGCCGTCAGCACGGCTGCCCACCTGACCGGAGACAAACAGCAGATCGCCTGATCGGATGGCAGCAGAATAACCATGCTGCTGATAAAGGGCATGGCGGTCAGCGGGAAAAACAGTTTCGCGCGTAATCATAGTGGTTCCTTTCATAACGCCAGTCGGCAAAGCAGGATGCGGCGTACACAGGAATGATTTAATATACGCGGCGTATGTCATATTAATCACACATACGCTGCGTATGTCAAATGATATACGAGCCGTATGTGAAAGGAGATCTCATGGCCGCTAAACGTCGCGCTGAAACAATGGAAGAGAACCGTGCAAAGCTGATTGCAGCGGCGCGCACCGCATTTGCTGAAAAAGGGTTTGCGGCAGCATCAATGGATGAACTGACGTCCAGCGTTGGCCTGACCCGTGGTGCGCTTTACCATAATTTCGGCGATAAAAAAGGGCTGCTGGCAGCGGTCGTGGCACAGGTTGATGGTGAGATGGCGCAGCGGGCTAAAGCAGCCGCATCTGGCGTGGCAGATGAGTGGGAGAAGCTGGTGGCAGAAGGCATTGCCTATATTCAGTTAGCCATGGAGGCCGAAGTGCAGCGTATTGTGCTGCGCGATGGCCCGGCGTTTCTGGGCGATCCCGCGCAATGGCCCAGCCAGAACAGCTGTCTGGCAGCCACGCGCGAAACGATTGTGAAGCTGATCGAAAGCGGAACGATCAAGCCGGTAGACGCCGATGCCGCCGCGCATCTGCTGAACAGCGCAGCGCTGAATGCCGCACTCTGGGTCGGCTCCAGCCGTGACCCGGAAAAGGCACTGCCGAAGATGATCGAGGTGTTTATCCAGCTGACGGGCGGCCTGCGCCAGAGTGATTAATCCTGAACATGGCTTCAACCAATAGCCATCAGTGCTGAAGCCAGATTGCATCATCCCGGTTGCTTTAGCCTGCATTGCGCTCAAAGTGGCTGTTCACAAAGGCACGACAGCGCGGCGAGATCGGATCGAGGAACACCTGTTCCGGTGAACCCGACTCCTCAATCATCCCCTGATGCAGAAACACCGCTTTGTTCGACACGTCACGCGCAAAGCCCATTTCATGAGTCACGATAATCATGGTGCGCCCTTCTTCTGCCAGACTGCGGATCACCCGCAGTACTTCACCCACCAGCTCCGGATCCAGCGCAGAGGTCGGCTCATCAAACAGGATCGCTTTCGGCTGCTGCGCCAGCGCCCGGGCAATCGCCACGCGCTGCTGCTGTCCGCCGGAAAGCTGCGACGGCCAGGCGTCGCGTTTTGCATAGAGTCCCACTTTATGGAGCAGCGCTTCTGCTTCTTCAATCGCCTCTTTATGGCTGCGCTTCTGCACATGAACCGGTGCTTCAATGATGTTCTGCATCACCGTTTTATGCGGCCACAGGTTGAAGCTCTGAAATACAAAGCCGAGCTGCATTCGCATCAGCTTGATGCGACGGCGCTGCTCGCGGCTCAGTTTTTCGTCGGCGTTATCCAGCGTGACGTTCACCTCGCCGACCGCAATTTCGCCTGCCTGTGGCACTTCAAGAAACGGAATGCAGCGTAGCAGCGTACTTTTGCCTGAGCCGCTGGCACCGATCAGCGAAATCACATCGCCATCCTGCGCAGTCAGGCTGATGTCGTGCAGCACTTCGTGTCCCGCATAACTCTTTCTGAGATGACTCAGCATGATGGTGGGTGCGGTCATGAGCGTGCTCCAAAATAGTAAGGTGATAAGCGTCGTTCCAGCATCGATACGCCTTTGCTGACCAGCATGGTGAGTATCAGATAGATCACCGCTGCGCTCAGGAACACCTCCAGCGCCCGGAAAGTGGAAGAGACTATCGAGTCGGCAATGCCAGTCATCTCCATCAGGCTGATAGTGCTGACCAGCGACGTCGCTTTGATCATCGAGATGATCTCATTGCTGTAAGCCGGCAATGCCTGCCGAATCGCAATCGGTAAAGTGATGCGAGTAAAGATTTTATACGACGACATGCCCGAGACTTTAGCGGCCTCCAGCGACTGCTGACTGACGGCACGCAGCCCGCCGCGCAGGATCTCCGAGGTGTAGGCGGCATCATTCAGAATCAGCGCCAGCAAGCCGCACCAGTAGGGATCGCGCAGCAGCGGCCAGAACAGGCTTTCCCGCACCGCCGGTAAACTGCCAAGACCGTAATAGACCATAAAGATCTGTATCAGCAGCGGCGTACCACGAAACAGCCAGACGTAGAAGCGACAGAAAACGCTGCCGACACGCGTCATGCGCAGCAGGTTAAGCAGCAGCGCCAGCACGCCACCGCCAGACAGTGAGAGCAGCGCCAGGTTGATGGTCAGCGGCAATCCTTTCAGCAGCGCCAGCAGCGTCTGCTGTAAAAACATGATATCCACGTGGACTCCTTATCCCTTCACGCGCTGTTGACCGCGCATCGCAAACTTTTCCACGTAGCGGAAAACCATATCGGAACAGGTGGTGATAATCAGGTAGATCACCGCACCCACGCTGTAGAAGAAAAAGGACATCTGGGTGGAGTTGGCTGCGGTGGAGACCTGGTTCATCGTTTCCACCAGTCCGGTGACCGAGACCAGCGCCGACTCTTTGATCACCGATTGCCACTGGTTGCCCATGCCGGGCAGCGCAGTGCGTAACGCCTGCGGCACGATAATGCGGCGAAACATCATCAGCCGCCCCATGCCGGTCACGGTCGCCGCTTCCAGCGTTCCGCCGGGAATGGCGTAGAAGGCGCCACGGAATACCCCGCTCTGATAGGCACCAGAGATCAGCCCGATGGCAATCGCGCCCGCCACAAAGCCGTTCACATCGAACGGTCCCTGGAAGCCCAGCGCGGTGCCCACGGTTGAGACCACCTGTCGTCCACCGAAGTAGAAGAGGTAGATCACCAGCAGTTCCGGCACGCCGCGAAACAGTGTGATATAGCCTGCCGCCAGTCGCTGCTGCCAGCGCGAACCGGCAATCTGTATCCAGCAGAGCACGCTGCCCAGCAACGCACCCAGCAGCCAGGCGCATATCGATACGCTGACGGTAACGGCGGCGGCATTAAGCAGCACGCCACCCCAGCCCTCATCCCCGAAGCCCAGTATCTGCCAGTCAATATTCATCAGCATCAGCGGTTACGCTTTCGGCGCGACATCTTCGCCAAACCATTTGATCGACAGTTTGCTCAGCGTCCCATCTTTGATCATGGCGTCCAGCGCCTGATTCAGCACCTGCTGCAGCTCACTGTTGCCTTTACGCAGACCAATCGCCGAGCCTGCGCCCAGCACGCCACCGGAGAAGCCATAGCCGCTGCTGCTGATCGACTCAGTATGTTTTTTCACAAAGGCGTTGAGGTTGGTACGAGACGCCATGACGGCATCCACCCGGCCATTCATCAGGTCGGCGAAGGTTTCAGGACCCGCCTGATAGGTGCGGATAGTGGCAACATCGCCCAGGTATTTTTGAAGGAAATCCGCCTGAATGGTGGCGACCTGCACCGCAATGGTTTTGCCTTTGAACGTGGTTTTCAGATCGTCGATTGCTTTTTTCATGCCGGCGTCATCATTCGCCGTCACAATCGTGCCGCTGCCTGGCAGCGTGGCCAGCGGGCTTTTTTTCGCAGTCACAAAGCTGGAGACGCTGACGGTGTACTGATGGGTAAAATCGATCGCTTCAGCACGTTTTGGCGTTACGGTCACCGCATCGATCACCGCATCATATTTACCGTCGATAAGACCTGGGATCATGCCCGACCATTTCTGGGCGATGATTTCATATTTAAAGCCAGCACGTTTAGCCAGTTCCGCCACCATATCCGGCTCATAGCCGACGATTTTGCCGCTCGGTGTGGTCTGGTTGAACGGAGGATAAGCCGCTTCAGTCGCAAACTTCAGGGTGCCGAAATCTTTCGCCTGGCTGAACGCGGAAGTGGCGAGCAGCGCGACGGTCAGAGAAGCCGTGAACAGGCGGTTACGCATCATCATATAAACCTCATTTATTTATTATTAAGAGAGTAAATCAATTGCAAGGCGGGTCAGCGCCTGCGTCCCGGCGGCAATGCTGCGTTCGTCCGGCTGATAGTCGGAGTTATGCAGGTGATCGTCACGGCCCGGCGTGGCCGATCCAATATGAATCTGGCAGCCCGGTACCCGTTCCGTGAACAGTGAAAAATCTTCGGCACCAAAGCTGGCGCTGGGCTGCGCAATGATGGGCTTATCAAACTGATGCGACAGAATCTGTTCCAGTGAATCGATCAAACGATCGTCATTCATCAGAGGCGGCACGCCGCGCTGGAAGTTAACCTCCACCCGTACGTTTTGCGCCAGCGCCACCCCTTCGCACATCCGTTTAAACGAGGCTTCCATAGCAGCGCGTACTTCCGGCGACTTAGTCCGGATGGTGCCCTGAAACAGGCAGCTATCGGGAATGATATTGTGGGTGGTACCACCCTGAATGTGCCCGATGGTTAGTACGGCGGAGTAAGCGGGATCGCGTTCACGTGAGATGAGGGTCTGTAGCTGGCTGATGAGATGCACGGTCGCGATAATCGGATCGGTGCCCATGTGAGGACGTGCCGCGTGGGTCGATACGCCATGTACCGTAACGTCGAATTCATCGCTGGAGGCGGTGCTGGCCCCGCGCGTCAGGGCGACTTCCCCCGCAGCCAGTTCAGGCTTGTTATGCAGGGTCACGGCCCATTCAATGCCATCTGCCGCGCCGTCCGCAATCATCGCCTCAGCGCCACTTTCTGGCGTCTCCTCCGCGGGCTGGAATATCAGCCGGACCCGGCCTTTGAGCTGCTGACGATAGTGCGGCAGGATCGTTGCCACACCCAGCATCGTTGCGGTGTGAATATCATGCCCACAGGCATGCATTTTTCCGGGATGGCGGCTGGCAAACGGTAAACCGGTCTGCTCATGGATTGGCAACGCGTCCATGTCGGCGCGCAACAGCAGCGTCTTACCCGGCTCTGCGCCGTCGATATCCACCACAACACCGCTGCGACCAACGCCGGTGCGGGGATTGAGTCCCAGCGCCTGCAGATACTCTGTGACCAGGCTGGCGGTACGCAGCGTATCAAAGCCTAATTCCGGATGCGCATGGATATCACGTCGAATCGCCACTAACTGCGATTCAAGTTCATTAACTCTGGCTTTTATTTCCCCGGCCAGTCGTGCTTTTTCCTGATTCATAGCAGCCCCGGCAATATGCGATCGGCACTTTGCTGCCGACCGCTATTTTAATCTTATCCTGATGGCGGACGTTGATGACCGTTTATTTATTCACAGCACGCGACAGAAAGCAACGCGCAACAGCCTGCTCTACATGCTTAAAAATCAATAAGATAGTGTTATTTATTGGAAACCTGTATGAGATAACAGCGGATCAGCAATAATATTAATAATCCGCCACACGACATTACTTTCCCTACTGTCACTGAGGTGATATTGCGCTTTTATCCGGAGAGGGAACAAAGAAGTCTGCCAGTATTTCCGCTAATTTCTCGGGTTGTTCGTCGGGAATAAAATGGCCGCAGTTGAGAACAGTTTCACTGCTTACCTGATGCGCTACGGTGCGCAGCGGGGTGGCCATATCGGGTATCGATCCCTGGTCGGCACTGACAGCCAGCAGCGGTAAAGCCAGTTTGCCTGTTAACGCGCGCTGTCGATTCTGCTCTGCCGACTGTGCAAAAGCGCGGTAAAAAGCCAGTCCGGCCCGCAAGGCTCCGGGCTGCTGAAAAACGCGCAGATATTCACAACGGGCTGCCGCATCGATGCGATGTGGATTAGCTGACTTACGGTTAAAAAACCAGTCCAGGTAGATCGCCTCTCTGCCAGTGATCAGCGCTTCCGGTAAATCATCCACACAGTGAAATCCAAAATGCCAGGTTTTCCAGGCGCTATCACCCACCATTGGCAGTAAGTCAGGCAGTGTGATGCCGGGAATGCCGCCATCCAGCAGCGCGAGACGCCTGACCTTTTCGGGATGGCCTGCCGCAAGTGACCAGGCGACCCACGCCCCGATATCATGCCCGGCCAGATGAAAGCGTTCGATACCCAGCAGGTCCAGCAGCGCCAGTATGCGCTCTGCCACGCTGTCAGTGTCGTAACCACTGGCTGGAAAGTCAGAATCACCCTGCCCTGGCAGGTCGGGTGCGATCACGTGAAAGCGGCTGGCAAGCAAGGGAATAACCTCCCGCCAGGCATAACTGCTTTGCGGGAAACCCGCGAGCAAAACCACAGTCTCAGCGTGTTCACTGCCTGCGCTGAGGTAGTGCAGCCGCTGCGCGTCAATATTAATGAAGTGGTGCTGGTAGAGTGGATATACGTGCATAAAACCTCCGGAAAATAAGGAAACGATCACTTCCTTAATGAATAAAAAATTTAGTCGAGTAATTTCAGCGCCAGGGGGATGATGCTGACATCGGGCCGGGTCGCAGCAACTTTACCGGATACCCGCATCCCCAGCACGATGCAAAGCATTAACGAAGCGGTGGCCTCTCTGTCCAGTGCGGGATTGATCGAACCATCCTGCTGACCCAGGCTGATTATCTGCTGCAGATTCTGCTGGTTGCGTATTAGCGCCGCGCTGACGGCTCCGGCAAGTTCCTCATCCAGAGTTTGCAGCTCCACGGCGCTGACAGCGACCAGACAGCCGCGCTCACCTTCGACATCGCGCACTGAATCCACATAAAAATTGAGTAGCGCCGCCAGTTTCTCACGGCCATTTTCACATTGCGCCAGCCGCGCGGCTAAACTGCTGTTACGCATTGAGAGATAGCGAGCAAAGACGCTTGCAAACAGCGTGCGCTTGTCGGTAAAAGCTTTATAGATGCTGCCGGTAGTGAGTTGCATTGCCTGGCCCAAATCGCCTATCGAGGTGGCGTGATAGCCCTTTTGCCGGAATACCAGCATTGCGCTGTCCAGTGCCGCATCGGTATCAAACGCCCGCGGTCGTCCCCGCTCTTTAAAACGGTTATCGTTCATCGCAAACACCATTAGAGAATGATCATTTCCTTTAAGATAGACTGATTTGTCCCGCAATGAAAATCTTTTTCCCAGCCGCTAAACAATGCATTATGACGCTGATACGCATTTCATAACCTTTCTCCAGACCCTCCCCCCTCTGACCTGACGCAAGGCACTGAAGCTTAAGCCTCATCTATACTGCAGCTTATCTTTGCTGAAGGAGCCCAATCATGGGACTGAGCTGGTTTACCCTGTGGCCGCCACTGGCACGCGTGCTGTTTATCCTCGCCTGTCTGACCATTATTCTCACCGGCCTTTATCTGGCAGCACCGCTGATCAATCAGGTTCTGCTGGCGATGTTACTGGCCATCATGCTTGATCCCCTGATTACCCGGCTGGAAAACAAACGCATACCGCGCATCGTCTCGTCACTACTGGTGATTATGCTGATGCTGTTGATCATGGTGGTCACTATCCTCAAGTTAACCGTGCTGACCCCCGATTTGATGCAGCTCAGCCGCCAGGCGCCCGTGCTGCTGGCGGCCCGGCTTGAACAGCTGACGCTGGCCTTTGCCCGCCTCGATATCGGTATGACGCCCGACCAGTTGCTGACCTTTGTGGATGCGGGGGCAATAGTGCGCATCGTCACTGCATTTCTGACGCAAATTCCCGGCGTCATCTCCTGGTGGATCATGGTGTTCCTGATGCTGCTGTTCATGCTCTATGAGATGCCGCTGCTGAAAGCGGCGCTTCAGCAGCGGGTCAGCGGAAAAAATCAGGCCTTTTATCTGGCGCTGCAGGAGGGAATTGAGAGCGTTATTGTTTATGCCAGGGTGAAAACATTGACCAGTATTCTTGGCGGGATCATCGTGGGTTTAGGTGCACACCTGATCGGACTGAAGTTTGCCTTTTTCTGGGGCGTGTTAATGTTTATTTTTAACTACGTGCCGGTGCTGGGTTCTTTCCTGGCCGCAATTCCGCCAGTGATCCAGAGCTACATCATGTTTGATTTACAGGTTGCGCTGGCGGTCTCAGGCTTCTTTATGGTGCTGAACCTCTGCCTGAGTTCGGTGATTGAACCTCTGCTGATTGGTAAACGACTCAATCTGGCGCTCACCACACAGCTGCTGGCGTTTCTCTTCTGGCAGGCATTACTGGGGATTACGGGCGGGATACTGGCTATTCCTCTGACCTATCTGATTAAGAAGGTCCTGCTGGCGAGCAATCCGCAGCAGGACCCGGAGTCAGAGTTAACTCAGTGACGCCGTCTTCACCCGCCATGCGCGGGTGAGGCGTTTCTCAATCTCAACCACAATGAAGATCGCGATGCTGACAATTAGCGAAATCAGCCAGTAGTTAATTGGCAGTGGGCGCGTACCAAACAGCGTATTCATTAATGGCACATAGATAATGATCGCCTGAAGAACAATCAGTACCAGCGTCACCAGCCAGATTCCGCGGTTTTTCAGCAGACCGCGATCCAGTGAGAAGCCATCAGAATTACGGCAGTTAAGCATGTAAGCCCATTGCGCGGTGACCAGCATCTGCAGGAGGACGGTGCGGATAAACTCAGCGCTGTAGCCGCGCGGTTGCAGCCAGGCCTCCAGCACAAAGGCACTGATGGAGATTAGCAGGCCGACAAACACCACGCGCCAGATAGCATAAGCATCCATTACATGCGCTTTCACATTACGCGGTGGCCGGCGCATCGCATTGGCTTCAGCAGGTTCAAACGCCAGACCAAACGACAGCGTGGCCGACGTCGCCATGTTCATCCACAGGATCTGTACCGGAGTCAACGGCAGCAGATTGCCCATCAGAATCGCGATAATAATCAGCAGGCCCTGCGCCAGGTTTGTTGGCATGATAAACAGAATGGTTTTCCTGAGGTTGTCGTAAACGCGACGTCCTTCTTTCACCGCCGCAGCGATAGTGGCGAAGTTATCGTCGGCCAGAATCATATCGGCCGCCTCTTTTGTCACCTCGGTGCCTTTGATGCCCATCGCAATGCCGACGTTGGCCTGTTTCAGCGCCGGTGCGTCATTCACACCATCGCCGGTCATGCCGACGATCTCACCGCTCGCTTCCAGCGCTTTCACCAGACGCAGTTTATGTTCCGGGCTGGTTCGGGCGAAGATGTCATAGGTTTTTGCGGCGTCGGCCAGTTCGGCATCGCTCATGTGTTCAAGCTGGTAGCCGGTGATGGCGGCCTGACTGTTGCCAATACCCAGCATCTGACCAATCGCCATCGCGGTTTCCTGATGGTCGCCGGTGATCATTTTGACGCGAATACCCGCTTTCTGACACTCGTCGATGGCGGCAATCGCTTCCGGGCGTGGGGGATCCATCATGCAGGCAAGACCCAGCAGCACCATGTCACTTTTCAGATCGGCATGGTCCAGCGCGGTAACGGGTGCAGATGTTCGCTTCCAGGCGGCGGCTACGGTGCGCAGCCCTTCGCTGGCGTAAGTGGTGATGGCGGCATCCCAGTAAGCGCGATCAATCGGCTCGGCGCCCTCCGGTGTTTGCTGCTGCTGACACAGCGTCAGCAGTACATCTGGCGCACCGGTCAGCAGCACATAAGATTCGCCGCTGGCAACACAACTGACCGCCATATATTTATAGAGGGAATCGAACGGCAGCTTGCTCACCACCTCAACCGGCTGAGGTGTCGTCTGGCCCTTCGCCGCCAGCACCTTCAGCGCGCCTTCAGTCGGGCCGCCAACAATCGTCCAGTGACCCTGACTTTCCTGACGCAGCTGGCTTTCATTACAGGTGTCTACCGCATGCAGGAACTGCTGAAACAGCGGATCCTGGGCCGCAGAGAGTCCACTTGCGTCGCCCTGCTCAGCAACAATCTCCCCTTTGGGTTCATAGCTGTTTCCGCTGACGCGCCAGCGGCTCTTCGCCAGCACTACGGCTTTCACCGTCATCTCATTCATGGTGAGCGTGCCGGTTTTATCGGAACAGATCACGGACATCGCGCCCAGTGTTTCGACAGTCGGCAGCTTACGGATAATCGCTTTAGTGCGCGCCATCGACTGCACGCCCAGCGACAGGATGATGGAGATGATAGCGGGAAGACCTTCCGGCACGGCCGCAACCGCCAGGCTGATCACGGAAAGAGACAGCTCACCCAATGGAATGTCACGCAGCAGGTAACCGAAGATAAACAGAGCGACCATCATCAGCAGGATGATGAAAAAGATCGCTTTACCCAGTTTGTCGATCTGCACCAGCAGCGGGGTTTTAGCCTCTTTTATGCCGCTGATCATTTCGTTGATATGGCCCAGTTCCGTGTCACCCCCACTGGCGATGACCACACCTGAGGCGGTGCCGGAACTGACTGTGGTGCCGGAAAACGCCAGATTCAGACGGTCCCCCAGCGATTTTTCACCGCTCAGCGTGTCGATTTTCTTCGACACCACCGTTGATTCGCCGGTAAGTATCGCCTCTTCAACCCGCAGGTTATTAACTTCAAACAGTCTCAGGTCAGCCGGGATTTTGTCGCCGGGTCGTAACATCACCACGTCACCGACCACAATATCGCGTGTTGCGACGGTGACCTGTTTGCCGTCCCGCACCAGCATCGCTTCACTGGCGAGCATGTTCTGAATGCTTTTCAGCGATTTCTCGGCATTGCTCTCCTGAATAAAGCCGATTAGGGCATTGATAACGGCCACGCCGATAATGACAAAGGTATCAACCCAGTGGCCCATAAGCGCGGTGATCACCGCTGCGGCCAGCAGAATATAAATCAGCACATCTTTAAAATGGGCGATAAATTTGAGCAGCGCTGATTTATCCGCTTTTTGCGGCAGCGCGTTTGGCCCCTGTTTATGCAGACGTTCCTGTGCGTCAGCAGTCGATAATCCTGCTGGAGAGCTTTGCAGGTCAGAAAATATCTCGACTACACTACGCTGATACCAGGGGCGCTCAGATAAAGCTAACGCTTTATCCTGCTTATCATTATTTAGCATATATAAACCTCGTGCCATTTAGCGATGAATTAAAGGCGCAATTAAAAGACATGCATTTTGCGGGGAGCCGCTCCCGCCGGTAATGACCGATATCATATTTAGGTAAGAAACGTCTGATGAATAACATAAAATGGCTAAATTAAATCTAACCTATATTATGAGAATAACAACGTTGTTTTTGTTTAGGTAAGGTTTAAGTATGCTGATGCAGTGTGCTTCGGCTTGTACTCTGGCTCGCAAAAGGAAACTCTGATGAAAAAACAGAGCATTATCATGCTTTGCGGTTTCGTTATTCTCGCGGTCACCGCAACCACATTAGTCGGCTTACTGACCTGGCTGGTGGTCTCTCATATGGCAGCGTAACCCGATCCAGGCGAAGCGGCCCTGCCGTCTCGTTAAAATAAGATTACGAATATTAAAAAATATTTTTATCCCGGTGGCGATAAGCACCAGGCTAATGACGCCTTAACGCTTATTAAACCGCAGTGAAATAGCTGATGTTAAGGCGAATAAAATGATTAAACGCAAGGTTATTCCTGTTTTTCTCTGTTGCTTATTTATGACAGCGTGCGATGAAAAAAAAGAACCGGACGCGCCACCACCCCGCGTAATAAAAGTTTTTACCCTTGAGCCGGACATTGCGCAGAATATCCGGGTATTTCCTGCCCGTATTCAGGCTGGAGATAATACCGACCTGGCTTTCAAAAGGGCGGGCCAGCTGGTACAGCTCGACATCCGTGACGGAACGCCCGTGAAAGCGGGTCAAATTCTTGCCACCCTGAACGACACGGATGCGACACTACGGGTGCGCGATCGTCAGACCGCGCTACAGCTGGCGGAGCGGCAATTTCAGCGCTTTAACACGCTGGCCCAGCGCAGCGCCGTTTCAAAATCGGAAATGGATGTGCAGCGTGCTAACCGTGATGCCGCCGCTACCGCACTGAAAATCGCGCAGGAAGAGTTACAGTTCCTGACCCTGCGCGCGCCGTTTGATGGGGTGATTGCCAGAGTACAGGCGCGTAATCATCAGGTCGTAGCCGCCGGACAGCCGATTGCGCTGCTGACCCGGGCCGATCTGCTCGATGTTATCTTCACGCTGCCTGAAACCCTCTTTACCAGCCTGGACATCCAGAATATTCACTATCAGCCGGAGGTGCAGTTTAACGCCCTGCCAGGCCGCTTTTTCAACGCGCAATATAAAGAGCACACCAGCCAGACCGACGCTGCCACGCTGACGTACCAGGTGGTGCTGACCATGCTGCGTCCCGATGATCTGCCTGGCGTTGCCGGCCTTAGCGGCTCAGTGCGCGTTAAGCTGCATAACCTGCCGAATGCCCCAGCGCAGCCGCGGCTGGTGGTACCGGCGGCTGCGGTGTTCAATCCCGATCGCAGCCCCACTAATCAGCCGCACGTCTGGCTGGTTGAGCAGGATGGCGAGGCTCTGCGCATTAAAGATCGCCCTGTCGAAGTAGGTCGTCTTACCGCGCAGGGCATTGAAATTATCAGCGGGCTGCAGCCGGGCGACCGCATTGTTGCTGCCGGTGTGGGTGAGCTGCGTGACGGTGAAGCGGTGCGCATCTGGCAGCGTGAGCGGGGGTTATAATGCGTATTCAGGAGCACTTTCTTGATAAACCCATTCGCATCTGGATGGTTATTCTGCTGCTGGGCGTGGGCGGCATTTATGCCCTGCTGAACATTGGCCGCCTTGAGGATCCGCTGTTTACCATCAAGTCGGCGGTGATTGTCACCCACTATCCTGGCGCGTCAGCCCAGCAGGTCGAAGAAGAGGTGACCCTGCCGCTGGAGAATGCGCTGCAGCGCCTGCCATCACTGGACAATGTCACGTCTATTTCAGGCAACGGCTTGTCGCAGATTACCGTCAATATCCACACCCGCTATCTTGCCGATCAGCTGCCGCAAATCTGGGATGAGCTACGTCGCCGCGTCGGCGATGCGGCCCGGCAGTTTCCTCCAGGCGTGCAGGCTCCACTGGTGAACGACGACTTCGGCGATGTGTATGGCTATTTCTTCGTTATCCACGGCAAAGACTTTACGAACAGCGAACTGCGTAACTATGCCGATCAGCTGCGGCGCGATCTCGTACTGGTGCCGGGCGTGGCGAAAGTCGCGGTAGCGGGCGTTGAGCAGGAGGAGGTCCGCATTGCCCTTTCCGCCAGCAAAATGTCCGCCTATGGTATGACGCCGCAGCGCATCGCCGATCTGCTGAACCGGAATAACAGTGTTGCCAGTGCCGGCACGCTGCGGGTCGACAGCGAATCCATCCGTTTTCACCCTACCGGCGAGCTAAAGACACTCGACGACCTGGCGAATCTGCCCATTCTGCCTGCGGGCAGCCCGCAGAACGTGCATCTGCGCGATATCGCCACCCTGACACGTGGCGTGACCGATAACCCGGCCAATATCTACTTTGCCGATGGTGAAGCGGCACTGGCAATCGGCATTTCGTTTGCGCCTGGCGTCAACGTGATTGATGTTGGCGACGCGCTCTCCGCCCGGATAGCGCACTATCAGCAGGATACCCCCGCCGGGATCAGCCTGAAGGTGTTCTACAATCAGGCGCACGAGGTGAAACAGTCTGTTGATGGCTTTATCCTCAACTTTCTGATGGCGTTGGCAATTGTAGTGGGAACGCTGCTGCTGTTTATGGGCCTGCGCAGCGGCATGGTGATTGCCGCATCACTGGCACTTAACGTGCTCGGCACACTATTGATCATGTACCTGTTTAAACTGGAACTGCAGCGGGTATCGCTGGGCGCGCTGATTATTTCGCTCAGCATGCTGGTGGATAATGCCATCGTCGTCGTCGAAGGGGTGAAGATCGATCATCAGCGCGGACATCCTTTACAGCAGGCGATTTCCCGCATGGTACGCCGTACAGCCCTGCCCCTGCTGGGTGCCACGATTATCGCGATACTTGCCTTCGCACCGATTGGCCTGTCGCAGGACTCAACCGGCGAATATTGTAAATCGCTGTTCCAGGTGCTGCTGATTTCGCTGATGCTGAGCTGGGTAACCGCGCTGACACTGACCCCGGTATTTATTAACTGGAGCGAGAAACGTCGTGGCGCAGCGAAGCCCGCCAAAACTGACCTCTCCGATCCTTACCAGGGCATCGTTTTTCGGCTCTACCGCCAGGCGCTGGGCGACCTTTTGCGTTTTCGCTTGATCACGCTGGCGACGATGGTCGCGCTGCTGGCACTGTCGCTGTATGGCTTTACTCTGGTGAAGCAGAACTTTTTCCCCTCATCCAGCACGCCGGTCTTTTTTACCGATCTCTGGCTGCCCTATGGCACCGATATTCACTACACCGCAGATACTGCGGGGGAAATAGCCCGGTTTATTAATCAGGATCCGGCTGTTACGGCAACGGTGACCACAGTGGGTCAGGGTGCACTGCGTTTTACCCTGACCTATGACGCGGCGCGCCAGTACAGCAACTTCGCACAGATTATGGTGCGGGTTAAGGATGCCCGGCAGCTGGATGCACTGGCGCTGAAGACCGAGCATTATATTCAGCAGAACTTCCCGCAGGTGAATCAGCGCATCAAGCGCATTCAGTTTGGCAGCGCCAGTGACAGCGCGATTGCCCTGAGAGTAACCGGCCCGGATCCGGAAGTGCTGCGTCACATCGGCAGCCAGCTGGATGCGATTTTTCTGGCGGATGGATCGACGTTCCCGGTACGTAATGACTGGCAGGAGCGCAGCAAAGTGATCCGCCCGGTCTATTCGGCACTGCGTGGTCAGGAGCTGGGCATTGATAAGCGCGATATCGATCAGGCGCTGAGAATGAATTTCAGCGGCGATGCCGTGGGCATTTTCCGGGACGGATCGCGGCTGATGCCGGTGATGCTCTATCCGGCTGATGAAGAGCGGCAGAGTGTTGATCACATCGAAAACATTCAGCTCTGGAGCGCTGCCCTGCAGCACTTTGTGCCGCTGAGCAATGTGATTTCTGACTTCCGGCTGGAGTGGGAGAACCCGCTGATTATGCGTCGTGACCGTACGCGCGTGATGACGGTGCAGACGGATCCCGATCCCGCCTCAGGCTTAACGTCCGCGCAGGTAGTAGCACGGGTTCAGCCGCAGATCGATCAGCTTAAACTCCCGGCGGGCTATCGACTGGATTGGGGTGGCGAACTTGAGAGCTCACGAGAAGCACAAAGTGGTCTGCTGAGTTCGCTGCCGGTAGGCTTTCTGGCCATGTTCATCATTACCGTGCTGATGTTCAACTCGCTGCGTGACGCCGTCGCAATCTGGATCACCGTGCCGCTGGCGATGATTGGTGTGACCTGTGGCTTTTTGATCACCGGTATTCCCTTTGGCTTTATGGCGCTGATCGGGCTGCTCAGCCTGTCAGGGATGTTGCTCCGCAACGGGATCGTGCTGATTGAGGAGATCCGGCTGTTCCGGCAGGAAAAGCCGTTGCAGCTCGCGATTATTGATGCGGCGACGTCGCGCCTCCGCCCTATCCTGCTGACGGCCTTTACTACCGTACTGGGCCTGCTGCCGCTGTTGCGCGACGTTTTCTTCCAGAGCATGGCGGTGGTGATTATTTTTGGTCTGGGATTTGCGACGGTGCTGACCCTGCTGGTGCTGCCGGTGATCTATCGCTGCTTCCACGGACGGGAGGCACACGGTGAATAAGACCGGGCTGGCAATGCTGAAGACGCTGGCCTGCATCACCGCCGTGTCGTTTTTCACGCTGTATCAGAGTTACGACAGCTACCATTACGACGTTAATCTGACGCTGAATGTGCTGAGTTTTATCTCGACCATTGCTACGCCGCTCTATTTTCTGCTGAGCGGCTATCTCGACGCGGGCGAGCTGCACACACCCGCATGGCAGCTTGGCAAAATTCGCCGCATTATGCTGATTTTTATCTTCTGGTTCAGCTTTTTCTGGTTTGCCGGGATGCACCACAAAGGCTACCTGATCCAGCCGTGGTTTGTGATTGCACTGATTGTCATTTACATCTCGCATCCGCTAATCGACTGGCTGATTCAGCGGCCTGGCGCAATGGCAGCAGGGATTTTATTGTTGCTGGTGCTGGCCTTTGCTTATGACCTGCTCGCCAGCCTCTATCCGGACCAGCGGGCCTTTTCGCTGCTGCCACAGTACCGAATCTGGACCTGGGTACTTTATTACCTTACGGGCCGACTGATGGCTGCGCCACGGGTGATGCAGTTACTGACATCACCCAGAGTCATAAAGGTGAGCCTTCTACTGCTGCCCGCGGTGTATCTCTTTACCTGGCTGTATGAGCGCTATTACTTTATCGCGCGCTTTCTGGCGACCCACAATGATGTGGTGCTGACCGGCTCACAGGTTTATCTGCTGGTGGTGCTGATCGTGATCAGCATTAACGCTATCCGGCTGCCGGATAAAGCCCAATGGCTGACCTCATTTCTGACCACACTCGGCAAGACCATGACCGGTGTTTATATCCTGCATTACCTGATTTTTGGTGTGCTGGCAGCCGCTATCCGCATTCAGACTCTGGGCGATAAACTGCTGGTCATCGCCCTGACGCTGATCATCTCGATGGCGCTGTCACTTCTGCTGTTGCGCATCCCCGGCGTCCGTAAGCTGATCAGCCTGTAGTCGCCGCGCGGCCCGCTCAGTTGCTACACGGCGCGTAGCAATGAACTCAGCCATTTTCGCCCGTGCCTGCGCCACCTCCGCGGGCGGCGCGGTCTGCGGCGAGCCGGAGGAAAACGGTGGTTCGGGGTCATATTCCATCTGCAGCTGAACGGCTCTGGCGACGGCGTCTCCTGCGATTTCCGCCACCAGCGTCAGGGCAAAATCGATGCCGGAGGTGACGCCTGCGCCGCTGATACGGTTGCGGTCACGCACCACCCGCTGATTCACTGGCTCCGCGCCCAGCAAAGCTAGTTGATCGATGGAACTCCAGTGTGAGGTCGCTCGGTATCCTTTCAGCAATCCGGCAGCGCCCAGCACCAGCGAACCGGTACAGACCGAAGTGACCCATTGCGCCTGGTCAGCCTGCCGTCGCAGAAAATTCAGCGTTTCATCATCCGACATCAGGGCAATCTGTCCTGGCCCGCCCGGTATGCAGATCACATCCAGTAATGGACAATCGTCAAAGGTGGTAGTCGGTAATATCGACAGGCCGCGATCGGAGCGTACCGGCTGACGATTTTTCCAGATCAGATGGCACTCCACGCCGGGCGTGCGTGCAAATACCTCCCACGGGCCGGTTAAATCGAGCTGGGTAACATCAGGGAAAAGTAACAGACCAATCTGTAGCGGACGATTCATGCGTAAACTCCGGCGGGTGATGAGTGACCATCATGCCGTGATGCCCGGTCAGATAGCAATCCTGGGCGCTGGAGGCGCTTTACAGTGATGTCCGGGGAAGTCGTGTAAAGCAGCATCAGGCCACGCCGAGAAAACGCAACAGCGCGGTCATCGCTGCCGCCCCCAGAATAATGACAATCAGTGGAGCCCGACGCCAGGCCAGCAACAGGGCAAACCCCACGCCCGCCACCCGTGCCACACCGGCAAAATGCTGGCCTTCAAACAGCGTGGTGGTCGCCGCGACGGCCAGCAGTAACACCGTGGCAGCGTCGGAGAGCAGCTGCTGAGTGCGCTCGCTGATAGGCAGACGATTTCCCAGCCTGACACCGGCAAAGCGCATCAGATACGTTCCGGCGGCCAGCATGGCGATGCCGGCAATGATCATTCCCTGATGCGTCATTTGCGCGATCTCCATGTCAGCAGGCCAAGCAGCGAGAACAGTACTGGCATGCCCGCCGGAACCAGCGGCGTCGCCAGTAAGGAGAGCAGCGCGCCGACGGTGGCGGGGATTCTGGTTCGCCGCTGGCGCAGCGCCGGGAAGATCAGAGCAATCAGGATCGCCGGAAACACCGCATCCAGCCCAATCATTGAGACATCAGGAATAAACTGACCAATCGCCGCCCCGGTCATAACACTCACCGGCCAGATTAAGCCGATACCGAGGCCGCACAGCCAGTACGCGCTGCGACGCTGGGCAAGCTGTGGTTGTGAGATACCAAACACCACGCTTTCATCATTCATAATGTGACAGCCAAACCAGCCCAGGGAACCCTTTCCCACCAGATCTTTGACCGCAATGCCAAAAGGGAGATGACGTGCATTCACCAGCAGGCCCGCAGCGGCCGCGGTAAAGGGACTGCCGCCGCCAGCCACAATGCCGATAAACAGAAACTCAGACGCACCTGCCAGCACCAGCGTTGACAGTGCCAGCGGTACCCAGAGCGGAAACCCGTCGGCGGAGGCCAGCGAGCCATAGGATAAACCGACAATTCCATCAGCCAGGCAGACCAGAAAAATCGCTTTGATCACCCCTTTGTCCAGCAACTGCATTTGCGGAAAAAGCATTTCTCTGTCTCATAATGAACGTATAATCCGATATAATGAACACTGCAGCGGCGTTTTACAAGCCGAACAATTCGTTCGTTATAAAAAACTTTTCGTTTATCAGGAGTGCGTTTGAATACCCCTATCAGCATCATTGCCAATGCCTTAGTGCGTGAACGTCAGCGAGCCGGCCTGTCACTGGCCGAAGTCGCGCGCCGCGCCGGTATCGCCAAATCAACGCTCTCACAGCTGGAGGCGGGTAATGGCAATCCGGGCATTGAGACGCTGTGGTCACTGTGCGTAACGCTGAATATTCCGTTTTCACGGCTGCTGGAGCCGGATGCGCGTCGTCTGCAGGTGATCCGCCGTGGAGAGGGCCTGACAGTAACCGCCGATCTGGCTGACTATCAGGCGGTTCTGCTGGCATCCTGCCCGCCTGGCGTCCGGCGTGATATCTATCTGCTGGAGGTTCAGCCTGGCAGTGAGCGCATATCGCAGCCCCATATTCCCAATACTATAGAGCATATTATTATTGCTAAAGGTCGGGCGCTGGTGGGGCCGGTGGACAGCGCCGTAGAGCTGGATGTGGGTGATTACATTACCTATCCGGGCGACGAGCTGCATATCTTTCGGGCGCTGGAAGCCGATACGATGGCGCTGCTGGTGATTGAGCACAGCTGATCACTATTCAGGGAGCTTCTGCAGGGTTTCTGCGGGCGTGAGGTGAGTGATTAGCTGCACCTCACTGCTCAGCCTGATCTCCGGATAGTGCTCGCGCATCCCTTCCAGCAGCACCTCATCAGGCCATTTCTCCTGTTTTCCCAGCATTGCGGCGACTTCGCTTAAGCGCAGCGTGTCGACCTGCGTCACCGACACGATTACCGCGTCATTTTCATCCTGCTGATTCACCAGTCTCAGCGGGCCAATGGTGATATCGCCCTCCAGCCAGCGAATTGTCGAGGTTTTCTCTCCGCACCTGACGGCTGGCATCAGACGCGGGACAAGCGTGAGTTGTTGCATTTCCGCTCCTTTTAAACGCTCTTTGATACCCAAAACAAAAGCACAAATCCGGGTTGAAAACAAATCCATTAATGTTATGTTATAACATATCTTTAATTGCGTTCTTACAGGTAACACCATGACACTCTCTGCTCTGACATCAGACGATCCCCGTCTGCCGGTTGCCGTTCTCTCTGGCTTTCTCGGTGCCGGTAAAACTACCCTGCTTAATCATATTCTGAACAACCGCGAAGGACGTCGCATCGCGGTGATCGTCAATGATATGTCTGAAATTAATATTGATGCTGCGCTGGTGCGCGATGGCGGTGCGCAGCTCTCCCGCACCGACGAAAAGCTGGTCGAAATGAGTAACGGCTGTATCTGCTGCACGTTGCGAGAAGATCTGCTGCTGGAGGTAAAACGTCTGGCTCAGGCCGGGCGTTTCGATCACCTGGTGATTGAGTCTACCGGTATTTCTGAACCGCTGCCGGTCGCCGAAACCTTTACGTTTGAAGATGAAGCGGGTGAAAGTCTTTCAGCCTATGCCCGGCTGGATAGCATGATTACCGTGGTGGATGGCTTTAACTTCCTGCGCGATTACCGTTCAGTCGATGATCTTCAGTCGCGCGGTGAGTCGCTGGGCGAGCAGGATGAGCGATCCGTGGTTGATCTGCTGGTGGATCAGATTGAGTTTTGTGATTTGCTGGTGCTGAACAAAACGGACCTGCTCAGCCCGGCGCAGCTGCACCAGTTGAAGGGCATGCTGCAGGCGCTTAATCCGCATGCGCTTATTGTGAACAGTGAGTTTGGGCAGGTTCCGCTGGACTGCCTGCTGAATACCGGCCGGTTTGATTTTGACCGGGCAGCGCAGGCACCCGGCTGGCTGCAGACCCTGCGCGGTGAGCATCAGCCGGAATCGGAGGAGTATGGCATTCGTAACTTTGTCTATCGCGCCCGTCGTCCGTTCCATCCGCAGCGTTTCTGGCATGCAGTAAACCACCAGCTTGATGGCGTTATCCGCTCTAAAGGCTACTTCTGGCTGGCCAGTCGGCCGGAATATGCCGCGATGTGGTCGCAGGCGGGCGCAGTGGCACGTCAGGGTTATGCCGGGCGCTGGTGGGTCAGCGTGCCGAGAACTGAATGGCCACAGGATGCGGATTCGCTCAACTTTATCGCTGAACAGTGGCAGGAAGGTACCGGCGACGCGCGCCAGGAGCTGGTCTTTATCGGCATTGAGATGGACGAGAAGAGCGTCCGTGCCGCGCTGGATCATGCGTTGCTGACACCACAGGAGATGGCTGCGGGGCCTGAACAGTGGATCACTCTGGCCGATCCGGTGCCCGCGTGGTTCGATGAAACCACCGCCTGACGTAGCGGTTGACGTACTTCTTTGACTTCGCAATAGTAAGCGAACCGGCGGGTAGCAGTTTTTCACTAATCCCTGTTCAGGAGAGACCAGATATGCCACAACGTATTGCTGTAATCGGTGCAGGCGTGCTGGGTTTAGCCGTCGCGCAGTCATTGTCGCGACGGGGCGCACAGGTCACCGTCTTCGATAAAAACTATCCTGGCAACGGAACCAGTCAGATCAGCTACGCCTGGGTCAATGCCAACGGCAAAGAACCCACCAGCTACCATGATCTTAATGCCCATGCGATAGACGAGCATAAGCGCTGGCAGGCCAGTCATCCTGCATCGCCCCGATGGCTGCTGGAAACCGGCACGCTGGAGTGGGCAGCCGATGAATTATCCCTGCGTCAGCTGGCGCAGCGCGCAGCAAAGCTTACGACGCTCGATTATCCCGTAGAGAAACGTAGCCGCGCCGCACTCCTGGGCGCAATGCCTGAGTTGCGGCTCGATCCCCGCGTTCAGCACGCCTGGTCTTTCCCTTCGGAGTGCCTGCTCTATCCCAGCCTGTTTATCGCCTCTCTGCTGGCTGATCTGCGTACCAGTGGCGGGCAGCTGGTCTGCAATAATGAAGTGACGACGCTGACTGAATCGGCGCAGGATGTCCATCTTACGCTGGCCAGTGGGGATGAATGGCGCGGCGATCAGTTGGTGCTGGCAACCGGCCGTTGGGCGCCGGAACTGATAAGTCAGTGCGGGCTTGAACTGGCGATGACCGATGCGAACCGCGCCGATCCTGTTGCCTGCAGTTTTCTGGCGCAGACGCAGCCTTTGCCGATCCCACTTAGATGCAATCTGATTACCCCGGAACTGAATGTGCGGCCGGATGGCGGTGGTCGCCTGATGCTGCAGGCGCTGGATCTGGATCAGCACGCCGATCCGGCGCGGCCGGTCTCGCCGGATGGAATGATTGGCAAAGAGATGCTGCGTCGGTTGCGGCGGCTGTTTAAAAACACCGAAGGCGCGAGAATTGAGCGGATTGAAACAGGACAGCGATCGCGCCCGGCAGATGGATTGCCCGCACTGGGCTACATCAGTGAGTCAGCACGCGTTTATCTGATGGTCAGTCATAGTGGCATGACCCTTGCCCCCTTGCTGGGCAGACTGGTGGCTGAGGAGATGCTGAGCGGTACACCTTCACCGATGCTGAGTGGGTTTGCCCCGCATCGGTTGCTGCGCCCGCTCAGTGAGGTCGCTAAAACTGCGCCTGCCTATCTTCCGGCAGCGCAGTAAAAACTAGCGGCGGTTTTTCCACACGGTCTGCACGTTACAGAATTCGTGCACACCAAAGTGTGACAGCTCACGACCATAGCCACTTTTCTTGACGCCACCAATGGTAACGCGCGGATCGGACGCGCCGTTGCCATTAATAAACACGGCACCGACTTCCAGCTGCAGTGCCAGCCGATCAGCAGTTTCTTCGTTACCGCTCCAGACGGTAGCACTGAGGCCAAATTCGCTGTCATTGGCAATCTCCAGCGCATGCTGAGGATCCCGTGCTACGGCAATGGCCGCGACCGGACCAAACAGCTCCTGCCTGAACGCGGTCATGGTGCTGGTAACATCAGCGAGAATGGTTGGCGCATAGTAGTTACCCTGCCCTGCCACCTTCTCGCCACCCAGCACCAGACGCGCACCTTCACGTAGTGTTGCTTTCACCTGTCCATCCAGTTCATCGCGCAGATCGGCGCGTGCCATCGGACCCAGAAAAGTGCTTTCATCCAGCGGATCGCCCATGGTGAGTGCCTGGACCGCGGTAGTGAAGCGTTTTTCAAATTCTTCAGCGATTGGAGCTTCAACAATAAAGCGTTTGGCAGCCATACACACCTGCCCGGTATTCTGGAAACGTCCAATAACGGCAGATTTAACCGCTTCATCAAGATCGGCATCCGCCAGCACAATAAAGGGATCGGATCCACCCAGTTCCAGTACCGTTTTCTTGAGCGCTGCACCTGCCTGAGCCGCGATGGCTGCACCTGCCCGTACGCTGCCGGTAACCGCGACGGCAGCAATGCGGTCATCTTTAATCGCGACGGAGACACCGTCGTTGTCGACGTTTATCAGGTTAAAGCCGCCAGCAGGCAGATCGGTTGCCCTGAACAGTTCAGCCATCAGTGTGGCGCTTCCCATGACGTTAGGCGCGTGTTTAAGCAGATAGGTGTTGCCTGCCAGCAACATACTGACTGCGCCCCGCAGAACCTGCCACAGGGGGAAATTCCATGGCATGACAGCCAGGATCACCCCAATGGGACGGAATCGCTGCCACGCATCGGTAATCTGAGTGGGCTGATCGGCCAGCATTGCCGGGCCATATTCTGCATACCAGTCGCACAAATTTGCACATTTCAGTACTTCAGCGCGAGCCTGTGCAATGGGTTTACCCATTTCCAGCGTAATCATGCGAGAAAGATCCTGTTCTCTCAGACGGATCTGTTCGCCGAGCTGACGCAATACGCGCACCCGGTCACTCATACTGCTGTGCTGCCATGCTGCAAAAGCGGAAGCGCTTTCTGCCAGTGTCTGTTCCAGTTCGGTGCTGTTCTGCAGAGGATAGCGTGCCAGAATTTCACCTGTTGCCGGGTTACGTGATAGAGCATGTTCAGTCATGGTGCTGTATTCCTCATTCGTTCAGTAATTGAGAAACGATACACGCTGTAGTTAATGATGAAAAATGAATAATAGTGAGGAAGTTGTTTATCGATTGAGAATGTTGGAATTGCACAGGCGATGTTCAGGAAGTGTGAAGGGGTTGCGAAGATGGGGCTATTACGCAACCTGTCTGTGAGTCTGAAAATCATACCTGCCAGTCAGTTATCCACTTATACACTGACCCGATCCTAAAAAACGATCCTTAATAGATCATAGAGAG
>NZ_AP035973.1:0-161059 GCF_059730805.1 Pantoea sp. X-Soil-ISGK-355
CTGATGTCTGTTCAACATACTCAAACTGAATGAACAAAAGTCATAGAGCTTAAGCAAACCTCTTTTACAGCCAACCATAAATCTCAGATCATCATTCCACTACCTGAGACAAAAAATCCAGGTTTTTGGCATTTTCCTAAAAAATTGGCAGATATTCGCTTTTTGTGTAGTATGCAAAAAACATTAACGCAGAGGGGCTTATGAAGCGTGATTATGGTGGAGTGCTGGAGATGGCAACACGTGCCAACTCCATGTTACATGGACTTAGTGACCACATTGAGCAGCAGCGTCAGGAATTTAACCAGACAGGGTTTTACCAGACTTTCTCTCGCAATGCTGTAGCAAATATGCCACTGCTGAGTAAGCACGCTGTCGTCGCAGCGATTAGTGATATGGAAGCAGCAGGATACCAGTTTGGTAAAAAGCAAACCGGCAGTACATCGCAATATGCCCTGACCATTCAGAACGTCGTCGACATTTATCAGCATCGTAAAGTGCCTAAATATCGCGATCGGCATGCTGGCCCCTTTGTCGTGTTTGTTGTCAGTCTTAAAGGCGGCGTCTCTAAAACCGTCAGCACCGTGACGCTGGCTCACGGTATGCGCGCCCATCCTTCTATGCTGCACAATGACCTGCGTATACTGGTTATCGATCTGGATCCACAGGCATCGAGCACGATGTTCCTGAGCCATACCAACAGTGTCGGTTCCGTACTGGAAACAGCAGCGCAGGCTATGCTCAACGATCTGGATGCAGATCAGCTTCGTGAGCAGTTTATTAAGCCTACCGTTATGCCCGGCGTTGACGTTATTCCGGCCTCAATCGATGATGGCTTCGTTGCCAGCGACTGGGAAGAGCTGGTTGCTGAACATCTGCCCGGTGTTGCGCCTTCAGAGGTCCTTCGCCGTAATGTGATCGATCGTCTGGCAGGTGACTATGATTTTATCTTCCTTGATACCGGTCCTCATCTTGATTCCTTTATGCTGAATGCCATCGCGGCCAGCGATGTGCTGTTGACACCGACGCCACCGGCACAGGTCGATTTCCATTCCACCATGAAGTATCTGACGCGCCTGCCAGAAATGCTGGAGCGTATCGAGTCCGAAGGTATCGAACCGCGGCTCAAAGCTAATATCGGCTTTATGTCTAAGATGACATCCAAGCATGACCACCTGACGTCGCAAAGTTATGCACGTGAGGTGTTTACTAAATCGATGCTGGACTGTGGCTTACCCCGTCTTGATGGATTCGAGCGTTGTGGCGAATCCTTTGACACGGTAATCAGTGCTAATCCCGCTTCCTATCCCGGCAGTGCAGACGCCCTGCGTAAAGCCAAATATGAAGCTGAGCAGTTCTCAAGGGCTGTGTTTGATCGCATCGAATATATCAGGAGTACCCTGTGAGCAAACCTATACAGCGCATTGGCCGCAAGTTCGGCGATTCTGCTATTGCGAACATGATCGACAGCAGCAGCCAGTCGCGCACCTTTACGCTGAAGTCAGGTGCGAAGGCAACTTTTGTGCGCCAGCTGGTCCTGCATGATGATATAGAAACCCGAACCAGTGTTGACCCGAAGATCAACGGACGTGATCAGAGCACGCTGACGCCGGAATCGCTGCAGGAAATCACCCGTACGATTACACTGCAGCAGTTTTTCCCGGCCATTGGTCGCGTAAACGGCGACCGGATTGAGATTATGGATGGTTCGCGCCGTCGTGCTGCCTGCATTCTTTCCGGGGCCAGTCTGGAAGTGCTGGTTACTGCAGATGAACTGAGCCTCAGCGATGCGCGTCAGCTGGCTGCTGATATTCAGACGGCTAAAGAGCATAACCTGCGTGAATTAGGTCTGCGCTTTATGCTTATGAACGAAAGTGGCATGAGCAAATCAGAAATTGCTAAAGCGGAAGGCATCTCAAACGCTAAGGTCTCACGTGCATTTCAGGCCGCATCTGTGCCCGCTGAGTTTATCGAACTCTTCCCGGTCGTTTCTGAGCTGACCCTTCAGGATTATCAGTTACTGCTTGATGTCTGGGAGGAGGCGAAAGCGGAAGCGATGGATGCCGCCGGACTGGTCAGCGAAATCCAGCAAAAGCTGGAGGCAGATGATTCACTGCAAAACGCTAATTCAGATGAGAAGAAGAGCGCAATCCTGAATGGTTTCAAAAGCGCCCGTCGTCAGTTAAAAAAACCTGCACCGGTCAGCAAAATGGTGACGGAAAAGCTGGCAACGTTTACTACAGCCAATACCTATGCGCGTCGTAAAACCAACGATGAGAAGCGCACCGTGCAGTATGAATTCAGTCGTTTGCCAAAAGAGATTGCTGAACAGATTGATGCGTCGATCAGACAGATACTCTCTACGCTTAAATAATCTTCATCACACATCACTGACAATCAAACCGGCCGCTGTGCCGGTTTTTTTTATACCTGACCTCTGCCCGTAATTATCGGACATGTGCCTGTTCGGCTCTCTACCATAAACGTCTTATGTTAATCACATATCACTTCAGCATGTTAATGCTTGAACCTTACGCCATTTAGCGCTATAGCTAAAACGGTTTAGCTTTCAGGTTTAATCATAGGAGTTTTTTATGTCTGTTCGCGTATGGTGCCTCGGGGATGCCGTGGTCGATTTGCTACCCGAAATGCCGGGGCGCCTGATGCAATGTCCTGGTGGAGCACCGGCCAATGTTGCCGTTGGCATTGCCCGACTGCAGGGAAACAGCGGTTTTATCGGACGGGTGGGTGCCGATCCTTTTGGTGAGTTTATGCGGCAGACGCTAAATGAGGAGAATGTTGATACCCGCTATATGATCGCTGATTCACAGCATCGCACGTCAACCGTGGTGGTCGGTCTGGATGAGCAGGGCGAGCGCACCTTTACCTTTATGGTGCGGCCCAGTGCCGACCTGTTTCTTGAAACGTCCGATCTGCCCGAATTTAATCGAGGGGAGTGGCTGCATTGCTGTTCAATTGCCTTAGCGGCGGAACCTTCACGCACCGCGACGCTGACCGCTATGAAACAGATTCGGGCGGCAGGCGGCCATGTCAGTTTCGATTTAAATCTGCGGGAAGATCTCTGGCCCGACCCGGCGCTGCTGCATACGGTGGTGAACGAGGCCCTCAGTCATACAGACGTGGTGAAACTCTCCGACGAAGAACTCGACTTTCTCAGCCCGGCTCAGGAAGCGGCTGTCAGCATGCCGCAGCTGGCCGCAAAATTCAGCATTCGCTTGTTACTGGTGACACGGGGCAGGGAAGGGGTGATGGCCTGTTATCAGGGCCGAATCACCCACCATGCTACCACGCCCGTTAACAGCGTCGATACTACCGGTGCAGGTGATGCCTTTGTGGCCGGATTACTCTGGGAGCTGGCGAAGTCAGGTCTGCCTGTTAATGAATCGCAGCTTGTCAGCTGCCTGCTGACTGCCCAACGTTGTGGCGCACTCGCCACCACGGCAAAAGGTGCCATGACAGCACTTCCCTTGCGCCACCAGCTGGACGATCTGGCTGGCTAATCGTCATCTGACAGCCCTGTTTTGCGAGCTATCTCACAATCACTAAACCGGTTTAGCATTTTTCATTGCAGAGGGAAATTACCCGTGGCTATGATTTGCGCCTAAACCGGTTTAGCAAAAAAACCGGTGATGATAGCCTCTCCTCAGGGATATAAAAAAAATGAAACTAAGCACGTTAGCCATCGCCCTCTCTGCAATATTCTTTTCCACATCCGTCTGGGCCGATCCCAGCATGAGCAGCATCGAAGCCCGCCTGGCGGCAATGGAGCAGCGACTGCAGGCTGCCGAGCAGCGGGCGAATGCGGCTGAAAGCCGTGCAGAGATCGCCGAAAAACAGGCTCAGATGGCTGAACGGCAGGCTCAGCAGCTGGCGGCGGTTCAGCAGCAGACCCAGACCTCCACCGCTGAGGTCGCGCAGCGCACCGCGAAACTGGAACAAAAATCTGCCGATGAAGGTGGCTTTGAGTTCCACGGTTATGCCCGCTCCGGATTATTGATGAACAGCTCCGCCGCCAAAACGCAGGGCGGCCCGACCGTAACCCCGGCTGGAGAAACCGGCGGTCACGTCGGGCGTCTGGGTAATGAGCCGGATACCTACGTTGAGCTCAACCTTGAACATAAGCAGACGCTGGATAATGGTGCCACCACCCGCTTCAAAGCGATGCTGGCCGATGGACAGCGCACTTATAACGACTGGACGGCCGCCAGCAGCGATCTCAACCTGCGTCAGGCGTTTGTCGAACTGGGACAGCTTCCCACCTTCAGCGGTGCATTCGATAACGCAACGGTCTGGGCAGGTAAGCGTTTTGATCGTGATAACTTTGATATTCACTGGATCGACTCCGATGTCGTGTTCCTTGCCGGAACCGGCGCCGGTATTTACGACATGAAATGGGCAGAGCAGGCGCGCAGCAACCTCTCGCTTTATGGTCGTACCTTTGGTGACATCGAAAACAATGAAAACACCGCGCAGAACTACATCCTGTCGCTGAATAATTTTGTCGGCCCGGTGCAGATGATGGTCAGCGGTATGCGGGCGAAAGATAACGACGATCGTCGGGATATCGACGGCCTCCGTGTTAAAAGCGATGCGGCCGGAACCGGCGTCCATGCGCTGCTGGGCCTTCATAACGACAGCTTTTATGGGCTGACAGAAGGCACGTCAAAAACAGCCCTGCTCTATGGTCATGGCCTGGGCGCTGAGGTGAAGTCGATTGGTTCTGACGGCGCACTGTTGCCGGAAGCGAACACCTGGCGGCTGGCAAGTTACGGGATCACTCCCCTTGGCGGCGGCTGGCACATTGCGCCCGCCTTACTGGCACAGCGCAGTGACGATCGCTACGTCAAAGGTGACAGCTACGACTGGGCGACAGTCAACCTGCGGCTGATTCAGGAAATCACGCAGAACTTCGAGATGCAGTATGAAGGCTCTTATCAGTATATGGATCTGCGTCCGGAAGGTTACAACAACCGTAACGCGGTCAGCGGCAGCTTCACCAAACTTACTGTTGCGCCAACCCTGAAAGCCGGTGATGTCGGCGACTTCCTTAAACGTCCGGAAATTCGTCTGTTTGCAACCTGGATGAACTGGGATCACCGGCTGGATAACTATGCCAGTGACGACGCGTTCGGCAGCAAAGGTTTCGATGCCGGCGGTGAATGGAACTTCGGTGTACAGATGGAAACCTGGTTCTGATCGGGCGGCCCCGGCTGCCGGGGCCTGAACGTCACGCGGATAAAAACATAACAAGAGTGAGGTATGTATGGACTATGTAAAAATATCGCGGGCCCTGCTGCCCCTGCTGGGTGGTAAAGAGAACATCGCCAGCGCGGCTCATTGCGCGACCCGACTGCGGCTGGTGCTGGCGGATGATGAGAAGGCGGACACCAAAGCGATTGGCCAGATTGAAGGCGTTAAAGGCTGCTTCCGCAACGCGGGACAGCTTCAGGTTATCTTCGGCACCGGCGTGGTGAATAAGGTCTACGCCGCTTTTATCGCCGAGGCGGGCATCAGCGAATCGAGCAAGTCAGAAGCTGCTGATATTGCCGCCCGCAAGCTCAATCCTTTCCAGCGCATCGCTCGCCTGCTATCGAACATCTTTGTGCCGATCATTCCGGCGATCGTGGCGTCGGGTCTGCTGATGGGCCTGCTGGGGATGGTTAAAACCTACGGCTGGGTCAATCCGGAAAATGCGCTCTATATCATGCTGGATATGTGCAGCTCGGCGGCCTTTATTATCCTGCCGATCCTGATTGGTTTTACGGCGGCCCGCGAGTTTGGCGGTAACCCGTTTCTGGGTGCCACGCTGGGCGGCATTCTGACGCATCCGGCGCTGACCAACGCCTGGGGCGTTGCCGCCGGTTTCCACACCATGAACTTTTTCGGCATTGAAGTGGCGATGATTGGCTATCAGGGTACGGTATTCCCGGTACTGCTGGCGGTGTGGTTTATGAGCATGCTGGAAAAGCAGCTGCGTCGGGTGATCCCGGATGCGCTCGATCTGATCCTGACCCCGTTCCTGACGGTGATTATCTCCGGCTTTGTCGCGCTGCTGATTATCGGTCCGGCGGGCCGTATGCTGGGCGATGGTATCTCCTTTGTGCTCAGCACTCTGATTGCGCACGCCGGCTGGCTGGCAGGTCTGGTATTTGGCGGACTCTATTCGGTAATTGTCATCACCGGTGTCCATCACAGCTTCCATGCGATTGAGGCGGGACTGCTGGGCAATCCTTCGATTGGCGTGAACTTCCTGCTGCCCATCTGGGCGATGGCAAACGTCGCTCAGGGCGGGGCCTGCCTGGCGGTGTGGTTCAAAACCCGCGATGCGAAGATCAAGGCGATTTCGCTGCCCTCCGCGTTTTCAGCACTGCTGGGGATCACCGAGGCGGCCATTTTTGGTATCAACCTGCGGTTTATGAAACCCTTTATCGCGGGTCTGGTGGGCGGCGCGCTGGGCGGTGCCTGGGTGGTGTCGGTCCATGTTTATATGACGGCGGTCGGACTGACCGGCCTGCCGGGTATGGCGATTGTCAAAGCGGGTTCTCTGCTCAATTATGTCATCGGCGTTGCTATCGCGTTCACCACCGCGTTTGTAATCTCTTATCTGCTCAAATACAAAACGGACTCTGAATAATGGCCTCATCAACACGTCTTGCCGCCATTCTGCAGGCGGTGATGCAGGGTATGCCAAAGGCGCTCAGCGACAGCCACTATCCTGGCTGGCATCTGGCACCGGTTACCGGGCTGCTTAACGATCCCAACGGCTTCATCCATTTCGACGGTCACTATCATCTCTTCTACCAGTGGAACGCGCTGGGCTGTGCGCATCAGCATAAATGCTGGGGGCACTGGCGCTCAGCCGATCTGCTGAACTGGGAGCATCAGCCCATCGCGTTGATGCCGGATGAGGAGTATGACCGCAGTGGCTGCTACTCCGGCAGCGCAGTCGACGATAACGGCGTACTGACACTGGTCTACACCGGCAACGTAAAATTCGATGATGGTTCGCGCACGGCGTGGCAGTGCCTGGCACAGCAGAACAGCGCGGGCGGTTTTGACAAGCTTGGCCCGGTCATTGCCGTGCCGGAGGGTTATACAGGCCACGTTCGCGATCCTAAAGTGTGGCGTCATGACGATCGCTGGTACATGGTGCTGGCGGCACAGAATATGCAGCGGCAGGGCAGGGTGCTTCTGCTGCGTTCTGACACGCTGCGGGAGTGGCAGAATCTCGGCGAGATCGCGGGCAGTGAACTGGGCGGCCTGGATGCCGCGGGTTATATGTGGGAGTGCCCGGATATGTTCACGCTCGGCGACAGCACCTATCTGATCTGCTGTCCGCAGGGCGTTGCGCCCGAAGAGAAGCGTTATCTGAACAGTCACGCCTGTGCCTGGCTGAGTGGGGAGCTGGATTATCAGCAGCCTGCATATCAGCACGGCCCGCTGAACGAAATGGATGCCGGCTTTGAATTTTATGCTCCGCAAACCACGCTGACCGCTGATGGCCGACGTCTGCTGGTGGGCTGGATGGGGACGCCGGACGGTGAAGAGATGGCCCAGCCAACCGTGGCGCAGGGGTGGATCCACCAGATGACCTGTCTGCGCGAGCTGAGCTCACGTAACGGCCGGCTCTGTCAGCAGCCCATCGCGGAACTGCAGGCCTTGCGCGGGAACGAGCAGCACTATCAGGGCCGCGCCGATGATGCGCCGCCGATTGCCGCCCAGCGGCTTGAAATTGAGCTTGCGAGCCAGGGCGACATCGAACTCAATTTCGCCGATACCCTGATCCTGACCTGGCAACACAACGAACTGCGGCTTGCCCGTCGCAGCCTGGTGTCAGGTGAATGGATAACCCGCTACTGGACCGGTGCAGCGCGTCGATTGCAGATCCTGTGTGACCATTCGAGCGTTGAGATCTTCATCAACGACGGGGAAGGGGTGATGAGCAGCCGCTATTTTCCGGACCAGCCGGCGCTGCTGACCCTGCGCGGGCGCGCAGAACTGCAGGCCCGCTACTGGTCGTTACGTCGCTGCATGGTAGAATAAACCCTTGTTTCACTAACCGATGTCTTGTCGTGAGAAAAACAAAACGCGTTACCATCAGTGATATCGCCGGGCTGGCCGGAGTTTCAAAAGCCACTGCCAGCCTGGTGCTCAACGGCCGTGGCGAAGAGTTACGGGTCGCGAAGGAGACGCGAGAGCGGGTTCTGACGCTGGCCCGCGAACACCATTATCAGCCCAGTATCCATGCGCGGATGTTGCACGATGCCCGCAGTCATACGCTGGGGCTGGTGGTACCGGAGATCACTAACCACGGTTTCGCTGCCTTTTCTCATGCGCTGGAAAATCTCTGCCGCGCAGCGGGTCTGCAGCTGCTGATCTCCTGTACCGACGAAAATGCCGGTCAGGAGAGGGTCGTAGTCAACAATCTGGTGGCACGTCAGGTCGACGGGCTGATTGTTGCCTCCAGTATGCTAACCGACAGCGACTATGTCAGCCTCAGCGAACAGCTGCCGGTGCTGCTGTTTGACCGCCACATGAACAACACGAAGCTGCCATGGGTCATCACCGATGCCGTGACGCCCACCGCTGAGCTGGTTGAAAAGCTGGCGCGCGCCTGTCCGGAGGAGATCTACTTTATGGGCGGACAGTCCGATCTTTCCCCGACCCAGGATCGTCTGGCGGGATTCAGAGAGGGGCTGGCGCGGGCGGGTGTGACGCTGCAGCCGGAGTGGATTATTCAGGGGAACTACCATCCCGGCAGCGGCTACGAGATGTTTGCCGCGCTATGTAAGCGACTGGGGCGTCCACCCAAAGCGATGTTCACTGCGGCCTGCGGCCTGCTGGAAGGGGTACTGCGCTACATGAGTGAGCACAACCTGCTGACCAGCGATATCCGCATCGCCAGTTTTGATGACCACTATCTCTATGATTCACTCTCGATTTCTGTCGACACTATAGAGCAGAATGTTCCGGCGCTCGCGCAGGCCTGTTTTTCTATGCTGACCACGATGATTGCCGGAAATGATCCAGCAGACAGCCAACTGGTGCTGCCCGCCACGCTGCGTCTGCGCGGTTAATCGCCGGGCGCAGCTGGCCCGGGCGGCTTTACCACTCGACCGGCAGTGCGCTGACACCGCGCAGGTTGGCTCTGTGGTTGCGGCGAACCCCGGCGGTTACCAGCCGCATGGCTGGCAGTCGGGTCAGCAGTACCTGTAACGCCACCTCCATTTCCGCCAGTGCCAGCCGGTAGCCCATGCAGTGATGTATCCCGCCACCGAATGCCAGGCAGCGTCCCTCATGCCGACGGATATTGACCCGCTCCGGCGAGGTAAAGACAAGCGGGTCGTGATTGGCTGCGCCCAGACTCAGAAAGAAGCGCGTTCCGGGCGGGATGAGCTGGCCTGCCACCTCAATCTCTTCCAGCGTCGTGCGGTAAAGCATCTGGACCGAACTGTCGTAGCGCAGACATTCCTGTATAGCATCGGGTATCAGCGCAAGATTCTGCTGCAGACATGCCAGTTCCTGCGGATGGTCATGCAAAGCCAGAATGGTATTACAGAGCATATTTGAGGTGGTCTCATGACCGGCAAGAAACAGAAGTATCACATTGGCGATGATCTCATCGTGACTTAGCCGGTCACCGTCGTTACCGCTACGCAGGAAAAGGGACACCAGATCACTGGCGCTGCTGTCACGGCGCGCGACGATCAGGGCGCTGAAGTAACTCTCCAGTACGGCAAACGCATCGGCGGCTTCAAGCAGATCTGTCTGGCTGATTTGCGGGTCGAAAACTTTGACCAGCACAGACGTAAGTCGACCCAGTTCAGGCGCATCCGACTCCGGGACTCCCAGCATCCTGCAGATAATGCGTACCGGTAGCGGAAAAGCGAATGCCTGGACTAAATCGCAGGTGCGAAGGCCTGCCAGTGCATCAACCAGATCATTGGCTATCGTCAGCGCCATCTCTCTGAGGGGATGAATCTCCCGGGCGCTGAACGCTTTCATGACCAGTGCTCTCAACCGGTTGTGGTCCGGCGGATTCAGCACCAGAAACATTCTGCCGATGCTCTGAAACAGCGGCATGTCGGCGGCGGCATCACCAAATCTTAACCTGACACTTTCTATATAATTCTTACCGACCCGCCGATCGTTCAGCAGGGCATCCACCACCGCGTGACTGCCGCTGATGATGATCTTATCCCCGGCTGGAATAAGCGGGCCCTGCCGATGGAGTTTCCGATAAAGCGGTAAGGGATTGTCAGCGTAGTCGGGGTTCATGAGTTCATGAAGCTGCATAGCTTACTCCAGGGCTTGAGGATTAATGCGAGCGCTGAATGCGGGCGAGGGAAGCGAAAAGGTTGTTTTTATCACTTTCGCTGAGGTGGGGGGCCGTGAGCTGTGACATCAGAAACACGTTGTCCTCCTGCGAGAAGCTACCGGTCATCAGGCGCTGGCTGATCGCAGCCAGGAGCTGGGTATCCAGCCGTTCAATCTGCTGCCGGGTCCCGGCCAGATCGGTGACGGATACGTCACTCTCCGGTGTTGAGAGCCAGTCAGCCCGATAGCGATACTGAATCGCTTTGCTGGCGTTCATCAGAGCCTGGACAAAAGGTTCAACCGATTGAGGTTCAAGTCCTGCCTGCTGCGCGTTATGCAGCATATTTTCCAGAACAACCTGCTCACGAGGCAGATCCTCAACAGGTAAATGATGCTGCGCCTTATAACCTGCCACAGCCTTCATGACCTGCATGCGTTCATTCAATGCGGTGGAAAGCGCGTCGAGTGATACGGAAGAAACCGAACCTGCGAAAACGTTGCTGCACATGAACAGTGAAGAGAGAAAAACCGCCACATATTGCGTCATTGGCCTGCTCCATAAATGAAAACTGGCACTAATTTACGCATGAAAAAATAACTTAGTGTGATTATTTTGTTTTCAAAATGTGAACAGGCAGAAGTGTCCGCATGGCGTTTGCAGGGATATGATTCAGATGTGTTTTTTTCACTTCACGTTCATAAAAAATTCATATCTGCATGGCGTTATGGTGGGTTAATTCAGATTCAGCCTGGCCGTGACAGGCTCTTATCATCTGTCTTTCAGCGTCCGAAAATAAGTGGGATTTTTGCCAGGGTTCAGGAAAGGTCTCGCCGGGCGGCAGCGCCGCCCGAATCGGTTTATGTGTTTTCAGGGTACGAACACGGCACGAACGCAGCCATCTTCTTTGTGTTTAAACATCTCATAGCCTCGCGGGGCCTCTTCCAGTGGAAAACGATGTGTCGCCATAAAAGCCGGATTAAGTTCATTTCTGGCAACATGCTCCAGCAGGCGATGCATGTAGCGTTGCCCGTGCTGCTGGGCGGTACGAATAGTCAGGCTTTTATTAATCATCAGCCCCAGCGGAAACTTATCCATCACGCCATACACCCCCAGAATCGCGATGTTGCCGCCTTTACGGCAGGCATATAACGCCTGGCGCAAGGCTGCACCGACATCCGTTTCCAGATGCAGCATCTGTTTGGTCTTGTCATAGACCTGACTTAATCCTTCACCGCGGGCTTCCATGCCGACAGCATCAATACAGCTGTCCGGGCCGCGCCCGCCGGTTAATTCCAGCAGCGCTTCGTTGATATCGACCTCGGTGTAATCCAGCGTGATGCTGCCTGCGAAGTCGCGTGCCATGGCCAGCCGTTCAGGATAGCGATCGATACCAATGACCTGATGCGCACCCATCAGCCAGGCGCTTTGCTGTGCCATCAGTCCGACACCGCCACAGCCCCAGACCACTACGGTGTCACCCGGATGAATATTACAGAAGTCGGCACCCATATACCCGGTCGGCGTCGCATCGGAGAGGAACAGCGCCTGCTCATCGGTTACGCCTTCGGGCACGACGAAGCAATCATTGTCGGCAAAGGGCACGCGAACATACTCTGCATGTGAACCCGCATAACCGCCAAACGCGTGGCTGTAGGCGTAAATGCCGCCCGTGGCATGACCCAGCACCGTTTCGCCTTTCTCCCACTGCGGATGCGTATTGTCACAGCAGGAGGGCAACTGATGCTGGCAATACCAGCAGGAGCCACAGGAGATAAAAGAGGGCACCACTACCCGATCGCCGCGCCGGATATTTTTTACCGCACGGCCAACTTCAACGACCTCGCCCATGAATTCATGACCCAGGATATCGCCCTCCCGCATACTCGGGATCAGGCCGTCAATGACGTGCAGATCGGAGCCGCAGGTGGTGGTGAGCCTGACGCGAATAATGGCATCATGAGGATTGAGCAGACCCGGGTCGGCCACGGTTTCAACGCTTAAATCGTTGACGCCATTCCAGCAGAGTGCGCGCATTTATTTCTCCTTATCCTGACGTCCGCCATGACGACCCGCAGGCTGCCCGTGCAGGGTAGGAATCTCACCGGTTTCAGCCAGACTTTTAAAGCGATGTAACGCTTTGCTGGCCACCTCTTTTGGCAGCAGATCAAATAACGTTGTTACCTTTTTTCCCAGTGCGCCACCCGGCGGCGTGAACTGCAGAGTCAGAGCCAGCTCGGTGCCCCATTCCCCCGGCGCCGGGCGCAGTCGCAGTTCACCTTCGTTAGGAATGTCTGCATCCTCAAGCGAGCGCCAGGCAATAACTTCGCCTGGCTGCGCTTCAACAATGCGGGAATCCCAGCGATAGTGTTTACCCAGTGGGCCCTCAATCTGCCAGTGTGCATCGCTTTTATTGACCGGTGTCACGCTGGCAAAGTGGCTCATAATGCGGGGCAGAGTATCGGGCTCAAGCCACAGGTTAAAAAGCTCGGTAGCGGGCAGGCCCACAGTAATCCAGCGCCGTAGCGTGAGGGTATTATCACTGGCGGTAATCAGAGATGTTGATGTCAAAATGTCCTCCGATAGTTCTCTCAGTGGAACAAAATCACTGATTTTGAGTTAAGAACAGCTGGCGGAATTTTGCGAGCGAAGCCGCGCCCTGCAGGGCTATAAAGCTTCTGCGATGCATGCCGGGTTATGCGAATAGAGAGGCGTCATGCCTGTCGGATAGTCGGTAGAATACGTGCCGCCAGTTTGGTCATTTTTAGCAGCAAAAAGAGGCAGATATGTCTGTAACTGAAACGTCAGCCCGGGGGTGAAAATGTCGCGGAACTCGTCGGGACCCTGGAAAAACAGGCGGCGAACCGTGCGGATGTCAACTGGCACGACGGTCTGCAAAGCAGCACCAGAATCGCACTGGAAAAAAGTAATCATGTGGTTGAGGCAAAACGGATCGGCGCAGAAGAGAGCCTGAACCTGAAGCTGCGTGTTTACAGCATTCAGCATAAATTGATTGAGCTGGCGCTGGGGTGATTTAAATGGCCCGCTGGTCCGCCCGTAAATCTGCTGGGGTAAAAAAGTGATATTTCAGCACGCAGCGCCGTCCGGCATTTTGCGCGCTTCGCAGAGAAGGCGTATTGCCGGGCAGAATGGTGCCGGTCAGCATCGCATGCTGACCACAGTAATGGTGAAGCTGCTGCAGCAGACGCTGTTGAGCGCGTGCAGCGAGTCCACGACCCTGATACACCGGCAGAATCACCTCATCCATGATCTGAAATCCCTCAATAAAAGCCAGTCGTCGCGGCACACAAATCATCAGCCCAGCCACCATGCCCTGCCAGAGGATCAGAAAAACATGCCCTCCGGCAATATCGTCCCGTAATTCCTGCCTGCTGGTGGCCATCAGCTGATCCCGCAGATGCGGAAGCGTGTGCCTGCTGGCACGATAAGCGCGGTTAATGGCGGAGCTACAGAGGGGATAATCTTTCCGGCAGGCCGTAATCAGCGAAATCTCTTCGTCGTCAGACGCGGAGTGTGAGCCTGGAACGCTAAGGTAAATCAGCTGATCGGTTATACCAATATCAGGATTGGTGGCAGGTAACAGAATACGCATCTTCAGCGGCTTGATCGTTTGCCACTCACGCATGATGGCGGCTGCGGCTGCGTAATCCAGTGCGCCATCACGGGCCACGATCTCAATAAAAGGCTGAGCGGGGTCGCCGCCGAGATAGCGCGGGCCGGTGAGAAAACGCTGGCCGTTAATCGTCAGTTCGCGCTGCAAAAATGTGTGCTGGGGCAGGCCGGTTTCACGCCAGGGGAAGGCGGCGGAGAAGTGATGATCGTGGCACAGGGCCTGCTGCTGAGTCAGCCAGCTGGCAAGCCAGTCGCTGAGACATTCAGATGAGACAGGCACAGTGCGGTAGAGCGATAACATATAATTCAGCATAAGATTCCTTATTGCCCGCCGTCAGTAATCTCCTGCCTCTCTGCGTACACTACAGAACCGTGCCGATAAGGCTGCTGAGAGTGTAAACGATACGTTCGCTTTATGACCATCACCATCGCATCGTTCAGCAGGAATATTTAACGTTTCATAACGGTTCCGGACCTGCCGCACACACGTTCTCATGCCGGAAATGGAGTCAGATAAACGTCATCCTCCTGTGCGCTTATTATTGCCGCCGGCTGTGCTGATTTAAAAAACAAAGAGTATTTCCCCGATTTTTGGCATGTTACGCAAACATGGTCAAATTAATTGATGTAATGGGGCTAAGTTGCCCAAAAATTAAATGAAAAATAAAAATATTCATTTTTTACGTAAATATGACGGAATCAGATAATCGGCGGCCGGTAAATGGATTATGCTTAACAGGCTGTTCAATAATTATAAGATTTACGATCTTTTTAACTCCCGGGGGTTATATGGTCCATATTGATTTATGTACCAAAGAGGGTGTGATGAAGGCTTATGCTTTCCAGACGCCCATGCAGGCGATGAACCTGCTGGATAAAATTAAAGATGATGAATTCCAATGGTTTAATCTGGAGTGGGAAGGGTGTCGCTTTACCTGCCCGCATCAGTTTATTAAAAGACTCAGCAGCCGTTCTTATATTAAGTCGTTCTGGCGTTAATCCGACCGCAATGATTAAGCCTGTGCCTGACTGCGTATTCATAACGCAGATTTAATTTAACTGTTTCCGAGCATTTCATTCACCATATTAAACGGGGCAGATTCTGCCCCGTTATTTTTCGTGCCTGCAGTACCTCACGCTGGCGCTCAGCAATAATAATGCACCTCACCTGAGACGGTCGCAGGTTAAACAGTTTCATTATTACTGCTTAATTATTTTAGGCTGCTGTTTATCAGTGCCTGAGAAATGCTCAACAAGGCCTTATGCAAGTGCGTACGGATTTGTCCTGCACCCGGCAATGCATCGTGATCCACTGTAAATCCTCTTCTTTTCTTCCCTTGACGTTAAGCATCAACTGTTACACTCAGGTGATACTTCATCCGGATCCCGACTGCAATGCCCCATAAAAAAATGCGCCTTCGTTCGCTGCTGACTTTACTTTCCATTGGGGGCGTCATTCTGACCTCCGGTCTGTTGCTGAGTGCGCTGCTACTGTTTCAGAAGGCCAATATTGAAGACAGTCTGCTAGAAGGAAACATTGCCTATGCCCGTAAACTGGCCGATACCACCGATCGTTACCTGACGACAGCGCAACGGGAATTGGCCTGGAGTGCATCGCAGATCAAGAGCCTTAGCGATCTGAAGCAGCTAAAAGCAGAAACTGAGCGCCTGCGCATGCAGTCAGGCTTCTTCAACTCGGTGGTAGTGGTTAACCATGATGCCATCATTGCGGCAACCTCACCGGATAGCCTGAATCTGACAGGCATGAAACTTCACTCAGCAGCCAGTCTGCAGGCTATTACGACCCGTAAGCCCTTTATCTCCGCGCCCTTTACCTCTGCCGCCGGAAACTATGTGGTGTTTTTATCTCAGCCGCTGTTCAGCGAAGAGGGGGGCTATCTGGGTTATATCGGCGGCACCATTTATCTAAAAAAACAGAGCATGCTGAGCGAAATCCTGAGCCAGCATTTTTATACCAAAGGATCGACGGTCAGCGTGGTCAGCAATGAGGGGCTGATTATTTTCAGTCATGACCCGACGCTTGTCGGAACAAAGATGCTGCTGAGTCTGGCCCTGCAGAAGCGCCTGTCCACCACGGAAAGTGGACATTTTACCCTGGAAAATGGAGGGCAAAGCTATCTGACCGGCTATGGCACGCTGCAGAAAACCGGCTGGAACGTATTTATTACTGGCACCTCTGAAACGGTCAGGCATATTCTGCTGCGCACGGCGGAAAGCGCCATTTGGTTCGTTCTGGGCATTATTCTCCTGACGGCCAGCGTCATCGCGTTTATGGCGGGTCGGATCGCTTCGCCACTGGAAAAGCTGGCGGACAGAGTGCGGGATGGCGGCAGCGAAGCACAGGCGGAGTCACTCGCTACTGTCAAAACCTGGTATTACGAGGCTGACCGGCTCAAAGAAGCGGTGCAGGAGCATCGCCATGCCGTGGCAGGCCATCTGGCTGCGCTTAACGATGAGGCGATGACCGATCCGCTGACCGGGCTTTGCAACCGTCGCGGATTTTCGGCGCTGGCGGCGCAGGCAGACAGTGAGCATGAACAGTGTGTCATCGCAATTGATATTGACCATTTCAAGAAGATCAATGACTGGTATGGGCATGACGCGGGCGATGCGGTTCTGGTGAATCTGGCGGCGTTGCTGCGTCAGGCCTGCCGCACCGGCGATATCGTCAGCCGGTTTGGTGGCGAGGAATTTATACTGCTGCTGCCACACACGACGCTGGCCGATGCTGCCCGTACCGCGGAACGCATCCGCGAGACGGTCTGCGCCACCACCTTCCCGTTCGCCGGGGCGATGACCATATCAGCAGGCGTGGCTTCACGGGATGACCAGAGTTGCGATCGCGAGGCGCTGCTGCGACGGGCGGATGAAGCGCTTTACGAAGCAAAAGCGGCCGGCCGCAATACGGTGATCATTGCCGGGCCGGACGGATTCAGTACGCCTGAGTCTGCCAGATAAGATTGCGGGGCAGGGAAGTCAGGATCAGCACTTACTGCGTAATCGCCAGCCAAGCCACTCATCCAGCGCCGCTTCCGGTAGCGGCCTGGAGTAGAAAAATCCCTGGGCCTGGTCGCAGCCGAACTCAGTCAGCGCCGTAACGGTTTCCGCATTCTCCACGCCTTCGGCCAGCACCATGTAATCAAGGTCTTTGAGCATTGCAATAATACTGCGGGCAATAACACGCGATGCAGTGTCAGACGAAATTTCGCTGATCAGTGAGCGGTCCAGCTTGATCACATCCAGCGGCATGCGCCGCAGATAACTGATGTTACTGTAGCCGGTACCGAAGTCATCCAGTGAAATACCAAATCCCCGTAGCTTCAGCATCTCAAGCCCCTGCATCGCGGTCGGGCTTTCCAGAATCCGTTCCGTTTCCAGACACTCAATGCCCAGCAGCGAAACCGGCAGCTTCGCTCTTAGCATCTGTTCTTCCAGTTCGTCAGCAAAACCGTCACGGGAAAAATCGCTGCTGCTGACGTTAATGGTGATGGGCAGCTGAATATAGCTGTCGCGAAGACGGGCAAGGCGGGCGATGGCGTGCTCTATGACCCAGGCGGTCAGTTCGGTAAGCAGTTGGGTTTGCCTGGCAACGGGCAAAAACTGCGCAGGCGAAAGTTCGCCGCGCTGGGGATGCTGCCAGCGGATCAGCGCTTCCAGTCCTATCGGCTTACCGCTGTGAAGGCAGATTTTCGGCTGCCAGGCGAGCCATAACCCTTTATCTTCGCGAATGGCAGTGGCCAGGTCATGCATCAGGGTGAAATCCTGGGTATGGCGCGTATCCGTGGCTTCACTGAACGGCATTGAGGCAACGTTGCGGGTAATGGCTTCGTGCAACGCGCTGACTGCCCGCCGCAGGATCTCCTGGGCAGGCAATTCACCCGTGTTGAAACTTGCCTCACCGGTATGGGTCATCAGCGCAACCGACAGCCCATCACCAAGATCGGCGCTGATCCCGGCCAGCTTATTGGCCACCCAGCTGGCAGTGAGTCTGCTCTCCTGCCGTGTCAGCAGGGCAAAGCGTCCGGTTGCTACGGTGTAAAGCATTTCTCCTGGGGCAGGGCGCAGACGCAGCGGCAGCAGTGTCGCCACATCCTTCAGCAGGCTCTCAACCGGCCCCATGCCCATTGAGCGTGCCAGTTCGTAGGCACGCGGCATATCGATACAGTCAATCAGCACCAGCCGCCGTGGCGTGGTGTCTCCGGAGGTCGCAAGGAACTGCAGGTCGCGGATCAGACGCTGACGATTGGGCAGGCCAGTTACCGGGTCGGCAAAGCCAGCCGAGTACCAGGCGTCAAGAAAGGACATCACCAGCGCTGCGAGCATTTTCAGCATTGTTACCTGATCGTCACTGAAGCGATGAGGTGCCGTGTCGGTAACGCAGAGCGTACCCAGAATCAGACCGGTACTGCTTTTAAGCGGCACGCCAGCATAGAAACGGATAAAAGGCGCGCCGGTAATCAGCTTATGGTCAGCAAAGCGGCTATCAAGCAGGGTATCAGGCACCACCACGGTGCTGTCACTGTCCACGGCGTGCCGACAGAGCGAGTCCTGTCGCGTGGAATGAGTGAGTGTGAAATTGTGCGCCGCTTTGACGTGCTGCATCTCATCATCCAGGACGGAGATAAAGCTGCCGGGAATACCAATGGCCTGGCTGGCCAGTCGGACGAACTGTCGCAACACATCGTCACGACTCTCGTCGTTACTGCGCAGCGCGTGCAGGGTTCGCGTACGGCAATCGTCGCCGCCGCTAAGGCTCATGAGCATGAATTCCTCCGCACCGTCTGGTTACGGAGCGAAATTAAACAGAAAAATTGAAGGTTATAGCGTCATGACTACAGACTATTTATGTAAAAAGAAAGAGCCATGACGATTTATTTTTTATTACACCGCCTGCCAGACCTGAACAGAATAGCAAATCAATTTTCTTTAACGAAATATTTTAAGAATGACGATTCTATTATTTTGTCGTTAAAAACTTTTAATTTACGAAATATCCTGCCAGGATAGTAAGCACAAACATAGCGTGCTATATAATAACGCATTAAAGTAGATGACATAACTTATTTTTGTTTAATTTTAACTACACCAATGACAACATCGGGGAAAACCTCATGAACTCACTCAGGCATTTCACTATTCGCCGCGTTGTGCTGTGGATAATGATCGTCTCACTGGGCGTGGTCGCGCTGGCAGGTGGCTACAGCAGTCAGATCGTGCGGGACATCTTTCGTCAGACCGATCGCTTAGCCGTGCTGACGCAGCAGCTAAGTTTTCTGACGCACAGCGCTCTTGTCATGCAGGGCGGAACAGGCGCAGATAAAAATGGCCTGATCGCCTTAACGCCGGCCAGTGCTGACTGGGATAGCTTTCGCGCAGCACTTACGACCTCACCCTCAGAGTATGCAACGGTTACCCGCGCGAAGCTGGATAGCGTGACGCAGCAGCTGGCACAAAATCAGGCTCTTCTTAACGCTGACCGGCGTCAGCTCGAGCGCGTACTGCTGGCGGCACTGCTGGCAGCATTCGCGTTGCTGCTGTTCTGCGACCGCTATCTGGTCGTCCATCTGGTGCGTCCGGTCGGTAAAATCCGCGGTCATTTAAAAATTATTGCCGGAGGTGATCTGACGCGTGAGCCGGAAGATCTGGGTCGCAACTGCGTCGGGCAACTGGTGCCGTTGGTGAAAGAGATGCAGCACAGTCTGTTGCAGACGGTCAGCGCTATTCACGACAACGCAGCCATTCTTCATCGTGAGGCTGGCGACATCGCGGCGGGTAACGCCGATCTCTCCGACCGGACCTCCACTCAGGCCGCTGCGCTGGAACAGACCGCCGCCAGCATGGAAGAGATCACGGTTACCGTGCGTCACAATGCACAGAATGCCCGTGAAGCGCGTGAACTGGCTGCCAGTACCACGGATACGACCCATCAGGGCGTGGAGCTGGTTCAGCGGGTGACGGCAGCCATCACCAGCATCGCACAGGGATCAGAGAAAATCCGGGAGTTCACCACCACCATTAATGGCATCGCATTTCAGACCAATATTCTGGCGCTCAACGCCGCCGTAGAGGCCGCCCGTGCGGGCGAGCAGGGCCGTGGTTTTGCGGTGGTTGCCAGTGAGGTACGTTCACTGGCACAGCGAAGTGCTGCAGCCGCGAAGGAGATCGAAGAGCTGATAGCTGATACCGAGGCACGCGTGGATGATGGCCGACGCGCAGCAGAGAGTGCAGGAACGACTATGGAAGCCGTGCTGCGCGGTGTCGGTGGCGTCAATGAACTGATTGGACAGATTGCGCTGGCTTCGGATGAGCAGAGCAAAGGAATTGCCCAGGTCACCGTGGCGGTGGCTGAACTTGACCGCGTGACACAGCAGAATGCAACGCTGGTCCAGCAGGTTTCGGCAACAGCAGGCAGCCTCAGTGGACAGACTGAAACGCTGGGCAGCGTCATTACCCGCTTCACCCTGCCGCTTCATGCTGTCGGAGTGGCAAACTGACGCGTTATACCGATGAAAAACAATAGGCTGTGCGGATGCCGGTCAGGCATAGCCTGATGGGCCATTTTATTCATCCGGAGATAACGGCTCTGTAAAATAAAATAGCCGTTAATATTCACTCTTTTTTTATCGCTGAATGAAACGGTCATTTTTAAAGACGGTGGTGAATGTTAACCACGGGCTGAGCATTATCACTATTCAGAACAGCGATGATTATTTTTAGTGCGCAATAATTATCCGGTTCACGAAATAAATTTAATTACAGTTTATACCTGTGGTTTTACCTGAGCTTTACGCTTTCCTGACGATTACGGATTGCCGCGCATTCAAAGCTTAACTCAAATTTATGTGTTGGCCACAGGTGAATTCGGTTGTCTGGCCATCTCACCGGGGCACCGTATGCGGAGCGTTTCATATGGGAAATCAGATTTTACAGCGGCCTGTTGCCGTTCAGCATAACGTACGTGAGCTGCGTCTTGCGGCCGGTCTTTCGCAGGAGATTGCAGCTGAACGCTTCGACCTTAGCCAGCGAGTCTGGCAGACCAAAGAAGCATCCAAAAATCCTGCCCTGCTCAGCCAGGGAGAATATGAACTGCTGATGCTGCTGGCAGGAGAGCATCCGCACTTCGAACTGGTTCCAAAGCTTAAAAAGTAAGGCGTTCTGCCGCTATTTTCCGCTGAAGTTAACGTATTTCAGGCCGATATAAAGAGCTAAGCGAAGCGCATTATTTCGCGCGTCTTATCTGCTCTGGCAGGATTGTTCTGGCATGGTCCGTTATTAACCATCGTACCGTCACGATCTCACTGCCTGGCATAACGTATTAACCGGCATCCCGCTGTCTGCGATGCCGGCTTTATCGGGCTCATGGCGGCGGGCTTTTGCTGCAGAGTTCACTGACGGGCCTTTCTTCCGGCAGCGGGTCGGCAGCCAGTTCTGCGCGTCCTGTCTGATTGAACGTGTCCTCTTCATGCTGCGTCATGCCGGCCACAGCAGATAACATCAGAGGGGATTTACGCTGAAACGTCCAGTTTATCATGATGCCGAGGCGGCTCGCCTTGATGCACTTAAGCAGTATCATCTGATGGATTCACCGCCGAGCGATGCGCTGGATCGCCTTACCACGCTTGCCGCGCGACTGTTCCGCGTACCGGTTGCGTTTGTATCGCTTATTGATGAGAAGCGACAGTTTTTCGCTTCACGGTACGGTTTGAATATTTCCGGTACATCGCGCAACGTCGCCTTCTGCCACCATACGCTGGCGCAGGGCGATATCCTCTGCGTGCCCGATACGCTGAAAGATCCCCGCTTCCGCGACAGTCCGCTGGTTCATGGCTACCCCTTTATCCGCTTTTATGCCGGGATCCCGCTCTCAACGCCGGATGGTCATCATATTGGCACCGTCTGCCTGACCGACACGCATCCGCGCGATCTGCTGACTTCAGAAGATCGGAAGCATCTGGCCGATATAGCTGCGCTGGTGATGGATCGCATGGAAATGCATCGTCTGGAGTTACTGCGCTACACCAGTCAGCAGCGGCTTCAGGCAATCTCATCCACCTCACCCGACGCCATTGTCTGTACGGACCTGCGGCGCGGCATCACCTTCTGGAATCCGGCAGCCACTGCTCTCTTCGGCTACAGCGCAGAGGAGATGAGAGGTCAGTATGTCAGCGAGCTGATCCCGGCGCGCTGCCAGACTGACTACCGTAACGAGCTGGCCCGGATTACCTCAGACGAAGCGGCTATCTCTCATCCTCGTTCGTTGCAGATATGGGGCGTCACGCGTGACGGCCGTGAATTCCCGGCAGAAGTCTCTTTTTCGGGCTGGCGTGAAGAGGGCGAGCGGCTGGTGGGCATGATCATCCGTGACGTCACGGCCCGCTATGAAAGTGAGGCGCGTCTCTGTGAGCTGGCTTCTCTGGATATGCTGACGCGACTCGCCAGCCGTAGCGCGTTCATGGATCAGGTCGGGCAACTGACCAAAGCGGGCGTTCCCTACACCTTACTGATGACCGATCTTGATGGTTTCAAAGAGGTGAACGATACGCTGGGACATGCAGCAGGCGATGCGCTGCTGTGTCACGTTGCCGAGCAGATTCGTGCGGTGTGTACCGGTGCCGTGACGGCTGCGCGGCTGGGCGGCGATGAATTTGTGATCCTGCTGGCGGGCGGCAGCGCTGAGGCGGCGATTACGGCGGAAAAACTGATTGCGGCCGTACAGACGCCGTTCCGCTATCACGACTCGCCGGTTGTGGTCGGTGCCAGCACCGGCATCGCTTCCTACCCGGATCACGGTCGCGATCCCTCTGCGGTGATGTCCGCCGCTGATCTGGCACTCTACCGTGCCAAAGCCTCAGGCAAAGGCTGCAGTATCCTGTTTATGCCCGAGTTTCGTGAAGCGGAGCAGCAGCGTCGCCGTTTCGAGCGCGAACTGGAAACGGCGGTGCGGCAGCAGCAGTTCACACTTTACTATCAGCCCCGCTTCGACGTAGAGAGTGGAAAGCTGGTGGGTTGCGAGACGCTGGTACGCTGGCAACACCCGACACGTGGGCTGCTGTTGCCTGCCGACTTCATCGGCATGCTGGTTAAAAGCCCGCTTTCCGTAACGCTGGGGGAATGGATCATCCGCAGTGCCCTGGCACAGGTCCGGCAGTGGCAGGTGCGATCCCCCGAGCTTCGCGTCAGCATCAATCTTTTTCCGCGTCAGCTGACAGGGAACAGCCTGGAAACCGTTATACGCGAGAGTGCCGGCGGCGATGCGGGTTTTGTTGAGCTGGAAGTGGATGAACCTCTGCTGGCTGTGCTGGTGCAGGATATGCCGGTTCAGGTTGAAGCGGTGCGCCGGACCGGTGCCTCATTTATCATTGATCATTATGGACGCACGCTGGGGGCCATTAATTTGCTGCGCCACAGCTTTGTGGCAGGTTTCAAAATCGACAAGTCGCTGACGCACGAGCTGAACTCCAGCATGCGGGTGCGAATGATGTTCCGATCTATCACCGCACTCGGCAAAAGTCTGGGTATTCGGGTGGCTGCTGAAGGGGTTGAAGACAAAGAGCAGATCGCCTTTGTCACGTCAGCCGGATGTCACATTATGCAGGGCAATGGCCTGTGCCGGCCACTGACACCGGCGGACTTTGAAGCGATGCTGTACGGCGAGGAGCATTCTGTGCCCGCTGTTGCCAGCGGTTACGATGTCACATTACCCTGAACCCTCTGACCCTGGCAGTCGAAGAAAGGGGACGATCGACGCCCGTCTGTCTGTCCGGATCAGCGAACGGGCCGGTACGCCTGTTTCAGTAATCCGAAAATCCAGTCATCCTGCCACTGACCATTGAGGAAGAAATTCTGCCGCAGAGTGCCTTCCTGAATAAAGCCTGCGGAGAGCAGCGTGCGGCGAGAGGCGACATTGCCAGCCGTCACCGTTGCGGTCATTTTGCGGTAACCCTGTTGCTCAAAGCAGAAGGCGATAATGGCATGCAGCGACTCGCTGCCGTAGCCTTTGCCCTGTGCCTCCGTGGCCAGAATAAATCCGGACTCCGCAACACCTCCTCCACGATCGATAAATCCGCAGAAGCCAGCAGGAAGACCCGTCGTTTTTTCCTCAATGACCAGGCAAAGCCAGTGTGTGCAGCCTTTGTACCAGGCTGGCAGGCGTACGTCGAATGACAGGGTTCGGATCTCTTCAGCACTGCGCGGATCGCTGATGTACTTCATCACCGATCTGTCCTGACTGAGCGCAAGATAAAAGGGCCAGTCTTCCTGTTTCAGTGGCCGATAGGTCAGGCGTGGCGAGGTGACATCAATGGGCATTTCTGGCCGAACTTCAGCGGACTTTTCAGCAGACATAGTGTCATTCCCTGCGGACAAGACGGTAAGGTGATGGCGCAAAGATAGCACGGAGCGGCAGACTGATGGCACGCGCGTTCGCGACTTTGCAAGGCGTTTCGCAATCCCGCGGCTGTCTCACCCTGCGCGATATTACCCGGCGACTCGCGGATCATATTTTCCTGTCAGAGCGGAGCGGGCAGGCCATCTGCTCACATCATTGCTACGCTTTTAGCCAGATGGCTGACATTGTCCCTGATGAGAGTAATTTCCAATGGAGCTGAAAACTTTTGAAATAGCCTGCTGGGCAGCACTGACAGAGGCTGCCGCCGATCCGCAGGCTGGATTTCGTTATCTGACGCTCGCTACCGTGGATGCTGCACAACGGCCTCAGGCACGTACTGTGGTACTGCGCGAGTGCCATGATGTACGCCGGACGCTGACCTTTCATACCGATGTGCGTAGTCCAAAGTGGCAGGAGATGGCGGCGAATCCGCAGGTCACCGTGCTGGGATATTGCCATCAGCGTCGCCTGCAGCTGCGTCTGGCAGGGCGGGTTGCGTGTTATGCGGCGGGAAGTGATGTTGCCCGGGCAGCCTGGCGTGCGTTACCGCAGCACACGCGGCAGACGTATATCGCCGGGCCGCCGGGAGAAGCGCTGGCCCCCGCTCACGAGACACCTGTCGCGACGGCAGCGGAAACTGGCGAATCGCGTTTTGGCGTAATGATTGTGCAGGTCAACATGCTGGATGCGTATCAGCTTCAGCGCAATGAAAATCCGCGCGCACTGTTTCACTATCCTGCCCATGGCGAACGGCAGGAAAGCGGATGGATCAACCCCTGAGGTGAGGCACGCCAGGCGTGATCACTGCCTGACCCCTTCTCTTTGGCTCACCTGAAAACAGAGATTTCACTGCTATTGACCCTGAGATCCTCTTTTTATCTGCCGCATCGCTTATCCGATTTTAGCGCCATTTTATCTTCACATCGCGGCATATTTCTGCTTTTTTCTTTCCTTTGTCATTGTTTGTGCCAGGCTTTAACTAACCGAAAAGCAGATACTTATGCTCAAGGTCAGGGAAAGTACAAATGATCGCTCTGTATCACAGGCAGGTTAACCATGAATAATCAACCTCCTGAAAAACCAGGATCAGAGAGTAGCGAACAGGTCTTAAGTCTGGCGGAGGAAACCGTTGAGGTCTCGAAACAGCGGGTCATCGACGGTCATGTCAGAGTCACCCGCCAGGTTACTGAACATCAGCAGAAAATTGCGCTGATGCTCCGGCAACAGACGGCGGACGTTCAACGCATTCCTAAATCGGAGCGGCTGACTGAGATGCCGGCGATCCGTGAAGAAAATGGCGTCCTGATTATTCCGATTGTCGAGGAAGAGGTCGAGATTGTCCGTCATCTGGTGCTGAAAGAGGAGTGGCACATTCGCAAAGTCGTCAGCGAGGTGGAGATAGAACAGATTGTCTCCCTGCGCCGGCAGCAGGCTCATCTGACCCGAATACCCTATTCAGAGCCATCCGAATCCATCACCGAGGAACACAACATGGCGCGTGAAACAATTGTAACAATGTTCAGCAATATCTCACTGGCAGAAGGTGCAAAGCGTAACCTGATTAAGGCCGGGTTCCTGGATGATGACATTGATATCATCTCCGGTGAGCGGCTGCGCACTGAAGGTCATGAAGCCCGTCATCCGGGCTTCTGGCAGCGCCTGTTTGGCAACACGCTGGAAGAGGATCAGGCTGAAGTCTATGAAGATGCGATGCGTACCGGCGGTGTAGTGCTGTCGCTGCGGGCCGATGAAGATGAGTTACCTCGTGCCCTGGGCATCCTTGATGCCCATGAAGAGCTTACCGAGCGCAGTGCCGCACGGCCTGATGACTATGCGACTGATGATGGCCTGACAGCGCCCGCCAGTGGAACGCTTCAGGATAAGGGTGCCATCGATCCGCTCCATACCGATCCTGCCCAGCGCAGCGCGGCGCGTACAGCCCTGACCGGTGATGAGAGTGACGAGGATGTGCTGCGTCTGGCCGAAGAGCGACTGGAAGTAGGTAAACGACTGGTTAGCGAAGGTTCAACCCGCGTGCGCCGCTACACTGTCACCGATCAGGTCTCAGAAAATGTCTCGCTGCATGAGCAGCACGCCGCAATCTTCCGTCGTCCGGTGAATGAATCAGGATCACCTACTCATGTTGACTGGTCTGAAAAAACGATTGAAGTGGAAGAGACGCATGAGCAGCCCGTGATTAATAAGACCGCGGAGATCATTGAAGAGGTGGTGTTACGTAAAGAGACAAGCGATCGGGTTGAAACCATTAACGATTCGGTACGCCGTCAGGAAGTGGATATTGACCATGCCAGTACAGATCCTCTCGGCGCAGACCGGCTGACCGGGAATCGTACTGTGGCCGATCCGTTACTTGAAAGCACGCGTCAGGCGCGCGCTGACGACAGCCGTCCGGTAACGCCAGGCAGCGAACCTGCGCATAAAGAGGGTTTCGCGGAAAAAGCCGGTGATAAAATCGCCGAAGCAAAAGAGAAGGTCGAAGATAAGTTTAAAAAACCGTAATGCTGTCGCGGTGATATTCATCTTTCAGGTCTGAAAAAACCCGTCGCTGACGGGTTTTTTTTACGTGTAGAGTAATTTTGAATTAAATCTCCGGCGCGGGATCGCCTTTCAGTCTTTTTGGCCCGAAATGACCATTATGTGTGCCTGCCTGCCAGCGAAACGTTCACAACCGGCGCTGAACACCTGGACGCGATTTTTGTGCTCATGTGCTTGGTTTCTGCTGAGCGTGCAATGATACAGCCATCATCTTAAGATAAAACGACGTACGGTTTACAGGTTTCAGGCGGTCTACATAAAGTTTGCAGGAACGCATGCTGAATACGGCAGGGTAAACGCAAATACGGTAAAAATGTGATGACTTATAAAATCAAACCGATTCACAGTGAAGCAGATTATGAAGCCGGTCTGGCCGCCGTATCTCTCCTGTTCGACAATGAGCCAGAACAGGGAAGTGAAGCCGGTGACTTTCTGGAAGTTTTGATCCTGCTTATCGAAAAATATGAGCAGGAACATTATCCGATTGAGGCACCTGATCCAGTGGAGGCGATTAAATTCCGCATGGAGCAGATGGGGCTAACAGCGAAAAACCTGGTGTCGGCAATTGGACGCATGAACCGCGTCTATGAGGTACTGAATCATAAGCGTGCGCTGACGCTGCCGATGATCCGGAACCTGCATAAAATGTTCAATATTCCGCTCGCATCACTCGCAGGCGCAGCTCAATCCGATAGGATGAGCGTCCGGTAACTAAAGCCCGCCCTGCGCGGGCTTTTTTATGTGCTGTTCTTTTTTACAGCCCTGAATCAGTCGCCCCCGCGTTGTGCTGTCTGAAATCCCTGACTACCCTTGCTGGTGTTTCTGGCTCGTAACGGGCCGGATAGCCCGAAAGCCGGGTCAGCCTCTGCAATTTTCAGTTATTAACGGCAGGTTGTCGTTAATCTGCCGTGCATCATCAAACAGGGACACCATGACAGAACAAGACAACGCCCATACTTATCGCGCTGACGAGCACATTGATCCTTATGTCTCAGTACAGGGTGCAAGAACACACAATCTCAAGGATGTGTCGCTGCGGTTTCCCCGGAATGCCATGGTGGTGTTTACCGGGGTTTCAGGCTCCGGAAAATCCTCACTCGCCTTTGACACGCTTTATGCAGAAGCCCAGCGCCGGTTTATCGAGTCGATTTCACCCCATGCCCGTCGCCTGATCGATCAGGCCGCTGCGCCAGATGTAGATAACATTGACGGACTTCCGCCCGCGGTGGCGCTTCAGCAAAGCCGGGCTGGCGCGCAGGAGCGTTCAACGGTGGGCAGCCTGACCCGTATTTCCGTCACGCTGCGTCTGCTGTTTTCTCGTGCGGGCACAAGGCCTGACGGTGTGCCGTTTATGACCGCCGATTATTTCTCGCCTAACAATCCTGAGGGTGCCTGTCCACATTGCCAGGGGCTGGGAAGAGTGCACACCGTTAAAACCGAGTCGATGGTGCCGGATAGCTCACTGAGTATCCGCCAGGGGGCTATCGCGTCATGGCCCCGAGGCTGGCATAACAAAAACCTGCGCAGCATCCTTGAGACGCTCGGCTACGATGTCGATGCACCCTGGAATACGCTTTCAGCCCGCGACCAGCAGTGGATACTGCTGACTGACGAACAGCCATCGGTGCCGATTTTTGTCGGTCTGAATGCTGAACAGCGTGAAAACGCGCTGGCGGCGGGCGAAGAGCCCGCTTATACCGGCACGTACACCAGCGCAGCAAAAATCGTATTGCAGAGCTATTCCAATGGCAGCGAGACGACGAAAAAAACGGCTGGCGCGCTTTGTCACGGTCACACCCTGTTCAGCGTGTCACGGCAAAAGGTTAAACCGGAACGCGCTATCCGTGACCTTTGCCGGTTATGACATTGCCAGCCTGAGTGAGCTGTCGGTATCTGAACTTGCTGAACGGCTGAGGCCTTATGCAGACGGTTCATCATCAGATCTGCCTGCCGAGGCGGCACTGCGGGAAGCCGTTATCCGGATGGCGTCAGATATCTGCATGCGGCTTGAACAGCTTGAGACGCTGGGTCTGGGGCATCTGGCACCGGGACGCCGCACCACGCTGCTCTCATCCGGCGAGTTGCAGCGCGTACGTCTGGCCACCCAGCTGATATCGCGGCTGTTTGGTGTGCTTTACGTGCTGGATGAGCCGTCTGCCGGTCTGCATCCCGATGATGTCAAAGCGCTGCTCGCATCCCTGAAGAACCTGGTACGTGCAGGTAACTCGCTGGTGGTCGTCGAGCATAATATTGATCTCATTGCCGAGGCGGACTGGCTCATCGAAGTCGGTCCCGGCCCGGGTACGCATGGCGGTGAGATTGTTTATAACGGTGAACCGGCAGGCCTCAAAGACGTCAACGCTTCACCCACCTCTGGCTATCTCTTCTCCCGCAGCTATACCGGACTGCGCCAGCGCCGGCCCGCGGAGAGTTGGCTCAGGCTTGAGCAGATCCATTGCAACAATATTACCGGCGTGGATATCGCTATCCCGCTGGCGAGAATGACGGCGGTTACCGGTGTTTCCGGCTCCGGCAAATCGACGCTGCTGAATCGCGTGCTTCCGGAAATGCTCGGACGTTTTGATAAAACATCTGACAGTGAAGAGGGTGAGGAAGAGGACCTGGTCCCGGACGTTAAGGGGCTGGTTGTCAGCGGAAATGACGCCATTGGCCGTCTGGTCAGAATCGATCAGCGTCCTATCGGGCGGACGCCACGCTCCAATCTGGCCACCTACACCGGCTTTTTCGATATCGTCCGCAGGCTGTTTGCAGAAACCCCCGAGGCGAAAGCCAGAGGTTTCAGCGCCAGCCGGTTTTCCTTCAATCTGCCCGCGGGTCGCTGTCCTGCATGCGAGGGACAGGGACAGATTTCGATTGAGCTGCTCTTTATGCCCAGCGCCACCGCAACCTGCTCGGTCTGTGCGGGACGCCGTTACAACCCCGAAACGCTGGAGGCGAAGTGGAACGACCTGACCATAGCGGATGTGCTTGATCTCACCGTAGACGACGCCACCAGGGTGTTTGACGGGTATGACGGGATCCAGCGTTCACTGTCGGCTCTGCGATCTCTGGGGCTGGGATACCTGACACTGGGTCAGCCCGCCACGGAACTCTCTGGCGGTGAGTGTCAGCGCATCAAGCTCGCCTGGGAGCTGCAGCGTGTCCAGCGGACAGCTACGCTCTATCTGCTTGATGAACCGTCTACAGGTTTGCATCCCTCTGACATGGATAAGTTGCTGATTGTGCTGGATGAACTGGTGACGCGCGGCCACACCGTCGTGATGGCGGAACACACCATGCGCATCGTGGCTGAAGCGGACTGGGTGATTGATCTGGGACCTGGCTCCGGTCTTAAAGGCGGAAGGATTGTTTCATGCGGTACGCCGGAAACGGTCAGCACATCGGCTGAGAGTCTGACTGCGCCCTGGCTTTCCGCACAGCTGAAAAAGAGGACAGGCGATCCGGCGTAACTGGATTGCACTGAATGACGCCGCCGCTGAAACGGCTGCACTATAAGGGCTCAGGGGTAAGCTTATGAGCCCTTCAATAGTGATAACGGCATGAGGCGATTAATAAAGCGTCTCCACTGACGGCATAAACCAGCCGATGTTCTGCCGTAATTCTGCGTGACCAGAAGCCTGCAAGATTATGCTTTAATGGCTCGGGTTTTCCTTTGCCTTCAAAAGGCGTCCTGCTGGCATCTTTTAGCAACTCATTAATCTTTTTGACCGTTTTTTTATCGGTATCCTGCCAGTAGAGATAATCTTCCCAGGTTTCTTCGGACCAGGTCAGTTTCACTCAATAATATCCCTGTCAGTCCCGTTACCGCTTTGCAGGCTTTCGATGGAATCCATTAACCTGTGAGCATTCTTAGGTGACCGCAGCAGGTAGGCTGTCTCTTCCAGTGAGTTATATTCTTCAAGCGACATCAGCACGCAGGATTCACCGTTCTGGCGGGTGATTAATACCGGCGCTTTATCTTCAACCGTCTGAACCATAGTGGCAGACAGATTTTGTCGGGCTTCGCTGTAACTGATTGCTCTCATAGAACCTCCACAGAGTAAGTAATACAAGTCATTGTACAATGATAAGCTATGACAGGGAAGTCAGGTGAGAAGACTGGGGTACCATCACCGACGTGTTTTCTCTTGAGAAACTGATGGTACGGTGTTTCTCGCAGAGAAACAGGCAGTCAGATAACCCATCAGCGCAGCGGCGCATTGACCTGCAACGCATCCAGCTCACGCGCATCGTGACTGCAGAAAAAGGTGATTTCGCCGCCGCGCTGGCAGGAGAGTTCACGCAGTCGCTGCTGGTTGTGCCGTCTGGCCACATTATCTATGCCCATCATCCACTGGTAAAAACGCAATCCTGGCGTGCAGTGGCGCGTCGGCTGCCGCATTTCGCCGCGGTAGAACCAGGCGTCGCCGCCGTGCAGCAGCCAGCCATCGGGCTGCTGAATGGCAATGCCCGCGTGACCCGGCGTATGGCCCGCCAGCGGCACCAGCAGAACCTCCGGGGGTAAATCCCGCAGGCGATTAACCGCCTCAAAACCAAACCATGTTTCCCCCTGCGGCTGATAGGTTTCCCAGTTGCTGATCCCGCCCCATTGTCCGGGACGATAGCGCTCACGCGACAGCCAGCTGTGACGCTGGTGGGCGGTATCGACCTCCTGCTGCATCAGATGGATACGCGCCTGCGGAAAATCGGTTAGTCCGCCAGCATGATCAAAATCGAGATGGGTCAGAATAATATGGCGCACATCGTCAGCCCGAAAGCCCAGCGCCTTCACCTGTGACAAGGCGGTGAGATCGTCGCACCGCTGAATATTGTTTAAGGCGCGGAAAAAGCCCGAGAGACGACTGCCGGGCGTATGGATATCCTGCCGCCCAAAGCCGGTATCGACCAGCACCAGCCCGTCGCGGTCTGTCTCAATCAGCAGGCAGTGACAGACCAGGTGCGCCTTCAGGCCTTTACTGAATCCATCATAAAACGCGCCGCCCAGCGGGCACATACAGCCACAGTTAAGGTGGTGAATTTTCATCGGGCCTCCATAGGGTCATCGACAAAATCTCTGAGAGACTACGGCCTGTCCGGCACGCAGCACATTAGCCTGGCTATAGAGTGTAGAGCGGGTTGAAACAACAGGCGGAGCGGTGAAGCGGATAACCGGGCAAAAAAAGCCGGTTATCCGCCAGAAAGCAGAAAATTAACTGTGGAACAGCGGGAAAGCACCGGTCAGCAGACCGCCCGCCATCAATACCAGACTGATCAGAATCCCCCACTTGATCGCAAAGCGCTGATGGTCGCCGATATCGACTTTCGCCAGACCTACCAGCAGATAGACTGATGGCACCAGTGGGCTCAGCAGGTGGAAAGGCTGGCCGACAATTGAAGCGCGGGCAATCTCTTCTGCAGTAATACCGTAGCTGGCCGCCGTCTGGGCAATAACCGGCAGAATGCCGAAGTAAAAGGCATCATTCGACATAAAGAAGGTAAACGGCAGACTGACCAGCGCGGTAAACACCGCCAGGTAAGGTCCGAAGCTGGGCGGGATTACCGCCAGCAGGCTCTTCGCCATGGCGTCAACCATGCCGGTGCCGGAGAGGATGCCGGTGAAAATACCGGCGGCAAAAATTAATGCGGTCACCGCCAGCACGTTACCGGCATGGGAACTGATACGGGCTTTCTGCTCCTCCAGCGTGGGATAGTTGAGCATCACTGCAATGGCAAACGCCAGCATGAACAGGATCTGAATCGGCATTAAACCAATCACCAGCAGCACCAGCAGCACGGTGGTCAGGATAAAGTTAGGCCAGAACATCTTCGGGCGACGGTTGGCAGCGCACTCTTCGGCATCGCCCAGACCCAGCTCGATGTTGTCGAGATGGTGATCTTTCATGGTCATCACGCCTAATCGTTTACGCTCACGCAGGCCAAACAGCACCGCCATCGCTACCAGGCTGACGCAGGCGAGCAGCATCGCGGGCAGCATTGGAATAAAGATGTCGAGAGCATCAATACGCAGTGCCGCCGCGGCACGCGCTGTCGGGCCACCCCAGGGAGAGAGGTTCATGATGCCGCTGGCGAGGTTGACCAGACAGGTCATCATCAGCACGTTCATGCCCAGCCGGTGATAGAGCGGCAGAAATGCGGCAATGGCAATCATGTAAGTGGTAGAGCTGTCACCATCCAGAGAAACCAGTAGTGTTAGTACCGCCGTTCCGACCAGCACTTTCAGGGGGTCACCGCGCACCATCCGAAGAATAAAGCGCACCAGTGGGTCAAACAGTCCGGCATCAATCATCAGACCAAAATAGAGAATGGAGAAGGTCAGCATTACACCGGTCGGAGCCAGCTTTTTGACGCCATCCAGCATCATGGCACCCAGGCCTGCGTAAAAACCGCCAATCAGCGCAAATATGGTTGGTATCAGGATCAGCGCAATCAAGGCTGACATACGTTTGGTCATGATCAGATACATGAAGCAAACAACCATGGAAAAACCCAGTATCGTCAGCAAATTAACAGCCCTCGCAATGGCGGAAAAGTAATGAAAAAGTTACATACCGGCAGGAAAATTCAGGTAATTACTTAGCGTGGTAATGATTAACCTGTTGTTTTAATTAACCCTGCATTCAAAGATGATAATAAATAGTTGTCAGTATTTAGCATTTCTTTAACAAAGAAGGGTGATCACGATCATCTTTAAACGGTTCTTAAACGAGATTGTGTGACTGAGATCAAAGGGTGATGAAGTGTAACCGGGGTTTCGGGCCAGCTGGGGCTGAATCAGGCGGGTAGTAGAGTGGTGGAGAAACAGGGTAACCGGCTGAGCCATGATGCTCAGCCGGTTAACGTTATTGGCTGCCTAACAGCTGAATAATCATCTCAGGGGTTTTATTGGCCATCTTACTGACGGCTGTCTGTCCCTGCTGAATAATCTGGCTGCGCGCCAGCTGACTCGCTTCTTCAGCATAGTCTGCATCCTGAATGCGGCTGCGAGCCGCTGAAGTATCCACGCCCTGCTGTGACAACACGTTACGATTGGATTCGTAACGGTTTATTTTTGCACCGTAGAGCGACTGATAGCCGCTGATCTTCTCCAGCGCTTTATCCAGCGCCTTCATGGTGGTGGCGATGTCGCCACTGGTCAGCAGGGTAGTGTTGTTCAGTCCCAGCGTTTTGGTATCTGACGGCGTAGCGGGAATGCTATCCGACTGGATCGGCTGACCATAGTCGGCGCTGGTGATCACTTCGAGAGGACGACTCTCATGTGGCGGCGTTGCAGGCACGCCTTTAGGTTCCGGAAGGTTTCCCCAGGTCAGACTACCGGTGAAGGAGCCGTTGCCGACCACCACCACAATCAAATCTTCGCTGACGGTGTCCAGCGAGATGCGCTCCAGCCGGGTGCCGGTATTGGTGCCGTTGTTGAAATCGCCGCTGGCGACATCTTCATAACGGTCGCCGTCACCGCTGTAGGTGATGTTCATCCCGTTGTAGCTGCTGCTGTTACTGCCCGCCAGCGCCCAGCTCGTGCCGCCTTCCAGCAGCTGTGCGCTGTCATAGGTCGCGCCAGTGGAGAAACCATTATTGCTGGTCAGCAGGCGGGATTGTGCCGTTGTCGGATCTGTAATGCCTTTACTGACCCAGGTGTAATCAGGCGCACTGCCGTCCAGCGGCGTACCGGCCAGATGCTTGCCGTCGCGGGTAAACAGCTGGAGATCGTCATCCTGACCCAGCGAGTCAATCGTAATGCTTATCGACGTTGCTCCTGCCGGGATATAGGCCAGTGGGATCACACCCGAGGTAAATGAGTAACTCTTGCCCGGGATCGGGAATTTTACGTTGATAGGGTCAACGTTACCCAGTTTCGCAGGCGGCAGATCGGGATTATCGGTTGCCAGCGGATAACGCCCAAAAATTTCGGTGTGATCGGCAACGTCGTTGATGCCAGCCATTATCTGCTGATACTGGTTGTTGACGCTCTGCCGATCCGCGTCCGACAGCGTACCGTTAGCGGCCTGGACCGACAGCGTACGCGCCTGAATCAGCAGATCGACGATAGTGCCCAGGCCGCCACTGGCGGTCTGGGAATAGCTGATGGCGTCATTAAGGCCGCGTGCCACTACCGCGTCGGCGTTGACATTGGCCGTCATACGGTTGGCAATCGCCTGACCTGCCGCATCGTCTTTAGCACTGTTAATCCGCATCCCTGATGATAGCCGTTCAACCGTTCGTCCCAGAACGGAGTCAATACCGTACCGCAATTTGTTCGTAATGGCGGCGGTTTCGTTATGGTTGATCGTTAACATGGTCGCTTCGAACAGGGAGAGGAGTCTCTGTTTTATCGGCAGGGTGATAAGCAGCTTTAATCTCTGCGGCGACAAAAACTGCGCAAAGACGGGGACAGGAAGGCAAATGGCTGATGGGTAATTGCTTTTCAGATAAAATAAATTAACGGTTCGCCAGGTCAGGAAAGAAGCCTGCTACGCAGAGACGCAGCAGGCGAGGGGAGATTAGTTAAACACCATGCCGCCGTCAATCAACAGCGACTGACCGGTCATATAATCGGAGTCGGGACTGGCGAGGTAAGCAACGCAGGCGGCCACATCCTCCGGCTCGGAAAGCCGTCCCAGCGTAATACGTTTTGCAAATTCTTCGGTGCCGTAACCGGCGGGTTTTCCGGCGGCTTCAGAGATTTGCCGGTCGATCTCTTCCCACATCGGTGTTCGGACAATGCCCGGGCAGAAGGCGTTGACCGTGATACCGGCGGGTGCCAGATCGCGCGCGGCGGTCTGTGTCAGGCCACGCACGGCAAACTTACTGGAGCTGTAGACCGCCAGCTCTGGATTGCCGACGTGACCCGCCTGCGAACAGGCGTTGATGATTTTGCCGCCGTGACCTTCAGCCGCAAACGCCTTGATGGCGGCCTGCATGCCCCAGATCACCCCTTTGACATTGACGTTGTAGACCTTGTCGACCACCGCTTCGGTGATCTCAGCAATCGGCGTCGAGGGCGCAATACCGGCGTTATTGACGATGACGTCAAAACCGCCCAGTGTGCGACGCGCCTCTTCAACAGCGTCCATCACCTGATCGCGCTGCGAGACATCCACTTTCAGCGCAATCGCTTTACCGCCCTGCTGATTGATCTTCTCCGCAACCAGGCGGGCAGTCTCCTGATTGAAATCGGCTACGGCCACCGCCAACCCATCTTTTGCCAGACGCAGGGCGATCGCTTCACCAATGCCCTGGCCTGCGCCGGTTACAAATGCCACTCTGTTTTTCATCCTGATTTCCTTTTTACGAAATTAAAGAAGCTGGCTCAGATGCAGCTGACCCATCAGCAGCGGGTTGTCGGCGTAATCGACCGGCACAGCCACCACGGCAGGACCCTGAACATCCATCGCTTTACGCAGCGTCGGCTCCAGTTCTGCTGCGCTGGTCACCGCAAAGCCCGCAGCGCCAAACGCTTCGGCGTAGGCTTTGAAATCGACCGGGCCAAAATTGACACCGGAGACGCGGTGATATTTTTTCTCTTCCTGCATTGCCACCATGTTGTAGGCGTTATCTACCCAGACGATGTGCAGGATATTGGCTTTTAACCGGACGGCAGTTTCCAGCTCCATGCTGGACTGCAGGAAGCCACCATCTCCTGAAACCGATACCACTTTGCGCTGCGGATCGACCAGCCAGGCACCAATCGCCCACGGCAGCGCTACGCCCATGGTCTGCTGACCGTTGGAGATCATGATCTGGCGGGCACGGAAGCTGTAGAGATAACGGGCGATCCAGATGTGGAAGCTGCCCATATCGACGGTGAGGCTGACGTCGCTGTTAATGATGTCCTGCATGGCGCGCACGATCCGCAGCGGATGCAGGGCAAACTGATTGAGGCTGGCACCCTGCATCGCCAGCAATTTGCGCTGCTGCTGACGATCTTCAAGAATGCTGGCGGCTTCTGCTGTCAGCTGCAGCGGCGCGGTAATGCGTGCTGCCAGTTTACGCACGGTGGCGGCGATATCGCCCACCAGCTCGGCGTCCGGCAGGTAGCGGTTGTCGGTCTCTGCCGGAATCACGTCGATGTGAATCAGGGTGGCGTTACCGCTGTTCCACATCGCCGGTTCGTATTCTACCGGGCTGTAACCGATGGTGATGATCAGGTCAGCCTGTTGCAGCAGCCGGTCACCCGCCTGGTTGTTAAACAGTCCGACGCGACCGGCAAAGCGTGAGAAGTGATCCTGTCTGATCGCGCCCGCCGCCTGATAGGTGCTGGTGACCGGAATGTGGCTGCGGCTCAGCAGATCGTGAATGGCTTCGCTATTTTCCGGCTGGCTCGCCATTAATCCCAGCAGGATGACCGGATTTTTCGCCCCGGCAACGGCCTGGCTGACCGTGTCGATCATCGCGTCTGGCGCGGCACCCAGCACCGGACGGCCTTTGCTGCTCAGTGCTTTGCCGGTCACCGGCTGGTCGACAATATCCTGCGGCAGGCTGATAAAGGCGCCTCCGCCCCGGCCATGCTCGGCGTGACGAAATGCATTCGACAGGCATTCAGAGAGCGCAGAGGGATCGGTCACCTCAACCGCATATTTGGTGATCGGGCGAAACATGGACACCGTATCCATGCTCTGGTGAACCTGCTTGGCGCTGTCCGAGCGTTTCACCTGGCCGCCGATGGCGACGACCGGATCGCCTTCGCTGGTGGCGGTGGCCATGCCGGTAATCAGGTTGGAGCAACCCGGTCCGGAGGTGACCAGTGCCACACCGGCATTGCCTGTCAGGCGGCCTACTGCGGCGGCCATAAACGCGGCGTTGGCTTCATGACGAACCGGGATGGTCTGAATGGAGGAATCCAGCAGGGAGTCAAAAACCTTATCGATCTTTGCGCCAGGGATGCCAAAGACGTGCTGTACGCCCTGCGCCTCAAGCTGCGCGACCACCAGGTCAGCGCCGCAGGTCCAGAGAGTCGTATCGGTTGGAGTTTTCATCGTCATTCCTCTGATTAGCTTTCTACCGCACGGATCGCGGCGTCAAGATTGGCGGGGTTCAGGTCGGCATTGAGAAAGTCACTGTCCTGCGGCAGATCCACGACCAGCTTGCTGATGGCACCAAAGGTCAGGGTGCCCTGTTCCAGCGCGTAATCGAGAATGTGGCCGCCGCCTTCGCGGTCGTCGGTAATAAAGTGTTCGTGATAGCCCGCTACGTTAATGCCCTGCATATACTGCGGCGTGCGGAAGCCAATCAGCTCGCCCGCGCGCTGGCTGAAGGCAAAGGTCGGCTGATCGCCCAGCACTTCCGGCATGGAGCGATACGGGCGGCACTGGCACGGCACGGTGCGGGTGTCGACGTGGCTGAAACGACCGCTGATGCGCAGCGCGCAGAACTGGTTATCGGAGGTGATTTCGCTGTCGATCACCCGATGGATCGCCTCGCGCGACATGGGCCGGTCAAACTCAAACTGGTGCTGCGGCCTGAAGAAGGTCATCACCGCAAACGGAGTTTTCTGTGCCGGGTCGGCCGGATGCGCACTGCCATCTGAGTGCAGCTGATAAACCTTGCTGTCGAACGCAATCATCTCGCCATCCAGCCGGTTGAACGTGCCCAGGCCGAAATCCCCTTTACGCATCAGGTCAGCGATGCGGACGTTGCCGTCGTAGACGCCGCTCAGCAGCGCACTCATTAAAGAGGTCTGATAGATAACGCTTTCTGGTGCATCCTGAGAAAGCGTTAAGACAGTATGTTTTAGTTGATCCTCACAGGAACAATCAGTTACACAATTGCTCATTTCATGCCTCATCGATTAACCGTTAAGCCGTGTTAACCTAATGGTGAACCGATTCAGTCGGTGGGTCCAATAGCGAAACCTGTTAACTTTGAGACGTTTTTGATATGGAACTGCGCCACCTGCGTTATTTTGTTGCCGTAGCCGAGACGCTTCACTTCACCCGAGCCGCTGAAATGCTGGGGATTTCTCAGCCACCCCTGAGCCAGCAGATACTGCGGCTGGAGCAGGAGATTGGCACACCGCTGCTGAAACGGCTGACGCGCGGAGTGGAACTTACTGAAGCGGGAGAAGCGTTTCTGGCGGATGCGCAGCAAATTGTCCAACTGGCCGATCAGGCGCTGGAGAACGCGCGAGGTATTGCCCGCGGGATCAGCGGTCAGCTGTCGCTGGGGTTTGCCAGCTCGGTGGCGTTTAATCCGCGCATCTTCACCCTTATCCGGCAGTTTACGGAACGCTATCCGGCGATGGAGCTGCTGACGCGTGAAGAGAACATGTCGTTGCTGATGCAGGATCTGCAGGAGGGGTTACTGGATGCTGCCTTTATCCGGCTGCCGTGCGAAAGCAGCAAAGCGTTTAATCTGCGCGTGATCTCCACCGAGAAGATGCTGATAGCACTGCCGCGCTGCCATCCTCTAAGCGGTACGCCAACAGTCGCGTTGTCCGCGCTGGCGGATGAAACCCTGATAATCTTCCCGCGCGACGTTTCGCCTAGCCTGTATGAGCTGATTGTCACGGCCTGCCTGCGGGCCGGCTTTTCCCGTCACACTTTTCAGCAGGCGCCACAGATCACCACATCGCTGGGTATGGTGGCGGCAGGCTGCGGGATTGCGCTGGTGCCAGAGTCGCTGCGCTGCGTCGATAACCCGGAGGTCAGCTTCTGCGATATCGAAAACAACACGCTGTTTACTGATGTTGCCTTTGCCTGGCGTCGGCATCATCCATCAAAAGCGGTGCTGCATCTGCTGGCGCTGCTGGCCGAACCGCCTGCGACACCAGACGAAGCGGGTTGATAAGCGCCAGCTATTGAACTGAAAACAATAACCAACTGGCGGCCCGTGGCCGGGATGCGAATAATCGGTGCATGACTACATACCGCGTAAGAGTCGGGTATCACAACCCGTCAGCCCTGACATTCAGGCAACTGGATGAAATTCTGGAGCCGCAGCGATTCTGGAGAACAGATTCGGCGGGCGGCCAGTTCCGCTATTTCATGGAGTATGAGTACCAGTCTGACGTGCGCGACCTCTGTTCGGTCTGCTCACTGGCCTACAGTCAGGCCTGCAAAGTCAGAAAGTGCCCGCTGATTCTGGTCGAGGTGATGAACTGAACGCGTCCGGCGAGGCCGCGGCTCTCAGCACGGGATCGCCGGGCGTTTTTATGCGACAGTTTTAACCTGAACGTCGCTGCATGAGCAGACTTAACGCGGCGGGCAGCACCGTGAGTGTCACCAGCGTGCCGCTGACCAGACCGCCAATAATCGCCAGCGCCATCGGCCCCCAGAAAACCTGATGGGCGATGGGGATCATGCCGAGGATCGCAGCACAGGCGGTCAGCAGAATGGGACGCGCCCGGTGATGCGCGGCCTGCCGGATAGCGTCATCATCTGGCAGGCCGGCGCGGCTGTTCGCATCCACTTCACTGATCATAATCACCGCGTTGCGGATGATGATCCCCGCCAGCGCAATAATCCCCAGCAGCGCCACAAATCCCAGCGGTGTGCCAGCCGGCAGCATCGCAGATACGATGCCGGGCAGGCCAAACGGGGCCATACTCAGCGCCAGCAACATGCCTGAGAAGCGTTGCAGCTGAATCATCAGCAGGACCAGCATGGCGCAGATCGTTACTGGCAGCAGGGCAAACACCGAACCATTGCCTTTGTCCGACTCCGCCGCCACGCCTCCTTCCTCAATACCGTATCCGGCTGGCAGTGAGGCGTGCAGGGCGGCGACATCAGGTGCGAGCTGTTGCGAGACCTGCTCAGCCCGCTGACCCGGTGCAATATCGGTCTGCACGGTAATGTATGAGAGTCGCTGACGGCGCCAGATCACCGGATCATCCACGCCCCAGTTCAGGGTCGCTACCTGGCGCAACGGAATTTTCTGTCCGCTGGCGTTGGTGATCATCATTCCTTCCAGCGTCTCCGTGTTCTGCCGTTCCGTATTATTGCTGCGCAGCACCACATCAATCAGCCGGTTGCGATCGCGCAGGGTAGTCACCACGCTGCCGGACATCAGGGTGTTCAGCGCGGAGGCGATGGTGTCGGACGACAGGCCGGCGGCGCGGGCGGCGGTCTGGTTTACCGCCAGCGTCATGACCCGTTCCGGTTCCCCGGCGGTGAGATTGACCTCGCGGGTCAGCGGAGAGCGGGCGATCAGCGCTGCCAGATCACTGGCAGCCTGCCGCACCCGGGCATTGTCCGGGCCGGTGATGCGATATTTCAGCGGCCAGCCCACCGGCGGACCCAGCTCCAGCGGCGAGACGCGCGTCGTGATATCACTGAAATCCGCGGCCAGTTTCTTCTCCAGCCTGCTGCGCAGCCGATCGCGTACCGCCAGACTTTTCGCCATCACCACCAGCTGCGCGATGTTTTCATTATCCAGCAGCACATCCATCGGCAGATAGAAGCGTATTGCGCCAGAGCCGACGTAACTGGTGAAGTTTGCGACATCCCGATCGCTGCGCAGCATCTGTTCCAGCTGTGCAGTACGGCGCGTGGTTTCCGCCTGGGCCGCGCTGGCGGGCAGCGTCAGGCTGACCAGCAATTCAGGGCGGTCTGACGCCGGGAAAAATTCACCCTGCATAAAGGTGGTGGCGTAAAGGCTGACCAGCAGGACCGTCAGCGCCGCGCCAATCGTCATCAGCGGGTGGCGCAGAATCACCTCCAGCAGCCCGTGATAGCCGCGCGTCATTAAGCCCGGCGGCTGGTGGGTTTTGATGCGCTTCGCTGACAGCAGCCAGCAGCCGGTGAGCGGCGAGAAGATGATCGCAACCACCCACGAGCAGAGCAGCGCCAGGGTAATCACCACAAACAGTGAGTAGCAATACTCCCCGGCACTGGACGCGGCAAACCCGACCGGAATAAAACCGGCGATCATGACCAGCGTACCGGTCAGCATCGGAAAGGCGGTGGTTTTGAATGCATACGTCGCGGCCTGCCACTTACTGTCGCCCGCTTCGAGTCGCGCCACCATCGCCTCGACGGTGATCATGGCGTCATCCACCAGCAGCCCGAGCGCAATAATCAGCGCGCCCAGCGAGATGCGCTGCAGCCCGATGCCCGCCAGCAACATGCCGGTAAAGGTCATCGCCAGCACCAGCGGAATAGCCGCCGCCACGACCAGACCGGCACGGAGTCCCAGCGAAACGAAGGAGACAGCTAACACGATGACAACCGCTTCGCCCAGTATCCGGACAAAGCCGCTGACCGCTTGTTTCACCACGGAAGACTGATCGGCTATGCGAGTCATGGTGATGCCGTGTGGTAACTGTCCGGCCAGTGTCTGCATGCGCTGGTTAAGCTGTTTACCGAAATCGAGCATATTGCCGCTGGCGGCCATGGAGATCGCCAGCCCGATAGCCGGCACGCCGTTGACCCTAAAGGTGGGCGTCGGCGGTTCAGCAGGTTGCAGGCTGATGGTCGCCAGATCGTTCAGCGGGATAAAACGCTCACCGATATGCAGGGTAATTGCTTTCAGGCTTTCAACCGAGGTCAGGGTGCCGCTGACCCGAAGCGCAATATTCTCGCGGTCGGTACGCAGGCTGCCCGCCGGGACGACATCGTTCTGGGCTTTAATGGCGTCGCTGACCTGCTGTAAATCAAGGCCCATGCCGTTCAGCTTGCGCGGGGAAAAGGCGATAACCACCTGCTGCTCCTGTACACCCAACAGGCTGGTTTTACCGATGTCGGGCAGACTGGCCAGATTGCGACGCAGGTTATCGACCCGATCGCGTAGCTCTCTGGCGGTAAAACCTTCTGCCGTGAAGCCATAAATGGTGCCAAAGGTGTCGTCAAACTCGTCGTTAACGGCAGGACCCTGCACGCCCTGGGGCAGTGAAGGGGCAACGTCATGCATCTTTTTACGCAGCTGATACCAGATGCCGGCCACCTGAGAGGGCGGCGTGTCATCGCGCAGGTTGACATAGATGACGGTTTGTCCGGCGCGGGTTTCGCTCTCGACCGCATCCAGCGACGGGATCTCCTGCACCTTCTGTTCCAGCACGTCAGTCAGCAGTTGCACGGTGGTATTCACGTCAGCGCCGGGCCATTGGGCAGATATTACGGCGGTTTTGATAGTAAACGCTGGGTCTTCATTGCGTGACAGGCGTTCATAACTCAGCACACCCGCCGCCATCACCAGCAACATGAAAAAGATCACCAGCTGCTGATGCGCCAGCGCCCAGCCGGAGAGGTTAAAGCCAGTCATTTTTTTCATGAGCCCTCCGGAGCCAGCGTCACTTTTTCACCGGGCTGCAGGGTGCCGACGCCAGCGGTAACAACGCGCTCACCTGGCCGGATCCCGGCAGAGACAAAGATTTGCTGTGCGCTGAAGCGGGCCAGCACTACCGGACGAAGCTGCAGGCGTGACGCCGCATCAACCACCAGCAGCGCGGGCTTATCTGCGAAGCGGGTCAGGGCGCTGGCGGGCAGGGCGATGACCGGCGGTTGCGCATCGGGAAGCGTGACGGTGACGGTGGCTCCCAGAGCCATCGCCTCCGATGGCTGATTCATTGAGATGCGCAGCCGCCAGGTACGGGTCTGTGAATCGGCCTGCGGGCTGATGTCACGTATCGTGCCACTGGCCTGGATGCCCGGGTCAGCGAGCAACGTCACCTTCAGCGCAGTCCGGTCGTCAGCTCGCAACAGAGCAGGTGTTGTCAGGTCAAACACGGCATCGCGTGCATCACCGGCTGCCAGCGTCATGACAGTCTGTCCGGCGCTGACCACCTGACCGGGCTGAACCGTGATGGCGGTGATCCGGCCTGCTGCCGGCGCAGTCAGCTGAGTCCAGCTGAGGTTATCCTGGGCATTTTTCAGCGCCGCTTCGCTGCTAAGGCAGCGGGACTGCGCACTCTGCCAGTCCGCCAGGGCACTGTCCAGCTGGCTGCGGGCAATGGCCCCACCGGGCATCAGCAGCCGCATCCGATGCAGGTTAAGCGCGGCGACCCGTTCGGCGGCGCGGGCGCTGTCGAGATCGGCCCGCGCGCTGCTCAGCTGATTACGAGGCTGATCGTTTTCCAGCGCGGCCAGCAGTTGCCCGGCGCTGACATGATCGCCCAGCTCAACCGCGCGGTTCACCACCCGGCCATCCAGCCTGAAGGCCAGCGCGACCTCTTCATGAGCGCGGATTTCGCCAGTCAGCACGCGTGACGCGTCACTGCTGAGCGGCGGGGCGATCATCGTTTTGACCGGGCGGCGCGGGGCGGCTGGCGGGGCAACATTGTTGTCCCGGCAGCCGGTCATGATGAATATGCCGAGCAGCACGAACACGATTGGCGCGAAGATGTGAACACTGAAGAGATGACGCCACACCTGGCGGGCAGCATCCGATAAGAAGTCTGTCATAACCGGGTTCCTTTAATGAGTTGTGCTCATTGAACCCGGCCTGTGTCCAGAAATGTTCCATGAACCATCAAGAAATGGTCAAGCCAGAACAATTTATCTCGCCGGCAGCGTTATCCCGATCAACAGACCGCCGTCGGCGGGTAGCGTGGCGTAAAGCGATCCGCCGTGCGCCTCGACGATCGCTTTGGCGATTGACAGTCCCAGACCGCTGCCGCCGGAGTGGCGGGCGCGTGAAGAGTCAGCACGGGTAAAGCGGTCAAACAATTGCGGCAGGAAGTCCGGCTCCACACCCTGACCATAATCGCGGAAGGTCATTATGATCGCCTTATCGTTCTGGCTGGCGGTGATCAGCAACGCGCCACCGTCGGCAGCATAGCGCAGCGCATTTTCACAAATGATGGTCACCACCTGGCCCAGCCGGAAGGTATCGGCATACAGCCGCAGATCGTTGGGTGATGTCACGCTGATGGCAATCCCCGCCTGTTCTGCCTGCGGCAGAAGCCAGCCGGAGCGCTCGCGTAGTAACTCGCTGAGATTAAACCACTCGCGGTTGAGAGTAAGCTGCCCGGCATCCGCCAGCGACAAGAGATGCAGTTCGTCTGTGAGGCGGCTGAGCTGTGTCAGTTGCTTCATGATCATTGCCAGCTGCTGCGGCTCGGCAGGGAAGACGCCATCCAGAATGCCCTGCAGGCGGCCGATCGCCGCCGTCAGTGGCGAGCGAAGTTCGTGTGCCATCGCCACATGCGAGGTGCGTAGCTCTCGCTCGTAACGCGCCAGCTGCTGCGTCATCTGGTTAAAATCTTCGGTAAATCGCACCAGTTCCTGCGGGGCTTCTTTCACTACCGCCGCCGTCCGGCCAAATTCGCCTTTCGACACCGCACGCGCCGCCGTCGCCAGTTGGCTGAACTGCGCCGATAGCGGACGGGCGAAACGCAGCGCCATCATCACCATAAACGGGATGGTGACCACCACCAGGATCAGCACGATCAGCCAGTCAGATGATGCCAGCGAAGGATCGGAAAAGTTGATCCCCCACCACTGATCGACAATCTGATGAAAGCGCGCCGGATCGCTGGCGGGATGATGGCGTAGCTGTGTGAACTCATCAAGCAGCGCGGGCGGCATCCGGTAGTAGACCCAGAACGCCTGCACCGCAAAGCGCAGCCACATACAGGCGGCGATCAGGATCACGCTGCCGATGGCCAGAAACAGCACCCGGATGCAGATCCAGCGCCACAGTGAGGTATGCGTATTGTTCTTCATGGCTGTCTGAACCGGTAACCGACGCTGCGAACCGCCGGTAAGACGTCTGAGATGCCTGCAGCCTCCAGTTTACGGCGCAGGTTATAGACGTGGGTATCGACTACACGCTCCAGTGCATCGCTTTCCGGCAGACAATGCTCCAGCAGAAACAGGCGGGTAAAAGGCCGCGTCGGCGCACGCATCAGGGTGACCAGCAGGGAAAATTCGGTGGGCGTCAGATCGAGGCGGCGCGGTGCATCACTGTCACACTCTACCACGGCGGTGAGTGCCAGCGGATCAACCACCAAACCCGCCCAACGTAGCGATTCTGCGGCGGGCGCATGACTCTGGCTGCGGCGCAGCACGGCCTGAACGCGCGCCACCACTTCGCCCGGATGATAGGGTTTGACCACGTAGTCATCTGCGCCATAGCGCAGGGCACCGATGCGGTCCGGCGCGTCACCCATCGCCGTCACCATGATTACCGGGGTATCGTCACGCCGCCGCAGCGCGGCCAGCACTTCGGTGCCGTTCATGCCGGGCAGCATAATATCCAGCAGGATCAGATCGGGCGGCCAGCGTCCTGCAGTTTCCAGCCCGCCGGGTCCGTCACCGGCAATCATGACCTCATAATTTTCACGTTTCAGGTAGGCCTCGAGTACACCCGCCGCATCAGCATCATCTTCAATAATCAGTACACGTTTTGACTGCATTTTCGGATCACCTTGACTGTTTCTTCATAAATCCCTGGTCGTTAATTGACACTCGCCCCGCATACTCCGGCTATTGACGCGGCTCTGAACCCCTCAGCTCCGCACCTGATGTGATAATGAGGAAACGTGATGATAACCGGAAAAATAACGCTGCACATGGTCTGTTTTTCGCTAGGATTCTGTGCCGCGACTGCCATGGCTGATGAGACTACGCCGCCCCCAAGCGCCACGCTGGGCATCGCAGGTATCAATGCACCACGCTATAGCGGCGCCGATAAGCAGCACTGGCAGCTGATGCCGGTGATCCAGGCGCGCGATGGCGCCTTCTTTTTAGACTCACAGAAAGGCATTGGCTACGATCTGCAGGCGGATAACGGCCTTTATCTGGAACATACGCTGGGCTACGGGCTGGGTCGCTCTGACCGTAATTCATCGTGGCGCGACGGTGATGACCGGCTCAGGGGCATGGGGAATATCGACGCAACAATGAACACCGCGCTGGCGCTGGGATGGTCGGTAACGCCGTGGTTGGTGCTGGAGGGCAAAGCGACGCTGCCATTAAGTGATAGTCAGGGCGCGCAATACCGGACGTCTGTGACCCTGATCCCCTGGCAGACCCAGGAGGATACGGTGGCACTGCAGGTGGCAGGTCTGGCTGGCGATGCGCGTTATATGAATACCTGGTATGGCGTGAGCAGTAGGCAGAGTGCACGTAGCGGGTTTGAACGCTACGACGCCGCGGGGGGATTTTATGGCACCGACACCAGCCTGACCTGGAGTCATCAGTTCACGCCTGCCTGGGCCGCCAGCGTGATCGGTGACTACAGCTGGCTGGATAAGCATGCTTCAGATAGCCCCATTGTTGCACGGCACAACGGCGCATCGGCCACCCTGGCATTGAGCTACACCTTCTGAATGGCACCATGAAGAAAAGTGAGATGCGCAGCCACCGTCTTTTGCTTGCGGCACTGATTTTATTGTATGTAGTGGTCTATACCCTGACAGGCGTGGCGCTTAGCCTGTTGGATGCGCCGGGACGGGGATAGGGAGCGGGCGGTATAAACAGCGTGATCGGGCTGGTTATGCCGTGACTTAAATAGAAAATTAACTTTTCGTAAAGCTGTTCAGACATTAATGGTCAGCGTAAGAAGTTTCGGGTACATCCGGATTTTTTAATTATCGCTATATAAATTGATCAAGGTGATTAATTTAGATTGCCTCGTAATTCATCTTGCTAATAAATTTTTTAAAAGAGCATGGGTGTGGTTGATCTATATAACTTGAGCAAGATTTAAATATTATAAATTAAAATCTGATCCATTAAGATAGCCTCTTCGCTGTGGAAGCAGCGCATGGAATTTACAGGGGCTGAACTGATGAAAAATAAAAATAGTGCTACACCTCATGATGCTACTTTTCGACAGTTTCTTACGCATCCGGATGTTGCCAGAGATTTTATGCAGATCCACCTTCCGGAGAAATGCTTAAAATCTGCGATCTCACCACACTGAAGCTTGAGTCCGGATCATTTGTTGAAGACGATTTGCGTCAATACTTCGGTGACGTTTTATATAGCCTCAGAACCTCAACCGGTGACGGATATATTCATGTTCTGATTGAACACCCATCCACCCCTGACAGGCATATGGCATTCCGCCTGATACGTTATGCGGTAGCTGCTATGCAGCGCCACCTTGAAGCTGGCCATAAAAAGCTGCCTTTAGTCATACCTGTATTGTTCTATACCGGTAAGCGCACTCCCTATCCGTGGTCGACCCGCTGGTTCGACGAATTTGATGATCCGGTAGTGGCGGAAAGTCTTTATAGAGGCGCCTTCCCGCTGGTGGACATTACGGTCATCCCGGATGACGAGATCATGACTCATCGCAGTATGGCCGCCCTGACGCTTTTACAGAAACATATTCATCAACGCGACATTGCAAGCCTGACTGACCATCTGGTCACGCTATTCATGGCCGATTATCTTTCTTCACCCCAGGTGATGACGCTGATACACTATTTACTGCAGGCTGGTGAGTCAGCTGACTACGAAGCTTTCGTTCGCGAACTGGCACAGCGGGTGCCACAACACGGAGGCGCACTGATGACCATCGCACAGCAGCTTGAACAAAAAGGGATCGAAAAAGGGCGCGCAGAAGGTATCGAGCTTGGTGTGCGGCGTGGTATTGAGAAAGGTCGTACTGAAGGACAGCGTGAAGCTACCCTGAAAATTGCGCGCACTATGCTACAAAACGGCCTTGATCGTAAAACTGTCTTAGAAATGACTGGCCTGACGTCAGACGATCTGGCGCAAATACGACACTAATATAAACAAGAGTAAACCCGGTCATGACCGGGTTATCGTTTTAAATACCGCACCAGATAAATCATCATAATTATCAGAAAGGAGTAACCTGCATAAGCCCTGAACTACAAGCCATTTTCTTCTGGCTGGCGCTGCAGGAAATTCCAGGTTGCGCCCAGCATGCCGGAGTCGTTGCCGTAGGTCGCGGCATTTATGCGGATATCAGGATCATATTTTGCCAGCTGCTCTGCCAGTTCCTCGAGGAAAGGTTCGCGCTCAGTAATTCCCCCGCCGATAAATACCATCTGCGGGTCGAATACGCTGAACAGGTTATATAAGCAGGCTGCAAGATCCTGGTAGAATTTATTCACCACCTGCTGCGCGGCTTCTTCTTTGCGATCGTATGCGTCAAAGACATCTTTACCCGTGACGTCGTCGGAAGATTTTTCGATGAGCTGGCTGTAATTCTCCCGAAGAGCCGTCATGGTACAGCTCTGGCTCATGGTGTGGCGTTCAATATTACTGCTGGTGGGGCGCGAAGTCAGCAGGCAACCAAACTCGCCAGCCCGGTTGCGTCCACCCCGAATCAGGGCGCCATTGCAAAAGGCCGCTCCGCCTAACCCGGTGCCTATTGTCAGCATCAGGAAATCGTTGAGCTTTTTTGCTTTCCCCAGCCACTTTTCCGCCAGCAGCGCACAGTGTGCATCGTTTTCGACGGTAGCAGGCAGAGACGTTTTTTCTGTCAGCCACTGGCTCAGATGAAACTCGTCAAAGTCACGTATGGTGCCGCCCATGGCAATATAACCGGCGTCTGTATCAATATACCCAGGTGTGCTGACGGCAATACCCGCACAACCGGGATTTTTCTCCAGCCAGGCCAGGATCTCATCAAGTATTTTATCGCGTGCGTTATGGGAAATATCAGCACTATCGCTGGTCAGAATATTTCCCTGATCGTCAATCACACCCATTTTTAAAGAGGTACCACCAATATCGAAGGCTGCAATTTTCATCAACGTTCTCTGAAGTTGTTTTCATCCGATTAATTGTAGTGCTGAAAGAAAAGGGCTGACGGCCAGGCAACGGCAATTTTGTCAGGAAAGGTACAGATTTATAAAGTGAGTGGTGTACAGAGGGTGTTTTGATAAACACAGGACACTGGGAATAGCTGTGTACGCTTTTTCAGAACGTCTGATGTATTACCCGCGCTGAGAGGGTGTCTGGCAGCGCGGGCTTAATTGTCACTCTGCAGTCATTGCCACGTACGCAGCAGGAGACTGGCGTTGACGCCACCAAAACCAAATCCGTTCGACATGGCATAAGTTAGCGCGGTGGGACGTGCATTGAGTGCCACCAGGTCCAGATTGCCTGCGGCTTCATCAGGATGATGGAGGTTCAGCGTCGGCGGAATAATCTGCTGGCGCAGCGCCATCAGGGTGAATATCGCCTCAATGCCGCCTGCCGCACCCAGCAGATGGCCGGTGGCGGATTTGGTTGAGGCGATCGCGACCGGTGAATCATCGCCAAACACTGCGCGAATAGCCGCCAGCTCGCCGTGATCGCCAACCTGCGTTGAGGTTGCATGCGCGTTGATATGCTGGACATCCTCCGGGCTGATGCCCGCCTGGCGCAGGGCGGTTCTCATCGCCCTCGCAGCCCCGCTGCCATCCTCCGGACCCGCGGTTAAGTGGTATGCATCGGCGCTGGTGCCATAGCCGACAATCTCCGCCAGCGGTGTCGCGCCGCGTGCTTCGGCATGGGCCAGTGACTCAATCACCAGCAGGCCTGCACCTTCGGCCATCACAAAGCCGTTTCTGTCACGATCAAACGGACGTGAGGCATGGTGCGGCTGATCTTCATAGCCCACAGATAGCGCACGTGCAGCCGCGAAACAGCCCAGCGTGACGCGATCCAGCGCCGCTTCTGAGCCGCCGCAAATAGCAATGTCCGCTTCACCGCTTCTGATCAGCCTGGCTGCATCACCAATCGCCTGGACCCCCGCCGCACAGGCAGTAACGGGCGCACCCAGCGGACCGGTGAAACGGTGTTTGATCGAGACATGACCGGCGGCCATGTTGGCCAGAAACGAAGGCGCTGTAAAAGGTGAGAGCCTGCGCGGACCGCGCGCGTCGGTAGTGCGCACCGCGTCGGCAATCGCACCAAAGCCGCCGACGCCTGAAGCAATAATCGTCGCGGTACGTTCACGCGCCGCCTCATCTTCAGGATGCCAGCCCGCCTGATTCAGCGCTTCTTCTGCTGCCAGCAGCGCGAATTCGATAAAGCGCGACATCTTTTTACGCTCTTTCGGCGCAATGAACGCCTCCGGGTCGTAACCTGCCAGCGGATCTTCATTGATGCCCGGCACGCTGCCACCTACTGAAATACCGGTGCCAGCAGTAAGCGTATCGGGCAGGGTACGTATACCTGATTCCCCTGCCGTTAATCGCCGCCAGACGGTTTCAACGCCACAACCCAGTGGCGAGACGATGCCCGCGCCGGTAATGACAATGCGTTGTGATGAGGCTAAGTGACTCATTGGATTACTCCCGTAGAAAGTCCGGACAGTGATTGAAATGCTGCCGCAGACGATGGATATACGCCTGAAGCGCGAAGAGTGAGACGCTGCGTAGGGTGGTGCGATAGATGAACGCAGGGATGTAATACAGCAGACAGAGATAAGCTTATCAGCATCAGAATCCTGAGCGATAACCAGACAGAGTACTATCGTTGATCTTGTGACTAAATAAGTCAATAGTCACAGCGTGCGCAATGCTCAGGGCGCAAGGCTACGTAAGACCAGCGCTGCCAGTTGGGCAGAGGCTTCTTCAGCGTCATCAAGGCTGTATTGCAGCAGTACCGGACTGGCATAGGGTTTGATCACCCGATAGATTGCCTCCGCCGCTTCGTCTGCCGGGGTTTTACGTTCAAACTCACCGGATTCACGACCCCGTCGCAGGATCTGCTGGATCAGGTTCGTTAGTCGCACTTCGTGTGCCATTGCTGACGGCCATCGGTCACGTGACGCGACGGCAGCAATGTCATACAGTTTACGTTCGTGAAAAAAGAGTTCAGTGCCGGTGACAGAAAGCGTGCGGAACAGTCGCCGCAGTTGTTCCGAGGCTCCAGGCGCATCGGCGATCGCGGCTTCGACGTGCTGCATAATCATCGCCAGCCGGGTAGAGCAGATCACTTCACCAATCGCCTGTTTTGATTCAAAAAATTTGTAGATATACGCTTTTGAAAAGCCGATAGCACGGGCGAGATCGGAGACGGTGGTTTTTTCGTAACCATAATGCGCGAAGTGCTGCATGGCAGCATCGACAATCTGATCACGCACATTGTGCCCGAGCGGGCCTCGTGTGCCATTTTCTGTTACGGATTGAGTCATTGTCAGAACCTGGCAGATTAAAGGTGGGTTAAAAAATTCAGTGACCACTGTTAGGGATGGTCACATTTTAGGCCGTGATGCGATTAAAATCTATGGTCCACAACAAATTAAGAGGGTTGACCGCACTTAACCCGCACAGGTTCCAGGCTGGCGAGGTTGAGGCTAATATTGTTTTAACTGATTAGTATTAATGTGAGTCTGAAGCCTGCATTCTTCCGGGGAGTTTGCCTTTAAGGCCGGTTATCAGGTCTCTTTAGTGCTTCTTTAAATAAGCTGAATTATACTGTCGGAAATGAGCGCAAATTCAGTGATTTCTTAATGATTTACATTATCGATGATCAGATTAGTTACAATTCAGATGACTGTACGCTAAGCCATCTTCCCACTCAGGAAACGCTGAGCCTGAGTATTTCATCGGGTCGGCTGTTTGAACAGTTACTGAATTCTGAAGGTGAGATACTGTCGCGCGATACCCTGTTGACCGAAGTATGGGATAAATATGGTCTGCGCGGATCAAACAGCAATCTGAATCAGTATCTGAGCATTCTGCGCAGAGCGCTTGCAGCGTATGGCTGTGAAAACCTGATCATCACCATTCCGAAAATTGGCATCCGGCTTAATACTGAAATCAAAATAGAACGCGAATCCTCTCCGGCTTTTGTTGAGACGCAGGTTCAGGCTGATGAAATGTCAGCGGAGCAGGTGGTATCTGTCGCAGATAGTCAGCCCATGCTACCCAATCCTGTTATCGCAGAGCATGTTGTTGAAAAATCGGCTCTGAATCTCGGACAGGTCCTGTTCGCCCTAATCATGCTGGTGCTGCTTGGAAGTGCTTTATGGTACTTCACTGTACATCAGCCTGCTGAAAAGAGTGCTTCTATGAGCAACATCAAACTGGAAGGCGGTTGCGAAGCGGTTATTATTCCGGGATTAGATGTGTTCGAACAAAAGTCACTGGATAAACAAATTCTTGAAATGCTTAAAGAGAATAATCAATCCTGTGTACCAGGTCGGCGCATCTATTTCGATAAAAACACGGCATTCACAACTAAAGATTATGGCCGGACCATTCTTTCCACATGTAACCTGAACAGCAGTGGTCATATCGTTTCCTGCGAAAACTTCTACTATCTTGACTGGAGAATGTTTTGAAACGAAAAGCCACTCTTACGCTGACGTTAACGCTGGCTATGCTGTTGCTGGGGATCTTTGCAGGCATTAACTATTTTAAACTCCGGACAAACGAGCTGCCTTTCCGCTGCTCAGCATTTAGCCGCTACGATCTTAGTCGCAACGATAATAAAAAAATTGAGTTTGCTGTTTCTCAGGATTTACGTTTTATTAATTCAGATTCGGGATATTTATTACTGAATGGGCAGGTAACTTTTGGTGATGAGGTAACAACGGTTAATCGACGTATTGCGCTCAGTGCCGGTAATAAAATTGATAGTGACACTTACCGCTACAAAATAAGAGAAATTATTACTTCGACTAATGATACAACGCCGGATGCCGTGTTTAATCTGCTGCTGGCTGAGATCACTCTCGATCCTGGTTATCTTCAGCTTGATATCATCAGGGTCGATAAAAAGGCTTATCTGGTTGGCGGGCCGCTCTCCTATCTCTTCACCTGTCAGCGTTACTGAACGCATCGACTGAAAGCTGAAACGCAATCCGGAAGAGCACATGCTCTTCCGGATTATTTTATCTGTACACTGCAGATTACCAGGTACGGAAGCTTTTCAGGGTATCTGAGAAAAGCTGCATATCGGTAGAGGTTATGGGGCTCGCTTTCGACAGAGAGAAAATCAATATATCTTCCATATTAAGCGTGAATAAAGCTTGTTTCTGATAAAGACGAAGATTATCTGGTCGCAGGAAGTCATAACTGATCATGATTCCCGTAGTCAGGTTATCCCCCAAAACCACTGGCTGATGGGCTTCCTGTTGCCAGTCTTTCATCTGTTTTTGCAGGATAGCGAGCTGGCTAAGGATATACTCTTCCGGGTTGTTATGATCGCCTAACTTATCACGGGAAATAGTGATTGGTGGCAGAACAGATCGTGTATCAGCCAGCGTATTCAGTGTTCGCTCGCAGTAGCCTTCCGGCAAGGTAATTGTGCCTTCAGTGAAGCGGCAAATAGTCTTATCCATGGGTAATCTCCGTTTCATTATGGGTTTTTGTCTGCCCAAATAACTGCTCTGCCGTGACTTCGCTGAGCGTACCGTTATTTAACAGGACGATTTTATCGGCACTTCGGATAGTTTCCGGACGGTGTGCAATGATGATTCTGGTGATCTTCATCTGTTTAATTGCATTGTTGATCTGCGCCTCGTTATAAATATCCAGATGACTGGTGGCCTCATCCAGTACCAGGATTTTAGGTTCACGATAGAGTGCGCGCGCCAGCAGGATACGTTGTAACTGGCCACCCGATAAAAACGAGCCCATATCACCTACCAGGCTTTGATAATTCATCGGCATTTTCATAATATCGCCATGAATCTGAGCCAGACGGGCCACGCGGGTAATTTTTGCGTGATCGGGCTCGTTATCAAAGAAGCTGATGTTCTCGCTGATTGAACCTGAAAAGAGAATGTCATCCTGCATTACGCAGCCAATACGATTACGGTGATGTTCAAGTCCGGTCTGAGTGATGTCCATGCCACCCACGGTGATGGTGCCTTCTTCCGGCTGTAGCAGGCCAAGAATAATTTTGGCCATCGTAGTTTTGCCCTGGCCGGATGGCCCCACGATGGCAAGGCTCTCACCCGCTTTAATCTCCAGATTCGCACCATCGACAACCCAGGGTTCAGTCGGCGCATAGCGAAAACGAATATTGATAAGCCTGATATCCTGAGGTACGTCTGTCTCCTTGTCGGTTTCTTTACTAACCAGACCTCGATTGCCCTCAGAACTGGCTTCTGTTTCAGACAGAACAATATCGGCCAGGCGTTCACCATGCATTCTCAGCATACGAAAATCGATGATGGCATTGATCAAACCTGAACCACGACTCATGAATTGATCGGAAAAGCTGATAAAGGCGGTCAGCATACCGGCAGAGAAGTTGCCATCCAGGACCTGCAGCGCAGCAAGCCAGACCAGAACTACACGGCCCACTGAGGTTAGCAGTCCCTGAGCCGAACCGAACAGGATATTGAGCTTCTGTATCACGATGCCTTTATTGGTGGTATCCACCAGAAAGTTCATGTATGCCGAGAGGCGGGGCACCTGTTTATTATTGGTTTTAACTGCCTGGATCCCGCGCAGCGTTTCAAGCAGAGACGACTGGGTACGGGCCGAGCTGATGATTTGTTCTTCATTGGCGCGGCGAACCGGATCGTAAGCCATGAAACGTAGCAGTGCATAGGCGAGAAAAAGTCCAATGACCAGCCACGCCAGTTGCGCGTTATAGATGAAAAGCATCACTACCGTGACGATTGACATGACACCGTCCAGTACGGTGCTGATGAAACGGGAAGTCAGCGTACTCTGGATGGTATTAAGCGAACCATAACGAGAGAGAATGTCTCCGACGTGGCGTGATTCGAACCATTCCAGCGGCAGTTTTAACATATGGTGACAGACGTTTACGGTCCACTGCACACTGAGCTGGCTTGAGAACCAGCTCATTACCCATGAGCGCAACGCTGTAACGATAGTCTGAAACAGCGCGATCATGATAAAGCCTACACCGAGCAGCGACAGCAAAGAATAGTCAGCAGAAACCAGCACCATATCCATCACCCACTGCATAAAGAAGGGGCCGAGGACGCCGAATAGCTCCAGTGCGATTGAGAGAATGAGCACCTGAGCAAAGGCAGACTTTACCCCCGTCACGCTGCCCACCAGCTTCATCATGGAGATGCTTTCTTTCTCTTCTTTTACTTCAAAGGTGGAAGAGGGAACCAACTCCAGCGCGACGCCGGTGAAGGCGGTCGATGCTTCTTTAAATGTCAGTTCGCGGATCCCGCGCGCGGGATCGTGAATGGTGATCTTATTGCCGCGTACTTTCTTCAACACTACAAAGTGGTTCAGTTCCCAGTGCAGAATGCAGGGCATGCGCAGTTTAGACAGCTCTTCCATTTCTACTCGCAGTGCGCGGGAAGTCATATTGAGCTGTTGTGCCATAGCGATGACATCTGCCAGAGTGGCACCTTTGAGTGATGTGGCGAACTGGCGACGTAACGTGATCATGTCGATCTGATGACCGTGATAATTAGCCACCATGCCAAGACAAGCCAGCCCACACTCGGCTGCCTGTGACTGACGAATTATCGGTAAGCGGTTAAACCATTTAAAATTGAGTTTCTCTAATAACAACACAGAACAGACCTTCTAAATCAGAGAGAAATTTTGTGTCCCAGCGCGAAAATCGGCTCCAGTACCCATTCATAGAGACGACGTTTGTCGACAATAAAGTCGGCATCCAGCGCCATACCTGGCTTCAGTTTTTCATTCTGCGAATAAGCAGAAATAGTTTGTTTATCCAGAGAGACCAGAACCCGGTACTGCTGTTCCTGAACATTATTTTTACCGGTTAAGGTGGAGACTTCCTGAGGAGAGAGGGCGGTTCGCGAAACCTCGATCACCTTGCCATATTGCTGGCCAAATTTTTGGTAAGGGAAGGCTTTATAGCGCAGCACAACACGCTGACCTGGCTGGATAAAGCCAATGGATTGCGTATTGACCATGATGCGGGCAACAAGATTAGTATTGTGAGGCAGAATCGCGATTGCCGATTGACCGGCGTTTAGCATCTGACCATTTTTGACCATGATCATGCCGACATAACCACTCTTCGGCGCACGAAGCTCAATTGATCGGCGCGCTTCATTCTCTGCCATTGACTGACGGTTATCTGCCAGTTGCCGTTCGATGTCGTTGCGTTTTTTCTCATCATCCAGCGGCTTTTCATGTAGTTGCTGCTCCGCCTGAACAATTTTTTGCGACGTGTCCAGCAGCTGACGCTGGTACTCCTGGTAACGTGCCTGACTGTCGAGCAGATTGGATTCCTGCTCTTCCAGCTGACGATTTGAGGCGTACCCTTCCAGGTGCATAGCGTTGAGTTTATCCAGTTGCAGTTTCGCTAACGCCACCTGCTTGCGACGGTGTGTCAGCTGAAGTCTCAGCTGTTCCTGCTGGAGTTTCAGACTGGCGATGGTGTCGGATAACCCTTTCATTTCGACGTCATGTAATTTGGCAAGCGTCTGAAGATCCTGCTGAAGTCGTTCCCGCTGAGCCACCAGATTTTCGGCGATAACCTGACGCGTCTGTCCCATCTGTGTGGAGACTTCGGATGACAACACCATAAGAACATCATCTTTGTTGACCAGTTGTCCCTCTTTAACCGGAATATCCACTACGGTTGCGCTTACAGGCGGAGGAACGACTAACATGCCATTCTCAGGCAGCAGTTCTCCGGTAGAAGATTCATATTTCGTATAGCTGCCGAAAATGAAAAACAGGGCTGTAACGGCAGTAATAAAAATCACCACAGAAATAACAAGCCAGCGATAGGGCGGACAATAAAGTGCCACTATACCCAGGTTACCCCGGTTAGCGGCATCAAGCGCCTCCTGACGGAAAAGTGATTGTTCCATTTATAGATTCATCATAATTAAGGGATTAACGGCACTGAAAAAAATTCAGCATGTCGAGTGATAACGATCCGGTGCTTTGCGCCAGATTGATCAGGGCATTGAGATAACTTAATCGTGCTTCAGCCTGATCTTTGAGTGCGGTGTAATATTTTTGCTGAGCATCCAGTTCATCGTTAACGGTGCGAAAGCCCATTTCACGGCCATACTGGACCGACACCACTTTTTCACGTGCTGAGTCGACGGCATTCTTTTGAGCACTGATTAAGGCTTTGCCATTGGTCAGGCTAAGCCAGGCAGAACGGGTATCGGTTGCCGCTTTGCGTTGTGCTTCCATCGTGGAATACTTTGCTGCCTGACGACGATAAGCTGCTTCAAAAGATTGTGAAACCTGACTGCCGCCGGCAAACAACGGAACAGAAACGTTTACGCCATATTGCAGGTTATTACTCTTTGAGTTCGTCCCGAAGATTGCGTCATACAGAATATTGTCGTCGTCGTCATTACGACTCCAGTTCTTGCCGTATCGCGCATAGAGCGAGACCACGGGCATGTGTGCGCCGTCAGCCGCAAGAACATCTGCATCTGCCTGATCATTCTGAAAAAGCGCAATTTTAATATCAGTATTACGCTGCTGGCTGGCATTAATTGCATCGGTCAGAGAAGAATAGGGCGATGCTTTCAGGCACTGAAAATTCACCGGTTCTACAGTATCCGGACTGATACCTGATAAACGGCGAAATGCCTCGCCTGCCAGCAATAGCTGATTGCCAGCTTCTATTTCCTTAGCCTGTGCCAGAGCGTAGTTAGCTTTTGCCTCGTCCAGTTCAGTGCGGGTATTCTGTCCATTGATTAAGCCGGTCTGAAGTTTTTGCTCTTGTTGCTTAAAGTTATGACTGGCGGCTTTTGCGGCCTGCAAAACTTCCTGCTGATAAAGCACCGTAAAATAAGCATTGCTGATAGCGCTAAGTAACTTCTCTTCAGCCTGTTTTGCCTGTGCTTCAGCCGTGTTGGCAATAGCAACACCTTTACGCCATCCGGCATACTTGCTCATATCAAACAGCGGTTGTCTGACGCTGAGATCGTAGCTGTGGTTGGTTACCCCACTCTGATATTTCTTATCAGGTTGTTCCTGACGATCCCAGTTTCCCTCCAGGGTTAATGTTGGCAGCATTCCGGCCATGCCTTGCCAGTATTTTTGTTTATCTGCTGCACTGGTCATCTGACTGGATTGTAGTGCAGAGTCATAGCTCAATGCAGCCTGAGCAGCTTGCTGCAGGTTAGTTGCGAATGTACAAAATGGAGCACAGGTGAGTGCCAGTACTGCTATATTCAGATTATGAAAGTTCATGATTTTCGCTGTATATAAAATTTTTTTGTGCTAGGGGAGTTAAATGAGTTCCTGTGCAAAAACATACTTAATCAAATCTGTATTTGATTGCAGCTGAAGCTTACGCATAGCATTGTATTTCTGTGTTGCAACGGTGCTTATGCTACGTTTACGCGCTTTTGCTATTTCCATCAGGCTATATCCAATGGCGAACAATCGAATAACCTCTACTTCTGAAGGCGATAAAAGTGTTTGTGTCGGATCTGCGGGTGCAGAGAGCATTAAATTCTTCATCTGTTCTGAGTAGTATATTCCGGAATTGGATGAGCAAACCCAATTGAATGCCTTGACCAAATCACGAATGTCATCTCGTTTGTGCACAATGGCATTGACCGGGATTTGTAATATACTTTTCAAAATAGCCTGACTGTTTTGTGCAGTAAAAATGATAATTTTTAAATCCGGATTTTGCTTATGTATCTGTTCTATTTTCCTCACGCCATTGACATCATTACGCTCAAAATTAAAGCAAAAGTCCGTTATTAATATATCTGGCATATCCTCTCTGATAACAGACAGTAAATGATAAGCTTCAACCGGATAAGCAACAATATCAAGTTCTAAAAACTCCTTTACGAGTATGTTTTGAATGGAGTAAAGAATAAATGGGCTTTCATCTGATACACCAAGTCTGAGCTTGTTTTTTTCTCTGGGTTTATTCACAGATAATCCTTTTCTGTAGATAAAACATGAAGAAGGGCTCCGCAGAGCCCTGCTGATTACTGGTAACTAAGCGTATACGTTGCTACTGCATTGGCCGTGCCAGGATTTATTTTCGCAGCCGTCTGATAATAACGTGCATAGAGTGGCACCGTGATTAATGCAGATGAGAGCGGATAAGTCGCAATGTTAAATGGAGTAGCAAGTGCAATCGGCTGCTGATTTTCATTAAGGATTTGTACACCGACACCACTCGCTGTTGAGGTCGAATTAAGTGCTACCACACCCAAATCGGATAATCCGCCAGACGCGTCACCATCCAACTGCATCATCACATCAAACGAACCCGAAAGAAGTGCTTCACAGTTAAGCTGAATATTAAACGCGGTTGTAGCGCTAGTCTGGCCGATTCCTGATCCTAAACCGCTACTGGGGTTTGTCGTGTAACTACCTAATGGTACAGGCAGATTGGTATCACCGGCGACTGAGCAAGTCTGATCTTTAACTGTGATACCTGTTTTAATATTGGTAAACTGGAATGTCTCATCTCTTCCAGATACTAACGAACCGACATCAAAGGGGTTTACATAGTTTTTGAGTGACTTTGATGGTGTCATAGAATTAGATGTCTTAACGATCTGATAAGGCACGTCCAGAGAAACATCCGTATAGGCGCCCACGGTCCCACCGCTGGTTAAAGCATAAGTACTGATCATTATCCCGGTTGGAATGTTTGCCACCTCGGTACCCATGTCACCGCCATAGCCGGTATATAATGTCAATCCATAGCCCAGTGCATCCGCGTCAATCGCTTTGCGCTTAAAATAGACTTCACCGGATAATCCATCTACGAACTGCTGCAAATTGTCCAGCGCACATTTGAAGTTAGCCGTTGCCGTGCCGCTGTAAACGATCGTACCCACCGGTACAGCTGCTGAAATATTAATGCCTAATGACATAACGTCGACCACCGAAAGGGATTTGGTCATTTTACACGTCAGTGTGACATCCGTTGATGTGCCCGCTGCATTAACATTAAAAGTAGCCATCAGCATCAAACTTAACATTAATGAAACTGAGCCAATGAGGCGAATTATTTTCTTTCCTGAAATTAAAAACATGATGTTACCTCATTAACCCTGTGTATCTTTATTGTCAGTATTAGCAGCGTACCGTACCGGCTGCATTTTATCGTTACTGCAGGTTGTCGTCAGTCTCGCCAGTGTCTGATTCTCACTGGACTGAACGGCACCGGATTCAAGGTTAACCAGGCAATTGTCATTTGCCGTTTTTCCCCATGAAACATGCAGACGGCTGACATCTTTATTCAGCCTGACGTAAATCTGACCACCCTGTGAAACAGTAGTTACCAGATTGCCATTTTCATCATTAACTGATGCACCAAAAGGTAAGGCATTGCCATTAGGCTGATTTGCCCTTATTAAAAGTGGTTTTCCCTTAGTGGTTTTGTAGTCCAGTCTGACTACAGCACCTTCAACAGGAATAACTCGCTGTTGAGTTGACTCCAGCTCAACATCAAGCGGAATACCTTTCGGATCAATCGCCAGTTCATTTATCCTGTACGGGTTAAGATTAGGTACTATTGCTCTGCCGCTTCCGTTTAACACTATATTTGGATAACCAAGCACCCGAGCACCTTCCGCATCAGCGGCACTGACTACAGCATACGTAGTTGACTGATAGGCACTAAAGTTAATGCTATCAGGCAAGGCAACCACAGTTCCGCTGGCACCTGCTGAGGCTGAATAATAGTCCTCTCCCTTGGTATATGACGCTGTCAGCATGCTGTAAGGTGAACGATATTGACCACCGATCGAACCTGATTTTTTATTATCGATATCGCGTGCAGCACCTACGTTATAGCTATATTGATCATTCTCCCCTAGTACGCCATTAACTGCAGTTTGCGCAGTTACACCATCTTTATTATGTGTGGCGCTTCCGGTTACATAATTTTTACTTTCACTACCAAGTGGTATAGAGAAGTCGAGTGAGAGTTGCGTGTCATGCCCACCGGTTGAATATAATAATCGGTTTGCTGATAATGTATAGGACACGCGACCAATTCTATTATTATAGCCTAACTGAAATTGGGTGTTTGTACCGGTACTGTTCCAGTAATTTTGAACGAAACCAGTAAGATAGATATTCCCATATGACTCTCCAAAATTTTGGCTGGCAGTCAGTGAAAAGCGTTGTTTAGGCCGGGAGAGATATTGTGCTCCGTTAGTTTTATTCTTTTTATAATAGTTATTAATTTGCAGTGCATTGTCATAGCTGTAATAGCCTGATGACGAAAATCTATACGCTGCGAGGGTAAAGTTGGTGTCAGTCTGAGAAACTTTTTTACTGTAGGTTGCACGATAGCTCACACCCTGTTTTTTCTCATCGCCATATTTTGTCTGAGCACCGGTGATATCAAGAGAGATAGCACCGATCGGTAGCCCAAATGCACCGCCTAACAGCGCTGAGATATAGTTATCTGATCCCAGAATACCGGTATAACCGGTCAGGCTATTGGTAAAGCCATGCTGAAGGGTGCCCTGATAAACAGAAGGCGTATAAGCCATGTTGTCTTTACGCGACACACCTCCCGTTACAGAGTAGAACGTCATACCCGGGCGCTTCAGTCTTGTCATAGCTGCATAAGGTACTGAAAAACGCGTTTCGCTGCCGTCAGCTTCTTTGACAGTGACATCTAAGTCGCCACCGTAGCCGGTAGGGTAGAGGTCGGAGATGTTAAAGGGGCCTGGCGAAACGGTTGTCTCATAAATTTTACTGCCGTTTTGCGATACAGTTACCTGAGCATTAGTACGCGCAACGCCACGAATTTCTGGTGCGTAACCACGTTGTGAATCAGGCCACATTTGATCGACAGTCGATATCTGTGCACCGCGGAATGAGAGGGTATCAAAGAGCTCGCCACTCGTATTACCTTCACCTAACAGTAAGCGTGATTTCAGTTGCGGGATATCACGCTGAACATAGGTGTTGATGGCATTATAATGATGAGACTCCTTACCTTGCTGGCGTCGCCAGCTTAATGAGCCATCATGACGAAACATCCAACCGCCAAGGTTAAAACCTGCCAGCGCTCTGCCATAAAAAGAGTCATATTCACGTCCGTCGTTAACAGAGCGGTAATAGTTGGTATCATAGTTAAGTGTTAACGCCGTTTCACCCTTATCCCAGAATTCTGGAGCGACATAGCCACGTGCTGAGCGCAGCAGATAAATCTGTGGAATTGAGATGTCCATCTGCATATCAGCGGAGTTGATTGCGGCATGACTCTCCTTAACCACATCTTCCAGTGCTATACATTGCTTACCTGAACGTAACTCTTCAGCTTGCTCAGAGCTGAATACCGTATCTTTAATGGAAAGGCTTTTTACCAGATCATAGGAAAGACAGGCCTTAGTACCTGCTCCCTCACGTACAACCTGAACATTCTCCCGACTAATCTGACGGCCATTTAAAAAGATATCCAGCGTGTAGACGCCGGGATCAATGGGGTTACCTGTTGCGTAGCGGGAAACATCTACTTTTACGCCAGCTAAATTTTTTACAAATGATTCATCGAAATCATAAGCAGTTTCAGCAAACGCTGACTGAGTTGCTGCGGTCAGAAACAGCGCCAAAAAAGAGCGATAACAAATTTTGCCAGTTGATTTATTAAAAAATACCGTCCTTGCCATCATAATTTCCCCTGGATAATTACCAAAAGCTACTCGTTTATTTTGCTTTCAACCTTACGTGCTGCACCAAAGTCGTCCAGATACTGATAATTAAATGTTGTTTTTATTTGACTTGTGCTCATGCCTTTCAGCGGGAATTCTTTTGTTTCGCCTGGTGCCAGCATTTCCCCTTTTTCACTGGCTAATTTATGACCTGAGTTATCTTCTGCATTAATCTGTGAGACGTTAACGTAGAAAGGTGAGTTGTTAGTTGCGGAAAGAAAATTAGGCTTTTGACCGTGGCGCCATACCAGCCCTGACGCAGCTTTATTGGCCTGCGCTGTATCAAACTGAACTGGACGATAAAAAATCTTGATGCGACTCCGGATCGCCATTTGCAACTGATTCTGGTTAGCCAGGCTTTTATCTCGAGGAGGTATATCAAGGACATTAAGCCAGAAGATAGATTCTTTATCGGTTGGCAAATTGGCGCCCGTAAAAACAATACGTAACGTTTGCCCTTTATTCGCTTCCATACGGAAAACCGGAGGTAATAAAACGAAAGGAACATTTATCTTATCTACTGCTTCGTCAGGGTTGCCGTTATCAACCCATGCCTGAACAAGTGCGGGACGATCGCCGCGGTTATCCAGACGAACGGTAACCTCTTTTTCGGAGGCAGGGTAGATTACCCGGGTACCAATAATGGTCACACTGGCAAAGGCAGACGAAGTCATTGCGCAAGTGAGCAAGCAGGAGATTAAAAATTTAAAACTTTTTTTTTTCATGATATTAACTGAAGTGATGAAAGGGGAAGAGTGGTGAGGGCACTGCCCTCACCATAATCAATTACAGGTAATTGATTGAATAGTTTACTGTTGATGCAACGGTACCCGCTTCTGCAGCAGCAGTTGCATAGTACTGAGCTGAGTAAGACAGGGTGCCAGCCCCTGCTGTCAGAGCGACAGTTGCAGGAGAGGTAGACTGTTCAGTGCTGCCTGCATTGATGGCTTTGTTGGCGCTGTCCAGCAGTTGCAGATCAACACCGGTAGCGGTACCCGTGTTAGTCAGGCGACCGTTGGCGTTCACACCAGCGCCCTGCTCAAAGTAAGCGTAGACATCGCCCGTTGTTGCAGAGCAGTCGCTCAGCGCCAGAGTAAAGCGAGTGTTGCCCGCAACGGCACCTGCCGCATTTAATACACCGGCTGCTACTTTCGGCAGGGTAACTGTGGCAGTACTGCTTCCGCCGTTAACACTTACGGTACAGGTCTGAGATGCAATGGTACCGGTGAAGTTAAGGGTGCCATCTGAAGCTTCTGCTGCATTAACCTGCGCCGCTGTCAGCAGCAGACCCATAGCAACCATATATACCTTTTTCATATACTTTCCTTTGTATAAAATAGTGAACAACATTTAATTATGAGCGATTGAGTTTTATGACAAGCGCCCATTCCTTTCCGGAAGTCTATCGCCTTCCTGGTAAATCAGAACATCAGCAGGCCGAAAACTACGGCCGCAGCAACACCGACAATACCCATGCCAAAAGCAGTACCGCTAACCGGGTTAGCTTCTGGTATTGATTCCGGACGTACCCACTCAGTTTTTTCTTTGGAGCTTCCGCCAATCTGTTTGAAGAAATCTAAAATTACGGAAGTTAATGAGCCGCCACTGACGCCTTCAATTTCATTAGTTTTCAATTCACGCATGATTTTTCCTTATGCAGTAATTACTGGCGTGCCCAGGTCAAACTGGTTTTCCACGATGTTATTGAACCAGCCTGCAGTTGTTTCCCAGCCATTCATTGCACCATAAAGTGCGCCATCAACCAGACCTACAACGGCACCGATAACCAGGCCGCCAGCTCCTGAAACTAAGCCAACGCCCAATAAGCCGCCCGCACTACCGCCACTCATGGCCCATTTGAGACCGAAAGCAGTAATACCTGCAGCTGCACCTACAACGACTGAACCGATGAAATCAAAAAAACCTGCGCCTGAAACGGTCTGCATTTCAACAGATGTTAACTCTCTCATTTATATCTCCACGATTAATCAATTATTCAGTTATTCAGTTATTCAGTAATGAATTTTTTAAAATTCCGCTTCAAGCGAACGGCGTTATTAGATTCGGAGGCCATAAAAAATAAAATAGTAAAGTATCCATAATTGATTTTTGGTGCGGTTTTCACTGGCTATATAAAGTTTGAATTCATTACATTTTTTTTACATTCATTATAATTTGGACGGGTGGGGTGAGGTTGTTCATATTATGGATAAGTTATTTCTCTTCATATTTGTTGAGGTGTCTTGCGTTGAGGCGGCACTATCAATTTCAGGCGGTGAGAATGGTACACATTCTGCGATGTAAAGGCTTTGAGAATAATCTATAGGGGTTTCTTAAAACAGCCTGATTCTGAGTAAGTGAGATTCATATGAAGCGTAAGGTAAAATCCTGGCGCTTAGAGCCTTATCCATTAATGGAGTATAATGCTTAAAAAATATAAAAAAATAGAATTTAAATCTATATATTAATAATTTGTCGATTTAAATGTCTGTTATGGGAATGCTATGGTTTAATTTATGCCATCAGGTGCTGTGTTGGTTTTTTTTATTTTTACGGAGGAATTAACAATGATTCTATTATGAGTAACCATGTGAAGATTATTACAGGTTTTTAAAATGCCACTGCGTACTTGTTTTTTTAATACGGTGTTTTTATAACATTAATTTCCATATGGTTATGATTGATTCCTTTTTTAAGAAAAAAGTTATAACCCTATCAGTAAGTCTCTACTTGTTAGTTTGAATTACTGATTAAATGACTTTAAAGCGGTGAAATATCTGGTTGTTATGCCATTCGCTGGCTTAATGCTCTTCCTTTTTGCATGTTTGTGGTGTTGAATTTTATCGCAATGGTTTTACTATAGTGAAACCAATAACGACCTCTTCTATGGCTTATATCCGGGGGAAGGCCAGAGATCAGAAATACACCAGGCGAAAAAAAGAGACTATAACAAACGGATTTTTACTAATTTTTCTACTAATCACTAACTTCGTGTTAGTTAGATTGAGTTAATTATTATGTATAGAGTGACTGAGAATCATGAGCGGATCATCGATGCGCTGGCCGGGTACACCCAGGTTGCTAATCCAGATGAGATTTCACGCGGTAAGCGTCGTTATCATCTCACTAAAGATAATGTACGCCGTGTAATGTTCATTCTTGATGGTGACTTCTTACTGAAATTAAAGAGTGAAAATAAGGTCTTAAATATTCTGTCTGCTCCCTTTGTTGTCGGTGTCACACCGGCACTCGATGAACCTCCTGTCTATCTGGAAAGAATCGATTATGGGAAGGTCAGTTTCATTGATTACGATGTGTTCTGGCGACTGGTATTTGAGAAAGACCTCTTTAACGATGCCATGTCCATTCTTTCGGGCCAGTACTCAGACCTGATGAACTACATTCAGCTACCCAAGAATAACTCATATGATGAAGTGATTTCTTTAATTGGTCGCTGGGAAAAATTGCCACCGCATCTTAAGAAGCGCTTTTCGGCACTTTACCTGATTGAAAACAGTTCTCATCTTTCAAAAAGCTCCATTTGCAGGGTTTTGAAAGAATTAAAAGAGAAAGGTGAACTGACCCTGGTTAATGGCAAGTTTACCTGATTTTTTTATTTAACTTTTGGGATGCTTAAGGGAAAAATGCATTTTAAAGTCGTTTGTACAAATGAGAACTACTTCTTTCGGCTGGGCATCTCCAAAATTATTGAGGAGGCACTGTTATCAGATACGTCAGTAGAATTCTTACCCGCCTATGACGCGAAAAATTTATGTCAGGCGGACTTTATACTGATTAGTGTTGCACAGTGGCGCCTTTATATGTGTCAGCCTGCCTACCGGGATCGGAAGCCCGGTAGCATTTTAATGGTCTTTGTTGACGATATTGAAGACATCACTCCTGAGCATTTGCCTCTCTGCTATCGTTCTTTGATTATCATTTCGCGCAGGGATTCTGTTCGCGATATTGCTGATAAAATCATCCGGTTCTGGCTGGGAAATCAGGGGAGCGCCAGAGGATTTGTACCCACGGATTGCTCACATTGCGATTTCGCGCGTATTACAGTAGTCCAGCTGCAGGTGCTAAGTTTTCTTAAGAAAGGGTATAGCGTAGGGCAGACAGCTAAACGGCTGAATCTCTCCGCTAAAACAATTTATGCACATAAATACAATGTCATGAAGAAGTTTTCGCTAAGTGGTGATATGGCCTTTAACGCCTTCATCAATGATCTGACGCTGCTTGAGCTTTATAAGGGGGTTATTGAGTCTGCAAAATTTTAACTCCTTATGCATCTCATATGTCCATGATCCTGCAAATTACAGCGTTAATTCTGATGTCCGGGTTTTCTGTGATGCATAACGGCATTCACAGGCTGTCTTCTGGTCGTTAAGGGTTGAGAGGTTTATGTGAAAAAAGAACCGCGAAAAAATCAATCCCTGGTCATCCCTTTTAAAAGGGTAACGGCACTCATGTCAGGGAAGGTTATCTGTATTTACAGTAACGATGTGGTTGCTGCACCCGTACTTCATCTTCCCGATGCGTTTCAGTCAGGCGTGGGAAGCCGTTATCCTTCTTAGTCAGCGCTGACACTCAAAGAAACGCACATAAGTACACAGAAATCTTCCGGACAAACGCGTGAATGCTCAGCCGGATGGCTAACCAGCATTTGAAATCAATGGTTTTGAGAAATAATGACGTTCAGGCGCTATCGGTACATGGGTACACTGTTTGTACTAATTACTTTTACAAACGGTAAGGAACCTGAAGCTTCTGATAAGTTAAGACAAGTAAAAAGCCAGTGCTGCCACTGGCTTTTTTTTCAGATGTTTATTTCAGAATATAAACACGATCTACGTTGATTTCGCTGTAGCCATCATCCCGGTCAACTTCACCGCTGACCCGTACCTTTTTACCAATCAGATAGCGATCATCGTCATCATCATCGTCTATATCGACACGGATGCGGCCAGTCGGGTCTTTTAACCAGTAGTGATCATCATCGGCCCTGCCAGTGATCGTTCCCGTGAGCGTAACCTGACGATCGTCGCGCAGGGTTTTCGCCACTGCGACCGTGACTTCCTGCCGGGCATATGCCGAGCCTGAAGTGATGAAGGCCAGGATCATCCATAATATTTTCTTCATTTACGTCTCCTTTAATACCCATCATTTGTTGGTTTATTGACTAAAAACTAAAACGATAACCGGCGTTAACCTGGCGCTGGTTGAAGCGATTTCCATTTACCCTATCTCCTTCAATAAAAAGGGTATGGTTACTGATTTGCGCACTGACACCGATACCGTTATTCCAGCCATTACCTTTAAACGAGAGGCGCTCATCTGAACCATTCAGAGCATAAGCAGCATCCCCGTCAAACTCGCGCAAAACACCTGTTTTGACATAAGCATTGAGTTTGTAGTTGCTCTGATTGACTTCATAACCTGCCAGTACGCTGGCTCTTCCCATCATGGATTTGTAACTTGAGAGATTAATGTTGAGGCCATTCGACGCCTGTACAGAGGTTCCATCCTGATGACCGGCAGTAAGCTGAAGCTGTGGTTCCAGGTAAAAGCCAGTAAGGTCGTCAGAGAAGCTGAACTTCTTGCCGGCTTCGAGTGATCCACTCAGGCCTGATGAGACACCATGTCCGGATACGCGATTATTCTGCGTATCGCTGACATCAAATTGATTTCTCAGGCGGTTGAATTTCAGTACGCCATCCAGGTAGAAGCCTGCATCATTCAGCCATGTGCCGTAGATACCAAAATGTTCAGATTTAGTCGTGCCATCGCCAGCACGATAATGAGGCGAGCCCTCTGTTGCTCCCATAAACAAGCCCAGATAAATCGGCAGATCATCGGACAGGCGTTTATCTACTCCAAACTGATAGCCTGAATAATTCATGCTGAAGTTGCTCAGCTTGCCATTGGCAAAACCACTAAAACGCCCATCCATTCCGCGCAGCCAGACATTGCCGCTCGTCTTTCCCTGGCGCACATCACCCATACGCTGCATCAGAGTCTGCATTTCGGCATAATTCATCAGATAACCGATGTTAAGGAAGTTGGCGCCTGCATTCGCTGTGGTGGTGATTGTTGAATTGTGATTTTGTTCTGCTGGCTGTGTAGGATTTCCATTTTCTTTAATGTCTTTATCTGAAGCAGGGTGAATGTTGTTATCCGTTGGGGCTACGGGGTGTTGGTCTGCTGAGGGTTTCTCATCAGAAGCAGGTTGAATGTTGTTATCCGCTGGAATAGTGGGTTGCTCATCTGCAGCAGGCGCTTCAGGCGCTTTTGGCGATGAGAGAACCCAGTTAGTTCCCTGTTTGTTGACCGAATAGACATAGCCACCCAGTTCAACGTCGGTGTTGCCCCTGAACGTCGCGATACCATCGGTAGTTTCAACAACGGTCAGCACTTCATTTCCTGTGGTAATGGCACTGCCGCGGTTCAGAATATTCAGACCGTATTCACCTGCGCTGCTTTCGGTCACCACGATTTTGTCGCCAGTATTATTTACCCCTTCACCATCGCCGACCAGATTGGTACGAAGGGTAAAGTTGCCGCTACCACTCAGGTTAGCAATGGTCAGAGTGGAGTAGGTCGCATCGTCTGTTGCTGCTGAAAGGTCTGCCAGTGAGTTATTTAATGTCAGGTTATCAAGATTAGATGTTTGACTAACGTTCCATGTGCTGTTAGTGAGGCTGACGTTTAAATGACCGCCATTCACATTATCGCTGGTAGCACTACCGGACCACAGTGAACCCGGCTCTAAATTAAGATCGATCAGGCCCCCCAGCGATACCACGCTGCCGGTGATTTCCGCTTTCCCCTGAGAAGTAATAACGCCCGGGGCAAACCCTTCGGCGTAGAGTGTTGCTATTGCTACTCCGTCCGGAGAGGCCATATTGATAGAGAGATCGCCTGTCAGATTGGTCTGGCCACCATTCCAGGCGACAACACCGATTCCTGTATCAGGGCCGGTGATGCTGATGTCTTCGCCATTAATCACGCCTCCCCCCAGAGACCAAAGGCCTCTGCCGACCATATCTGATTGTTTAAGAACAATATCTGTGTTTGCCAGATTGATCACTGCACCTGTCGATTGCGCGGATGCGCCATAACCGCCAGACTGAATGGTGTTGCGTTCCTCTTCACTGCCTGAAAAGTTGAGGATGGCATTATTATCCATTGCAACAAGGCCGCCAGTCTGCGCTGATGAGATCACGCTGCCTGCGCCGACATTTATCAGGCTATTTTCTCTGGCTGAAATGCCAGGAGAAGTCGTGCCAGATGTGCTGATTGTCAGATGATCGGCAGTCAGTTCACCCAGGCTCCAGATGCCTGCAGAAGTCTGACCTGTGGTGATAATGGTTGAGTGGCTGCCCAGATCAACCGAGCCATTATCCTGAATATTGATGCCCTGCGAGGTGTCGCCAAGAGTATTAATGGTCAGCGCTTCCGCTTTAAGCGTTGCGGCACCATTCATCGCATCACCGGTCAGTGTATCCACCTGTACGCCATGACTGTTGGTCCCGTTGGTCTGTATACTACTGTCACGGCCTAAATCAACGTTTGACCCGTAACCGCTGACGCGCAGTGCAATACCGTTGGTGCCCTGGGTACTGATACTCGATGCTTCGGCCTGCAACGAGGATTGATTGCTTACAACCACCCCCTCTGCGTAAGCAATACCTGATCCAATCGATGTGACGGAGCTACCTGATCCCAGATTGGCAGTAACCTGCTTTCCACTGAGCTCCATCGCCACTGCGGATATTCCTGAAACATTGAGAATTAATTTATCAGCAGTAAAGTGACTGTTCGCAGCCTGGATGAAAATTCCCTTAGCGTAATGCTCAGGGTCTTTCACCGTAACTGTGCTGCCCGAACCGGCTGTCACTTCAGCAGCGGTTGCACCTGTTACAAGAATGCCATAATAACCATCGCCAGATGATTGATCGGCGATTAATGTGGTGCCATCTGCCAGCGTAATATCTCCGCCTCTCTGGCTTCCGACAATAGCCGCCGGACTGACCAGAGGCAACATACCCATACCACCCGCCAGTACCATCGCTTTTACGCGTTTATTTAAGTCAGTATTATTATTCATATCTGTGACTCTTCCTTAAGGTTTTATTAAAGGGCCGGGGGACTCTGAAAGTGTTAAACAGGCATGCCATTTCGCACTTCATACGCTTCTCAGGCCCGATACGAATTAAATGTCTTGTTAATAGAATCCATTAATAACAGCATTTTTACTTAGGGCGGCAGGATTATGCAGGTCAGGCGTTAATTATGTAAAGAGAGTGAAAGTATGCGTCTTTTGACAACAGGTTAAAAGAATCGAAGCACCACAAAGGAATTTCCATTGAAAATTAAGATTATGTGCTAACTGTCACTCGGGAAGTCTTGTTATTTATTATTACAGTCATTCTCTTTTGGTGTTTATTTGTTGTGTTTCGCAGGTCAGTAATGAGAATGCTGGTAGCAATAGGTGTTGTTAAGAGAGGGTTTAGCGCGTGGGTGCTATCATTATTACACGCTCAGATACATACCAGACTTTTCCATAAACTGGTCAGAAAGGAATCTGAAGCCATCGCCGATGAAAAACGTATGACAAAGAGCGAATTAATTAATGCGCTAATCGTTATTGCGCTTTGTGCCATAAGCGTTGTAAGCATGAGAAGCGAAGTCTCACCGACCTGAAATTGATGCTGAGAGAGGGTTATATGAAAATCATAAACAGAATAACAGTTGGCTCCCTGATGCTGGCCACGCTACACATTAGTGCCTGCACGCCCCATCATGCTGAGCCACAGCGCCTGGTAATGCAAAATCCTGCAAGTCAATGGTGCCTGCAGCGTGGCGGACAGCAGGTAAAGGATGAATCATTGAGCACCAGCACACTCTACTGCCTGTTACCTTCAGGAGAAAGGATTGAGCAGTGGGCGTTGTATCATCGCGATCATCCGCAATAATCACTTTTCAATTTTTCCGCCAGTAGGGTTAACGAAAGCCATTGAAATGCAAAGATAATTAACCTGAGGCTCTGTCTTAGCTCAATGCTGGCTAAATCTTTGCAAGACACCCGATCATTTATCGCAGTCCTTTTTTGTGGACTGCTACGGATGTCTCGTGTCGTTCTGACTCCATGAATGGGGTTAACCGCGTGTTTTATGTACACCAGACACTGAATTGGTTAATCCCATGAATGATAATGAATATTATTTCTACAAAGTATTATAAGATTTTTTAGGTAAGAATTAATATCAAGGTAGAGGAAGTGACTTTTCTGAATTAATAAATTATTTTTTATCAGTAAGTGTTTTTTTATATCTATTTTGATCTCATTTGGCAATTGTCCTGACATGGTTTTCAAGAAAAATATTAAATCTGAAGCTTGTAATCCAATTTGATAATGGGTTTTTATAGCCTTTTAATACAATGAGTTATCACAAATTTTACGCTAACCTGCCTCCTTTATTTGATCTGAATCAATATCTATATAAAACTCAGATTCTGTTACCGATTGTCATAATGATACTATTTCATTAATTAAGGTGTTTCTCTTAAATAATAATAGCCTCATGAGGATAATCCATTGAAACATTTTGGAAGCGCAGCGTTATGTTGCACCTTCTTTATCTGCACCAAATCTTATGCGGGCATAATGCGACACGATATTGATGTACAGGAATATCGTGATTTCGCTGAAAACCTGGGAAATTATTCGGTTGGTCTGACAAATATACCTGTCTATAAAATGGATGGTTCTTTATCAGGCTATCTTGATTTCGCCATGCCTGATTTCGGTATGGTAGCGACCTATGGCTACAGCACGCTGGTAGCACCCTCGTATGTTGCCAGTGCCCGTCACAACACCGGCTATCAGTCGTTGAAATTTGGCAACGGTGCACAGTATGGCGCCACCTATAAGCTAATTAACCGCAATGAATCAACGATCTCAGATGTTGATTTTCACCTCCCGCGTTTAAATAAAGTTGTTACAGAGGCCGCGCCAGCAGAAGTGCTCGATAAGACGACTATGCGCACTGCGGATAAGTCACGCTTTTCCTGGTATACCCGAACCGGGGGGGGGACACAAAGTCAGGTCAGTGAGGATCAAACAACACAGATTACGCTGAGCGGTGCCTACAACTGGGTAAGCGGCGGCACCATTAATGCGGATACGATAACGACGCCGTCCGGAACCCTGCGCGCGATTAATTACGGTCCAGACAATCCACTTACTTCGCCGCTCGCGATTGGTACCCTGAGCGGTGATAGCGGCAGCCCGATTTTAGCCTTTGACGAATTTGATCAGAAATGGAAAGTGGCGGGCGTATTACATGGTGGAACCACTGCGGCAGGTTATGGCAGTACTATTATGTGGGAATATATCCCTGATGGGTATATTCAGACCATTAGCGCTATCAATACCTCGCCAGATGTTACAGACATTGCCGGTGCAGGCTCCATTCTCTGGGACGCCCAGGGCATAACCCAAAATAATGCATCCTGGTCATGGAGTGGCCTTGATAAAAAATATGCGAGTATTGCCCCTTCTCAGTCTACTAATGAAGAACTTGATGCCACCAAAGATCTGCGCTTCAACGGCGCTGGCGGCCTGATTACGCTGAATACACCAATCAATATGGGCGCAGGTAAACTTCAGTTTTCTAATAACTATACCGTGGCTTCAGAAGAGGGCGTGAATGCAACCTGGGCAGGCGGCGGTGTTGAAGTTGACGCAGACAAACAAGTCCTGTGGCAGGTTAATGGCCTGGCAAGCGATGCGCTGCATAAAATCGGCGCAGGTACACTACATATCAATGCTGTAGGTACAAACCCGGGTTCGCTGAATGTGGGAGAGGGTACCGTTATCCTCGATCAACAAGCTGATGCCTCGGGCAATAAACAGGCGTTTTCGTCAGTCACTTTAGTGAGTGGGCGGCCAACCGTTATACTGAACGATGAAAATCAGGTCGCGACTGACCAGATTTTCTTTGGTTACCGCGGTGGTCGTTTAGATTTAAATGGTAACGCGCTGAGTTTTAAAAAGATCAACCATACCGACAGTGGCGCTACGCTGATTAACCACAGTGATAATGAAGCAACGCTCAATATTACCGGCTATACCGCCGCAGATGTTCCTTTTTACAGCTATACCGGCAGCAATCGTACAGGTACGCCGGGATCTGTTTATGTTTACAAAAATCCCTACACTAAAGATACGGAGTATTTTCAGTTAAATACGACCTCTTATGGTTATTTCCCTACTGATAAAAGCTCAACCTCTATCTGGACGTATCTGGGTACCGATGCGGATGAAGCCATCAATCATCGCCTGACACAGCTGAACGTTCAGGTGTTCCGCGGTTTTCTGGGTGAAACGCTGGAAAATGCGCTGAATGGCGTGATGAACGTTAACATTCTACCGCGTAACGCCACCGCGATTACCGCACTGACCGGCGGTATGAACCTGAACGGCAATCTCAACGTTGATAGCGGTACGGTGGTGTTATCTGGTCAGCCGGTTCCACATGCGGGAGGCGTTGTCATTGATGACGACTGGAACACTTCACTGTTTAAAGCCGATCAGATCAATGTAGGTACTGGTGCGCATTTCCAGGTGGGAGAATACGCTGGTGTGAAAGCCAACATTGTTGCTGCTGATTCGTCAACGCTCTCTTTTGGCTATAACGATAGCGAGCTGGCAGGCGAGAAAAGCTGGCGTTGCTATTCTGCCATCTATTCTGATGATGTTTCCTGCAGTCAGCCATTGCGAAGCGCGGATGCACTGGCACTGCTGCCCGCCAGTGAAGTGGAAGGTGATGTTCAGCTGGCGAACAACGCCTCACTTTATCTTGGGAAGGTTAACTATCAGGGGGCCGTGACATCAACGGGCAGCAACCTTATGACGCTGGATGCCACTGCGAACTGGACGATGACCGGCAACAGTAATGTCAGTTCACTTCTGGCGAAACGTGGTTCGACACTTTCAATGGTGCCTTCGGGCAACTGGAGCGCCAAAACATTGAATGTCGATACGCTGAATGCGACCGGGTTAAATCTGATGTTAGGCGTTAAACCCTCCACACTGGAAAGCGACAAACTGATTGTAAAAAATTCGGTGAGTGGTGGCGACAACCTGCTGGACGTAAGTCTGCTAATCGGAAGTGAAGAGGACGTTGCGCTGACCCAGGATCTGGTGATGGTTGATGCACCTGCTGGCACGTCTCACAGCTATTTCTCTTTTGCAGACAGCTACAGCGGATTTAGCGTTTACACCCCCAATTATCAGGTGAAAGACGATAACAACCGTGTTTTGTGGGTGCTGGAAAGTAACAAGTCGGCTGAGCCAGAAGTCACGCCTGAGCCGGAACCGACGCCAGCCCCGGAAGTTACCCCAGAGCCAGAGCCGACGCCAGCGCCGGAAGTCACGCCTGAGCCGGAACCGACGCCAGCGCCGGAAGTCACGCCTGAGCCGGAACCGACGCCAGCGCCGGAAGTTACCCCTGAGCCGGAACCGACGCCAGCGCCGGAAGTTACCCCTGAGCCGGAACCGACGCCAGCGCCGGAAGTCACGCCTGAGCCGGTACCGACACCAGCGCCGGAAGTCACGCCTGAGCCGGTACCGACACCAGCGCCGGAAGTTACCCCTGAGCCGGAACCGACGCCAGCGCCGGAAGTTACCCCTGAGCCAGCGCCTGTTCCAGACGCTTCGTCAGCGGATAATGCCACTGCTGAGCAAGCTGCTGTGGAGAAAGCAGAGGAAGACGCCAAATCCAAAGCAGAGGCCGAGGCACAAGCGAAAGCCGAAGCTGAAGAAAAAGCGAAAGAGGAAGCCGCAAAAGCAGAAGAGGAAGCCAAAAAACCGGCGTTCAATCCGGATGACTGGTTCTCTGTTTACGACAACCTGCCACTGATCCAGCGCACGCGTGCCTTAATCGCCTCGCGGCAGTACATTTTCAGTGAAGCGGTCAGCCAGTTGCATAACCGCACTGACAGTCTGCGCGCTTCGCCAGAAAGCAGCGGATCATGGGCAACAATAGAGCAGAAAAAAGGGCATTTTCTTGGACTCGACGTCAACCAGCAAACACTGAACGTGGGCTGGGATAGCCGCAGCGACAAGCAAACAGCCGGTATCAGCGCCAGTTATACGCAGGGTGAGGTAAAAGGGGAGGGTCATGAAAAACATCGACTGGCTACTGTCGGTGCATTTTATTCCTGGCAGGCTGATGCCGGATGGTTCTTTGATGCGGCCAGTCGTTATATGTATCTGAATCAGGAGATAACGCTGGATCCTGCTTTAAATATAAATGGCATGAAAAAGGACAGCCATATGCTGGCAGGCAGCCTGCGCACTGGCTATCAGTTTGCGCTCGCTGACGATACTCTGTTTATCTCACCGTTTGTTGGTGTGACCGCAGGTGTCATGTCCGGCTATACCCTGAAAGGGGAGGATGCGTCAGTTTCGTTAAGTTCATCCACACCTTACTTCACCAGCAGCGGGTTCATGGTGCAGAAACGCGGTCTGGGCGCATTAATGCCGAATATTAACGTCAGCGCCAGTCTGGCCTATCAGTATTCACCTGGTAAAAATGGCTCCACAACCACGCTCTCCGATCGTCAGTCAAACCGGCAATACAGCGCCTGGTCAGATAACCGTTATCGTGGCAGTGTAGGGCTGGAAGGCATTATCGCGCCCGGCCTTTCACTAAATGCGAAAGTAGAGAGCAGTTTTGGTGGTGAATTTAAAACGGATTACAGTGGTTTAATCGGCCTGTCATATCACTTCTGATATCCGTGTCGGAATAATATCAGAGCATCACTTCATGAAGGGGTGATGCTCTGACTTATCGATACATTATTCCTGCTGGAAAATATCAGTCTGCGGACGTAGCCGTAAGACGAAAAAGGATAATCTGCAGAGCAGTAAATCTTCAGAGGATAATGTATTAATGTTGATATTTTCTCCTTATTTCAGCGTCAGCAAACTAATCGCCAGACTTCCGCAGGCACTTCGTTGTAAGTCTCATTCATTATTAGTTCAGCTTTACGATGATCGTATGCGCCCTCAAAAGAAGAGAGATCGTCAGAAGGAAGTTTTTTCCGCATATAGCTTGTCACGATATCCAGGATATCGGTTGACGGGCAGTTTCTTAACTTATTCAGATAGTAGACTTTGTTCATAATTTTTTGCTGAAGTTAACCTGTAAAAATGAGCTTATGCGCGGTCTTAACTTTATCTAAGCTGACTCGCTGTGCTATCGATGCTGCCAGGAAGATAAAAACCTGACAACAGATATACGTGTGTCCTTACGCACTGGATACGTTCAGATGCGCCGCGTCGCCTCTGACGCTTCACTGGCCTGGCTAAACGGAAGATTAAAAATCAGCTTTTATCTTAATGTATTTTTAATTTGTTGTTTCTAAAGTTATTTTTTAAGTGCAGCCCTGCCGTAATCCCATATCAGATTGAAAAGATAAGCATAAACCAGAAAAAACAGCACTAACCCACATTCCAGTTTCAGCGCTGCGAATAGCGTAATATCCAGCCACCATGCTGCAAAAGGTATCAATACGAATAACAGACCTGCCTCAAATAAAACGGCATGGAGACATCTTATTCGCCAGTCTTTTTTAAATCCGGTTCGCAGCTGAACGCTGTCAAACATCAGGTTGAACAGATAGTTCCATCCCATCGCCAGCGTTGATGAAACTATAGTCAACAGTGCCGACTGCGAAGGTGCTGCCGAGGCAAAAATAATCAGAATGATGAAAACCAGGACATTAGCAACGACTTCGAAAATAACTGCGTGCAGCACTCTTTCTGTGGTGGTGCGTACCGGAGATAAACACTGTTCCAAATCACACTCTCATTAATCCGTCAGGCACCGTTACCGGTGAAGATAAAATTCAGGATAATCTTCTGCTCAGTCCGATTATATTCAAAGCGCTGGGCATTCACCTGCCTTAAACGGATGAGAATTTAGCATCGCACCGTCATAAAGTGAAAGCGTAACGGGTAACTACCAATAAAAATCCAGGCAGGCTTGATATTTATCAAATCTTACACAAAACGTGCTTTATCAGCGATGCGCCTTAGCATACCTGCTCCTGAATTACTCTTTCTGTTCAACGACCCGGGTCCAGAATGGTTAATCTGGTAAGTTTTTCACTGCATGCGGTGATGGCCTGTCGGATTCGAGGCGATGATAGCAACTCTGAAATGGAGTGAAATATTAAAATAGAAAATTGAGCGTATATAGATTTATATTTTAATATTTAGATGATAAGCAGGTTTAAAAACTGTATGTCGGCGTCATTTACCGTTCTGAAGCGATTGCGATACAGAAGTACAGCGTAAAGGTGAGGCTGCAGGAGGTGAAAAGTGGTTTGCCTACTGTGCCATTATCAATAGCCTAAACAGATTCAACGTCTGGCATTTATAACGAAAATGCAGTCCTCGGTGGAGAGTATGACGTGATGGTTACTTCATATCGCGTTCTCGGCTGTATAAATCATAAAGTCTACTTTTCCACTGGCATACTCATCGGGTTTCACTTTCTGCTCCAGATAATTCAGCATAAGCTGTACCGCAAGCTGAGCATGCTGCCGGGTATTCTGATCCAGCGTCAGCGCAACGCTCTGCTGCGCCATCAGCGTGCGTGTCGTGGCGTAAAGCTCATGGGTGATCCAGACGCACTGATTCAGCCGACGATGACGTGCCAGCGTCTGGCCTATTTCAGTGTTCCCCAGGCCGGTATTATAAATTCCCTGCAGATTTCTGCTCTGAACCAGCTGCTTCTCCAGCAACTTACTGAGGGTGTCCCTATTTTCCTGAGCCGCCAGAACTTCACATAGCTGAAGATGGGGATAGCGTTCAGTCATCAGCGTGCAAAATCCTTCAATGCGCTGACGATGCGCGCTGTAGTCCCTGTGACCACTGACCATCAATACCTCACCGGGCTGATGCAGCATTTTACCCATAAGCTGAGCGGCGGTGCGTCCTGCCTGCAACTGGTTGATCCCGACATGACAGAGCCGGGCGGCACCGGGCAAATCGGTGACCAGCGAGATCACCGGTACACCACGCACCCGGCAATCTTCCAGCGCCTCATAAATCGCCGGATGTTCATGGGCAAAAACGATTAATCCATCCCGCAATTCACTGCCTTGCCTGATAAGCTTTGCCAGTCGTTCAGGCTGCGCCTCCGGGACAAAAGTGCGATGCAGCGTCAACCGGCGATAGCCCAGATGGGATGCGACCTCCGTAAAATCCTGTGCCAGTTGCTTAAAGAAAAACGAATCGTTGCTGCTGAGCAACAGTTCTATCTGCCACGGATGACGATGCTCCTCAGGTAAAATTCGCCTGAGTCCGACTTCCCGTGCCGCCTGCAGCACCCTGTGAACCGTTTCCGGTGCAACGCCACCCCGTTCATTAAGCACCCGATCCACGGTTGCCAGCCCTACACCTGCCCGCAGGGCGACCTCTTTCAGCGACATGCCGCTCTCCTCTGAGGTAAACACCTCAAAACATCATGCTGTGAGTGTAAAACGCAGCGCTATTCTGCTGATGCAGCTTTCTGCCGGACTATGATGGAGTTCAAATAATGAATAAAAAGCAACGTGTTGCCCTTCTGGGGTGTGGCTTTATTGGTGAAGTTCATGCCGCGAATCTTCAGGCGCATCCCGGGGTAGAGCTGGTGTGGGTGGCGGATGCGGAACCCGCCCGCGCTGCCGACTTTGCGACCCGCTATGGTGCCCGGGTCGCATCTGTCACAGACGCGATAAACGATCCGCAAATTGACATGGTGCTTATCGCCAGCGCGACGCCGACACATGCGGATTTGCTGGAAGCCGCTGCGCGCGCCGGTAAAGCTATCTACTGTGAAAAGCCGGTCGATCTTTCTCTTGAGCGTGCCCGTAAGGCCGTGGCTAACGTTCTCCCTTACAACGTGCCGGTCACGGTGGGGTTTAATCGCCGTTTCGATGTCAGCCATCAGCAGCTGAAGCAGCAACTCCGTCAGGGGCGGATTGGCCCGGTGGAACTGATTCAGATGGTCTGCCGCTCCTCGGCTATGCCACCGCTGGCCTATCTTCAGGCGTCAGGGGGACAGATGCGCGATCAGGCTATCCATTTCTTTGACCTGCTGCGCTGGCTGACAGAAGAGGAGGTAACAGAAGTCGCAGCGATGGGATCAGCACTGGCTTTGCCTTCTATCAGTGAATTTGGTGATGTGGACACCAGCATATTGCTGTTGCGGCTGCAGAACGGGGCGCTGGCACAGCTCGATAATACCCGCCGTACCGGCTATGGCTATGACGAGCGTATCAGTGTAATGGGGTCAGACGGCATGCTGGAATCGGCCTCTCAGCCGCAGCGCGGCGTCAGCTGTTATCAGGGCGCGCAGATTCAGCAGCCAGGTCTGCTGCCCGATTGGTTCAGCCGGGTGCAGCCAACCTATTATGCTCATCTTGATGCATTTATCCGATCGCTGAACGGGGAGCAGGTTGGCGATCTGCCTGGCCTGGAGGATGGTCTCAGGGCACAGGCGATTGCGGAAGCTGCGGTGATCTCTCTGGCGGAAAGACACTTCAGTAAGGTGGAAAACGAGCTGATCTGATCAGGCATGGCTGGCGGCCAGAAAATAAGTTTATTTTTATCGAATAGAAACCGGTGCTGAGCTGTTTACCGTATAGCGCTGCGCTGGCGGAGTGCCTCTGGCAGGTTTCATCAACTGCCTCCCCGACCCGATAAGGATAAATGATGACAACACGTTCTGGTATTCCTCTGCTTGCCGTTCCGGCCCTGTTACTGTTGCTGCACTCGCCGCTAAGTATGGCGATGGGTGACAATGACAGTGAGAAAAAGACGCCTGACTGCCCCAAAGGTCAGGTCTATGACAGTCAGACCAAAAGCTGTGTACCGGAGAAGACCAGCAGGCTGAGTGACGAAGACAAAACGCGCTACGCCTATCATCTGGCGAAAAAAGGTGAATATCAGTCAGCGCTGAACCTGCTGGATATGCTGAAAAACCCGGATACCCGCGAAGCCTGGAATTATCGTGGTTATGCTACCCGCAAGCTGGGCCGCACAGATGAGGGCATTGGCTATTATCAGCGCGCCATTGCGCTCGATTCCCGTTACGCTAAAGTGCGTGAATATCTTGGTGAAGCCTGGATGATCAAAGGGCGACCCGACCTGGCGCGCGAACAGTTAAAAACCATTGCCGGGATTTGTGGCACCGATTGCGAGGAGTACCGCGATCTGCAGGCCGCAATTAATGGCCATCCCGAGGTGTGACTCGGCACGGAGGAGCGAAAAATCACTCACAGCGACATCCGTCAGCACCTTGCAGAACACCTGACGCGACTCTGGCGTTACGGCTATGTGCTGTCGCACAACCGTGACATGGCAGAAGAGCTGGTACAGTCGACCTGCGTGCGCGCGCTGGAGCGCAGCGCACAGTTCACGCCGGGCACACGCATTGACCGATGGCTTTTCTCGATCCTCCACTCCATCTGGATCAGCGACTTACGGGCGCGAAAGGTGAGACAGGGCCAGGAATTCGTTGATCCCGATGCACTGCTGGCCGTGGATAACCATGCTTTCAGCGACGACAACCGGCACTACCAGCGCATCATGCAACAGGTTAACGCCTTGCCCGAAGCGCAGCGTAATGCGCTGTTTCTGGTTTATGTCGAAGGACTGACCTATCAGGAAGCGGCAGAAACGCTGGCTGTTCCGATTGGCACCATTATGAGCCGTCTGGCCGCAGCGCGTGCCACGCTGGCCAGGCAGACAGCGGCCTCGCCCGTACCGCAGGAGAATCGGAAATGAACAGGGAAACTTTTACGCCACCGTGGCGCGATGAGGCGATTGTTGCCTGGCTGGATGGTGAGATGATGCCACAGGAAGCTGCAGAGTTTGAGCAGGCGATGGCTGAAGATCCCGAACTGGCCGCAAGGGCCGCGAATTTCCGGCAAAGCAGTCTCGATTTTGAACAGGCTTTTGCACCGCTGCTGGAACAGGCTCCACAGGCCAGAATGGCACAGCAGCTGGCGGCCATCACCGCACCCGAGTCCCCGCCAGCCAAAGGATACAGCCGTCGGGCACTGATTGCCGCGTCTGTCAGCTTTTTGCTGGTGGGCAGCAGTATCGGTTTCCTGGCAAGACCGTCAGATGATGAGCAGGATGAAAGCCAGGCCATCCGCGATCTTGAAGCACGTTATATGTCGCTCTACAGTGCTGAAACGCTTGCCGACATGCCCGGTGATGCTCTTTCGCTGAAAAAGGGGCTGGACCGCACCCGACTCGATTTAGGATTGCAGCTGCACCCCCAGCAACTGCACGTAGCGGGGGCTGAACTGAAAATGGTGCGTATCCTGCGCTACGAACGGACGTCAATTGCGCAGATCGCCTGGCTGCACGCAGATTATGGCCCGATGGCGCTTTGTATCTCGCCCGCACCGCACAACACGAACCCGATTGCCCGCGAACAGCGCCACGGCATGCAGCTGGCCTGGTGGACGCGCGACGGTTATCAATATGTGCTGATTGGCCGCAACCCCTCAGCGCAGCTGGCGTCCACCGCTGAAACATTACAGGCAGCGCTCACGTAATCCGGCAGCACGCGCAGCGGTGACGGTCAGCGCGGCTCTCTGACCTGCGCTGCAATCTTTAGCGCAATATTTACCCGGTCGTCCACCACCCCGACCAGCCGGTCCATACCGAAGGCGGAGCGGGAGATGGCGGTGGAGGCATGCAGCGCCAGCAAGCGTGAGGCAGGATCGAGGGTGTTCCCACTGTCCAGCGAGGCCAGCATCACGACAGGCCGGCTGACAGCTTTAACCGTCAGCGTGCCAAAAATCCGGTAATTACCGTCACCCAACGCAGCCACGCGACTGCTGACGAAATAAATCTGCGGGTAACGCTCTGCGTCAAAAAACAGATCACTTTTCAGTTGCCAGGTTAACAGGCTGTTCGAGGCCACCAGCGTTCCCACCGGAATATTCACTTCAATACGATCGTCACGATCCTGATCCGGATTAAGCGTAACCGTGCCGGTCACGCCCTGCAGTCTGGCCTGCGAAAAGTCATGTCCAAAGGCACGCCACGAAAGGCCAATCGACGTTTTATCGGGGGTAATGGCATAGGTTACCGGCGCGGCACAGATCACCGGGCTGATCAGGGCAAACAGAGTGCATAAACAGGCGGCACGTATCATCACTTTTTCTCTTTTAGACAGACCAAACGTTAACGCCTGAAACCGCGATCTTATTCGCTTTTATTAGCACTGCTTTTACCACAGAGGCACAGATAATCTTAAAGATATTAACTGACTGCCACCTTAAATTCACCAAAATGTAATTATTATTCCGCGGGCAGAATATCAACCCCAGGAAATATTAAGAATACATTAAGTCGACTTTATTAATCTTTCGTTTTACTGAAATCCTGAGTGGAGGTATTTGACACCCTTAAGGGGGCAATTTGCGATATGAAATTAGCTTATCGTAATCAGTGGCTTAAGGTTTTCTCGTTAAAGGAAATTTATGTCAGGCGAGCTTCATCGGAGCTGATAACAGGCTGGGCTTCCTGTTTTTTAAACACAATATCAATAACTCAAAAAGAGTTGAGTTCCGGGGCGGTATTATTGAAATGATAGTGAACTTTTCAGAAATCCATTAACTCAATCCTCGTTGTTTTTATTGTAATTAAACCTCTTCATTTAATGTTCAGTTAACTTTCATACGTTAGCTTGTATTAGCAGTCCGGTAACCTTAATTCCATAACGGGAAACCTGTTATGTCTTATCTGCCTGCCGGGTGTTGATAAATCACTATTTCAGTTCTTTCCGGCGTTGTATCCGATTAACAACGCGCGACAGTTTATGGGTTTGATTTGCAGGAGTTTTAGCATGGATTTTTTGCCATTTTCCCGCCCTTCATTCGGCAATGAGGAGCTGGCTGCTGTTAAAGCGGTATTCGACTCCGGATGGATAACAACCGGGGCGAAATGCGCCGAACTGGAACAGGCCTTTGTTCAGCTGACCGGCAACCCGCACGCCATTGCAGTCAGCTCTGCCACTGCCGGGATGCATGTCACGCTGATGGCGATGGGGATCGGGCCTGGCGATGAGGTGATCACGCCGTCCATGACCTGGGTTTCAACCCTTAACCTGATTACGCTGCTGGGTGCCACGCCAGTCATGATTGATGTCGACCCGGATAACCTGATGGTGACGCCGGAAGAGATAGCTCAGGCCATTACGCCACGCACCCGCGCCATTATTCCGGTGCATTACGCCGGTGCGCCTGCCGATATCGCACCGATCTATCAGCTGGCTGAGCAGCATGGCATTGCCATTATTGAAGATGCGGCTCACGCGGTGGGCACGACTTATCAAGACAGACCGGTCGGGCATCGCGGCACGGTAATTTTCTCGTTTCACGCCATCAAAAATATTACCTGCGCGGAGGGCGGTCTGGTGGTGACCGATGACGCTGCTCTCGCCGATCGTATCCGCAGTCTGAAGTTTCATGGCCTTGCCGTGGATGCGTTTGATCGCCAGACCCAGGGGCGTCTGCCGCAGGCGGAAGTGATGATGCCGGGCTTCAAATACAATCTGCCCGATATCAGCGCAGCGATTGCGCTGGTGCAGTTACAGAAACTGCCGGGCTTTATTGCACGCCGCCGTGAGATTGCCGAACGCTATCTTGAGGCGCTGCGTTCGCTACCTTTTACACCGCTTTCACGGCCAGAGTGGCCACATCAGCATGCATGGCACCTGTTTATTATCCGCATTGATGAACAACGCTGCGGGCTGTCCCGTGATGCCTTTATGCAGGCGCTGAAGACGCGAGATATCGGCAGCGGCCTGCATTTCCGTGCAGCGCATACCCACAAATATTACCGCGAGCGCTATCCCGATCTGCGTCTGCCCGCCAGTGAACGTAACAGCCAGCAGATGTGTTCACTTCCCCTGTTTCCGTCCATGACGGATCAGGATGCAGAACGCGTGATTCAGGCTTTACATGACATTGCCGGAGCCTGAGATGCGCGATATCAAACCGATCAATGTGCTGTCCGTGGTGATCCCGGTCTATAACGAGCAGGAGAGTTTGCCTGAGCTGCTGCAGCGCACTTGCGCCGCCTGCGACGCCCTCAACCTTGAATATGAAATTCTGCTGGTGGATGACGGCAGCAGTGACCGCTCTGCCGAACTGATTGAACAGGCCGCCACCGTTCCCGGCAGCCGGATAACCGGCGTGCTGCTCAACCGCAACTACGGGCAGCACTCCGCCATCATGGCCGGATTCAGCCAGGTCCGTGGCGATCTGATTGTTACCCTTGATGCCGATCTGCAGAACCCGCCGGAAGAGATCCCGCGGCTGGTCGAGGCTGCGCGTCAGGGGTATGACGTGGTGGGCACCGTCCGGCAACAGCGCCAGGACACCTGGTTCCGTCGCAAGGCCTCGCGCACGCTTAACCGCCTGATTCAGCGGGTTACCGGCAAAGTGATGGGAGACTACGGCTGCATGCTGCGCGCCTATCGCCGCCATATCGTCGAAGCGATGCTCAACTGCCACGAACGCAGCACCTTTATTCCGATTCTGGCCAACACCTTTGCCCGTCACACCATCGAGCTGCCGGTGATCCATGCCGAACGGGCTTTTGGCGATTCGAAATACAGCTTTATGCGGCTGATCAATCTGATGTACGACCTGGTGACCTGCCTGACCACCACGCCGCTGCGACTGCTCAGCGTGGTCGGCAGCCTGATTGCGCTCTCCGGCTTTGCCTTCTCGCTGGTGCTCATCGTACTGCGACTCTTTTTTGGTGCGGCCTGGGCGGGTGACGGTGTCTTCGTGTTGTTTGCCGTGCTGTTCATGTTTATCGGCGCCCAGTTTGTGGGTATGGGACTGCTCGGGGAGTACATCGGGCGCATTTATAACGACGTTCGCGCGCGTCCGCGCTATTTCGTTCAACGCATTGTTCAGGCTCCTGAAGAGCCTTCAGTACAGGATACTCAATCATGAAGACCGTTGTTTTCGCCTATCACGACATGGGCTGTGTCGGCATCAATGCCCTGCTGAATGCAGGCTATGAGATCACCGCCATTTTTACGCACAACGACGTGGCGACCGAAAATAACTTTTTCGGCTCGGTAGCCCGCCTGGCGGCAGAACACGGCATTCCGGTCTATGCGCCGGATGAGGCGAATCATCCGATCTGGCTTGACCGCATCCGTACCATGGCACCAGAGATGATCTTCTCCTTCTACTATCGCCATCTGCTGAGCGATGAGATCCTGCAATGCGCTCAGAAGGGGGCCTTTAACCTGCATGGCTCCCTGCTGCCAAAATACCGTGGCCGGGCACCGCTGAACTGGGCGCTGGTCAATGGCGAGCGCGAAACCGGCGTCACGCTGCATCGCATGGTGAAGCGCGCAGATGCCGGTAATATTCTGGCGCAGCAGAAAGTGGCCATTGACGCTCAGGACAACGCGCTGACGCTGCATCGCAAGCTGACCCAGGCCGCGGAGCAGTTGCTGAGTGACCTCTTGCCTCGCCTGCGTCAGGGTGAAGTCAGTGAGTGGCCACAGGATGAGAGCCAGGCAACCCGCGTGGGCGGTCGCACGGCCGAAGATGGCCGCATTGACTGGAATCAGCCTGCTGAGACAATTCACAACCTGGTCAGAGCGGTCACCGATCCCTGGCCTGGGGCATTCGCCTTTGCCGGTTCGGTTAAATTTATCGTCTGGAAGAGCAGGGTTCATCCGCAGCAGCAGCAGGCAAAACCGGGCACTGTCATCTCTAAACAGCCATTCCTGATCGCCTGTGGCGAAGGCGCACTGGAAATCCAGACCGGACAGTCTGAGCATGGCGTCTATATGAACGGCAGCCAGCTGGCGCAGAGCCTGGGCATGGTGCCAGGTGCGCTGCTCTATTCACAGCCGCAGTCGGCGCTGCAACGCCGTACCCGCGTGCTGATCCTCGGTGTTAACGGCTTTATCGGTAACCATCTCACCGAGCGTTTGTTACAGGATGAACATTTTGAAGTCTACGGCCTGGATATCAGTTCAGACGCTATCAGCCGTTTCCTGGAACATCCGCGTTTTCATTTCGTTGAGGGCGATATCGCTATTCACTCCGAATGGATCGAGTATCACATCAAAAAATGTGACGTCATCCTGCCACTGGTGGCGATCGCGACGCCGATTGAGTACACCCGTAACCCACTGCGCGTGTTTGAACTCGATTTCGAAGAGAACCTGAAAATCATTCGCGACTGTGTGAAGTATCAGAAGCGCATCATTTTCCCGTCCACCTCTGAGGTCTACGGCATGTGTACCGATGCCAGCTTCGATGAGGATTGCTCAAATCTGGTGGTCGGGCCGATCAACAAACAGCGCTGGATCTACTCCGTATCTAAACAGCTGCTGGACCGCGTGATCTGGGCATATGGTGAAAAAGAGGGGCTGCGTTTTACCCTGTTCCGTCCCTTCAACTGGATGGGACCGCGTCTGGATAACCTCAATGCGGCACGCATCGGCAGTTCACGCGCAATTACCCAGCTCATCCTCAATCTGGTAGAAGGCTCGCCGATTAAGCTGATCGATGGCGGCAAACAGAAGCGCTGCTTTACCGATATTCAGGATGGCGTGGAAGCACTGTTCCGCATCATCGAAAACAGGCAGCAGAATTGTGATGGTCAGATCATCAATATCGGTAACCCGGACAACGAAGCCAGCATCAAAGAGCTGGCCGAGCAACTGCTGGAAAGTTTCGAGCGTCATCCGCTGCGCAGCCAGTTTCCGCCGTTTGCCGGTTTCCGGGAAGTGGAGAGCAGCAGCTACTACGGCAAAGGCTATCAGGATGTGGAGCACCGTAAACCGGCTATCCGTAATGCGCGTCGCCTGCTCGGCTGGACACCGACCGTCACGATGGATGTCACTATCGACAACACCCTCGACTTCTTCCTGCGCACCGTCGAGCAACAGGCTGATAAGTGATGAAGAAGATTGGTCTGCGGATTGACGTAGATACCTGGCGCGGCACGAAGCAGGGTGTGCCGGCGCTGCTTGAGCTGTTCCGGCGTCATGCGGTGCGGGGCAGCTTTTTCTTCAGCGTGGGACCAGACAACATGGGCCGTCATCTCTGGCGGCTGGTGAAACCGGCGTTTCTCATGAAGATGCTGCGTTCCCGTGCTGCATCGCTCTATGGCTGGGACATTCTGCTCGCCGGCACGGCCTGGCCGGGAAAGCAGATGGGACGCGGCCTGCGGCAAATCATGCAGGACGCCACCCGTCAGCATGAGGTCGGCCTGCATGCCTGGGACCACTTTGCCTGGCAGACCTGGGCGGGCGTCTGGCCGCAGGACAAGCTGGTTGAGCAGATAGCGCGCGGCACCGAAACGCTGAGTGAAATCCTCGGTCACCCGGTCAGCTGCTCGGCCGTTGCGGGCTGGCGCGCTGATGGCCGGGTCATCGCTGCCAAACAGGACTTTGGCTTTCACTACAACAGCGACTGTCGGGGCAGCGGCCCGTTCCGGCCTCTGCTGCCGGATGGGCAGATCGGCACGGTACAGATTCCGGTGACGCTGCCCACATGGGATGAAGTGGTTGGCCGCGAGGTCAGCGCAGCAGGCTATAACGACTACATTCTGGCGAAGATGCTCGCGTCTGATGAGGGCGCGGTTTACACCATACATGCCGAAGTCGAGGGGATCATCGGCTACCCGGACTTTGACCAGCTGCTGGATGCCGCAGAACGTAACGGCATTCAGTTCTGTCCGTTAGGCGAGCTGCTGCCCGATGATCTCAGCACGTTACCGGTGGGCAGGGTCGTCAGAGGCGAAATTCCCGGACGGGAAGGGTGGCTGGGTTGCCAGAAACTGACTGAAGAGGCGAACTAGTGCGGATACATAACAACACGAAGTGGCTACTTTTTTTCGGCTTTTTTGTTCTCTATTACCTGATCCCACCGATGTTCCGCGACCTCTGGCAACCGGATGAAACCCGTTATGCGGAGATCAGTCGGGAGATGCTGGCCACGGGTAACTGGGTCACGCCGCACTTCTTCGGCCTGCGTTATTTTGAAAAACCGATTGCTGGCTACTGGGTCAATTCGCTGGGTCAGTGGCTGTTCGGTCATAACAACTTTGGCGTGCGGGCAGGAGCGATATTCTCAACGGCGATTACTGCCGCGCTGATCTTCTGGCTCGGCAGGCGGATATTTGGTTCGGCGCGCACCGCCGCTGTCAGTAGCCTGATTTTCCTCAGTTCGCTGCTGGTTTATGGCGTCGGCACCTATGCAGTGCTCGATCCCATGCTGATGCTCTGGCTGGCGGCCGGGATGTGCAGCTTCTGGCTGGCGACGGAGGCCAGCGGACGCGCCGGGCGCGCGGGCGGCTATCTGCTACTGGGTCTCGCCTGCGGCATGGGATTTATGACCAAAGGCTTTCTGGCGCTGGCAGTGCCTGTGCTGGCGATTCTGCCGTGGGCGATCTGGCGAAAGAGACTTCCGGAGCTGCTCTGCTTCGGGCCAGTGGCGCTGCTCTCAGCCGCGGCGATCAGCGCACCCTGGGCGCTGGCGATCTATCATCAGGCACCGGATTTCTGGCACTACTTCTTCTGGGTTGAGCATATTCAGCGCTTTGCTGAGGACAATGCACAACACAAGGCGCCGTTCTGGTATTACCTGCCGGTTCTGCTGCTGGGCACGCTGCCGTGGCTGGCGCTGTTACCGGGTGCATTAATGACCGGCTGGCGCGAACGTCAGCACCATCCGGGCGCGCTCTATCTGCTGAGCTGGACGGTCATGCCGCTGCTTTTTTTCAGCCTGGCTAAAGGCAAGCTGCCGACTTATATACTGCCCTGTTTTGTGCCGCTGTCGCTGCTGATGGCGCACTATGGGCTGAACGCCGCCCAGCGTGCAGGGCGCGCTTTAACGGTCAATGGCTGGCTTAACCTGATTTTCGGCATCCTTACTCTGGCAACGGTCCTGCTGGTGCTGGCGCCCTGGAGCGTGACGCATCATCCGCTGTTCGCTACGCATGAGATGCTGAAGCTGGTACTGGGCGCGATGGCATTTCTCATCTGGGGGCTGGTGGGCGCATACAGTTGTCGATCTTCACAACGCCGCTGGCTGGCGGCCGCACTTTGCCCGCTGGGGGTCGCACTGCTTATTGGCGCTGCGATCCCGGATAAAATCCGCGATGCTAAACAGCCGCAGCACTTTGTTGCCACGATTAGCGCGCGTCTGGCCTCCAGCCGCTTTATCCTGGCGGACAATCCTGGCGTAGCCTCTGCGGCAGCCTGGCATTTGCAACGCAGCGATATCGGTTTCTATGACACTAAAGGCGAGCTGGAATATGGGCTGAGCTACCCGGATGCGCAGTCCCGCTTTGTCTCTCAGGCTGACTTTGGCGGCTGGCTTGCTGACCATCGCCGTATCGGAAGCGTGTCGCTGATGTTGCTGGTCGACTCGGTGCACAGCGATATCGGTGAGGATGTGCCGGTGCCCGATGCGGTCTATCGTCAGGGCAGGCTGGTCTGCCTCTATTACGGTCAGATGAAGTAATGCTGCTGCTGATTGTGCTGGTGAGTCTGCTCAGCTGCAGCGCGCAGCTGTGCCAGAAACAGGCGACCCACGCGACTTCGCGCCGAATTCGCTTAAGCTGGATTGGCATGAGCGTGCTGCTGTTAGGCGTTGCGATGCTCCTCTGGCTGCTGGTACTGCAGCGGGTGCCGGTGAGTCAGGCCTATCCCATGCTGAGCCTGAACTTCATTTTCGTTGCGCTGGCCGGGCGCATCCTCTGGCGCGAACGGTTAACGCTGCGCCAGATTGCCGGCACGCTGCTGGTGGTGACGGGTGTGGCGCTGATGGCGAGTCAGCTATGAAAGGGTATGGATGGGTCGCCTGCAGCGTGCTGCTGGTCTCAGCGGCACAGCTGATGATGCGCTGGGCGATGCCGCGGCTGCCCGATGCCAGCAGCATTGTGTCTCTGCCTGCTGTTGCCATACTGCCCGCCTTGCTGCTGCTGGCCGGGCTGGGCGCGTATGGTGTCTCGATGCTTTGCTGGATTCGCGCGCTGCACTATTTTCCGCTGAATCGGGTCTATCCGCTGCTCAGCCTGAGTTACGTGCTGGTCTGGCTGGTGGCGGTCTGCGTGCCGGTATTCCATGAGGCGTTCAGCTGGCATAGCCTGGCGGGCGTAGCGATTATTGTTATCGGGCTGCTGTGCATTGTGGTTAAGCCCTGAACAGATAAGTTAGCGTTTTCGCATCATAAATCATTGTTATTACCGTTTTCGGGCAAAAATTAATGTCGCCATGATAGGCATATTAGCGTTTTAGTGTTAAAAATCCTTTTTGTTATCGTTTTCGGGCAACGGATAAAGGATTCACTATGCTGGTCGGCTTTAGCGCACTGCGCGAACGTTATGCTATCCAACTGGCGCAGCCATTACGCGTTAAGTCAGCTATTGGAACGGTACGCTCTCATCATGACAGCCAGGGCCAGGTTGAAAATCATTATCCACCTGGCTATCAACCGGAAGATGATTTTGCCGGTCACTTTGCCTTTGGTCTCAAGTACGAAGAGATTCACCTGGAGTTTTTTGCCCGCCTGTTTACCGCTGTCGGCCCGGAACCGCTGGAGGCGTGGTGCCGTCAGGAGCCGTTCGGACAGTATGCGCGACGGGCTGGCTTTCTCTATGAATGGCTGACCGGCAACACGCTGCAGGTACCGGATGTCACCAATGGAGGTTATATTGAGGCCATTTCATCCAAAGCCTATCTGACCCGAACGACAGTAAAGCGCGTCAGACGCTGGCGCATCAATGATAACCTGCCAGGATCGGTGGATTTCTGCCCGCTGGTACGCAGGACCGCGGCCGTTGAGCAGGCGCTTACGTTCGATCTCAATGATGCCTTAAACGATCTGGATAACGCCTTTGGCGCAGACATTCTGATGCGCACTGCCAGCTGGCTGACATTTAAAGAGTCGCGCGCCAGTTTTCTCATTGAGAAAGAGTCGGATCAGGGCGACCGCATTCAGCGTTTTGCTCACGTTATTGCGCAGTATTGCGGACAGCTTGACGATTCGCTCAGTGATAGCAGCCTGCATACCATACAGCAGGGCATTCTTGGCCAGGACGCACTGGGACTGGGCCTGCGCCGCTCACCCGTGTTTGTCGGGCAGTCGACAATGCGTGAGGATATCGTCCACTATATTGCGCCGCACTATGATGATGTTCCTCGCTTCATGCAGGGCCTGAAAGCCTTTGACCTGGCGACGCGGGGTGCCGCGCCACTGGCCCGTGCCGCGGTTATTGCGTTTGGCTTCGTCTATATCCACCCGATGCGTGATGGCAATGGCCGCATCCACCGATTTTTAATCAATGACACGCTGATTCGTGACGGAGCGATACCGGATGGGGTCATCCTGCCGGTCTCAGCCACCATCACCAGTTCGATGGATTCTCGGGTCGGCTACGATCGCACGCTGGACGTGTTCTCGAAACGGCTGATGCGGCGCTATGCGGGCTGCTATCGGTTTGGCGAACTGAAAACCTATGAAGATGACACGCTGAGCAACTTCAGTTTCAGCGAGTATGAGGATGCCCGGTTCGCCTGGCGCTATCCCGACTTAACCGAGCATGTGCTTTATACCTGCAAAGTTATAGAGCATACCGTCAGAAAAGAGATGGCTGATGAAGCGCGCGTATTGGTGATATTTCAGCGTGCACAGCAGCGTCTGAAGGACGTCGTTGAAATGCCCGATCAGGACGCGAGTCGCATTATTCGTTCGCTGAAGGAAAATGGCTGGCAGATCTCTGGCAAGCTTAAAAAAGCGTTTCCGGTGCTGGACGATACGACGCTGTCCGGGCGCATCGTGGAAGCGGTCAGAGCGGCGTTTGAGACCCAGGCAGACTGACTGCCTGGGTTTTACCGGGAATCACTGAGCACTATGCTTAGCCGGGCAGTTTAAGCTGTGCGGCCAGCGCCTGGATATCGCTGACGATCAAATCAGGTGCAGGTGCCAGCGGATAAGGTACCTGTCCGTGACGCCTGACAAAGGCTGTTTTCATGCCTGCCCGTTTTGCGCCGCCCACATCCCAGCCATGCGCCGCCACCATCATGCACTCAGACACGGGTTTGCCCATCTCCTCCATTGCCCACTGATAAACTCTCAGGTCGGGCTTATAAATCTGAACCTCCTCCACGCTGAGAATGCGAGTGAACAGCGGTCCCAGTCCGGCTGAGCTGAGTTGTTTTTCAGCCAGCGCGGCAGAGGAGTTGGTCAGCGCAACCAGCGTAAAACTCTGCTGCTTCAGGGCCGTCAGTCCTGCGGCAACGTCAGGATGGGCGGGCATGGCGGCGATAATGTCAGCCAGCGGCGTCGCGTCAGCTGGCAGAGTGACGCCGTAACGCGCAGCGGTCATCTTCAGTACTGCTTCGGCAATATCACCAAAGCTGTGCCAGCTGCCGGTCACTGACTCGACCAGTGAATGATGCAACAGTGAGGTAAACCAGGCCTCGGCGCGCTCCGGCCTGTTGCCAAGCCGCTGCGCGACAGCATGGTTCAGTTCGGTAGTGGACAAAAGGGTTTCATTCACATCGAAAAACAGGGTGCCGCTATAGGGTTTGGGGTTGCTAATGTTGCTCATTGGGCCTCCGGTAGATCGGACGAGTGTGATTGTGAGGCGTTTGGGCGCTGATTGAAGGTAGGACATTGAGGAAGATTGCTCAAGGTGTGGAGGCAGCGATAGGGTTGAAGGTAGATTAGCAAAGCCAGATGTAATTCAAGCCTGAAAACAGAGCGCATAATACTAATTATGTTAAATAATACATAATTGTTACGGGAAACGGGCGCATTACTTTTAGTTTAAAAACGGTGACGCCTGGATTCTAAATTATGAGGACTATCGCTAAAGACAATGCCTAATCCCCCACACGCAGGTGAAGTTATTTCCGACATCATGGAAGATCTCGACAATGGAATCAGGGAGTTGGCTCGTGCTTTGGCTATTGCACCCTCTACAGCATCAGGAATGGTTTCTGGTATCACCGCTGCAACGCCTGAGATGGCTATCAAACTGGCTGCTGTTATCGGCAGTACACCTGAGATGTAGCTTCGAATTCAGGCTGCCTATGACCTTGATCGGACGGCTAAACCAGTGGATTTGTCGGTGTTGAATAGCAGTTACAAGCCCGAACCATTGCAAAATACGAACCAGCCGTATCTTACTGATGCGATTGAGTATCGAAGATATAACTCACAAAAGCTGATCCAGAACGACATCAAGCAGAGGCGGGTTGCTGCGTTCGTGGACCAGTTTAACCAGTTCATTATCGTCAAGGGCATCAGGTATCAGTTCGTAAAGCTCAGCCGGGCCGCAATAAAATGCAGGCTGATTGTGGTGGAGTATTGCGACCGGATAACCCTTCCCTGCTTTAACAATGGCAATGGGATCGCTTTTCAGCGCCTCTGTGCGGGCACGGGTATCGCAAAACTATGTATGACATAACCCCTCCAGGGCTACCTGACAGCGTTTTATCGTATCAGCATGAGGCACTGTTATTCAGCCACGGCATGTTCAGAACCCGTTGAAACTGATGTGTTCTTTATCAAAAAAGCTAAACGCTAAATCATTCTGCAAAGAGCCGTTCGATTTGATTTGCAAAACGCCCCGGCGCTTTCACCTCGCCTCTTTCTCATAAGAGTCATAACACACGCTGAAAGCATCAAACCACAGACAGGCTTTTAGTTCTCCTTCTCATTTCCGCCTGAATGTGGCTTATGCGGCTATGGCTCACGATTCAGGGTTTCAGAATGACTTTTGTCCAGCCATCATCACGATCGTCAAAATGCTTATAGCCTTCGGGAGCATCTGCCAGTGCAAGACGATGTGAGATGATCTGCGCCGGATTGGCTCTGCCCTGATGGATAAGCCTGGCGAGCTGGCGGTTGTAGGCTTTCACGTTACACTGGCCGGTTTTCATTGACTGACCTTTAAACCAGAACGTACCAAAATCGAACGGCACTTTACCCTCTTTAGCCAGCTCAGTTGCACCGCCGGGATCCTGAGGAACAAAAACGCCTACCGTACCAATCCCGCCCGTGGCCTTAGTTGATGCAACAAGGCTGTTCAGCGTGGCGGAGTTGTCCTCATGGCCATGTTTATTGCAGCACTGATAACCCACGCACTCGCAACCGCAATCCGTGCCGCGCCCATCGGTGAGTTCGAGGATTTTATTGACCGCCTCATCGCCCACGCCATTGATCGCCACTGCACCAATCTGTTCGGCTAACGCCAGTCTGTCAGGATGGGTATCGACCACAAAGACCTGTGATGCGCCTTTAATCATGGCCGAATGTGCCGCCATTAAGCCGACCGGGCCAGCACCGTAAATGGCAACACTCTCGCCAGGGCGTAATCCTGCCAGCTCCGTGGCATGCCAGCCGGTAGGGAAGATGTCGGACAGCATAACGTAGTCTTCCTCCTTTTCTGCCGCATCCGGCGGCAGTACCAGGCAGTTAAAGTCAGCAAAGGGAACACGAAGTAACTCCGCCTGACCACCCTCCCATTCGCCCATCTCCGCAAAGCCATAGGCGGCACCGGCCGTACCCGGATTTGCCGTGAGACAGTAACCGGTTAACCCTTTCTCGCAGTTTTCACAGAAGCCGCAGCCGATATTAAAGGGCAGGCAGACATAATCACCGACTTTAATCCGCTCTACACCGCTACCGATTTCAACAACCTGGCCCAGATTCTCATGGCCGAAGATGCGACCCTGCTCGAAGCTGGTTCGCCCTTCGTACATATGTAAGTCAGAACCGCAGATATTGGTGGTGGTAATACGGACAATCACATCGGTGGGACGAACGATTTTCGGATCCGGAACGTCTTTGACTGAAACGTCAAAAGGTCCGTTATAGACAACTGCTTTCATAATGTTTACCTCACGGGCATGATCAGTTTTGAGGGTGGCGACTGCATGATGCATTGCTGACGCGTACCCTCTTCGTGATGCTGCTTTTCAATCAACGGGCGTAATTGAATGCGTAAGTGTAGAACAGATTATGAAGCAGGCTGCTAACATTAACATCGTGTAACTCTATGAAATATAAACACCGCTTCGCTAAATTCCCTTTTGTCTTCCCCACCTTTCTGCTTATCCTCACCCTGCTGTAATGCTACGGACCTATTACCGGAAAGAGATTAGCAAGGCCGCCTGTTGCTATTTAGAGAGACTGATTATCAGATGTCAGACGAAGCTTATCCGGATAAATATTCGCCTGATGCTTGCCTACTTCTTATCCTGCGACCACGTCGCGCTGCGGATATCGACTTTCACCGGCAACAGACCAATCCGGGTAAAGGTATCTGCCAGCGCCTGCTGCTGGGTGAAGACGTCTGGCGTCATCCGCTCTGCGCCAAACGGCATCCTTGCCAGGGCGCGCTGCCAGATCGGCTGCGGCAGACCGGTTGAGGTGGACATGATTTTTGCTGCCTCTTCCTGATTTTGATTAGCCCACTGACTCAGCGAACCCAGCTCATCCACCACCTCAGTGGCGATTTGAGGATAAGTTTCTGCGAACTTGCGGCTGGCAAGGTAGAAGGTGTAGTGCGGCACCAGCCCTTCGGCATTTTTAAGCAGCCGCGCATGGGCGTTGGTTTCCACTTCGGCGTAGTAGGGATCCCAGATGACCCAGGCATCTACCGCGCCGCGCTGGAAAGCGGCGCGCGCATCCGCAGGTGGCAGATAGACTGGCGTAATGTCTTTATAAGTCAGCCCTGCCTGCTCCAGCGCGGTGACCAGCAGATAGTTAACGTCAGAACCTTTATTCAGCGCCACACGCTTGCCTTTGAGATCCGCCACGCTTTTAATTGGCGAGTCTGCGGGCACCACAATCGCTTCGGTTTTAGGGTTAGCAGGCGAGTGTCCCAGATAAACCAGATCGGCCTGCGCTGCCTGAGCGAATGTCGGTGGCGCGTCGCCGGTAGCGGCCAGATCGATACTGCCGATGTTTAAGCCTTCCAGCATCTGCGGTCCGGCCGGGAACTCAATCCAGTGCACCGCAATACCCTGCTTTTTTAATTCCTGATCCAGCGTGCCGCGATACTTCAGCAGCGCAAAGATATTGGCTTTCTGAAAACCGATGTTCACTGTCTCGGGTTTCTCTGCTGCCTGGGTGTTGAACGCGAAACCCGCCTGGGCGGCAATAATCAAAGCGCTGAGTAAAACTTTTTTCATCTCTCATTCCTGAGTCTGGTTGTTGTCTGCGCAACATAACAAACGCGGGTTGAAGCGCTTAGCGATGAAATGTTCGATGCTTAGCTAAAAAAACGCTATGGATGCCAGACCGACTCCCGTACGCGAATGGCGCGACTGAATAACCCCAGCGCATAGAAGCGGTCCGCGATGGTCTGCTGTTCCCGGATAATGGCCAGGTTCATTCTCTGGGTCTGATGGCTGCGCCGGGCTAAGGCGTGCATCAGTGAGGTGGCAGAGATGCCGAGTTCCGTGGAGAGCAGCCCGGCAGCTTCAGCACGATGCGCATCAATGTAGCGGCCGGTCTGCTCGAGCGCGTTAAGCAGAACCTGTAACAGATCGCCAGAGTGCGTCGCAAATCCGCGCTCAGCCAGGTAAAACTGATGGTTATTGACCCGGCCAGTGCCATCCGCAATTACCCTGAACTCTCCGCTGTTCTCCGCATCGCTGAGTAACGGATCCCACATCATCCAGGCATCCACCGCGTTGAGATCGCTGGGCGTCAGCGGATATTTAGGTGGGGCATAGACAATGCGCACATCATCCAGCGCTAAACCCGCCTCATCCAGAATCTGCAATAACAGATAGTGAACGTTGGAACCGCGATTCACGGCGATGCGTTTGCCCCGGAGATCGCCAATCTGTTGAACCGGGCTGCTCTTCGGAACCAGCAGCGCCACGCTCTGCGGGGCGGCAGGTTCCCAGGCGACATAGACCATCGGACTATTGCTGGCCTGTGCAAACAAGGGGGGGACTTCACCAGTAGTTCCGAAATCGATCTCCTTATTGCTCAGCGCATGCAGAAGCTGGGGACCCGCAGGAAACTCACTCCACATGATGCTGACGCCCTGCCCGGCCAGCTGCTGTTCCAGCGACTGGCGGGCTTTCAGGATGCCAAGGTTGCCAAATTTCTGATAACCAATACGCAGTTCCCGTTCCCGCTCAGGCTGCTGACCAGGAGCAGCATCGCGCTGACGCACTGAACCGCGGCGCGGTTTAATCACCCCCAGATGCCCCAGCTGCGTGCGCAATGTATGTCGGCTGATACCCAGCAGCGCGGCCGCCTGTAACTGATTACCCTGGGTGAGTTCCAGCGCATTTTTTACCAGCGCAGCAATTACCCGCGGATAGAGCGGCGTGTCACTCTGCTGCATCTGCTGGCGTAAAAACTGATCCAGTGCCTCCTCTCCCTGCGGCAGATCGCTCCCCGCAAGAGGGCTTAGCCGCAGCTGCTGGGGCGTGACCAGTGAGGTTTTGCTGAGCAGCACGGCGTTGTGCAGCGTGTTCTCCAGTTCACGGATGTTGCCCGGCCAGCTGTAGTTCATCAACACCGTCATGGCTTCATCGCTGAGGCGAAGCTGAGGACGACCAAGACGGCGCGCATAGAGCTGCAGGAAGTGACTGGCCAGCACCGGAATATCTTCGCAGCGCTGACGCAGCGGCGGCAGTGTGACGCTGGCCACATTCAGCCGATAGTAAAGGTCTTCCCGGAATCGCCGCTCACGAATTGCCATCACCAGATCCCGGTTGGTCGCGGCAATGACCCGCACATTGACTTTTACTGGCCTGGAGGATCCCACGCGGGTGATCTCACGCTCCTGCAGCACGCGTAGCAACTTCACCTGCAGCGACGGGCTTAGCTCACCAATCTCATCCAGCAGCAGCGTGCCGCCCTCTGCCGCCTCAAACCAGCCACGATGTTTATCCTGTGCGCCGGTAAAGGCGCCTTTCTCATGACCAAACAGCTCCGACTCCGCCAGGCTCTCGGTAAGTGCGCCGCAGTTAACGGCCAGAAAAGGCTGTCGGCTGCGCGCACTGTGATGATGCAGGTAGCGCGCCATCACCTCTTTGCCGGTGCCGGTTTCGCCAATAATTAATACGGTTGCATCGGTGGGCGCGAGCTGATCCAGCACGCTTTTAAAGGCGCGTGATGCGGGGTCAATTAACTCAGGGCTGGCTATCTGCATCTTTTTTACCGGGTGAGCAGGAAAGTCATGACCATACCGCGCCGCTGACGCTGAAACGAGAGCTGAAACACACCAGGTTGTTGCCGATGCAGCAGAGTACAACTCCTTCTGTTGCGAATGCAGCAGATTAACATCTGCCATCAAAATGATAAATCATTGAATTTTAAAAATAAAATTATTTAACCGCACTGGCACGCATCCTGCTAAGGGATATATAACCAAAGGGATTAACCCTATGTGATAAATTCGAATATCGTTATAAAGGAATCTGCTAATGAGCCATGCGACACAGGAAAATCCCAACCTCTTCTGGTTTCTGCCTACTCACGGCGACGGGCGCTATCTGGGTACCACCGAAGGCGGCAGAGCAGTCGATTTACCCTATTTACAGCAGGTTGCGCTGGCGGCAGATAATCTGGGCTACTACGGTGTGTTAATCCCGACCGGTAAAAGCTGCGAGGATTCATGGCTGGTCGCCTCGGCACTGGCACCGATCACCAAAAAGCTGCGCTATTTAGTGGCCGTGCGTCCCGGCCTGCAACCGCCCAGCCTGGCGGCGCGCATGGCGGCAACGCTGGACCGTCTTTCCGGCGGCCGGTTGCTGATCAACGTGGTCACGGGTGGCGATCCGGTGGAGAACAAAGGTGACGGCATCTTCCTGAGTCATGAAGAGCGCTATCAGGTGACCAAAGAGTTTCTTGAGGTTTACTCCCGCCTGCTGAAAGGCGAGAAGGTAGACTTTGAAGGTGAGCATATTCGCGTGGAAGGCGCTGAGATCCTCTTCCCGCCAGTGCAGGAAGACGGTCCGCCACTCTATTTCGGTGGTTCGTCGGAGGCAGCTATCGACATTGCGGCAAATCAGATCGACACCTATCTGACGTGGGGCGAGCCGGTTGAACAGGTCGCGGAGAAGCTGGCGGTGGTTCGTCAGCGGGCGCAGGAGAAGGGCCGTACGCTCTCTTATGGCATCCGCTTGCATGTCATAGTACGTGAAACGGAAGAGGAAGCCTGGGCGGCGGCCGATCGGCTGATTTCTCACCTGGATGAAGAAACTATCGCCGCCGCGCAGAAAATCTTTGCCCGCATGGACTCCACCGGTCAGGCGCGGATGAGTGCCCTGCATCAGGGGTCGCGTGAGAGCCTGCGCATCAGTCCCAATCTCTGGGCGGGCGTTGGCCTGGTGCGCGGCGGTGCAGGAACTGCGCTGGTCGGCAATCCGCAGCAGGTTGCCGATCGCATCCGGGAGTATCAGGCACTGGGCATTGAGAACTTTATCTTCTCCGGCTATCCGCATCTTGAAGAGGCACACCGCTTTGCTGAGCTGGTAATGCCGTTGTTGCCGCTGGCCGCCAACGCCGAAAAGAAACAGCGCAGCGTCAACACCGGTCCGTTTGGTGAAACCATCGGCGGCGACCGTCGCCCGGCTAAACAGACCAGCGCCAGCTAGTCAGTTAACAGGAAAAAGGCTCGCTTATGTCACAACAGCAGATTGTCATTATCGGCGGCGGGTTCACCGGCACCGCGCTGGCGATCCATCTGGCCCGGGCTGGCCAGGCGGGGTTGCAGGTGACGGTAATTGAACCCCGCGCGCAGCTGGCGCAGGGCGTGGCATACGGCACCACCGATCCAGCTCACCGCATTAATGTGCCTGCCACCAGAATGCAGCTTGCCGGTGATGAAGAAGGGGCATTTGATTGCGACTATCGCGCCTCTCCTGCTTTTAACAACGACCCGGAGGCACTGTGGCATGACGACAACGTCTACCCGCAGCGTGGTGAGTTCGGGCGCTGGGTCAATGCGCAGTTTGTGCATCAGCAGCAGCATTCGCCGGTAAAACTGAGTCATCTGCGTGACAGTGCGGTTGCCTTTAAGAATGGCGTGGTGACCACGGCCTCCGGGCAGCAAATTCATGCCGATCAGGTAGTGCTGGCGATCAGCCATCCCCCACCGGATCTGCCTGCTCTGCTGAAGCCGCTACAGGGCCATCCGGCTTTGATTGCTAATCCCTGGCAGCGCGATGCGCTGGCTCAGGTGGCTCCTGACGACAGGGTCGCGATTATCGGTTCAGGATTGACGATGTCTGACGTGGTGGCCTCGCTGCATCGCCAGCAGCACCGTGGAAAGATTACCGTCTTCTCCCGTCGTGGCCAGCTGCCGCGTGCCAATCTGAGTGGCAACAATGAGACTTACGCCCTGGATTTCAGTCAGCCGCAACCTGCTACCGCGCGCGGCTGGTTGCATCGTGTGCGACAGGAAGTTAAACAGGCGGCGGCGCTGAATCTGCCCTGGCAGCTGGTGCTGGATGATATTCGCCGTAACGGTCAGCGCATCTGGCAGAGTCTGTCGCTGCACGAGCAGCAGCGCTTTCTGCATCATCTCCGTCCCTGGTGGGATGTTCATCGCTATCGTATTGCGCCACAGGTGAGCCAGGTTCTCAGCCAGCAGCAGGCCAGCGGTCAGCTGAATCTGCTGGCGGCGCGCCTTATCGCCGCTGAATCGGGTGGCGCAACGCTCCGGCTGACGCTGCGCCTGCGTGGTGCGCAATCACACATGCTGGAGGTGGAGAAAGTCATTGTCACCACCGGCCCTGCACACAATGCGCTGCTTAACAGCAATGCGCTGCTGCGTCAGCTCCATGGCGATGGCGTGATCCAGCCTGACTCGCTGGCGCTGGGGATCCAGGTTAATGCGCTGTCTCAGACGCTGAATGTGAACGGTGAAGCTAATCCCGGACTGTATGTTGCCGGGCCTGCCGCACGGGGTCGTTTTGGCGAGCTGATGGGATTACCGCAGGTGGCGGAACATGCCGAGTCCGTTGCACGACAGCTCCTCGCCGCCCCGCCGCTACCCTTCAGCGAGCGATGTCCCGACTCACTCACCTACTGAATCTTCCTTATAAAACACACATTAAAAGGTGGGCGGCAAGCGATTGCCGTATCCGCTCAGGAGTCGCTATGTCATCGCAACGTGAAATTCGCCTGAATGCTTTCGATATGAACTGTGTCGGTCATCAGTCACCCGGCTTATGGGCGCATCCCCGCGACCGCTCATGGCAGTACAAAGACCTGGCGTACTGGACCGATTTAGCCCGCCTGCTGGAACGCGGTAAATTTGATGGGCTGTTTATTGCTGACGTGCTGGGTGTCTATGACGTGCTCAACGGTAATAACCATGCCGCCATCCGTCAGGCTACACAGGTACCGGTAAACGATCCGCTGGCGTTAATCACGCCGATGGCCATGGTGACGGAACACCTGGGCTTTGGCCTGACCGCCTCGCTGTCGTTTGAACACCCCTACCCGTTTGCGCGGCGAATATCGACCCTGGATCATCTGACCAAAGGCCGTATTGGCTGGAATATTGTCACCTCATATCTGGAAAGTGGTGCGCGCAATATCGGGCATCAGGCTCAGACCGACCACGATGCGCGCTACGACTACGCCGATGAGTATCTGCAGGTTATCTATAAGCTGCTGGAAGGAAGCTGGGAAGACGACGCTGTCCTGCGTGATCGTGAACGTCATATTTTCAGCGACCCCAATAAAATCCATCCGATTAACCATCAGGGAACGTTTTTCCAGGTGCCGGGCATTCATCTTTGCGAGCCGTCACCGCAGCGCACGCCGGTGCTATACCAGGCCGGAGCCTCCAGCCGCGGTAAAGCCTTTGCAGCAGAGCATGCTGAATGTGTATTTGTCGCGGCACCGTCGAAAGTACTGCTGAAGAAAACTGTGGCAGATATTCGCCGCAGGGCCGCTGAGGCGGGACGCGATCCCCGTTCCATCCTGATCTTCAATCTGCAGACGGCGATTGTGGGTGAAACCGACCTGGCGGCGCAGGCGAAATGGCAGGAGTACAAACGCTATGTCAGTTACGAAGGCGCGCTGGCGCTGATCTCAGGCTGGACCGGTATCGATTTCGGGCAGTATCAGCCGGATCAGGTGCTAAAACATCTGCACACCAATGCGATTCAGTCGGCGGTTGAGACCTTCTCGACCGCCGACCCCAACCGCCAATGGACGGTGCAGGGTCTGGCAGACTGGGTGGGCATTGGCGGATTTGGTCCGCTGCTGGTGGGCAGCGCCGAAACGGTGGCCGATGAGCTGCAAAGCTGGGTCGAAGAGACAGACGTCGATGGTTTTAACCTCGCCTACGCCGTGACGCACGAAACCTTTACTGACGTGGTGGAACTGCTGGTGCCGGAACTGCAAAAGCGTGGCGTCTACAAGCAGGAGTATCAGCCCGGTACGCTGCGTGAAAAGTTATTTGGCCAGGGGCCGCGGCTGGCGTTGCCGCACCCGGGTGCCGGTTATCGTCGTAACGCTGACGCAGAAACTCGGGTAAATAGCGCTGAAATATCAGGATGAAATCTGCCGGTTAATAGTCTCAGTCATCGCTTAACAGATTTATTAACGGCTGAGAAAAGCGCCGATTTCAGGTCAGGAAAAGAGTAATGCTTTAATTCGTACCGGATGAATCCTGCTATTCATCCGGCGTCTGTCGTGGTCGTGTTTTAATGATTAACTTATTGAATATACTGAAATAGTTATCGTTATTTGTTGGTTGTTTACTGAGCCGGGAATGCCTATAAAACCCTCGTTACCTGCTGAATATAATAACGAGGATATGATGAGTACATTAGAGATTGACAACACCCTGACCGCCCCGCCGCCCCACTCCACGCCGGTTCGTTCGGTGAGTGATGTAGCCCGGCTGATCAACAGTAATACCGAGAAAAACAGCTACGCCCGCTGGATTGTGTTCCTGGCGCTGGGCGGTGTATTTCTTGATGCCTACGATCTCACCACGCTCTCTTATGGTATTGACGATGTGGTGAAAGAGTTTGGCTTAACCCCGGTGCTGACCGGACTGGTGACCTCTTCAATTATGATCGGCACCATCGTCGGTAACCTGGTTGGCGGCTGGCTGACCGATAAATATGGCCGCTACTCGGTGTTTATGGCGGACATGCTGTTCTTTGTGGTCTCTGCGATAGCTGCGGGTCTGGCGCCCAACGTCTGGGTATTGATTGGCGCGCGTTTTCTGATGGGAATCGGGGTAGGAATCGATCTGCCGGTTGCCATGGCCTACCTGGCGGAGTTCTCTAAATTCTCCGGCAAAGGGAACAAAGCGTCGCGCCTCGCCGCCTGGTGCCCGATGTGGTATGCCGCGTCATCTGCCTGCTTCTTTATTATTTTTGCGCTCTATTTCCTGCTACCTGCAGAACACATCGACTGGTTGTGGCGCGCCTCGCTGTTGTTTGGCGCGGTACCGGCCCTGCTCATTATCGCGGTACGCAGCAAGTTTATGAATGAGTCACCGCTGTGGGCAGCCAATCAGGGAGACCTGAGCGGAGCAGTTCGTATCCTGCGCGACTCCTACGGCATTATTGCGCATGAAGAGCAGCCCGAAAAAACCGAAACCGTGAAAGCGGCCCCGAAGGTGAGTTTCCGCGTGCTGTTTCAGAAGCCATACCTTGAACGCACCATCGTCAGCGCAGTAATGAACGTCTGTATCGCCTTTGAGTACACCGCCATTGCTTTCTTCCTGCCCTCTATCCTGGCGCAATTTCTGGGCGCGGGCGTGTTTGAAACCATCTCGGCCTCACTGGGGCTGAACGCGCTGTTCGCCTTTACCGGCGGTCTGCTGGGGATGCGACTGGCATGGAAATTTCCCTCCAGGCATGTGGCGATTGCGGGTTTTGCGCTGCAGTTTATCGCGCTAATCTCGCTGGCGCTGATCGGTCATCCGCAGGCGACTATCGGCGTGGTATTTGCCGTACTGATGCTGGGACTCTGGCTGTTCGCCGAAGGATTTGGACCCGGCGCGCAGTTGATGATCTATCCGGCGCTATCCTATCCGACCCACATTCGTGCAACCGGCGTGGGCTTTAGTCGCTCGCTCTCCGGCATCGGCAGTGCGCTGGCGCTATTTATCCTGCCCATTCTGCAGGCCCGTTATGGCACCAACATGTTCTGGATCGTCTCTCTCGCCGCCCTTATCCCCATTATTTTCCTGTTGATTATCCGGTTTGAACCGACCCGACAGGACATTGATGAACAACCTGCAACAGGAGAAGAACATGTCTGACTTAACCCATACTGAATTTGCCGCGCTGACCGAACATTTCCGGCCCCTCTTCAACCGTATTGCTGAAGGTGCCGCCGCGCGTGAAATCAACCGTACTCTGCTGCATGAGCCGATCCGCTGGCTGAAGGAGGCGCGGTTTGGCACCCTGCGTATCCCTAAAGAAGAAGGCGGATTCGGCGTCTCGCTGCCGCAGCTCTTTTCCCTGCTGACCGCGCTGGCTGAAGCGGATTCGAATCTGCCACAGGCGCTGCGTGCGCACTTCGCTTTTATTGAGGATCGCCTGAACCAGCCAGAAAGTGAAGAGCGGCGGCGCTGGTTCCGCCGTTTCGTAGATGGTGAGCTGGTGGGCAGTGGCTGGAGTGAAATCGGAGCGGTTAAGCTGGGTGAGGTCAACACCCAGGTCTCACCGGCAGAGGGAGAATGGCGGATCAGCGGTGAGAAGTTTTACAGCACCGGCACGCTCTATGCGGACTGGATTGATGTCTATGCACAGCGGACTGACAACGGCCGCGACGTCATCGCGCTGGTGAACACGCATCAGAAAGAGGTGGAACGTGATGATGACTGGGATGGTTTCGGGCAGCGGCTGACCGGCAGTGGCACCACACGCTTTCATCATGCCCGCGTGGAGCAGCCGCATGTTTATGATTTCAGTGAGCGCTTTCGCTATCAGACCGCATTTTATCAGCATGTGTTATTAGCCACGCTGGCGGGTATAGGCCGGGCCGTAGTACGCGATGCGTCACAGGGGGTCGCGCAGCGTAAACGGATGTACAGCCACGGCAATGCGCCTCAGGTTAAGCAGGATGTGCAGGTGCTGCAGGTGGTCGGTCAGATCAGCAGCTGGATCTGGGCCGTTGAAGCCGCCGTTGATCGGTCGACCCACTCACTGCAACGGGCATTTGAACTGCAACTGAGCGGTGCGAATGAAGCGGAGCTTCACGCGGCGAACGTTCAGGCAGAGGTGGAGTCCGCCCGGGCGCAGGTAGTCGCGGTGGAGCTAGTGACGCGAGCTGCCACGGAGTTCTTCAATGCGCTGGGCGCGTCCGATACCCGCGTCAGCAAGGCGCTGGATCGGCACTGGCGCAACGCCCGCACAGTGTCATCACACAACCCGGTGATCTACAAAATCCGCAATGTGGGTGACTGGGAGGTAAATGGCAACGATCCGACATTTATCTGGCAGATCGGCAACGGTGATTAAGCATATTGATGATAGATGAATATGACGCAGCGGCGGTGTTCAGGCTGATAATGCAGTCGAGCGCCGTCTGGCGATAACATTTATTAATGTTAACCGAACCATGATAATGGGGTTACGTGTTTTAGTACCAATGAGCCTTATAAGGTAATCACAAGAATTCAGGTGTGAAATTTTTTTAAGGGATTACACCATGAAATAATTTTTTGCCAGGAAAAATCGGCAGTTATCTAAAATTCTGAAATGGCGGAATTAATAAAACCAGCTTCGCATTGTGAAGCTGGTTTTCATCCTGCCACACCGGTTGTTAAGGCTGGCTTACTGGCTCTGGCATAGCTGAAGAGTGGTGAGTGGAGATCTTCCAGCCCTTGCCATCCCAGACATAGGTGAAAGTATAACGTGCTGTGACGTGCGAATTATCTTTGAAGGTAAAAGTATAAACGCCGGCATCAATCGCTTTATTACAGCCGATTCGGATGGTGCGGGAATCAATTTTACCGCTCGGGCCTTTTTTCAGGAAGTCTTTAAAGTAATCAATACGTTCCTGGTCTGTCAGGCGCACATGGTTTGAAATAGTTGGCAGCAGCACGGCATCGCTGACATATAATTCAGAGACTTTAGTGGCATCGCCGGTTGCCAGCGTATTATTCCAGGTATCAAACAGGCTGGCAACATCCTGTTCAGATGCTTTAACACAGGTCACAGGCTGTTGAGCCAGCGTGATAGCCGGTGCGCAGGACAGGCCAAATAGGCACAGTGACAATAACGTTTTTTTCATGAGATATCCTCTTTTTATCCTGGTCATGACAGCGTTCTGTGACTTAACTCAGACGCAGTCATGAAAAATTTAATAACGCATCAGGAAGAAATGCCCGTTACCTTGCCAGAAATTAATTTTCGATAATAAGTTAATTATCAGTCTCATCCGATAAATTATCTGACATAAAGCATCAACGTTGCTTTTTATTCAGGCTGGAAGATAACGTATAATCGCCAATAGTTGATATTTAAATCTTTGCGAAGTCAGTATTTAGTTTTTTATTCTGATTCAGGATGCAGATATGCTCCCGGAGAACGTGAATAAGAACTGTTCATAGGATGATAGCCGGGTTAGCATGTGGAGATTCCATTCCAGAAATTCAGTAAGCAAAGCGTTCTAAAACGGATCTGGTAGACAGTATTTTCATTTAGGGTCCTTCAATTATCTTTAAATTAAACTGGCTGCTTACATAATAAAAGTTTCAACCTTCAATGGTCTGTTAATTTCACTTCACGTTCTTTCCTTTTCGCCATACTCCGCGCACTGGAAGTGCTGACTTTAATCAAATTGTATTTATCAGGTCACTATTTCACCATTTCACTGAATCATTATTCAGACTTTCCTTCAATTATTCATTTTATGCCTTGCCAGAAATAACCGCTTCTTCATCAACCCAGGGTGGGCTGTTGTTCCGGACGTCTCACTGCCCTACCCATTTGAGCGTCTGTCAATCAGGTCAAAACCGGGCTGAATCCGGCACCTTAACCTGGCTTCGTATAATTGTTCTTATACGAAGTCATGACACAGGAAAGTCGTCGGGTTATGATATAGAGCAGCAAAGATCACCCTGCAAAATGGCAACGCTACGTAAATTCTGACCGGTTATCCCCCTGATGAATTCTCAGAATTCACGTAGCGCGATCATCGCGTTTTCTGACTGATAAGTGAGCAAAAATGAGCGAGATAGTGCCGTTAACCCATCTGACGGTGACCCGGAATAGTGATATCACCGAACGGCTCAGGCAGTTCGTTCAGGACAAAGAGGCATTTTCCCCCAATACCTGGCGACAGCTGCTTAGCGTCATGCGAATCTGCAATCAGTGGTCAGAAGATAATCAGCGTACTTTCCTGCCAATGAGTGCAGAGGATTTGCGCGACTATCTTTCTTTTCTGGCTGAAAGCGGCCGTGCCTCCTCGACGATCACTTCACACGCTGCGTTAATCTCGATGTTACACCGTAACGCCGGGTTGCCGGTGCCCAATCTCTCGCCACTGGTTTATCGTACGATGAAGAAGATAAATCGTGTGGCCGTGATGGAGGGTGAGCGCGCTGGCCAGGCCGTGCCTTTCAGGCTGTCCGACCTGATGGCACTGGATAAACAGTGGTCAGGTTCTGATAACCTTCAGGCACTTCGTGATTTGGCTTTTTTGCATGTCGCCTATGCAACGCTACTGCGTATCAGTGAACTGTCACGGTTGCGGGTGCGTGATGTGATGCGTGCCGGTGATGGTCGTATCATACTGGATGTGGCGTGGACAAAAACGATTGTGCAGACCGGCGGATTGATCAAGGCGCTCAGTGCCCGTTCAACTCAGCGTCTGGAAGAGTGGATCGATGCAGCCGGGCTATCCGGCCAGCCTGATGCCTTTCTGTTTACTGCTGTACACCGATCTGGCCGGGCAATGATTTCAGCAAAGCCGATAAGCACACGGGCACTGGAACAGATCTTTGACCGTGCATGGCATACTGCTGGAAAAGGCGGCGCAGTGAAGGCTAACAAAAATCGTTATACCGGATGGAGCGGCCACAGCGCCAGGGTGGGCGCAGCTCAGGATATGGCTGATAAAGGCTATCCTATCGCCCGGATCATGCAGGAAGGCACCTGGAAAAAACCGGAGACACTGATGCGTTATATCCGTCATGTGGATGCGCATAAAGGTGCGATGGTGGAATTTATGGAGCAGCACGCGGCCCCGGATGTTGCTGGCTGATAGAATGATAAAAAACGAAACGCCCATGATTCGGGCTCAAGTTATCCACAGAAAAAGTGGACAGCCTGTGTGTAAGCCGGTACTGAATGAGAGGGTGCCGGTCCTCCGACGCGTTCATCCCGCTGATATGATTGATTTCTTTTTACTCCCTTACAACTTGCTGCGACTCTGTCAAAAAATCAGACCTTTTAGTCAGTAATGCGTGGATTATTGCGGTCAGTGATGACCCTTGTACTGGCGGTTAGCGGTCTATACCGGCGATGATGTCTTCTGCTGATTATTATTGAAAAGGCCGCTGCCCCTCGGCCTTTTCTGCACCTGAAGACGTGACTTCACGCTATCAATCACTTCATTTTATTGCCTGCTCAAAAAATGCATCAACGGAGGCTGGCGAACTGGTTGCAAACACCAGTGCCGTGGTGGTGCCATTGTTGACAAGCTGATCAAGAAATTCAGATGCCTGTTGTTGCGCATAGTGATGATTGCGGAATTTTATTTCGGTTGGAAAGGTATAGGTATTGAGCCAGCCATTAAGCTGTTTACCATATTCACTGATCATGGTGATTTGAGGATAATGAACATGCGTATCCACGAATCCGGGTGTGATAATTTTTCCGCTGTAATTAATCAGCTGGTCGACAGGCTGGTCCTTTATGGTCGCATAATCACCTGATTTTAAAATATAGCCATCTTTAACAATAAGATAGCCATCTTCATAGTGCACGTTAGCTTCTTTTTCTTTTGCTGGAACGGCTTTAAAATAGACGATTTCAGCCCGGTATCCAACCGTTTCCGCGGCTACACAACAGGAGAAAAGAGACAACAATGCCATAAACGTAAGTTTCATTTACACCTCCATTTAGTATCTTTAATAAAATCCGTCTTATCTTTTCAGCGCGGGAATGATAGGTGAAATGATAAGGATGGCCGATACTAAAAATGCGATGACATTATTAACCTGGAAATATTGCTTAATTACTGAAATTAATCCGTTTTGTGGTTGTCTTATCCTTATCATCAATGATGCCTGACGTTAAAATTAACGCAGGTTTAGTCTGTTAATAATAATTTATTCACATTGTTTCTAATGTCTGATAAGCCAGAATCTTTATTCTGACACTTACACAAAGCATCCCATTAACATTTAAACGATTACAGGACAAAAAATATGAGAAACTGGCACCTCTTAATGTCGGGAGTCGTTATGCTTTCAGTCGCTACTACAGCCATCGCATCCGGTCAGGATCAGCTTCCAGGTCATGCTCAGGGTGCTGAGATTCTCCAGGTTAACACCCGTCAGGACGAGATCGACAATATTGGAGATCTGGTTTACCACCAGGTGAAAAGCGTGCGTTCTGTCAGGCAATTGCACATGTCACTGCTGGTGCCACGAACCAATGATCTGAAACCAGCGATTATCTATTTTCCCGGCGGGGGTTTCCTGTCAGCGGAACGTGACAAGTTTATTGCAATGCGGCTGGCCTTGGCAGAGGCGGGTTTTGTGGTCGCCGCAGCTGAATATCGCACTATTCCTGATATTTTTCCGGCGCCGGTTGTTGATGCTAAGGCGGCAGTCCGATTTCTGCGCCAGCATGCCTCTGAGTATGGTATCGATCCGGCGCGTATAGGGGTTCTGGGTGATTCGGCGGGGGGATGGCTCGCCCAGATGATGGGAACCACCAATGGGGATAAATCGTTTGATAAAGGCGATTTCACTGACCAGTCTTCAGATGTACAGGCTGTGGCCACGCTGTATGGCATTTCTGATTTGTGTAGCATCGGAGAAGGCTTTCCGGATGCGATACAAAAAGTGCATCAATCCCCTGCCGTCACCGAAGCGCTGCTGATTAATGGTGCGGCGTTCCGCGAATTCGCCGGGGCATCAGTGACCGATGAGCCTGAGAAAGCGCTTTATGCGAGTCCAGTGGGTCACCTGAAAGGCGTTAAACCGCCATTTTTAATTATGCATGGCAGCAGCGATACGCTGGTCTCTCCTGAACAAAGTGCAAATCTTTATAACGCCCTTAAAAAAGCGGGTAATCGTGCTGATTACGTGTTGATCGAAGGGGCTGAACATGGTGATTACCGCTGGTATCAGCCTGAGGTTATTACCAGAGTGACTCACTGGTTCCGGCAGGTGCTGGGTGAGCCAGTCAAATCAAAGAGCCAGTCAGCAGCAGATCCTGATGCCAGCCTCTGACTCAGGGTGATGTCTCCTTGCCTGTCAACCTGCACAGGCAAGGAGCACAGTCCTTTCACGCGCCTGTATGTAATCGTCTTGATGGTCCCTCAGCGTACCAGTCTGGTTTTGCGATCACTGCGCGTAGCTTTTCTGTTTATCACAATTTCCATGGCAGCCGTGACACCCCATCTTTTCCTCATCAGGCATAACCGGTATTGCCAGCACCCTATTTCCCGCTTTACGCAGTGTCAGCAGGATGATTCCATTCAGCAACAGAACGCTTATCAGGCAGACTGCACTGAATACAGGATGCTCGTTAAACGTGACGGTCTGATAAAAGAATGTCGCTATGGTATAGGCGATGTTAAGCCCCCAGCAGAATGAGAACATCATCCATTTTTTCCCGGCCTCGCGGGCGATCGCGCCCATGACTGAGACGCAGGGAACGTAGAGCAGAACAAAGATTAAGTAGCTGTAAGCGGCAAAGCCGTTGCCAAATTTGGTAGCCATCACACTCATAGAACCGGATGCCATCTCACCATCGCCTTTACTGGCATCGAGGGGATGCGCCAGTGCATCAATTCTGAATGCAGCGGTCAGGCCCGCCCAGGTTTCCGTCAGCGCCTCTTTTAGTTCATCTGCCAGGTTAAAAGCCTGCGGGTCAAACACGCTGCGCTGAATCGCCTCCGTGGTGTAAAGACTGTTGAGCGTACCGACCACGACCTCTTTTGCCATAATGCCGCTCACCAGCCCCACTGTCGCCTGCCAGTTATCCTGCGTCACCCCGATTGGCAAAAGCACGGGCGTGATTGCTTTGCTGGTCGCCGCCAGCGCAGAGTGGTTTATGTCATCAACCAGCTGGCCGTTGAATGCAAAGCTGCTCAGCACACCAATCAGCATACTCACCAGGATAATGACCTGACCGGCACGCACCACAAACATTTTCAGCCGTTGCCAGGTCTGCAGCAGCAGGCTTTTAAGATGAGGCCGGTGATAGACCGGCAATTCCATGATAAACGGTGAAGCTTCGCCACCCAGCAGGGTATGCTTGAGCACCAGTCCGGTCGCAATCGCCACTACAATGCCCAGCAGATAGAGTGAAAATACCAGGCTGGAACTGTGAGCATCAAAGAATGCTGCGGCGAACACCGCAAAGATTGCCAGCCGCGCGCCGCAGGACATAAAAGGCGCAATCAGTACCGTAAGCAGACGCTCACGCGGCGTGTCGAGCGTTCTTGTACCCATCACCGCCGGCACATTACAACCAAAGCCGACAATCAGTGGCACAAAGGATTTTCCCGGCAGGCCCAGTGACTGCATCAGCCGATCCATCACAAAGGCGGCGCGCGCCATATAGCCTGAATCCTCAAGGAAAGAGAGGAACAGAAACATCAGGCCAATCTGTGGAATGATTGGCAGCACGGTATTGATACCGGCACCCAGCCCCTGCGCCAGAAAAACCGTCAGCCAAACCGGGAAGTGGCAGACATATCCCAGCCATTGTGCGCCATGAATGAATATCGCCACCGAACTGCCGTCGAACAGCGGCTGCAATGCCGCGCCGATATTAATCGAGAGAACAAACATCACATACATCACGGCCAGGAATATCGGAATGCCCAGCCAGCGGTCCAGCACAATGTTATCAATCCTGCGGGTAAGACTGGCCGGGATAGCCTGATGAATGTTACTGACGGCCGTACAAACCGCATTAATGGCACGATAGCGATAATCGGCTATCTGCACGCCCGTATCGCCACCCGCTCGCGCCATAATCTCAGGCAAGGTTGGAAGTAGTTCCGGGCAAAGTTTCTGGCTGTTGATATCGCCTTCAAGCAACTGCAATGCCAGCCAGTACCTTTTCTGCGGGGTCAGAGACCCGGACATCTGCAGGCTGAGCTGCTCAATCGCGGTTTCAATCGCGGCCGGATATGGCACCTTCTCTGGAGCGCGATAAATATGTGGCTGGTCAATCAGTGTTTTTAGCTGAGCGATACCGTCGCCTTTGGTTGAAGTCAGTGAAACCACCGGACATCCCAGGCGGGCTGACAACGCTGCGGCATCAATAGTGATGTTCTGGCTTGCGGCAATATCCTGCATGTTCAGAGCGACAATACAGGGTACGCCAAGCTCAAGCAGTTGAAAGGTCAGGAACAGGTTACTTTCCAGACTGGAAGCATCGACGACGTTGATCACTACATCGGCATGATCCTGATAAAGATACTGACAGGCGATGCTCTCATCAATCGAGCTTTCAGCGGATAGCGTAGTCAGCGAGCGAGTGCCGGGCAGATCGATGAGCCGGACGTCAGACTGTGCAGTAAAGAACTGTCCCTCTTTACGTTCAACCGTGACACCCGCCCAGTTACCGACCCGCTGGCGGGCACCGGTCAGCTGATTAAACAGTGTGGTTTTGCCGGTGTTGGGATTGCCTATCAATCCGATGGTGATCTTTTTCATCAGGCGATTTCCTCCAGAATGATGTCGGCCAGATCACGCTGTCGCACCGCCAGGCTGACACGGCGGGTACGAATATGAACCGGATCGCCCATTGGCGCTACTCGAATGATTTCGATAACAGCACCTGGAAGCATGCCCATTGTCAGTAATTTCTGGCGCCAGGCGAAATTTACTGATGGCTTATAACCAAGAATTCGGTAGGTACTGCCCATGTTAATTGCCATACCACGCTCTGCCTTTGAGTAAGAGACACTCATTCTATAAATGATAAGCGTTTCGGTTTTTGATCTGGCTTCAGGCAGACAGTGGAAAAGTGCTCTGAATGGCTTTCGTTTAGGAAACAGAGAACATCTTTCTGTAACCTGGTATCACGCGATACAGGCGATGTTTGTGAGAACTCTCATCGTCAGTTTTATAGCTTTGAGCAGCATCTATAATCCCGACAACAATCTGCTCCGCGAATGCAGAGGTTATTCATCCGTTGAGAATGGCAAAAGCCTTACGGCAACCTGATTGTCGTAAGTTGTCCAAAATCCAGAAGGCTTATATGAAACAAATTACTGTTACTGACCTCCGGCATCTCAGCGAAGAGGCTGCGAAATCCCCTCGCTTACGAGCCAATCGTAATTTACACCCTGAATTGAGCGATCCGGTGCAGCGGCTGGCCATCGCGATGGAGCCGGGCACTTATGTCCGCCCTCACCGACATCCGCATACTTTTGAATTGCTGACCTCGCTCTGTGGGCGGTTTCAGGTATTACATTTTGATGAAAATGGGTATGTGACCCAACGGGTGATGTTAGGAGAGGGGGGCAAGGTCATGGAAACGGAAGCCGGCACCTGGCATGCGGTGTTATCGATGGATAAAGGTGGCGTTATTTTTGAGGTTAAACACGGAGGTTACCAGCCTGTGACTGAACAAGACTCAGCACCATGGGCACCCGCCGAAAATGAGCCGGGTGCTGGGGAGTTAATGGAATGGTATGCTCAGGCACAAGTAGGGGATTCTTTTATCCGATAATTATTGTTTTACGCGGAGTAGACGGTATCGCGAGCGATGCTGTTCTGCCCCTTTATCCTGGCCTGACTGAATATCTTTCATGATGTCTTTTTGCTCAAACTTTCGTGTGGCGGCATACACTGTTTTAATCAGTAAAAATTTTTTAAATACGCAGAATTTCTGTCGTAAAAAAGGATTAATATTTTTGGGGTTCTGTTAATACTGACATGAAAAAATTCTGCTATTACATCAAAACCATCCGAATTAAATAAGTGAAATATAGATTCATTATAAAAAGATTAGCCTCCAGGCTCGTCTGGAGGCACGTGAATCGCTAAACGTTATGATTCTTATGGAAAAATAATCACTGGTTTCGTTGCTTAGGTAAAGCAATAATGGAAAAATCACGACGCGCAATATAGTTTATTTTACTAAATCAGCAATTGTGTACGCAAAAAATCTTGTTTTCATAAGATGAAAAAATAAAATTATTACATGTCAATTCTGACGGGTCTTGCATAAAGGCATGCTTTCTCTTATCAAATCAATCAAAAAAAATCCATTTACGATTTATTTTAAATTTCTTTTGATAATGATAATTGACATTCAGGTCAGCTACAATCTCAGTACTTTCTTGCTAAAATTCCCCTGCGTTACCAGTTAAATTATACAGACATAAAAGGATGTTAAAATGCGTGAATTGTATATCTCAGAAGTGATCACCGTAAGTGGCGCTGACATCGGTTACTCGAAACTTCTTGGCTTGTGGAATGATGCGGGTCTGAATTCGCAGGGCTACTTTAACTATGACCGTGCCGCTAAAAGTATCAATGCTCTGGGGTTTGCCAGTGCAACAGAGAATAAAGACTGGAATAACTCATCCATTGGTGAGGCTGGATGGATGCTTAATGGCGCGGGTGAAAAAGTAACATGGTTCAACAACGGTCTCTTTATGGCTTTCCAGATCGGCTGATGTGAAGCAGCTAACACGGTTACTTCGCCGGACGTAACGGTGATCGATAAAAGGTTTCTGAAACTATCCTGATTCAGAAACCTTTTTTATCTTTAATACTCACCTGTGAGGGACTATCAGACCAGCTGGTTGTCATGTAAAACATGTCTCAGTTTACAGAGCGGCTTCAGAGTTCAGGTATGACAAACATATCATAACGACATTGTGTACAATAGTACCTGCCTGAGCGAATCCGGGTGTAAAGTATCTGCCTCTCATTTCATCCAGGCGCTATGGTCCCCCATTTTGAAATTCCGAAAAGAAGATAACGAAGAATTTTAGTTACATCATTCAGGTTTACTGTAAAGAACAATTACGGCCCTTCGGGCCGTGCCCGACGGCTTGTCAATGAGCACTCGGGCTTTCAGAACGGCTCGCTTAGATTTGGCCAAAAACATGCACATTTCATAGGAAGATCGCCTGTTCAGATATCCGCAAACAAGTGTGTTGTAACTAATCTATATCTGCTTCAGGACTGATTCAGTACCATTTTTATAAGTTGTGAATGCACCGTCTCATCCGATGTTAAACCTTGACGTTTTTGTCATCGCTATCCTGCCGGACAGGCTTCGTGAATATTTATTGCTTACTCTGGAATACCCAACCGGGAACGTGCATATAAAAATGACAGTGGCCCGGCTTCAGGTCACTGCCATATCAGTGGTAAATACAGGTTACTTCAGAACACGGACCGTTTTCACATCAATTTCAACGCTGTTCCAGTCTTTATCGACTTCGCCTTCTATGCGGACTTTGTCAGCGGGTGACAATGATTGTCCCATCCAGCGCTTGTCGTCGATATCGACGTAAATCGTTCCAGTGGCATCTTTAAATTCATAAAGTTCATGACCAACCTGTCGGATGATATTGCCTTCAAGAACGACCCATGCGTCGTCACGTAGTGTTTTAGCCTGTGCCACTGAAGCGACACCCGGAGTCGGGCCTTTAAAGCCGCCCTGTGAAGACCCCTGCCCTGCCGGATTAATAAATCCTTCCTGCGCAGAAACACCCAGACTCATTCCTGCTAATAACACCGCCAACATAATCTTTTTCATATTTTTATCTCCGTTAAATTTCCAGGGTAATTTACATCCCAGATCTTAACGGGATCTTAAGAAGTTTTATTGTCTGCACGTGTTTTGAAAATGTCATCAGTAAGGCGCTCGCACCATAAAACCATTAAAAAAATAATCAAAGTTGAATCTATGTTAACAATCAACAAAGTATAACAATAAATTAAAACCCTCTTGTTGGAAATAACCTCTTTAACACTGTTTTCAATATGGCAATACTGATAATTAATATCTACCTATTTCCGCACAAATTACTTAGCTCGCCTGCAGGTTGATAGTTATCATTTTCTGGCATAGATATATCCCGGTATTAAATTATTCTGTATCGCAGCTTTGCTCATGAAGTATTTTGTAATGTTTATAACCACTCGATTGAGTGGTTTTTTTTATGTCTTATTTCAGCTAGTTAACTTAAACCTGTAACGCTGATTATACACGCCCCGATTGCAGGGAGGGATTTTCTGGTGCCACGGAGATAGGGAGTGGCGACAGGTACTGACTGCTCATCTGAACAAGCAGCTAACTGTCTTTTATAGCATTGCGACACTTATAAAAACGGTGTTGTGACTAATAACGAAAGAGGCAGAGATCATCAAAACGTTTTCAGGCTCACATAGTGAGCCTGAAAATAGTGGGATATCAGTTCAGTCTCTGAGCATCTGCCTCAGCTTCTTTTAAATCCATTTTTGCAGATTCAAGCTTCAGCTTCTTCTCTTCTACCTTTGTCATTTTTTTTCTGATTTTATCACTACGTCCATCGACTCTGGCCTCAGCCAGTTCCTGCTGTGCTTCCTGAAGTTCAAGTTCCGCTTTTTTGACTTTCATCTCACGTTTACTGACATCATGAGAGGCACGCGTTGCCTGACGCTCATCAGTACAATAGGTTTCAATTTTGTTACGCGCAATATTGAGCCGTGCAATTTCTGCACTATTTCCATGTATTTTAGCGATTTCGCTTTTAGCTGAAATATCTGCGAGTTGATCTTTGCAGGAATCAGTTGCAGCGAACACGGTTAATGGTGAAGCAACCAGAACAAAAGCGATAATTGTTTTTTTCATAGCTATATTAAATCCTTGTTAAATTACACTAATCAGAATGATATTGCCGGTTCAATATAGCGAAAAGGAAAATAGCCACAACATAAAATTTGAAACATTAAATTATCATGTCATTAAGTCGCTATTGTTAAATTATTGGTTAGCACTTGATAGGATTCTTCATGCATATCACTTTTGGGAACCAGAAAAGTGCAATGCGTTTATTTAAACACCTTAGTTTTTAAACAATGTGCAATAATTAATCCTCTTCTGAGCAAACTATGGAAATGATCCAGATCATTTTTTTGAGCATTCGGGTCGGTACTCTTTGATTGTTATCATGTCGTTTAACAAACACAGCTAATAATGCCGCATCTTCTTAAAGAACAACGAGTGGAAAGTAAAATGACATCTTTCAATTATGGCAGAAAATTTGCCTTCGCTTTCGTGATGATGGTTTCAGTTATGTCCATTTCCGCCTGCTCAGGCAATTATGTCATCTCCACCAATGACGGCCACATGATAACCACCCATGGTAAACCCGTCAGAGATAAAGAAACGGGCATGCTCTCCTATAAAGATGCGGACGGAAACATGCATCAGTTGCAGCAGCATGACGTTAAAGAAATGGTGCAAAAGTAAATCGCTTTAAACAACGATATTGATTGATTCCCTGAAAACTCCTGATGTGGAAAAAATGAGCAATGAAAATTTCCCTAATTAGCCTTGGTTTGCTGCTGTGTGTTTCTTCATCTGCAATGGCCATTGGCCTGAATGCTGAACAAGGTAAAAACACCTCTGCGCTGGATGCTGAAATTGGCCGTTCTTCCGGCGGACTCTATCTGGACAGCCAGTGGATCAAAAATACGGCAGATGGTGTGCAGATTGGTCAGGCGGGTACCGGCTATAACCTGGAAATGGGTCCGGTGATGCTGACCGCTGGCGTTAAAGCTACCTACATCGGTGGCAAAAAAGGGGATAACGGCGTCGCATTTCCTGTCGGCGGCGGTGTGAAAATCAATCTGCCTGCCGATTTTGCGATTTATGGTGAGGGGTATTCCGCGCCGGAACAGCTGACCAACAGCGTTAAGAATTTTGTGGAAGCAAACGCTGGCGTCAGCTGGTCACCTTTAGGCCCACTGGTCTTAAAAGTGGGCTACCGCTACGCGGGTGTCGATGGCAAAGATGGACGTCCAGGTCATACGCTGATCGATGGACCGTACATTGGTGGCGGTCTGACATTTTAATGTCGGCTGAAAATTTATTTTTGCAGGTGAGGAAGCACGTTCAGTTGACCAGACTGGCTTCCTTACTGAATAACTCGCCTCAAGGCTGGCGGGTGTCGCTGAGGAACAGATGATGAAACCTTTGATGCTGATGTTGTTCACTCTTTGTCTGACCGGATGTGTGCAATATAAATGGGTCAAACCCGATGCATCTGAGCAGCAGGAAACCATCGCAGAAACAGCCTGTCAGGCTCAGGCACTGCGGGATTTACCGCCTGATAATATCGTCAGTGGTAAATACACCTCGAAAGACAGTAAAGATAAGACGACTGATACCGACTACTCCACCAGTGACGCCAATGAAAGTCAGCGCGAGATACTGGTGAAAGATTGCATGTTTAAAAAAGGCTGGCAACAGATTGAGGTTCAGCAATAGAGGTCTGTGAGGCCAGGTCAAAACCTGGCCTGTTCCTTTGAGTTTTACTTGTTCCGCTCAGCGTTTATTTCTGCATCATCTTTATGCTGCGCAGAACGCTGACGCCGGCAACGCTCTGAGCAATACAAAACCTCATTCCAGCACTTCTCCCACTTTTTACGCCATGACATCGGTTTGTTACACGTTTTACAGTAACGAACCGGTAATGATTTTTTATTGCCCTTAAACACTTCAGACCTCTGCAGAAGTAATCATCGCGCTGACGTTAACGCATGTGTTGTTCAGTGTAGCTTACTGAGGTTATTCCTCCCCATGTTTGCATTAGCAACATGTATACCGCGTTCAGATCAGATGATGCTGATGCCTGACCTTACCCGCTCAGCCCCAGAACGGATTGATAGTGCGAACTTATCATTAGCAACTATTTAAACTTGCGTTACTCTCTGTAACCTAAGAATGAACCCTGCTTAAATGAGAATCCACAGGGTTAATTACACCAGGCAACAGTACAGCGTCGTTCATACACGCACTCACCGGGCCGATTATTACTCTGTTCTGCTATACGTTACGTGGTGGACTTGAGACGAGAACACGTTGTCAAACCACTTATCAATCCTGGTCGAAGTTGTTCAACCAGGCGCTGAGTTTAATGCGTCTTAAGCAATAATCCTGGATAAAATGGCACACAGGCCTGAATCCACAGTATGCCATGAGGTTATTAGTTGCAGACTCTGAATGAACAAAGGGTAATTATTACCGTAAATAATCAGTTTAATGGTAAGGGACAGGCAATGATTCTGCTCAACCGCTACCCAGCAGTTTGAGTGCACAGCACATTTCACGCATATTTAAACCAACCGGCAGACAATTTTGCAGCGCTGCTATGCGTTATGTTACGTTTCTGAAAACAGAGAAATTCATAGGAAAATTAAATTATTATCATGAACTTACCACTGTGAGGCTGAATCAGCTTTTCAGTAAATAAACGAGCGAAATAATTTATAGCGGGATCTTTACAGCGAAATTATGCACAGCAGCATTGCCCTGTACGGTAACTTCGTGTGAGCTTTGCAGCTAACGTTATCCTCTTTATCAGGACGAGCATGCGAATAGCGAAGCGACTCCGCTGCCACTACAGAAAAATCAGCACGATTAATCCATAGCCCCGCTAAATTACTCTGCTTCTCAGATGATACGGGTTTTAGCCATTTTGAGTGAAGTAAGTAAAAAAATGGCGTAAATTTACTTTTGTTTAACGAGCATGCGTTCAATAGAGTTTCAACTCTCTCAGAAACAGATTAATATGTTAAAGTTGAACTATTGGTTCTGTATTATGATTCTTCGAAGGCAAGCATTTTAAAAAAGCAGGTCTGACGAAAAGCATCAGCGTGAACCCGCTCTGTATTTTTATTATCTGAACATGACTATGGTGACTTTGATGAGTGACACTCTCAACAGCTTGAATAATATCCGTACCCTCCGCGCAAATGCTCGCGAGCTTGACCTTGCTGCCCTGGAAGAAATGCTGGAAAAACTGTCTGTTGTGGTCAGTGAGCGACGTGAAGAAGCTCAGGCTTCTGAAGCGGCTAATCGTGAAAAAGCTGAGAAACTGGCAAAATATCGTGAATTATTGTTGCAGGAAGGTATCGATCCTAACGAACTGTTAAATGGTATGCCCACTGCGCCTGCTGAGAAGAAAAAACGTGCGCCTCGTCCGGCTAAATATCAGTATACCGACGAGAATGGTGACGTTAAGCAGTGGACAGGTCAGGGCCGTACCCCATCGGCTATTAAATCAGCCATCGATGCAGGTAAATCGCTGGACGATTTTCTGATCTAATTCAGAATGCCTGGATGATAACCGCCTGGCATTACCCAGGCGGTTTTTTATCATCAACAGACAGAACATATCAATCAACAACACCTACTTTTCCTGCCTTTCATGCGCCGCGAATCCTCCTTCATACACAATCATGCACAGACACTATCCTGAATGTAATAACCGAAATGCTCTGCGTAATCGCGTTGCAGATAAAAGGTTTTATTCACTTACCTGAGCCGTTTTATCTATTCACAACCGACGGGGACTTACGGGCCCTGATGATTGCCAACCCGATCTGCTGACCAAATGAAAGTTCAAGCGTATTACCATCAGGATCGGCAAAAAATGCCCAGTAACCAACGGGTATTTCAGATTGCTGCGCATCGCGTCGCAATACACCTTCGCGCCGCGCAATTGCCACTTTTTCATCTATCTCTTCGCGACTGCCGCAGGCTACGCCAATATGACCAAAAGGCCCCAGTGGCGTATCGTTACTGTTATCAGATTGCACCAGTACCAGAGCAAAAGGTCGGGTCAGGTCAGACAGCCATGCGACTTTTTGCGCTTCCGCAATACCCGGTGCTCGCTGATGTATTACCTGCATCCCGGCATAACGATGATAAAAATCTACGCTTTTTTCTAAATCACATACCTGTAAAGCAAGATGAGTGAAACCGGTATCGTCTGACATGATCGCTCCCTGTTGAGGTTGAGCGATTACCGTGCCACAGGTGCAGTTCAGAATTTGATCACGCGTGCTGAGCCGGGCGCTTTTCACACATCACCCGGTTGCGCCCTGCCCGTTTCGCACGATACAAGGCCTCATCCGCACGCTCTATCAGCGCCTGTTTCCCCTGCTGTGAATCAGTAGCCAGATACATGGCACAGCCTGCACTCAGGGTAATGTGCTTTTGCGGCAGCTCAGTGGTCATATGCGGAATAGTGAGCAGATTGACGGCTGCGATGATGGACTCCGCCAGGTCCAGCGCAGCGGACAGCGGTTGTTCAGACAAAATGATGGCAAACTCTTCGCCGCCATAGCGGGCTGTGAGTTCGTTTTTGCGCCGGGCGGCGTGTTTCAGAACGGTGGCCACTTTTTTCAGACAGTCGTCACCGGCTACATGACCGTAAGTGTCGTTGTAACGTTTAAAATAGTCGATATCAAACAGAATCAGTGACACGGGCATGCCACTCAGCTCCGCATTCAGCAGGCTTTCTGTCAGCATGTGGTCGAAATGGCGACGGTTAGCAACCCCTGTCAGCCCGTCACTCTGTGCCTGATTTTCCAGGGAGCGATTCGCTGCTGTCAGTTCATCGCGTAATCGTGTCAGCTCACGCTGATAACGCAGCGTATGGCGCACCTGACGCAGCACAAACGCACCCAGTAAAAGAATAACAAGTAGCAGAGCCAGACTCAGAATCAGATCCTGTACCCAGCTCTTAAGCCAGTAGTTAAAGAGGGCACGCTTATCGTAGCCCGCGGCTACCACCAGCGGATATCGCTGTGAGCGGACAAAACCGAAGATGCGCTTTTTACCATCAAGCGCAGCCGTCCATTGACCGCTTCCTTTATCCGAATTGGCCAGGATCTTCAGGAACAGCGGACTCACTGAAAGATTTTTGCCGATGTAGCTATCGGGCATCGGCCGGGCGTAAAGCACCGTACTGTCTGCCAGCATCAGCACCAGCACATCGCCATCACTGAGTTCGTAGTAGCTGTAGAAACGGCGAAAGTAGTCCACTTTAACGGTGGCGAGCAATACACCCTTAAAACCGTTGTAAGCATCGTTGACCCGCAGGGTAACCGGAATTACCAGTTCGTGCGTGGTGCGGCTGCGAATGACCGGGCCGATATGCAGGTTATTGCGCGGGCTGGCACGATGATAATCGAAATACTCACGGTCGGAATTATCAACACCTGGCGGTATCCTGCTCATCGAGGTCGCTATCCACCGGCCCCGCTCATCATAGTAGAACAGACCGTGAAGTTGCGGCAGATGGCTCTGCAAGAGATGCATCGTCTGACTCAATGCCTTACCCTCTGCACCGGTGGTGGCGAGCTGCTTTTCAAGCTCACGTTGTACTTCGCGCAATGAAAGTTCGGTTTGCAGAAACGTATCGTCAGCCTGCCGCGCCTGCGAAAGTGAGAGATTCACGGCCGTATCCTCAGCTTTACGGACGGTTTCATTCCAGTCTTCCCGCAGCGTCCACACATTTAATCCAATTACCGCCACAGTGAGTAATACACCTGAAAGCATTATGCTTCTCAGCAGCGGTGAAATTTCTGGCGCAGGACCATCATTTTTACGGCGAAACTTCATGCCTGTCCTTAATAAACCCGGTTGACTGATTTAAGCACAGTTAATCAAAAGCAAAAATGCAAATCCCGCAATCCCGCAATCCCGCTTCGATAATGACAACCTGCATTAAAACAGCAGAATTCGCTTAAATCCTCACCTTAACTGGCTCAATCAGTGTTCATAGTGCAGCATTACTAGCGAATAAATCCACATTTAAGCTTCAATTCGCAGGCACGTAAATGTTACCCTTGCCGGCTGAATAATTTGCACTTTATTGATTAGCCTGGATATTTGAGGAAATTTATGAATAAGAACCTGAGCAGCCTGAATAATATCCGCACGCTTCGTGCAGAGGCGCGCAATATGGCTCTGGATATGCTCGAAGAGTTGCGCCAGAAATTAGAGACCGTAGTAAATGAGCGTCGTGATGAGGAAAACGCGCGGGCAGCAGAAGCCCGTGAAAAAGCGGAGAAGCTGGCGTTTTACCAGGAGCTGTTGCTGGAAGAAGGCATTAACCCAGCGGAGCTGGTAAATAGCGCATCGCCTTCCGAAACCGGTACAAAGAAACGCGCGAAACGTCCGGCCAAATACCGTTACACCGATGAAAATGGCCTGGTCCGTTACTGGACCGGTCAGGGTCGAACGCCCTCCGTCATTAAAGCGGCGATTGAAAATGGTCAGTCGCTGGATGATTTCCTGCTTTAATCGCAACATTTCTGCCGGAATAGTGACCGCTACTGTGTGACACTATTCCGGCATTAAAATCCCGGAATGCCGATAGCCATCCCGACTTGATCATGCGTTATCTTTTGCCACTTTCTCGTCGTTCACCCTCTTCTGTGGACCACGAAACGTCCGGCGCCACTCGCTGGGAGAGACGCCAAACCGGGATTTGAAACGCTGCCGGAATGAGACAGGTGAATCAAAGCCTGCCTTTGCTGCTACACATTCAATGCTGATGCCGGTGGTTTCCAGTAACTGCTGGCTACGCTGCAGACGCTCAGCCGTCAGCCAATCGCCCAGTGACATCCCCGTCGCCTTATGAAAATGGCGCGTCAGCGTTCGCCGGCTCATGCTGAGTGTGTGCGCGAGTGAGTCCAAATCCTGCGGCTGATGCAGATTCTCTCGCAGGAATGCCAGCAGTGCATTGATCTTACCGTCTCGCGTGGACGCCGGAACTGGCCGCTCAATAAATTGCGCCTGTCCGCCTTCACGGTAAGGCGGCACCACCATACGTCTGGCCACCCGATTCGCTACGGCGCTGCCATAGTGCTGACGGATGATGTCCAGACAGCAGTCGATACCCGCCGCAGTGCCGGCAGAGGTGATAAGACGATCGTCCCGGGTATAAAGGGCATTGCTGTCGAGCAGAACCTGCGGAAAGCGTTCGCTGAAGTCACGCTCAAATTCCCAGTGGGTAGCAGCCCGATGCTGATCAAGCAGGCCTGCATAAGCCAGTACGTAAGTCCCCAGACAAAGTCCGACGACCTCCGCGCCACGCTGCCAGGTAGCCATCAGCTTATCAAGCAGCGCCTGTGACGGTTTTTCGTCCGGATTGTGCCAGTATGGCACGATAACGATATCTGCCTGATCAAGCAGGGTTAGCCCATGCGCCACCATGATTGACAGCCCCATCTCTGAGATCACCGGGCCTGATTTTTCTGCACAGATATCAATATGAAACAGATCCTGCTGCGGCAGAGCAGAGCCGAACAGAATGCAGGGAACTGAAAAATGAAATGGACTAAAACCGGCTGTTGCCAGCACAGCAACTCTCAGAGCAGCCATCTTCCCCCCCTTATTGTGTGAAAATGTATGATTAAGAATGAACCGCGCAACTGGGCCGGTTTAATGCCACGATGCTCAGAACATCATCGTTTCACCATCTTCCGGGATCACTACCTGGTCAGCAATATCCTGTTCCTGGGTGTAAGCTCGCAGTTCAGCGCGTGTCAGCAGACAATGGTTGATCGCTTCCATGTGCGAAGTTACCAGTGTCGCTTCAGGCAGAATATTGAGCGTACGCAGCGTATCCTCTTTTCCCATGATAATCGGGCCATAGAGATCGTTAGTCGCATTGCCGGCATTGATTACCACGACCTGCGGCTGAAAACGTTGCAGCGTTCTGACATAAGGCTTAACCCAGACGGTATCCCCGGCAATGTAGAGCGTTTTTTCTGACGGATGGGTAAACACCAGACCACAGGCATCACCCAGAATATCGCCCATTGTTTTGTCGGCGTACAACGCATTGCTGCCATGCTGACCCTCTGTTTTGTGGATTGTCAGGCCGTCGACAAACGAATTTTCATCCTGCAGCACCCGAACATGTGCAAAACCCTGCGAACGAATCAGCGCTGCATCACTTTCATTCTGGCTATAGATCATCATCGTCTTCGGTATAAGCTGCTGCGCAGCCTCGTCCCAATGGTCCATATGTGTGTGGGTGACAATCACTGCATCTACCTCCAGCAGCGCCTCAACCGGGAGAGGCAGCTCAACCATGGGATTGCGCAGATGGGGACGGGCGTTACCGGTAAAGCCTGGCCACGCTTCTTTATCAGCCAGCATCGGATCGATCATGAATTTATTGCCTGCATACTCCAGCAGCAGTGTGGCATTACGAATCTGGGTCAGCTTCATTGTGTGCTCCATAAACGGTCTGTTTTGATATCAGCCAGGCTTACAGGCTGCGATAAGTTCACTTTACCGCATGCTCTGACCTGCCCGTGACAGGCTCACAGGACAGTGTTCGATGGATTCGGGCCAGTTTTGAATGTATCGCTGACGGGAGTCCGAGCTTGATGGAAGAAAGGGCATGACCTGATTGTGAAACAAATTATCAGGAGCAGGGCTGACAACATGAGGACAAAAAAAATGCCGCAGCAGGCTGCGGCATATTCATTTCAGATTCGCATCAGAAATCGGCTTTAAGAACCACGCGGTAATTGGCTTTACCGGCGCGGACGTGATCCAGCGCTTTATTGATGTCTGACATCGGGAAGAATTCAACCTGTGGCGCAATATCCGCACGCGATGCGAGTCGCAACAGCGAGCGCAGCTGGCCTGGTGAGCCGGTTGATGAACCGGTTACCGCTTTGTCGCCCAGGATCAGATCAAAAGCACTGACTTCAATCGGCTTCATTACGGCACCCACAGTGTGGAATTTACCCTGAGGTGCCAGCGCGGCGAAATAAGGTTTCCAGTCCAGGTCGACTGCCACGGTGCTCAGGATCAGATCAAAACGACCCGCCTGCTTCTTCAGGGCTTCAGGATCACGGCTGTTAACCACTTCATCCGCACCCATATCCAGAATCGACTGCTTCTTATCCGGCGTTGAGCTGAAGGCCACGACTTCGGCACCCATCGCGTGCAGGAGTTTAATCGCGATATGGCCCAGACCGCCAATACCAATCACGCCAACACGGCTGGTCGCAGTGATGTTGCTCATCAGCAGGGGTTTAAATACGGTAATACCGCCGCACAGCAGCGGACCGGCGCTGGCCGCATCCAGTTTTTCCGGCAGCGGGATAACCCATTGCCAGTCGGCGCGCAGCTTCTCGGCAAAACCACCCTTGTTCATGATGGTCGGGATGCTGCCCTGCTGACAGTTAACCTGCTCGCCGTTGATACAGGCATCGCAGTGCTGACAGCTTTTGGCTGTCCAGCCAATTCCTACACGCTGGCCGATTGAGAGACCTTTGCTTTTAGCCGCTTCGCCCAGGGCTGAAACCCGGCCAATCACTTCATGTCCTGCAATCACCGGGAACTGAGAGATGCCCCATTCGTTATCGATCATCGACAGATCTGAGTGGCAGACGCCACAATATTCCACCTGGACTTCGACTTCTTCGGCTGCCAGCTCGGCGGCATCGTACTCATAGAGTTCAAGGGCCTGGCCAGCCTGCATGGCTGCATAACTTTTGATTTTCATTAGTACCTCTGCGTGGTTAATCACCGACAAGTGTAACAACTGAAAGCCTGCCTTGCCTGGCCGTTACGCTTACACCGCACTTTTTTGTCTTTTATGTTGATAAATCAGCCTTTAACCTGCGCCCCGGAAAGCGTTTGTAACACTTTGAGCTGCGCGACCGCTTCCTGCATCGCGTCCATTCCCTGCGTCAGTTCACGCAGGCTGCCGAGATGCTTCGCAATGTCGGCGCGCTCATGTCGGGTCTGCTGATTCATGGCTGCCAGCGTATCGGCCGCGCTGATGCTGCGCTCAGCCATCTGTGCCGCCGTCTGTGCCGAGTCATTGGCCACCAGCCGGATCCGTGAGATGGTGGTAACCGCCTCGCCGATGTTACTCGCCGTGGCTTCAGCCTGCTCTTTCGACGAATGTGCCAGACGACGAACTTCGCCTGCTACTACGGCGAAGCCGCGGCCAGCCTCGCCTGCACGTGCTGCTTCGACAGCGGCATTCAGCGCCAGAATGTTAGTCTGGAAAGCTATATTGCTGATGCCATGCGTAATCTCATTGATGCCATTCGATATTTTTTCCAGATCGTCAAGCCCTTCATCCAGCCGGCCCTGCGCCTGCTGACTCTCAGTGGCGATGTTGCTGATGTTACGGATACTGCTTTCTGCCAGACTCAGCGTTTCGCCCTGGCTGTGAGTCGCCGTTTCCAGTACCGGTAGCGCCTCCATCAGCGGCGTCAGCGCCTGCTGATAGTTGATCACCCGATCCAGCACCCGTGTCTGAATGCTGTTCAGCGCTTCCCAGCGGCGCAACGCGCGCTGCGCGTAATGGGCAGCGTAACCGGCATACTCCACCGGAAACTGGCTCATCGCTTTGACGTCATGATTGAAAAACACCAGCGCCGAAAGCGTCTGATTGATTGGCACGCCCAGGATTTCACCAAAGCTGGAAAAGCCGGCCGCGGCAATCCCTTTGAAGAAGTGGGCATTGTGCAGTTTGTCAGCATTACCTACACGACGCAGGATACAGTCGTTCATGAGTATTGCGGCCGGTTTGCCATGCCGGGCAGTAAAAGCCTGCCACTCCTGCTGTGTCGCCTGTTTAAAGTCTTTTTCTTCCATCAGGAACAGCCGATCGCCAAACTCAAGGTCACAGAAAAAGTGCACGCCACCCGATTCAATTTTGGCGATCGAGCGAATGAAGTACTCCCCACCGACTTTAACGCCGAAAGTTAACCCCTTTAGCCGCTCGGTCAACTGCGCTTCGGTGCAGTTGAGATGTTCACACAGCGACGCGACAAACGGCTGCTGCTGACCCTGACGGTTAAATACAGAAGTGACGGTGCGCGCAATCGGATCGGCTTCAGCAATCAGCCAGCTCTGCTCGCGTGGCGTGAAGTTCTGGCTTTTAAACGGCGCAAAGGATTTTCCTGCTGCCATCTGGCAGAACACGATGACAGCCTTGCCCTGCAGTACCCTCCCACCCGCACCAATCCAGGTGCCATCAAAGGTGATTTTGCCGCCCGCTGAACCACCAATCGCCAGGCAGGGAAAACGCCCACAGTTGTACCAGGCCTGCATCAGAAAGCCTTCTGACGCTGACAATCCATCGCAGTAAATCATGGCGAAAGTACGATCCGCCGAAAGCGGCATCCGCACCTGCAACCGTGCCAGCTCCTGCTGGATGGCGGTGATACGCTGGCTGGCGGTCTGTGTGTCGGCGACATGCAGGTCGACAATGTGTGTCTCATGACTGGCGATCAGCGTGTCGGGCAGCCAGAGATAGCTTCCTTCCGGGCCATTCCCCTCACAGTAGGTACTTTGTGATCGACTGCTGCTCAGCGCACCGTTGGAAGAGAGCGTCAGCACCGTCAGATCGGGGGTGTTAAAGCGCTGCCAGGCCTGACTGACCCGCTGAAAATCGGCTTCTGGTGGAACAAACGTCATCAGGATCCCGCCCGCGCGCGAGCTTAAACCAATGGAAGAGAGTGAATCTGGCAACGCACGACAATCCCAGGTGCCATTCGCTGGCTGGCTGCTACGCCTAAGACGGGCAACAGGCAGGCGTCTTTTGATCGTCTTAATGATCGACATATTATTATTTTCGCTTTTATGTGAGTAACTTGCGCTTAATTCGCATTGTCTGATGTGTATAAAAGGAGGGCTAAATGCAGGTCCGTTCGCGTTCAGAACTCGTCGCTGAGTGCCGGATTCATCATTGACTGGCGCGCTCAACGCCATTGAGTTATCGCCACCAGCGGGAAAACCTTTAACGATTGCTGCAGTTGGTTTAATGGATGAGTTTGTTACATTTTCGTAGCATAAAATAATACAGGACGAGAGTCTGGCGGGCAGATGTAAAGCTATGCTGGTAACTGATGTCTGCTGTTTGCGATGCAGACTCACCAATACGCTAATTGTAATGTCAAATGTAAATACAAAAGGGCTGACCCTGGGCACAATTAACATTCGAATCGATGATGATCTGAAAACACCATCCTATGCTGCGCCCGAAAAAATGGGTGTAACGCCATCTGATGCGCTGCGCCTCATGGCTGAATATATCGCAGATAATGAACGTCTTCCCTTTAAGCAGACGTTACTCAGTGACGAAGATGCAACGTTAGCAGACAGCGTTAAAGAACGCCTGAGGAACCCTGAGCCTGTACGGGTCACACTTGGATGATCGTTAATGCGCTGGGTCGCTTATGTGGTGGCTGTCGGAAAAAGAGAGCACTCAGAGGTTTATTCTGCGGCCTCCTGGCGTCTCTCTTAAACGGACGCCTTCACTGCTAAAAATGAGCAGCTCTCTGCTCATTATGCACTCTGCTCCTGCCAGTGCCGTTCGCAACGCTCCCGCGCTTCGGCAGTCAAATCGCGTAGATCGGGCAGCGTATCGCCGGAGCCGTAGCCCATTGATCCCATCGCTTCCTGCTGTTCATCCTGCGCAGCAAAAGTGATTTTCTCCTCCAGTTTCTGCCAGCTATCGCCCTGCTGTCGTGAGATCACAGCAAAAGTGGGCGTCTGTGCATCATCGCCGTAGATTTCATATTTCTGCTTCTGCTCGTCAGAACCAAACTCAAGCGTGTCGATTAATGTCGCGTCGCTCATAGCATTCTCCTTTTTCGTCAGGCCTTTAAGCGTAGCTCATCAGTCATTGCCCTGCTGTGGCTAACCGGCAGAAGAAATTTAATCTCTGCCTTATCAAGGCCTTGACGCTGTGCATTTGCATAAACGAAGCGGGCGACTATGCTTCCTGGTGTGACTAGCTAGTCCTTTTTATCTAATGGAACATTGATATGAGGTCTTCCTATGACACAACAGAAATACAGAGGTGGTGCCGGTAATTTTGCCAACGATCCGGAACGTGCGAGTGAAGCTGGCAGTGCAGGAGGCAAAGTCAGTGGGGGCAATTTCAAAAATGATCATGAGAAAGCCAGGGAAGCCGGTCGGAAAGGAGGCAAGATTAGTCGCCGTCCTTCTAAGTAATTCTGAATAAAGCGCTTTAGGACGTTTTACGCCATGGAGTGGCATCTCTCCTGAGTGAACCCACGACGATTTTCGCCCCTCATCTGTCTCTGCCATAAAATACTTTTACGCTTTTTCACCTCTCTGGTATGCGCGACCCGGATAGCGGATCTGACGGCACGTTTTACCGGAGGAGCCGTGATTTCAGCCCGCCAGTCCTGTCGGACAGACGAGCTGAGAGCATTATTTTGCGTCACGATGCCGGGTCAGATAGTGCTTCACCAGCACAAAGAATAGCGGAACGAAGAATAATGCCAGCACGGTACCTGCCAGCGTGCCGCCAATGATACCGGTGCCGATGGCGATGCGGCTGTTAGCACCGGCACCGGTCGCCAACGCCAGCGGTATCACCCCGGCGATAAAGGCCAGTGAGGTCATCATAATCGGTCGCAGACGGGTGCGTGCCGCCAGTAACGCTGCAGCACTCAGCGAACTGCCCCGACGCACTGCATCCTCGGCAAATTCGATAATCAATATCGCGTTCTTGGAAGTCAGCCCGACCGTAGTCAGCAACGCCACCTGGAAGTAGATATCGTTGCTTAATCCGCGCAGCGCCACGGCAAGCACCGTACCCAATACACCGAGTGGCACCGCTAACAGTACGGAGAATGGCACCGACCAGCTTTCATACAGCGCAGCCAGGCAGAGGAAAACCACCAGAATCGAGATCGCATAAAGCGTGGTCGACTGCCCGCCCGCCTGCTTCTCCTGCAGCGAGAGTCCGCTCCACGCGCCCGTCGTGCCTGCCGGTAGTTCATTGGCCAGCCGCTCAATGGTGTTCATGGCATCACCGGAGCTGAACCCTTCGGCGTTCTGACCCTGAATTTCATACGAGGCAGAGCCGTTGTAGCGGTTAAGACTTTCCGGTCCCATGGTCCAGCGGGTCGAAGCAAACGCTGAGAACGGCGTCATGCTGCCTTCACTGTTACGGATGTACCACTTATCCAGATCCGACGGCGCGGAGCGATACTGACCATCGCCCTGCAGATAAACGCGTTTCACCCGGCCACGATCAATAAAGTCATTGATGTAAGCTCCGCCCCAGGCGCTGGTCAGCGTGTCGGTAACATCATCCAGCTGAAGTCCCAGCGCCACCGCTTTACTGGTATCGATATCAATCTGCAGCTGCGGAGTCTGTGGCAGGATATTCGCCCGCACGCCGATCAGTTCCGGGCTTTGCGCGGCGCTCTGCAACAGCTGATCGCGGAGGTTACCCAGTTGCTCACGCGTGGTGCCACCGCTGGCCAGCAGCTCATAGGTGAAGCCATTATTCTGTCCCAGCCCCGGCACCGACGGCGGTGTCAGTGCAAAGATCTGCGCATCCCGAATCGACGCAAGCGCATAGGTGGCGCGTCCGGCAATCGCTTCGGCAGAGTTCTCACTGCCGGGTCGCTGGTCCCAGTTTTTAAGTTTGATAAACGCCATACCGGCATTCTGCGCCGCACCGCTGAAGTTAAAGCCGTTGATGGTGAAGACCACATCAATGTTCTGTTTCTCTTCCGTCAGGAACCAGTCAACAATCTGCTGATTAACGGCCTCTGTGCGGCTGGCGGTTGCGCCCGCAGGCAACGTCGCCTGAAGCATAATGCTGCCCTGATCTTCGGTCGGCAGGAAGCTGCCTGGCAGTCGGGTGAACATCACAAACAGCACCACGCCCATTGCGGCGTAGAGTGACACCATGATTAGCGGACGACGCAACGTTTTCACCACTTTATGACGATACTGACGCTCGGTGGCAGCATAAAAGCGGTTAAACCCGCCAAAGAAGCCTTTGCGATGGGGTGCTGTTGGCCGCAGCAGCATGCCACACAGCGCAGGCGTCAGGGTTAGCGCCACCACCACAGAGAAGGTCATGGCGGCTATGATAGTGACAGAGAACTGCCGATAGATCACGCCGGTTGATCCGGCAAAAAAGGCCATAGGCAGAAAGACAGCGGAAAGCACCAGCGCGATAGCCACCAGCGCACCGGAGATCTCCTTCATCGACTTTTCCGTTGCCTCACGCGCCGGCAAACCTTCGTCATGCATAATGCGCTCGACGTTTTCCACAACCACGATCGCATCATCCACCAGTAGCCCGATAGCCAGTACCATCGCAAACAGCGTCAGGGTATTGATGGTATAGCCGCACAGCGCCAGTACACCAAAGGTGCCGAGCAGCACGACCGGCACCGCCAGCGCCGGGATCAGCGTCGCGCGGATGTTTTGCAGGAACAGGTACATCACCACCACCACCAGCGCGATGGCTTCAATCAGGGTGATCACCAAATCCTCAACGGAGATTTTGATGAAGTCGGTGCTGTCGAGCGCATAGGCCACTTCGTAGCCCTGCGGCATCGAGTGGCGATACTCTTCAACTTTGTTTTTGACCAGCGTCGCCGTGGCCAGCGCATTCGCACCCGGTGCCAGCATTACGCCGACACCCGCCGCAGGATGCCCGTTGAGTCGGGTGGTCATGTCATAAGATTCGCCGCCCAGCTCTACCCGCGCCACATCCCCTACCCGCACGATGGCGCCGCTTTTATCACTTTTAACAATGATGTTGCGAAATTGTTCCGGCGTCTGCAGCCGTGACTGCGCTCTGACCGTGGCCGTGAGTTGTTGATTGTCAGGTGATGGAAGGCCGCCGATTTTACCGGCTGAAACCTGAATGTTCTGCGAGCGTATTGCTGCCGACACGTCGGAGGGCTGCAACGCATAAGAGTTTAGCTTGAAGGGATCGAGCCAGATGCGCATCGCATACTGGCCGCCAAACACCTGGATGTCACCGACGCCTTCAGTCCTGGCCAGCGGCTCCTGCATATTACTGACCAGCCAGTCGCCGATATCGGTGCTGTTGCTTTTACCTGTCGTATCATACAGCCCCATCACCAGCAGGAAGTTCGACTGTGATTTGGTCACGGTGACGCCAAGCTGCTGCACCTCGCTGGGCAGACGCGAGAGCGCCTGCTGCACCTTGTTCTGCACCTGCACCTGCGCGGTATCCGGATCGGTGCCCTGACTGAAAGTGACGGTGACCGACACATTCCCCTGCGAGCTGCTGCTGGAGGTAAAATAGAGCAGATTATCCAGCCCGGTCAGCTGCTGCTCAATCACCTGAGTGACGCTGTTCTCCAGCGTCTCCGCAGAGGCACCGGTGTAAGTCGCACTGATATTTACCGAGGGCGGTGCAACATCAGGATATTGTTCAACCGGCAACAGGGTGATGGAAAGCGCACCAAGCAGCATAATTAAAATGGCAACAACCCATGCGAACACGGGACGATAAATAAAAAAGCGAGAAAACATCAGCGGGATCTCATCCTGTGGGGCGGGAGTAAAACCTGCATTCCTGCAGGTCAACAAACTGCGTAGATTATAGGTTGTCACATCCGGTTAAACATCCTGACATGATCTTTTCCTCAACCGGGCTGATCGCGACGCGGTGCCGCCAGTTTATTTTGTAGCGGCCTGATCGGGTCATATCCGGTGTGATTGCTAAAAACATCGGTGTGGAACGAATCTGATGATGAACTGAGCAAAATAGTCATCCCTGACTATCCTGAAAAAAGGATATCAATCAGGAGAGAACAATGAAATTTTTCTACTTCGTTTCGCTTATCGCCTCTGCACTCTATTTACTGATCTTTCTGCCCAAACTCCGTACCCGACGCGAACCCATTGCCTACTGGGGGTGCTGGATTTATCTGGGAGCCAACGCGATTTTCTGGGCAGTTTATGGCATCCGGCATTACATTTAGCGCGGAATTTTAAGCAAAGCGGTAAATCTTCATGTTTCTGGCGTTATCCTGCTGATAGGCAGGGCTAGCGCTGGCAACAGGTTAAGTTTTTAGTAGCGGGTAGCTGCCGGTTATCGCTTTGAGCTTGTCAGCCCGCCTTCCCGCGTAACAGGATGATTTTTCCTCTGGTTCCGTTGTGGGATATAGTGTCTGCACTATCGTGAACACCTCTGCAAAACAGGTAATCAATGCCATGGCTCTGATCCCTAAAAACTATTCGCGGCTGGAAAGCGGCTACCGTGAGAAAGCACTTAAAATCTTTCCGTGGGTGTGTGGGCGCTGCTCACGCGAATTTGTTTATTCAAATCTGCGCGAGCTGACGGTTCACCATATTGATCATGACCACACCAATAATCCGGAAGATGGCAGCAACTGGGAGTTGTTGTGTCTCTATTGTCACGACCATGAGCACTCGAAGTACACCGAAGCTGACCAGTATGGCACCCGCGTGGTCGCAGGCGAGGATGCACAAAAAGATGTTGGTGAGGCGACCTACAATCCCTTTGCCGATCTGAAGTCGATGCTGAATAAGAAGAAGTAACCGCTTAATTTTTGAGCCTGTCAGGACAACAATGCGCTGACAGGCTCAGCCTCGTTACGAACCTGCCGCATAAAAATCACCCTGCAACTGACAGGCCCACTGCGCGCTATCCAGATCCAGACAGAGATCGACATCCTCCTGAAATCCGCGCTGTTGAAGTTCCAGCGCTGAAGCGCATTCGCGAAGAGATAATAGATTCAGCTGCTGCCAGGCGGCAACCGCACCTGCTGCTTCCGGGGAGCAACGGTCATGCCCGATTGCCGCAATAATGCCACCGGCTGCAGCATAGTCCTCTGTGGCCGGCCGAAGCGTGCCATCGGGCCAGCGCTCCCCACAGGGGATAACCAGAATGCGTTTAAAGTCCCGGCAGGCCATTGCAGTCTGCGAGAGGTTCCTGAAGCAACCGCTGAATACGGTGACGTCCGTATCCACATCCCGGGCCAGGAATGAAATCGCTGATCCATTGGGAGACGGCAGTACCAGTTTCTCGCCCTCTGCTATTTTCCTGATCGACGCAGGCGAGAGACTAAAACCGTCCCTGTCAGATAATCTGTCGAAGCTGGCGAGCCGTGCGCCGATGTTGTTTGCAAAACCGATGGCAGATGCATCCTTCCAGGGGTAAGGATAAACCTGTGCGCCATTATCGACCGCTATGCTGACACAGGTGGAGAAAGACATCACATCGACGATCACGATACACTCCACATTCTTTGCCGCGTAACGGACTGCTGCTGTCCCCCACTCAAGGCGAACGTCAAATCTGTCCTGATTAAACCAGTGCATATCTCATCCTCCGTTACAGGCTGTCAGGCGTGCACCGCTCAATCTATGACACGCCATTGGCGGGTCATGATCGATTAGGTTACCACCACAGCCAAAAATCCATTGAGGTTATTACCAACACTAAAATTTGAGCGTCAACAACCTGGCCTTGTATAGTTAGCCGGGGTTTGAATCCTTACAACAACAATCAGGGCGCAGGACGATGATTTCAAAAGAGAATGCAGAACATTATGTCTGGGGAGACGGGTGCGATGGCTGGTATCTGATAAACCGCAAAGATATGTTAGTCATTCATGAAAAAATGCCGCCCGCCACCCGTGAGAAAAGACACTATCATGCTTCCTCCCGGCAGTTTTTCTTTGTTCTTCAGGGCGTACTGTCGATGGAGCTGGAGGGCGAAGTGCATGATATCAGTGCGCAACAGGGAATCGAAATTCCGCCACACGCTAAACACCAGGCCAGAAATAACAGCGATGCGCCAGTGGAGTTTATTGTGATTTCTCATCCGACAACACGAGGCGATCGTACAGACCTCTCCTGATCGGCCAACAACGCCCGGCAACGGTGCTGTCTCATGATGTGAACAGATACCTGCAGAACGATACTTTAAATACCAGAGCGGGTTGTTAATTTGTGCGGTAATAACGATCTGTTATATTTTCCTGTGCCCGGATCCCGTTACACCAACACTGCCGTTGTGAATATTTTTTCCGCTTTAGTGTACAGGTAGAAATATTAACCGTAATGACTTTCCCCCTAAGAAATTAAACACTTCAGGCTCGCTATCAGATTATCAGCCTTCTATAACAACCATTTACCTGCCATCGTTTTATTACCAGTCATAGTAACCTTTCAGTCTCTGATAAATTACCCTGATGATAACGCAGTACCGTCTCGTTTATTATTACCTGACCCTCCCTCTTATTTCATACCAGAAAAACAGAGCGCAGGATCCCTGCCGAAACATTTTGAGAAAAAATTTTGCTGAATAATAGCCACAATCCACGTTGCTGTTCCTTTTTATGTACCAGGCTTAGCCGATAACAATAGAGACAATGTGGAGCATTATGAAAGAGCAAAATCGCACAAATGGCATCGCCCCTTATGGGGGTGCTGCCGGTGGTTGGGGCGCACTAAAGGCGGTTGCCGATGCTATCCGCGGCCAGATGTCAGTAAAGCAGGATGTGATTGCCCTGTTTAAAGTCAACCAGCCGCAGGGCTTTGACTGTCCGGGCTGCGCCTGGCCAGACCCGCAACACGCCTCATCTTTTGAATTCTGCGAAAACGGGGCGAAAGCCGTCTCGTGGGAAGCCACCAGCAAGCGCACCACGCCAGACTTTTTTGCTGCGCATACCGTGACTGAATTGTGGGAGCGCAGCGCACTGCATCTGGAGGGAGAAGGACGGCTGACCCATCCCATGAAGTACGATGCCACTACCGACACCTATCAGCCCATTGAGTGGGAAACGGCGTTCCAGGAGATTGGTGAGCATCTGCGCAGCTATGACGATCCCGATAGCGTGGAGTTCTATACGTCGGGCCGCGCCTCCAATGAAGCGGCGTTCCTGTGGCAGCTGTTCGCCCGCGAATATGGCACCAACAACTTCCCTGACTGTTCAAACATGTGCCACGAACCGACCAGCGTCGGGCTACCAGAGTCGATTGGCGTTGGTAAAGGTACGGTAGAGCTGGAGGATTTTGACCACTGCGATCTGGTGCTCTGTATCGGTCATAACCCTGGCACCAACCATCCGCGCATGCTCGGCACGCTGCGTGAAGTCTCTAAACGCGGGGCCACTATCGTGGCGATAAACCCACTGCGTGAGCGCGGGCTGGAACGCTTTACCTCGCCGCAAAGTCCGATTGAAATGCTGTCAATGAGCTCTACTGAGCTGGCGTCGACCTATTACAAAGTGCGGGTTGGCGGCGACGCGGCAATGCTCAAAGGCGTGATGAAGATCCTGCTCACTATGCACGAGGAGGCATTGAGCCAGGGCAAACCCGGCGTCATTGATGACGCATTTATCAGGGAGCACACAGAAGGTTTTGATGCCCTCAAGGCCGACCTGGAGAGCACCGACTGGGAGCATATCCTGAAAGTCTCTGGCATGGCGCGCGAGGAGATCCAGCATATCGCCCGGCTGTATGCCAGCGCCGAACGGACCATCATCTGTTATGGCATGGGGATTACCCAGCACCAGTATGGCACCCAGAACGTGCAGCAAATCGCCAACCTGCTGCTGATGCGCGGCAATATCGGTAAGCCGGGCGCAGGTATCTGTCCGTTACGTGGACACTCCAATGTGCAGGGCGACCGCACTGTAGGCATCACTGAGATTCCGCCGCAGTCGCTACTGGATGGTATTGAGAAGGTGTTTGGTTTCAGGCCGCCGCAAAAGCATGGTCACGGCGCGGTGGAGGCGATTAAGGCCATGCGCGATGGCAAAGCTAAAGCGCTGCTCTGTCTGGGGGGTAACCTGGCAGAAGCAATCTCCGATCCCCAGGTGACGTTCCCGGCCATGCGTAATTTAGATCTGGTCGTGCATATGGCCACCAAACTCAACCGCTCACACCTGTTACTCGGCAGGCACAACTATCTGCTGCCGGTGCTGGGCCGGACTGAGACCGATGTTCAGGCTACCGGCGCGCAGAGCGTAACCGTTGAAGATTCCATGTCGATGGTACATGCCTCGCGCGGTTCGCTGAACCCGGCTTCACCTCATCTTAAATCTGAACCCGCGCTGGTCGCCTCACTGGCTAAGGCAACCCTGCCAGACAGCGTGGTTGACTGGTCAGCCATGGTCGCCGATTACAGCCGCATCCGTGATGCCATTGAAGCGGTGTTCCCGGCGTTCGAAAACTTTAACGAGCGGATTAAGCATCCGGGAGGTTTCAGGCTCCATAACGCCGCATCAGAACGGGTCTGGCTCACGCCTTCCGGTCGTGCGCAGTTTAAAGTGATGCAGGGCATTAACGAAGATCCCCGCTCGCTGAAATGCCATGATCTGGTCCTCACCACCCTGCGCAGTCACGACCAGTACAACACCACGCTGTACGGACTAAATGACCGCTATCGGGGCGTGACAGGCCGCCGCGATGTGCTGTTTATCAATGCCGAAGAGGCAGAGAAACGAGGACTGCGGGTGGGTGACCGTGTCGATCTTATGGCACTGGATCCGGAGGGTAATCCCACCTCGCGTCAGATGAAAAACCTGACCATCGTGATTATTGATATGGCACCAGGTTCAGTCGGCGCTTACTACCCGGAAGCCAATGTGATGGTTCCGCTCGACAGCCACGATACGAAAAGCGGCATTCCCGCCTATAAAAGTATTCCGATCGCTATGACGCGGGTAACCGACGAGACGCACACCACCTCAGGTATGCTTCGCTAGTCTGACCTGCCAGACAGTGAATGTTGTCAGCGTGGCCAGTGTTCCGGTCACGCTGTTTTTACATTTTCGGCCCTCAGCTTCTTTTATCACCGGTAAAGCACCCCGCGCGAAGTAACCCGAACGGCAGCATCGTATACACTGATGTGCGAAAAACAGTTCTATAAACGATTGTCTCATATTTGCCTGCGCTGACGTTTAGCGCCCTACCGGAAGACTGCCATGTTTCACCTGATTTTCAGCTTACCCAGCTGGTATGTTATTGCGCGCGTGATCATTCCCTTATCCCTGCCACTGGCCATCAAGGTCCTGCTCTCAGCACTGGTGCTGCTGGCCTCACAATATCTGCTGGTAAGCCGCTTTACGTCAGGCGGCATTTTCTCGGCAGAAATGCCCCGCATTATCATCATCCTGTTTAACTGGGCGTACAGCACCGTGCTGCTGCTGGCGCTGCTGCAGATGCTGATGGATGCAGTCATGCTGATCGCGCTGCTGTTGCGGCATCCGCTGGAGCTGGTGCCTGGTGTTCGCTATCTGGCTGCGGTGCTGGCGATGGTGCTGGCTGCTGTTGGAGTGCAGCAGGCGATTCGGGTGCCGCCGGTCAAAGAAGTGACGCTGGTCCTGCCCAATCTTCCGGCTGAGTTCGAGGGCTATCAGCTGCTGCAGCTGACCGACCTGCATATCACCCGGTTGTTTAATGCGGCCTGGACCGCCGCGATGGTTCAGCGAGCGATGTCTCTTAACGCCGATCTGATTGTGATAACGGGCGATGTGATCGATGGCAGCCTGGAACACAGGCGTCATGACGTCGCACCACTGCGCGCGCTGACCGCCCCTGACGGCGTATGGGCGATTACCGGGAACCACGAATATTTCTTCCATCAGGCAATCTGGACAGCACATCTTGCCTCACTAGGGCTGCAGCCGCTGCTCAACAGCCACACCGTTATTCAGCGCGGAACCGCAAAGCTGGTAATTGCCGGCCTGCCAGACGCCTCCGCACCCGGCAGAAATGCGACCGGCCCCGATCTGGCCCGCGCGCTGGCACAGGCACCTGAAAGCGCACCGGTGATCCTGCTGGATCATCAGCCGCGCAATGCCCGCCAGAACGCGGCGCAGGGCGTGGATGTGCAGCTTTCAGGACATACGCATGGCGGTCTGATTATCGGACTGGACCGGCTGTTTGCTAAACCCAATGCCGGATTTGTGTCCGGGCTTTATCAGGTTGGCGGAATGCAGCTCTATGTGAATAACGGCACGGCACTCTGGCCCGGCATGGCGGTCAGGCTGGGCCGTCCATCGGAACTGACGCGGATTACTTTACGCCGCCAGCGGTGATCGTGTGACGAAACTGCGTCAGGAAAGTGCGGTTTTTGCAGGTGTGCATAAGCTTGAGTAAGACAAAGGAGATCACCATGACGATGTTATGTACCGCCTGCGGCACCGCTTATCCGCCCCAGTCTTCTCATCAGCATTGCAAAATCTGCGAGGATGAACGTCAGTACGTTCCTGCCACGGGTCAGGGCTGGATCGCGTTTGACGCGCTGCGCGCCAGCCACGCGAATAAGTGGACGGCCCACAGCGATGCGCTGTTAAGCCTTAAAACCGTGCCTGAATTTGCCATTAATCAGCGTGCCTTTCTGCTGCGTACGCCACACGGCAACGTGCTCTGGGACTGTATTGCTAACCTCGATGACGCCACTTTTACGCTGATCACGGCGCTGGGCGGCATTGATGCTATCGCGATTTCACATCCGCACTATTACACCACCATGCAGGAGTGGGCAGAGGCGTTTAACGCGCCCCTGCATCTGCACGCCCGCGATCGGCAATGGATTGTCCGGGATAGCCCGCATATCCGGTTCTGGGAGGGTGAATCCCTGGCGCTGATGCCATCGGTGACACTGTTACGGCTGGGCGGCCACTTTCCTGGTGGCAGCGTGCTGCACTGGGATGAAGGCGGAGGCGTAATGCTGGCGGGGGATATCATGCAGGTCACGCCGGGTGCGCATGGCGTGTCATTTATGTGGAGCTACCCGAATATGCTGCCACTGTCAGCCGCCACAGTAGGCGACATCCTGCATCGGCTTGATGACGTGACATTCGGGGAGCTTTATGCCGCGTTTGAAGGTCAGGATATTCGTGAGCAGGCGAAAGAGAAAGTGATTCGATCGGGAGAGACCTATCTGGCCTGTCTGCGGGATCATCAGGCGTAGCAGGCGTTGAGAGAAAACAGCCGCCCACAGGTGGCGGCTGCTTTAACACTATTATGCCGTCTGGAACACCGCAACCATAGTACGCAACTGGCCTGCGCGTGCGGCAAGCTCATCAGCAGAGGAGGCCGATTCTTCTACCAGCACGGCGTTCTGCTGCGTCACCTGATCCATCTGGTTCACTGCAATATTGACCTGAGAAATACCACTGCTCTGCTCCTCAGATGAAGAAGAGATATCACGCATCAGCTGAGAGGTCTGTTCAATAGCACTGACGCTCTGCTTCACTTTGTCGCCTGCGTTCTGCGCCATCGCAATCCCTTCCTGCGCATGACCGACCGACTGCTCAATCAGGCTCTTGATCTCTTTTGCTGCACTGGCGGAGCGTTGTGCCAGCGCACGCACTTCGGATGCGACAACCGCAAAACCTTTGCCCTGCTCGCCGGCGCGCGCCGCTTCAACCGCGGCGTTCAGTGCCAGAATATTGGTCTGGAAGGCAATGCTGTCGATCACAGAGGTGATCTCTTCAATCTGACCCGAACTGCCGCGGATTTTGTGCATGGTCTGCATCACGGAATCCATCGCCGCGCCGCTTAACAGTGCCGCCTGCGTCGCTGATTCTGCGCGATCAGAGGCAAAGCGGGTGTTATCTGCATTCTGCTGAATAATTGATGCCAGCTGTTCCATGCTGGCCGCTGTTTCAGCCAATGAAGCCGCCTGCTGTTCGGTGCGAGACGAAAGGTCGCCATTGCCACGGGCAATCTCTTCCGAAGAGTTAGCAATGGTGGCGGCGTTACCTTTGATATCCGAAACCAGCTGGGCAAGACGCTGCTGCATCCGCATTAACGCAGTCAGCAGTTCAGCCATTTCATTACTACCGGAAATCGTCAGCTGTGCTGTCAGATCGCCTGCCGCGACGCGACTGGCCACTTCGACCGCTTCTTTGACCGGACGGGTCACCGAGCGGGTGATCATCACCGCCACCAAAATGGCCAGCAGAGCGACGGCCAGCAGACCTGCCAGCAGCAGATACTGCGCCTGACGCCTTTTATCAATCTGTACTTCCATCAGCTGTTGCAGGCGGATACTGGTTTGCTCGCCCAGCTCCGCATAGCGGTTAATCGCCTGAGTAAACACCCGTACATATTCAACCGGCGCCACACTGGCGTGCCCGCTCACAAATATACTATCAGCCAGTTGCAGTGCGCCTTGTGCCTGCTGATTCGCATCCTCTGCCAGACCAGAGAACGTGGTTTTCAAATCCGGCTCAATGAAGAATACCTTGTCCATATTTTTGCTGAACTGTGCCAGCGCGGTTCTGCCATTATCAAGCTGGAATGCCAGACGACTGCGATCGGCCTCAGAAATATTTCCACTGGCAATCAGCGACGTACCATTGGCTCGGATCTGACCCAGAGTTTCAGTCAGCAGCGGCAGGCGACTATAGATGCTGACGATCAGCTGGTAGGTATTTAAATCTGCATCCAGCGAAAGCTGATAAAAATCCAGCACATCCTGATTGGTGTCCAGTAAGACCTGAATCAGATGGGCGTGACGCGTCAGGCTGGTTGCCAGCGTGAGTTTGCCAGCGTTGATATCATCCTGCAGCTGACCCCACTCCTGATTAACCCGCTGCAGCGATTTCAGCGGTTGTGCCTGCTCGTCATCCTTGCGCAGATCGTCAGCAATCGTTCCGGATAACGTATTGATTTGCGAGACCAGCGCCAGACGTGGTGCGTTATCAGGCTTGTTAAGGGAGATGGCGATAGCGCTCTCTGCACGATGACGCTGTAACAGGTTAAGGAGTTTCAGGACTTTTTTCTCAACCGGTATGCCAGATAGCTCTACATTCTTGGTATCGATAAGCTGATTACCTGTCTGAATAAACAGAAAGGTAGGTAAAATAAACAACACCAGTGCAAAGGTGCCCAGTAACAGGAATTTTGCTGGCAAATTAATCCGGTCGAGTATTTTTTTCATTCTTTTCCGCTCTGATGTGTGAGGCGTGCTGGTGAGTAGTGCACAAAATTGCTCGTGTAATATTATTTTTACCCTTTCTTTTGCATAGCCAGAGGCGCCTCATTCAGCACAATATTGCTATAAAGGAAGGAGTTTCGTATAAAATATCAGAAATGTATATCGCAACAGAAAGGAGTATAGATTGTGATACGTTACTTTACAGTGAATAAAATGACGATATTTACTGCAACATTCACCTAAGCCAAATCTATAAATAGCTATAAATATCAATAATATAAAATAACAATACACATACCTGCCTTTTTAGTCGTAAGCCTGACTTCAGCATCAACGTTATGAAAATAAAGAAACTCAAGTTAATGTTATTGTCGCCGATAACAGTCATCCGCACTGTATCGAATTAACTTTCATTATCCTATTAACCCTGGCGAGACATTCCCCCCTGAATATCGATATAGTCTCACCTCACTCGAAAGAGTTAATCCCAGCAGGTTATTTTAATAATGAAATCGATTTCATTAAAAGTTTATTTTGCTTAGCACTGTTTCATTTAGCTAATTAAGGATATAAAAAAGCCCCCACAGTATGGAGGCTATCATTTTACTGCTCAGCTATCAGAAACTTTCCCAGTTCGCCTGAGTCAGGTCGATAGTGTGGCGCTCAGGCTGCTTCGCCGGCAATCCCGGACGACGTACACCAGCGGGCTGTTGCGACGACGCCACACGCTGGTTACTCTCCAGCGTAAAGGTCGCCACCAGCCCTGACAGCGTCTCTGCCTGCTCCTGCAGGGATTTAGAGGCGGATGAAGCCTCTTCTACCAGCGAGGCGTTCTGTTGCGTCACCTCATCCATCTGGCCAATCGCCTGATGAACCTGCTCAATGCCCTTGCTCTGCTCAGACGTCGCCGCGGCAATTTCGTTGACCAGATCGGCTACCTGCTGAATCGCCTGACGGACATTTTCACTGTTTGATCCCACGCCGCTGGCCTGCTCTAAACCGTGTTCAACCTGTGAAACCGACGTTGAGATAAGGTCTTTGATTTCACGTGCGGCAGACGAGGAGCGCTGCGCCAGATTACGCACTTCAGACGCAACCACAGCAAAGCCGCGACCATGTTCACCTGCACGTGCTGCTTCGACTGCCGCATTCAGTGCCAGGATATTGGTCTGGAAGGCGATGCCTTCAATCAGCCCGGTGATTTCAGAAATTTTGGCGGAGCTGGCGCGGATTTCATCCATGGTGTTGAGCATCTGCTTCACTGACGTGCCATTCTGGATCGACATGTGATTGGCGTTATTCGCCAGGCTGCTGGCCTGATGCGCGCCTTCTGAGTTCTGACGAACCGTTTCGCTCAGGGTCGCCATGCTGGCTGCTGTCTGCTCAAGAGATGCCGCCTGCTCTTCAGTACGCGCGGAAAGATCTTCGTTACCTGCAGCAATTTGCGTGGATCCGGCACTGACCGACTGTGCGGCGTGACTGACCGAAAGCAGCGTGCCGGAAACGCGTGACAGCAACTGGTTAAACGCCATCGCCGTTTTGCCGATCTCATCTTTACGGCTGACTTCAGCGGTATGGGTCAGGTCAAGCGTATGGCTCACCTGCGTCATGGTGTTGACGATGCCTGACAGGCTCCTTTTAATGCCGAGGATCACCTTAGCGGAGAAACCGGCCAGCAGCAGAACAAGCAGCAGCGAACCGCCAGACATCATCCACAGCGTCTGTGTATAAATGCGCTTGTTCTCAACCCTGAGCTGTTCGCCAATATCAATATTCAGCTGAATCTGGCGGGTAAAATCTGCTTCCATTTTACGGGCTGCAGCACCTACTCCATTATCACTTTGCAGTAACGGAAGCGTAACAGCATCATTCTGAGCGCGTGACGCGGCAAGAAAAGCTGGCAATGCGCTGCGTACATCATCCAGATTTTTATAAGCCTGCTCGGTCATGGCTTTATCTTCATCGTTTGAGATGTCGTTAGCCATATAATAATCATTCAATGACTTAACCTGCTGAAGCAGATTTTCAATACGTTCCTCTGCCGCAGGAAATTTGGTCGCATCGGTAATGCTCTGGTATCGATAGAGAGCGATCCCTAACTGATTGGTGACACTAATCGATTTGTTAAGGTCACGAATGCTGGGTATCGCGTTCATCTGTACATATTCAAAACGGGATTGAAAGCCCGAAATCACTGATAAGGAAATAATCACCAACGCAATCAGTGACATTGCAAGCAGTGAGAAAATCAATACCAGACGCTGCGTAATAGTCATAAACGTCCCCTGGAGAGAAAATAAGTGTGATCCTGGTTTGAACTGGATTATTTTTATCGGCTTTGGTCTGCGGGGCTTTAATCAATCGTGGAGGATATATTTTTTTATTTTTCCTTGCATCTGTAACGGAGTGAACTATCTCCCGACGTTCTCAGTTAATAATCCATTTCATCTTTCCCCTTTAACAACGTATCCCAACGTAAAGTTTTGCCAGCCTGCTTACACAATCCGATGATCAGGATCAGGCTTCAGATGCTGTCCGTTGGAATCTGATGATTAGCCTGCTAATTCAACAGGATCGCTGACGATAATGGTTGTTGAGAGGCACGTTAACACCATGGCAGAGGGCTACAGATCCTGCAACATCAGTGTTGCGAATAGCAGGCGTTACCGGGGACGAAAATTCGAAGTGTGGGCGTGACATCAGATTAACTGATACGTGTAAACATGGCGGGATATACGCTGGGGGTACTACTCTGAGTTTTTAACCATTTGTGTCAGGGCCAGATTAAATCAGGGAATTCACTGGCGGAATGCTGATTCTGGTCTATGCTCACTGGCCCGACCAGGCTTAAGCCTGTCGCGCAGCAATAACGCTTACAATAAAAAAGGTAGTTCTCATGGATTTAGCCACATTTGAAACCAGAACCGGTCTTTGGCCACACATGCAGTTTACGGATGTTGAATATGAAGAGTGCAGTGCTGGCTTTGAAATCTACGCCATTGATGTCAGCCGCCAAACGAAGAGCAAGCTGTTTATCTGTCGCGTCGCAACTGAACAGCAGGCAGCGTCGCTGACGGCACAGTTCAAAGAGTGGCTGCCAAAGTTAAAGCTTAAAAAACGTAAAGTTGCGCTCAACCTGGCACGTATGGCCTGCGACAAGAGCTATCCTGCAAATCCTAACTTCCAGGATCGGCCGGATAGGCGTCGTCATTCGTCCAGGCTCTGAAGCTATTCAGTCAGCATCTGCCAGAGCAGAGTGGCTGAGATGCCTGCACTATCGTGTTATTTTCAGTTCTGCGGCGCGTATTAATCGTGCGCCGCAGGCATCTGAAACAGCCGGCACTCTCCAGGCTCAACAGAGATATCACTGAAGGTCGTGATATGCATCTCTATCCAGGTATTTGCGGCTCGCAGTGTATGAGGTGCGTTGCGCTGTTGCAGCTCCGCCACAAAATCCTGGGTGCTGACGGTAAACTGACCGGCATCATCCTGTCTAATCGCCTCTCTGAATGCATACCAAATCTCATCATCCTGTGACATCACATTGACTCCACAATGGCTTCTGTTTGAAATAATGCTGTATGCATAAACAGTATAATTAATCCGTCAGGCGGTCAAGTTTGCTCTCACATTGGTGCACGATGCCTGAATTATGGCCATTTGTAGCCGTAACCGCAGGCAGATCAGGACTTTAATCCTAATCTTAGTAATCGTTTTCATACCTGATTAAATGATTGATCATACTCATTATTTTACATTGTAAGCATTTTAATTATTTGATATCTAACTAAAAAAATAGTAACCGCAGCGGAAATAACAGCGGTTTTGCCCTATCTTTAAATGGCTCTGCAACGAAATCCACTTCTGTTTCAGAGTGATCTGACTCCTACCCTTGCCCCCTTCGAAAGGGGGCACTTTTTCCGATACCGCCGATGTCGACACGGAGTAAATCTGCAGAACGGTAATGTTTACGCGTACCGGTTAAACCTGCAGAAGACGTCAAGAATGTGACTGGAAAAAGGAGAATTTGTAATCTGGTAATTTAATGGTTGCCCTGATGTTATCAAAAGCCTAAACCAGTTGATTGAATATCAGGACAATTTTCTGACATATCAGAGAAACTGATTTTACCCGCTTAATAATTCCGCCAGTTCAGCATGGTAAGGAGAACATAAAGCGCGCAATAATCAGGCACAAACCGAATGACCGGCGCCTCACCAGGGATGTCGTTGCGTGATAATAATATGCTATGTCCGCTCTTCGCCCCCGCTTTTGCGGGGGCTATTCTTTTATCTCTGCTTATTCGCCGGTTTATTATTGAAACACCATCGGACATGCGTACGCTTAATTCCTGATGTGCTGCCCTGCCCTATGCCCGTTTGATGCCGCAAGCAGAACGATATATTGGCCGCAGTTATGCCCTTAACCCTCAATATTTCTGTGATATGGTTAATCAGTAACTTCCTGCCATATGAGGCTGCTTATGCTCTCCACCCTGATTTACCGTAGCCAGCTTGCGGGTTTGGTCTCGCCAGAGAAGCTCAAAGCGCTGGTGGAGCGCGCCAGTATCAAAAACGCTGAAGCTGAAGTCACCGGGATACTGCTCTATGACGGGCTGCACTTTTTTCAGGTGCTTGAAGGGAGCGTTGAGAACGTCCATACGGTTTTCCAGCGTATCAGCCAGGATGATCGGCATTTTAATCTGATTGAACTGATGCGAGATTACGCCCCTGCGCGTCGCTTTGGTCATGCCGGCATGGCCTTATTTGATTTACGTGACTATCAGAAACATACGGTCGTGGAAGCCCTGCTTAAACGGGTCACCCTGACTGATGAGCGAATCAGACATGACCGGGTAGTGAAGTTCCTGCGTTCTTTTGTCGAGGGTAGGGACAAAGAGACGTTTATCGGGATTGCCCCTGCCAGCGAGTGGACACTGACTACGCCCCTTGCCGTCAGTGCCCAGCCACCTCTGCAGCCTGCACCGGATCAGCGCTGTGAATTCGCGCTTCAGCCTATCGTAGACGTAGCGAATCGCCGGATTGTCTCCTGCGAAGCCCTGATACGCGGTCTTCAGGGCGCATCCCCCGCAGACTACTTTTTACAGCTGCCGGAAGGCGAGCGTTACCAGGCGGATCTCCATTCCAAAACCTACGCGTTTCAGCTGGCCAGACATCTCGGCTTGCGGGAGCAGACCCTTTCCGTCAACCTGCTTCCCATGTCGCTGGTCGTGATCGACGATGCGGTTGACCATCTCATTCAGCAGATCAGGCAACAGGGATTGCGCCCTGAGCAGGTGGTGGTTGAGGTGACTGAAGATGAGGTCATCTCCCGCTTCGATGCCTTTCAGTTTGCTGTACGGCAGCTGAAAGCAGCCGGAATCAGCCTGGCCCTTGATGATTTTGGTGCCGGTTTCGCAGGCCTGTCGCTGCTGGCCGATTTCCAGCCCGACAAAGTTAAGATCGATCGCAAGCTCATTACCGATATTCACCGTAGCGGCCCGCGTCAGGCGATTGTGCTGGCCATCCTTAAATGCTGCCATGCGCTGGAAATCACGGTCATTGCGGAAGGCGTCGAGAAAATGGAAGAGTGGCTCTGGCTGGAAGGTGCCGGGGTCCGCTATTACCAGGGCTTTCTGTTTGCCCGCCCTGCCCTTAATGCCCTGCCTGCCGTGAGCTGGCCTGCACGACGTCCGTAATTTTACCGGCAAAATATTCCCCTGCCTGCGCTTTTGCTCATAGTTTGAAGCGGCTCACACCGCTTCGCTGCAAAAAGCAAAAGCTGTGCCATGCTTAATTCATCTGACAGCCTTCTGGCAAGACAGATATTCATCAGGTCCCTGGATAACAACCGGAATTGGGAGATTCACCATGAACGAAGATCGCATTGGCGGTAACTGGAAGCAGTTCAAAGGTAAGGTCAAGGAAAAATGGGGTGATCTTACGGATGATGATATGACCGTTGTAGAAGGGAAGCGCGATCAGCTGGTCGGTAAAATTCAGGAACGCTACGGCTACGAGAAAGACCGTGCCGAAAAAGAAGTGAAAGAGTGGGAAGATTCCAACAAGTACCACTGGTAAAGCGTTCTTCATCGCCGGGCGTCTCTGCGCCCGGCACCTGCCCATCAGCGCTCTTCTCCGTATGTGCGTTTACTCCACGCCATCTCCGCACCAGTCGCGGGCATAGATTATGGAAATGATTGTTTCTTTATTTATTTCTGGCGTGCATACTGCGGCCATCTTCCCCGATCGGGGGGCGTTACGCTTCACGGATATCAACTATGCCTCAGCACTCTACCGACACCGTATGTGGTCTCGTCGGTGTTCTTCCTGAAACTCTGCGTCGCTGGCGCCGTGCCGGGCTGCTCACACCGCCTGGCCCTGCTGGCTACTCAGATCAGCAGCTTACGCGCGCCCTCTGCGTTCGTGAAATGACATCAGGAGGCCATACGCTGTTTGATATCCATGCTGCCCTTAACTGTCCCAACGTCACGCTGCCTGGCGGCTGGGCCTGCCGGGAAGAGGATATGTTGCAACTGCTGGCGAACAATCCGGACGCAGATGTTGAACGTGAACTACAGATGATGAATACCGACTACTGTGGCGATGATTATGTTAACCGCTATCTGCGGCCGCTCAACCTCTGGCTGCGTTCTGACCTCAGTAAAGGAGCAGCCCAGCGTCAGCAGCGCTTTCATACTGCCGTAATCCGCCAGTGGGAGAGCCTGTCGCTGGCCGCACGGCGACGCAACACCATACCGCTGTTTCTTGAAGCGGTCAGCGTGACGGATGAAACCGAGATCTGGATGGAAGCGATACGGCTCAACGGACAGGGCTTTCGGGTTGAAGTCGCCGCGGCCACACGCGGTGTTCCCGCCGTGGCGCATCGCCGTTTTGAGCATCATCTGATGTGGTGTGGCGATGGTATCAGTGTATCGATGAAGGCGGCATTTCACTCCCGTCTTGAGGCGGGTGCGCCCATTATGCTGACCGGAACAAATACTGGCGTGCACTCATCCGTTTGCCCGATGTCTGCCAGCGCCTGACGCGGTTGATCTTCTGCCCTGCCGGCAGTTAAAAAAAGGCGGAAACAGCCTGAGCCGCTTCCGCCCTGTTCACATTACTGATGTTCCAGCGTTCGTGCTCCGCCGATTGCAATCGGGATGCGGCGCGGTTTCTCGCTCTCCGGTATCTCCTGGATCAAATCAATGCTGAGTAAACCGTCCGCCAGACTGGCGCCGGTCACCTTCATGTGCTCCGGAATAGTAAAGCTCATCTGGAAATCATGCCGGGAAATGCCGCGATGGATCCAGCTGCTGTTCTCCTGCCGGGTCTCGCCAGACGATTCCTCTGATGCATCATTCCGGTGACCTGCTACGGAAAGCCGTCCGCCACGCAGTTCTATTTCCAGCTCATGCTCTTTCCAGCCGGGTACGCTGACGGTCAGCGCGTAACGGTTATCCTCAACCCGCTGCAGATCATAAGCGGGAACTGACGTCACCGGATTGTCGCCAGTCAGCTGGCTGAACAATTTATCGATACGGCTAAAACGGTCTGAAAAGACAGAATCAGCCAGCGAAGGGAAAACAGAAAACTGTTGCACTGACATGGTGATAATCTCCTGAACAGGTTCATCCAAAAGTTCATCTGACCGGTATCATATTTCCGATCACCGTTAAAATAGGGATCGGTTGTCAGCTTTCAAGTGGCTAAATAGAATTTTTTTACGTGACGGTACGGCCTGTTATCACAGAAACAAATTTAAGGATATTAACTGAGCCGTTACTTTTTGCTCTGAGGCGCAAGAACAAAATGGGGATGACAACCCGCCAGTAACAACAGTAGTTCATATTCGCCCTGGCTAAGTAGCGTCGGATTACCTGCAGCTTCTTTGGTTTGCCAGACTCTCAGGCTCAGGTCAAAACGCTCAGCGGCGCTCTGCTGTGAGAGGCCAGCGGCAAGACGAAGTTCACGCACATTACTCTGGACAACCACAGGCGGCTTGGGGGGACGATTAACCAAACAAAGACTCCTTAAACATGATAAAAACCGCTAAAGCACAGCGCTTCGCCAGCAATTAAAGCGAAGCGACCCGAAAGCGCTCAGAGCGAAAAGACCAGAGAATAATTGACTATTTTGCTTAAATGTCAAATTTCAGAATCAACAATTAAGCGAAATTTTTCTGTAAGCGAAACGGCATATTTCGTCCTGACAGCGCTTTTCCTATTTCCTTAGAATGCTTTATTTCTTCCGCCAGGAATTATCCTGTTATTTGACTTAAGGACCATTCAGGGATTAATCCGCTACCTCAATGCCCCTTTCTTCATCAGGATGGATGTTTAGCCTGAGGTCCCTGTTCAGGCTGCATCATTGAAACCAGAGGAGGATAATGAATGAAAAATCCCATCCAGCGTCGCTCACCCGACGATCTGTCGCATGTGGAAATTCGTGAACAGTGGCAAATCACCTACTGGACTCAGGAGCTGAGGACAACCCAGGAAAGACTGACACGCGCGATCCGTGAAAGCGGCGCACGAACCGAACAGGTTCGTGACTGGCTGGAACAGAACCCACCCCCACGTCGCCCGGCTCAATCTCTGAATGGCATCAAACGTTAAGCTGATTGCTGTCAGAAACGCTGTGTTAACGCCGGCATTACGGTGGATTGGCCTGCATCAGCCGGGAGCACGCTGACAGGTCACCTCTGCCGGTCTGGGTTCCTTCCCGGCTTTTACGTTGTGTTTGAAGAGGTTATCCCGCAGAGTAGCCTGTGCATAACGATCCTGCCTCCGTCATCTGGGCTGTTTCCCATGAAAACCGACTTAGAAATAATATTAACCATCCTGAATGCTTGTTGATTTTCTGCCCGTAAATGAAGCTTAAACGTGCTGAAGTGGCTGGCTGAAAATATAAAAGGTAAATAATCAGACACCGCTTCGATTAAATTTTCGAATCGTTAATATTCCCTTTATGCGTTAAAGAAAATATTAAGAGACACCCGCCGCATACTCCCTTATTATCAGGCTGACAATAAAAAATACGCTATATTTCCTGCCGCCCGAATCAGATTTCGCTCCGGACAGTTTTCTTTTTTCGCTCCGTAATCAGCCGGTGCGGAGGTTACACACACATGCTCAAGAATCTAGACGGCGACAATGAGCGCCGAAGTCGTGCTTTGCAGGCACTGCGCAACCCTGACGAAAGTCGCGATGACGTTCTGCGAAAATTTGTCCGGTTAGCCAGTCAGGCCCTGGGTATCCCGGGAAGCTTTATCTCGGTGCTGGATGACGAATTCCAGACCGTACGCGCGTCACATAACTTTGATCTGCAACGCTCGACGCGTGGGGATTCACTCTGCCGTCATGTGGTAGACAGCGACAGCGCAGTGATCGTGCCGGATACCTATCACGATGCGCGCTTTGTCACGCATCCGCTGATCACTGGCTCACCTTTTATTCGTTTTTATGCCGGTGTGCCCCTGAAAACCCGCGACGGCATTATTCTGGGCACGCTCTGTGTTACCGACACCGAGCCGCATGCATTTGCCGTTGAGCAGGTGACAACATTAACGCTGCTCTCCACACTGGTCATGTCCTTTCTTGAAGCCTGGCATTCGGCTGGTTTTTGCGATCCGGTGACCGGATTGCCTAATCGCCAGCGCCTGATACGTGATTTGCAATATCTGGCCGTAGCCGGCGACACCACGCCACGCCGTCTGGTGCTGATTGATTGCATCGACATGTCACGTGCTTATGAACTGGCCCGCACCATGGGAATGAATCCGGTTGAAAGCCTGCTGAAGGATATGGCTACCCTGCTGCCGCTGCGCCTGCGTCCGGCGGTAGGTGAAATGATCTACACTGTGGCCACAGGGCGGTTTGCCATCTTGACTCGTGCCGATAGCCGGCTAAGTGCAGCCTGGGTCGCCGATCGCCTGGAGGGTATCAGTGCAGACATGGATGAGGGGCTGTCAGTTGCACTGACGCCTCATACCGGTGAGGCCGGCTTTGTTGCCGGCAGCATGTCAGCGTCGGAAGTGTTGCGCCGCGCGGTGAGCGCGCTGAATGAAGCGGTCGGGCGCGGGCTGCCTTCTCAGCGTTTTGATATTGAGGCGGAGACACAGCGCTCAGAAGATTTCCTGCTGATGACCGATCTGAAAACAGCTCTGCGCGATAACATCGGGCTCTATATGGTCTATCAGCCTAAGATTTGCCTGCAGAGTGGTAAACCGGTGGGCCTGGAAGCGCTCATCCGCTGGCGACATCCCAGCAGAGGGGAACTTTCACCGGCTGCCTTTATTCCGCTGGCCGAGCAGACCGATCTGCTCTCGGTGCTGACCGCCTGGATTATCGACCAGGCCGTTGAACGTCTCAGACGACTGCGTAATAACTGTATTCAATTGCCATTAACCATAAACGTCAGCGTGCGCGATTTTGCATGCGAGGGATTTGCTTCCGCGCTGGAAAGCAAAATGCTGAAGTCTAAGCTTCCGACCTCGCTGCTGGGCATCGAATGTCTGGAGACAGAGCGCATCCTTGAAAGCCCCACCGCTCTTCGCGGACTGGAGATGCTCAGAGAACGGGGATTCACGATTTCACTCGATGATTTTGGCACAGGCTACAGCAATATCAGCTATCTGCGTCGTATGCCGCTGGATGTTATCAAGCTGGATCGCTCTCTGATCAGTGAGCTCTCTTCAGATACGGCTTCACGCATTATTGCCCGTAGCATCATCGCCATGCTCAAAGAGCTGGACTATACGGTGGTGGCAGAGGGCGTTGAGTGTCCTGACGCCGTGACATCCCTGACAGAATATGGCTGCGATCAGGCCCAGGGCTATTTCTATTCGAAGCCATTAAACGAAGAAGCGCTGGATCACTGGCTTCACTGGAAACTGCGTGGTGAGTGCCATTAAACCTGCGCGCTAAAAAATCATCGATGCCTGTGTTGAACATTACGCTTATGTCACTGCTGAGCCGATGATTACGTTTCCGCGAGAACCACAAGGCCGCCCCGATGGCTGCCTTATTTATGATGCAATGACATGATTTCATCGGCACAGATCCAGCAGCGTCATTACGGTTACGTTAACTGAATGCAGATCTGCCGATTTGCCGTTTCGCTTAGTGCCACCTGCTCTGTTGCAGTCCGTGCGACAGCAATCAAGTATAGATGAAACATTTTTTGATCAGTGTTAGCGTGTCCGCAACAATTACGTAAAACGGAGCTGCACATGCTAACTACCATAATCTATCGCAGCCATATTTCAGATGACTTTCCGGTCAGAACCCTTCCGGAGATGGTCGATAACGCCAGCAAAATCAACAGCACGCACGATGTAACCGGTATCCTGTTATTCAACGGCACCCATTTCTTCCAGTTACTCGAAGGTCCTGAAGCGGGCATTCAGGCAGTTTATCAGCGAATCTGTGCCGATCGGCGGCATCATAATGTCGTCGAACTGATGCGTGACTATGCGCCTTCCCGACGTTTTGGTAATGCGGGCATGTCGCTGTTTGACCTGCGCGAACACGATCGCTCATCACTGCTACAGGCGGTGCTGGACAAAGGTACGTCTAAATATCGCCTGACCTATGATGATCGGGCACTGCAATTCCTGCGTACTTTTGTAGAGTCACGTGAGAAAGAAAACTACTACGAGGTTCTTCCGCCAGGTTACTGGGAGTTTATTTCAGAGCACACTCATGTGCCGGACTCCCGCCCGGAGACAGAAGGCGTAAGCTTCCGTCCGGTGGTCGATCCGCTGGCGCGTCAGGTGACCGCCATTGAAGCTGTTACCCTTCGTCCGGCGCTTACCGATGAAATTTCCGGCGACAGGCTTTATGTTGACGACCTGGAAACCGTGAAGAAAACCTTTTCCCAGGCTGGTCTGGTTTGTCCCGATGGTATGACGCTCTACGTGAGTCTGCTGCCAATGACGCTGGTTGTCATACCCGACGCCGTCGAGCACATTGTGGCAGCAATTCAGCAGGCGGGGCTGGTACCGGAGCAGGTCGTTATTGGTGTGAGTGAAACCGGCGTGATTTCACAACTGGACGCGTTCTCTGAAGCCGTACGCGCACTGAAAGCGTTCGGGATCAGCCTGTCTATCGACAATTTTGGAGACGGCTCCGCAGGATTATCATTGCTGACTCATATTCAGCCCGACCGTATCCGTATTGATGCCGGTATTACCCGCGACGTTCATCGCAGTGGGCCAAAGCAGGCGGTTGTGCAGGCGATCATCAAGTGCTGCTCAGCGCTGGAGATCACCGTCATCGCGGCAGGGATCGTACAGGCAGAAGAGTGGATGTGGCTGGAAGCAGCAGGTGTAATCAATTTCCAGGGTACGCTGTTCGCCGCTGCGGGCCGATATGAGGCGCAAGCTGTCGCCTGGCCGGAATATCGCGAGGCCATGTAACGTACGCAGTCCTAATAATCCTAAAGCGGTGCGCCAGCGAGCGGCCGCTTTCTTCATTTATGGCCCTGCCAGCCCTCAGGAACAGGTGTCATTGACAGCCATGCCCTGCGTCCCCGTATTTATCCACGCATTCAGCACTTCTTTTGCAATCATTCTGAACGCCATACTGACACTTTTGAATGAGCTGATGACGCGTATCCGGCATGCATTCCCAGATAACCACTATAGCGAGTAACTCTGACAGGTTAACCACTATAGGAAGTAAATCGGAGACCGAACTGCGCTATCCGGCCAGGGAATGTGACAAATATCCACTATAGCGAGTAAACGTGCGCCAGAAGCGTTACTGTTAACCACTGTAGCCAGTAAGTTGCGCAATAATCATCCGAATCATAACGATAACTAACTCGCGCAGAGAATAAGCGCAAAGATAACCACTGTAGCGAGTGCCTGCTCACCTCTTTCCTAAGAGGATAACCACTATATCGAGTAAGTCATTCAGAAAGAGGAGCCTGAAAATATCCGTGCTTAGCAGGGCACCTCGCACGATTCACCTGCGGGGTAACCACTATAGCGAGTAAAAAGGTCGTGTGAAGATGTGCATGTAGCAGGAACAGAATCATAGCCCTGCCCTGCTCTATGCTGTTATTCAGTAAAATAACTTTGTTTTGTTAGCGAAACCATTCTGCTCATCCTGTAACGCAACCACTGTAGCGAGTGCCTGCCTGATCTCTCCTGTCGCGCTGGTTTTTTATCCTCATGATACGGTGAGAGACATATAATGATAGTAAGCACTCACTTTAAATTACTGAATATTAGTAACAAACAGTATAAAACGATACCGCTAACCACTATAGCGAGTGATCTCCTCCCTTCTATCCCAAAAAATAACCACTGTAGCGAGAATGTTGTAACAGCCAGGTCTGTCATCTGATCATTATCTGAACGTATTAGCCAATAAATCATCAGAAAACCACTATAGCGTGTAAATCTTATGGGCAGAATGAGGTAAACAAAGATGAGATGGTCATTTCAGAATGGCCATAACCACTGTAGCGAGTAAGGCCGAAGAGCTGAATATCGCCAGCGAAACACGACATATGGCGTCGGGAGGTAAATCCGCATGCTGTTAACCAGACCAGACTAACCACTATAGCGAGTGCTGACACGCTAAAGCGTTAACGCAACGTTTGCAGAGATACCGCGGGACGAACTGGCTAACTACTGCAGGAAGTCGATCTTTTGCGAAGCTTAATGCACCCTCCTGATCAGAGAGGCGCAATGGAAAACCAGAGCAAATAGCAGGATGTTTTTCAGGCAGGCGATTCAGGATGTAGATGCTCCGTCGGGAAAAGATTAACCACTATAGCGAGTAATCTTACTCGCTATAGTGGTTAGCAGGATCCATCAGCCATGAGCGGTGTGGTGAACAGGTAACTAACGGTTTTTCTGTTTCCTGATTTTATTAAGTAACTCTTTTTCCTCACGCGATACCATGACAAGCTCACTGCTATCATCCTCACTCACCGGTTCGGGCAGATTGACATCAATCATAGTGGAGTCGCTGTCCAGATCGTCAAACTCGTCCATCTCATCATCGATTAAGCCTGCCTTACTGAGCGGCAGTTCGGCAGGGCGCAGCTTGGGATGACGATAATGGACCCAGAAGTACACAGAAGAGCCGCGGCGGGTCTCGGTATAGTCGAGATAACCAATCTCTTTTAGCTGCTCCATCGCCTTTCTGACCGTCGCATTCTGGGTGATCACGCGCGACGTAAGGTTGAGCCGTGCACGCAGGCGCGCCATAGATATTGGCGCAGGTTTGGGCGGAAGGCTTTCAATAAACGTATAAAGTGCCTGAGCGGACTCTTTGCGTGCCAGCTCATTAATAGCCTTAAGCTGCAGCAGAACCTTTCTGTCGAACTGATAAAGCTCAAAGATCTTAGGATCGGCCTGTAAGGTCACCGTGTCCTTTTTAACGCTGTATTTGGCGGACTGCACCAGATGCGTTGTGTAGTTCTCTCCGCCCTTGCTGGTAAAAGTCAGGGTGTTAGACGCAATCCGCGTCAGCGAAGCGTCCAGACGGCTCCTGAGCTTCGATGAGAGGCGCGCAGAAGGTATGCCGCAGAGTTTTGCAAATTCTACGAACGAGAGCGTTACCGTGTCTCCCAGACACTCATGCGTGGCGAATGCGCGAATGATCCCAACCCAGGTCTTAAAATCATTATCCATATCCAGTCGGGCACCCAGAATCTTGATGTTGTCATACCCTTCCGATCTGACCAGGGATAACTGTTTCAGATCCTGAGTCACATCCATCGCATTCATCTGGTTTTTCTGACTGCGCGCTGTGGATTTCAGCGTTGGAACAAACAAGCCGAGTCGCATTAACGCGACCGGCTGCACGGTGTTATTACTGTTGGGCGTCAGAGTAACAACTTCGCCTGTACGCTTGTCTGTTTCGCTAAACGCATCAGCTATGTTCAGGATATCTGGTTCTTTTCTTGGCATTAGGAAGATCCGTGATGTGAACAGGCGAGAGCCGCTGTTACTCAATACAGTGGATACTAGCACTCACTATAGCGGTTAATCTACTTGCCATAGTGGTTATTTATCTCGATACAGTGGTTGTTTTACTCGCTATAGTGGTTAGCCATCCTTCTTTATCGCAGTGATACCAAGGGCTAAGGCGGCATGGGGATCTTTCAGGACCTTTAAAGGGATCTAATGTGGATCTGTTATGGGATCTATTCAGTGGAAAACTTGCCCAAAAAAACCAGCAGGTCCGTCAGTTAACACCTTAGCCTTCTCAGATAACGTACTGTTTTATTACCCAGGATAAGAAAAATGACAGCGACCAGGCTTATACACATCATAAAGCACGCTCTACTCGCTACAGTGGTTATTGCGTACTCGCCAGCGCGGTTGGTTTACTCGCTATAGTGGTTATTGTGCTCTCTCCAGTGGTTATTCTTCTCGCTACAGTGGTTACCAACACCCTTTCAGACCTTGTGCTACGTGGCTTCAGAGCCTGCAGGGATCTGTTAAGGATCTCAATTTGATCTATTGAGGATCGACCAATTGGATCTGGCCTGTGAATAACGGGGATAAAACTTACATGATTCAGAAATCATCGAGGCTGACATCAGACAGATTTTCAGTTGCGGATATGAAATGGAGAATCGCTATAAGCAGGTTATTACCTGTTAACGCAATCGGTTACTGGCAAGACAAAACAAAACATGAAACCAGACATCCGCTGATAACCTTGTAGGTGTAAAGGTTTTTAGCCCTGAGGTAATAATTTGGCGCTATTCAGATAATAATCCGGGAGGGGAGCGCAATTTTCACCATGAATTAAATTACTTATGTATCTGATAGTAAAGATATTTTTTTAAATTTTCACTGTGAAAACACCAGCAGTATAACGCCAGATTCAGCTTTTCTGAGGCTTAAACATCGTTTTATTATGTCCGATGAGCTCTCTCCTTACTGCATTAAAGTAGCCATAAATTAGTTTGAAATAAGGTACTCTTTTACCCGGCATAATCAACACGGCTCATAAAGGAACTCGTTATGCATAATCACATTATTATCTGAAAGCAAGTAATCCTTGATAAGGAGGGGGAAAGAAAGTGGATGGGCCTACTGGTGCGCAAATGATTTAAAAGATTAAATTATGCAGATTTCTTTTTGCTGCTTATGCGAGGTTTTATTGCTTATTATTATCTCGCGTGACGCTCTCAATCCCCTGCTCCGTTCAAAGGTATCAATATGTCATGGTAGTAATTCATAACGCGACTAAACCGATTGATTGAAAGACCGCTTTTTTATGAGAAAAATAATTAGTCAGAAATAACAAAAGAATCTCTATCAGATGTAATGAAAAATGCTGCTGAACCAGGCTGGAAAACACTCATGCAGACTCTAAACAAATCGTAATCGAGTAATGTAAAGGTATGAACTACTGGCAGGGCTAACAAGGGTTTACTGACAGTATGGCTACTTATCAATTTCATCAACGTTTAATTCACTATGGTTGATCAGAACCCATGCTCTGGTAATGTCTGATGAAACAAATTTACAAATAATAGTAAGCTTGATAAAAACCCGTTTTCAATACGCATTTTCACCAAGCTTATATTCATTTAAGTTTATGATTTTAATAGAGATATCTGATATTTTCATGATGAAAACACCATGTGGAGCGTCTGTAATATGGGTCAGCGTTGCTGGCCGATCATTTCTGCCTTACCAAAAAACAGATATCGAGTGCTGACATCCGCCATCCATTATCAAACTTAACT
>NZ_AP035974.1:0-107915 GCF_059730805.1 Pantoea sp. X-Soil-ISGK-355
ATGCGAAATCTTGAGGATGTAGCTATGGAAGCAAAAGCAGGAATTGTCATCATTGTTGGAAATCAAAAAGGTGGCGTCGTCAAATCTCAGTCAACCAATGAGCTGACATACAACCTGCAGGTCATGGGAATGCAGACCTGCATGATTGATTTCGATACCACATCCGGGCTGACGGAAAGGACATTTCCAGATGCGCTGCCGCTCTCTATCGATAAAGACCCGCTGGGTAACACCTTTACACCCGGCGAAGCAAATGCCTTCCAGTTATTCTTCCCTGATACAGAAGTTAATCCTCATGTGCTGCCAGATGGACGCCACATCATCGGTTCGACCAACGAATTGCATGAAATTAACTATCGTCCGCAGGACTGTATCTTCGATTTTAAAGAACGCATCAGTGAGCTGCGTAAGCACTACGACTACATTTTTATCGACTCGGCGCCAGAATATAACAACCTTCTGATTGCCTCTCATCTTGTTGCTGATTATCTGCTGATCCCAACTCTTCTGGAGAAATCATCACGTATTGGCGTCGGAAAGCAGCTGTCGTACATGCAACGTATTCGTAAAAATTACAACCCGGAACTTAAATACCTGGGAACCTATATCACCCAGGCGAATGTTCAGAACTACAATCAGCCTCTCCTTGATGGCTATCTGACCGCGGTAGAGACAGAAAACCTGCAGCGTCTTTTTGACATCCTGCAGGAGAAAAACTATGGACCGGAAACGGTGCTTGCTTATATCTCATGGGTAAAAAATCTTGCCAAAGAAGCTATTGAGCTTGGCATGACCATTAAAGAGTACTCCCCATCAAGTAAGCCTGCGCTGCAGTATCAGGAACTGAGTAAGAAGATTGTTCAACTGACACAGGGAGTTCACTGATGGCTGCGAGTAAGTTTCAGAAGAAATTAAACGCGCTCAAAACTTCCGGTCCGGCTGTAAGCGCCATGCCTGAAGTCGCCGCAAGTGTAGCAGCCCGTAATGCACCTGCTCCGGTTGGAACGCCAGAAGCATCAAGGATTCGGGCAGAAATTGCCCGCCCTGGTTTGGAGCCTGAGGGGCAGATCGTGCGCGTCAGAGCTGATGAAATTTATGAGGTCGAGCAGGTTCGTCCGGAAGATGATTTTGATGAGGAGGTCATTTCCGGCATGGTTGATTCGTTCAGTGAGTTCGGTAACCTGACGCCCCCCCGCTGTTTTCCTAAAGACCGTAAGGGCTACCGCGTATGGTTTGGCGCTACGCGTATCCGTTCAATGAAAAAGCGCGGTGATGAATTTATTGATATCTATGTTGGTCGGCCGCCGAAAGATGAAAAGCAGCGCATCATGGGGCAGCTTATCGAGAACCTGCAGCAATCGGGGCTCAAGCCTTTGGCGACCGCGCTGGCTTTTGAACAGCTGAAAACAGACTTCAATATGACAGGGGAGGAAATCGCCCGCTCACTCGGCAAGCCTACAGCTTTTGTCAGCAAACATATCCGTATTGGCTCGGCACCTGAAAAGATAAAGGCCCTGCTGAAAAATAAATCCATCTCTGATGTAGATCTTGCTTACACGTTGATTCAGATCGACAACATAGATTCAGGTGCGTCAGACCGGCTGATTGAAAAGCATAACGCTGGCAGCACCTTGACCCGGGCCCAGGTTAAAAAGGAACTGGATCGGTTGAAAGGGCGTGATGTCAGTAGAGCATCGACTAAGGTTTCGCATGCGAAATCTCAAAGCGGTGATGATGTTCTCCAGCCAGATAATGAAACTAAGATTTCGCATGCGAAAGCTCTCACTACTGAATCTGGTAATACTTCTCCGAGTGATAAAAAAAACCAGTATCAGGCCGCTGATGTACCGTGCTCTTTAATTCCAGTAGTGAAGTTCAACGGTACTGAAGTGACTGTCCTGCTTCATAAGATGCCCGATGAGTTTGGTTTTATATGGCTTAAAACCGCTGAAGGTGAGCTGTATGTGCCCGCCAGCGATGTAGAGCTCATAGGCCTGAGGTCTGAATAATGCCAGCATACTCCTCAACACCTTTTCAGCAGCTATCTGCCCAGTTTCCGCGGGAGCATCGTGCAAATATGGGCAAAAGACGAAGATCAAAGTGCAGCTGAAGCAGCCAGAACATTGACCGAACATGCGCGACATCTGAATATCATTTCGCGAGAACTTGCTGTACCTGGTGCTGCTCTGAGTGAGTGGAATAAACGCAAACAGCCTCCTTTGTGGGCAGCTTTGGCCGCGTTTGACCTGATGCTCAAACGAGGATGGCGCCCCGTAAGTAATGAGGAATGGGCCGGCTTTGCGTCCCTTATTTTAAAGCTGTCATCTGGTGTGAATCTGGACAGACTGTCAGAGAGTCTGCCTGCAGATATCGACCTGAAAATTGCTTCGGGCTGGGTAGCTGCAGCCATCGAGGAAGACCAGCATTATCGGGTACGTAAGAAAATGGCTGTGAAACCAGAATGACTTTCACTGAACTTGATAACGCTTTAGCTGATACCGGAAGACGCTCACTGGCTTCACGGCTTGTGTTTGCGCTTGCTGATGGGCTTGATAAAAATCTAAGTGGCCTGAATCTTGATGAGTTTGAGAATCAAAGTGGGTATATCCGTACAAACATTCGTTCAGTTGCCGCCGCTTTGAAGGAATCAGGCATCATTGAAATCCAATATTATGACGATAGAGACCCGGAAAACGAGGCTATTGTAATGGGCAGAGTTTCCCGCGGACGTTGGTCAAAACAGCATTACAGCCTGACTGACTCAGTGAAAACCCTGTTGAGACGACAAGTCTAATTTCGCATGCGAAATCTGCAATGGGTTTAACGCTGCTTCTGTAGCCAGTTTTACCGCAAGAGAATATCCGGCAGAGCATGCCGGATAAAGCGAACAACCCAAAATCTTTGCTTTCTCATTCTCACAAGACGCGAGCAATAGGGATGTCATCCCACCGTGTGGTCCAGGCCGGCGAAAGCATCTCCCGCTTCATCTTCCACTCTGTACTCACTCCCTGTCCTGCAAACCATACATTACCCAGCCCGGACTGATTGATACCGTCCAGCACCTTCATCAGCTGTGCACTATTGGCCCGTGGCTGCACATCATCAAAGAGATTCAGCTGACTGACGCCATTCGGGGTGAAGTCATCGAGCATAATGCCGGCTTTCATGTACCGGCGGTCTTCTAACCAGATACGATCAAGCGATCGTATAGCGGCCTCAATAATATCGCGTGTATCCTGAGTCGGCAGGCTGAGCTTCTCGCCGGCACTGTTACCATAGAAAATCTCATTCTCTGCGTGAGGTGATGTCCGGATGAAAACGCTGATGCGCCTGCAGAACTGACGTTCTCCTCTTAGCTTCTCTGCAGCGCGGGTCGCATACTGACAAATCGCCTGCTGCATGAGTATCTTAGAGGTAATGCGCTCTCCAAAAGACCTTGAACAACAAATCTGCTGCTTAGCAGGCGGCAGCTCCTCAAGTGGGATACAGGATTCACCGTTCAGCTCACGCACGGTCCGCTCAAGCACAACACTGAAATTTTTCCTGATAAGGGCAGGGTGCGCGTGCGCCAGCTGCAGAGCATTACTGATGCCTATCAGGTTAAGCCGTTTACCGATACGTCTGCCGACTCCCCAGACTTCCTCCACTGGCTGTTTTGATAGAAGCGTTTCAGTACGCCTGATATTGCCCTGAGTCAGCGCCAGTACGCCACGGAACTGTGGCCATTCCTTACTCGCCCATTGAGCACTTTTTGCTAGCGTCTTGGTTGGACCCATACCCACGCCTACTGTCAGGCCGGTCGTAGCCAGCACATGCTCGCGCAGGCGCCGACCAAAATGTTCAAAGTCTTCGCAGCCGTCGATACCGGTCAGGTCCAGAAACATCTCGTCGATGGAATACTGCTCCACGCGGGGTGTCATTTCTTCCAAAGCCGTCATAACCCGCTGGCTGAGACTGTGGTACAGCGCGTAATTTGAACTGAAGACATGCACCCGCTCTGCATAATCCTGCGCCTTAATCTGAAACCAGGGCGCGCCCATTTTTATACCGAGTTTTTTGGCCCCAGCACTGCGCGCGATGACGCAGCCGTCATTATTGCTGAGTACGATGACTGGCTTACCACGCAGATCGGGACGGAATAATGCCTCGCAGCTCGCGTAAAACGAGTTGACGTCGGCCAGTCCGAACATGTGCAAGGGTTACCTCCCGCGTGCACGCGTGCTGCTGAAGAACCAGGTAACGACGCCGAGCAGCTGCAGATCTTCCGGATAGATAACGGCATAAGCAGGATTCATGGGCAGCAGCGCAAGGCGCGGGCGAAGCTGCAGCCGCTTAACAGTGAATTCACCGTTAACCTCAGCTATAACGATATCACCGTGAGAGGCCTGTTCGGCGCGATCAACCACCATGACATCGCCATCACAAAGGCCAAGATCCTGCATACTGTTACCACTGGCACGGACGAAGAAGGTCGACGCCCTTCTGCGAATACAGAGCTCATTGAGATCGAGTTCTTTTTCAACGTAATCCTGGGCAGGGGAAGGGAAGCCTGCGGGGCAGTATTCCCCATATAAAGGGATTTTCACAGGCGGCGTGAAAAGGGCTGGCCACAAAACCGTCAGGCCCTCAGCATAGATTGCCGGTTTCATAGTCCCGTATTCCTGACGTGATAAGACGCGGTCAGAACCTGTTTAAATAAATAATGCATAGAAAATTCCCTCCCTTTGGTTACTGTTTATTTATACAGTATTATGGAGGCAAATTTATGTGACAAGCAAAGCGAAACAGCTATCATGCTTTAGCTAGGCATGTGCATGAAAATAATGGAATTTTATTTTTCGTCTACAGTGCTGATCATCTGGTTAATTAAATGCACCATGCTTTCACTGCTGATCTCCTGACTTTGTATTGATGGCAACACGTTAATTAGTGACAGCGTAACGGTTGCCAGTGCTATCGAACGTTTTACCGTATCCGCATTTTCATAATCTTTGTAAGTACGCAGGCTGACGCCAAGTTCAGCTGCTGCACGTTCCCTTTTCCAAAGCAGACTCTTGCGCCAGAGTTTAAGCTGCCAGCCTGTCATTAAATACCCCCCGTTAAGTGAAAAAGTATTATTCTCGAAAAGTGCAGAAACTGCACTTTTTTTAAATCAAAAATTCATTTCTATACTCACTTTTTGCCGCCGATTTTCTTTATCGGTTCTGCAAGTAATTAATTCGGGTCGCCTGACAGCTGTTATAGCCATTCAAATTCCGGAGTATCACGCTCCTTGCCGTCGGGCAGCGCCGTGCAATCCATTGACTGAAGAGCAAATCATGCCTAACTGGTGTGCAAACAGGCTGCATGTGACCGGCCTGGCGGAGAACGTGATTCAGGTGCGGGGAGAGGTGCGTCCTGCATATGCGCGGGCGGAAGGAGAGGGTATCCGCCTGACATCCGAAAAGCTATCTACACCACGAATGCCATCGAATCGCTGAACAGCGTGATCCGAGCCGCCATTAAAAAACTCAAGGTGTTCCCGACAGATGACTCAGTGCGAAAGGTAATTTATCTGGCAATCCAGTCGGCATCGAAAAAATGGAGTATGCCGATCCAGACCTGGCGGCTGGCGATGAGCCGCTTTATTATCGAGTTCGGTGACCGCCTGAGCGATCACCGTTGACGTGGTAGCAGTTACACAGAATTATTTACAAGATCTTAAATCTTATTTTCATACTCACTAACTATACCATTTTTTACTCCATAAATTACGTTTGAAGAAATTGATTCAAAATAAACATATCCAATTATTTGTATAGCATTGACTATTATGCAAAACATTGTGACTAAGAATAGAGATAAAGACGATGAGTTGTAATTTGTTAAGTAAACGAACTCCCCGTAATACAACGGGCCACACATTGCAAATGCTAGCGACAAAAAAACAAACCCTTTTATTACTTTTATCATGGATATAGAAGAGTTTATCTGCTCTTTTACTTTTTTATCACCCAAAAGATAAAGGTTTAAATCTTGTGACTTGGTTGTTTCCACTATGAATAAATTGAATATATGTGGGTATACCATCGATATATCCTTTGTTTTATTCAGATTCATAATCTCGATTCTTCGTGTAACGAATAGCGAGCCTAACCAAATAACCATGAATACAGGCATGGCATAACTCGCTATTGTCGCTATACCTATCAACGATACGCTAGACGCCATGTCACCTATTTTAAATGGGATAGTTAGTGTTGATTCTATGTTAACTATCTCTATTTTTGAATTGCTCTCATCCTTTATTTTTTTGTCTAACCAGTCTATTGCTTCATGATAATTGGAGATTTTATTCTTTTCAGGAAGCCCCGACTCTATTTCATTGCGCGCAACATACCCCGTACTTGATTTTATAATCTCTTTCTTTAATACATTGTACATGAAATCATTTAGTTCACTGGTTGATTTTACTTCATCAAGATCCAGCTTAGCTAAACTCTTATTTATTGAATCTTTCCTGATGGAGAAATACTCATTCTCTATCGTTGATTTACTCTTCCCTGCTTTGATCCCTACCTTTTCCATTCCTTCCTGCAAGCCTAGTATGTACGAAACGTTTTCATTGATAGCTGATATTTGTTTTTCAATTGATTCTATTTCGCTTTTATTCATCTCAATTTGATGCTTTATATCTTTGTATGAATTTATTAATGCGAACAGGTTTTGGCTGCTTAATGTGATTAATAAGGAGCAAGTAAGAAAACTAGAAACAACCACAATGATGCTCATGTATAATAATCGATCAAATCTTTTCCCCAGCTCGTACAGCCTATCCATTTTTTTCACTTTTAGATGTTGTTTTGGCTGATGATATCACGGGCCTTTCTTTTGCACTAAACAACCTATATCAGATAGCCGGACTGCGGTTCCTCGATGAGTGGACGGTGAGCGGCTCGCCGTCTGCGCCCGTCATCTGTGACCGCAGCGACTGCGGGTAGGAAGATTACCGGCCCTGATATTTTCACCCGATGCCGCCCCGACCGGCGGCATCTCTCAGGTTAACGATAAGATACCCTCTTAACTTGCAAGCGGAGAACAGGATTAAAAGGGCCATTTTCGAAGGACAGGCAAAGTGAAGGTCTGCTTTGAGCGAGGAGCGAACTGAACAGTACTAGGACTATCATCCTGAAACGGAAGTGCAGGCAAAAGAAAAATAACCTTAAACCTTATAGACAGCCTTTTCCTGAGCATTTAGCCTCAATTAAAATTGTTATATCTATCAGGCTGCTTCATTATGAAAAATGATATCAGAACCCTCGACCTTAACCTTCTTAAGGCTCTTGATGCGTTACTGGATGAAGGAAGCGTGACTCGGGCTGCTCAGCGCCTCTCTCTGACGCAGCCCGCCGTCAGTGGCATGCTTATTCGCTTGCGTGATTATTTTGGCGATCCACTTTTTGTTCGCACCAGTCACGGTATGGTCCCTACACTGCGGGCCAACGAACTTTCTATACCGGTAAAACAAATCCTCACCGATATCGCCATTCTGCTGAAGCCGACGCAATTTGACCCCATGACGGCGGAACTGACTTATACCCTCGCCGCAACGGACTATGCACTGAACGCCGTTGTCGTTCCGTTGATGGCTGCGCTGAAACAACGTGCACCGAATATCAAAATCGCCGTGCGGTCGGTGGATAATGAGCGAATGTATCAGCAGTTGTCCCAAGGCGAAGTTGATTTGGCTTTGATTACACCGCAAACAACTCCCGACGACCTGCACGGTAGAGCGCTCTATGAAGAAGATTATGTTTGCGTAGCACGAAGCCATCACCCTCTGGCAGCGAATTCGGAAATGACGCTCGAACAATTCTGCAAACAGGAACATATTCTGGTGTCTACAGAAGGTCACTTCACCGGTGTAACAGATGAAGCACTGGCTAAGCTTAGCCTGACACGACGAGTGGGTATGTCGGTTAATAGTTTTCTGGTGATACCTGACATATTGCGACTGACCAATATGATTGCCGTTGTGCCTCATCGCATGATCCTGACTAACAACGACCTGGTCATACTCCCTTTGCCCCTGAAAGTACCTGGCTTTACTAAGAGCATGGCCTGGCATGAACGCACCCATCGTGACCCCGGTCATCAGTGGGTTCGTGCTTTATGCGTAGAAGTCAGCCAATATTCCGAGTCTTGATATAAGTTAACTTATTAATATCATAATTAATTATAATTCGTCTTATAACTCCATTGCGCCAATAATGACTGTCATCACGTTGCCGCCGTAACGGCACATACAGTGCAATCAATTATCGTAACTGGAGAAATTTATGAACGCGATTAACTGGCCACAAGCTTTTGTTCCGGGTTTTACCGATAATTTTGTCTCTAATGAAATGATCATCTCTGGTCTGAGCGTCAAGGAGGTTTGGCCGTTCCTGATTCAGCCATTGCTATGGCCGGACTACTATAAAAACTCCGCCGATGTACGTTTTTATGACAATAAAGGACCGGAACTGGAAGAGGGAGTGCGCTTCTATTTCAGCACCTTTGGTTTTCCTGTTGAAGCTCAGGTCGTGGAGTTTATTCCGCCCGCAGAAAACCAACCTGCTCGCCTGGCATGGCACGGATGGTCCGGAGAGCAAAATACCGCTGAACGCCTCGATGTGCATCATGCCTGGTTATTGGAAGATCTTACCGATAATCGGGTTCGAATCCTGACTCAGGAAACCCAGAATGGGAACCCCGCGAAAGAGCTGGCAAATACGCGCCCAAACCCCATGCTGAATGGTCATCAGGAATGGCTGGATGGCCTGATTAAAGCGGCGAGATAATTAATTACTTCCCATGGTCAGATCATTGAGGTTGCACGTACTCGCCACCTCAATGACGTTAATATCAAGGCTTCTTATACTGGGGGCGATAGGTAAACTCTATTCTTTTTTGAATGCCTCCGCAAAAGTCAGCTTCTGGCACAAAGCGGACTTACACGTTGGCCCATGTCCGCTATGAGCGAGAAGCGGACACTCTTTCAGAAATCTTTTTCATACTCAATAGCCTCTTTAATCGTAGTGAGTGCCTCGCTCAGCTGTGTCATTGTGACTGAGCCAAGAGCGAGGCGAATAGCATGCGGCACGCTATCTGAGGTACTGAACGGTTCTGCTGTAGAAACGGAGATGCTTTGCTGCATCAACCGATAGACAAGTCTGTCAGACCTTACCTCCTGAGGTAGCAGTAACCAGATAAAGTAAGAGTTTTCATGGCTTACCCATTCACTATTCGTAAGTATTTTTCGGGCCAGCGCCTGACGCTGGCGGGCGTCGCGTCTTTTCAGCGACTCAAAGCGCTTTATAGTGCCATTTTTAATCCAGCCGCAGACAATCGAAACCATGAGAGAGGGGGTATTCCAGGTCGTTGCCCTGATGGCCCGCTCCAGGGCGATACGCATGCCAGCGGGGCATACTACGGCACCTACACGCAGGCCTGTGGCAATGCTCTTGGCAAAACCGGTTACGTAAACCGTTCTTTCGGGCGCATAAGTGGCAAGTGGCGGAGGGGGACGGCGGATAAGAAAAGCATAGGCCGCATCTTCTATGATGAGCAGATCGAACGTTCTGGCAATCAGGGCCAGCTCCCTGCGCTGGGCATTATTCATAACCCAGCCAAGCGGGTTATGCAGCGTCGGCATCGTATAAACCGCACGGAGGCGCCTGCGCTGGCAGATATGCCTGAGTGCAGTCAGATCCGGTCCTCTGGCACTGGCGGGTATCGCCACAAGTTCAAGGTGGTACAGGCTGGCCAAAGCTTTGAAGCCGGGATAGGTCAGCGCGTCAACAGCCACTACATCGCCGGGTTTCAGCAGCCCCATCACGGCAACGCTAAGACCGTGTTGCGCGCCATTGACGATTAAAACATCATCGGCTGAAGTATTCAGGCCGGTGCCATGAAGCCATGTCGCGATTGTCTCTCTGTCGCTTTGTCTGCCCGCATGAGGCTGGTATCGCATCAGGGAAGCCAGATCGCCTGATGTGGTCAGCTGTCGCATTGCGTCGCGTAATCGTTCTACCTGCTCCGGCAGGGAAGGATAGTTGAAGTTCAGATCGAGCACATCTGACGCCACTGCGTGCTGATCTAACCCCAGCCCCGCAGGCAGAGAAATCTCTCTGACGAAAGTCCCTCTTCCAGTTTCTCCGCTCACAAGACCCATGGCTTCCAGCTCAGCGTAAACGCGGGTAGCTGTTGCCAGAGACACATGTTTTTCAGTCGACAGCGCTCTATGAGTAGGCAGACGTGTGCCTGGCAGAAACGTGCCGGCTCGGATAGCGGATGCGAACTCATCCACGATGACTTTGTATCGCGCTTTCATAAATTGTATCTATGACAATTATTTGATTGTAATGAATGCTGGAACTTAGCATGGGAGATGTCAACTTTATTAAAAACGTTGTATGAACTGAAAGAGGTCTGGTGTGGCAAAACATATGGTAAGTAAAACCAATTCAGGTCTGAAGTCAGGCTGGTTAAGCGGGCTGGCGGGAGTGGTCATTTTCAGTGGTTCTTTGCCCGCAACCCGCATAGCAGTCCAGGAAATGGATCCCTTTTTCCTGACTTTTTTACGTGCTTCAGTTGCCGGTGTGCTAGCCATTATGCTGATTCTTTTTTTGAGACAAACACGCCCGCAGTGGAGCCAGCTGATTTCCCTGATTATCGTTGCCCTGGGCGTAGTAGTTGGTTTTCCTCTTCTAACAGCAATGGCGCTGCGACATGTTTCCTCGGCTCACTCCATTGTGATTCTAGGGCTTTTGCCCATGGCAACCGCTATTTTTGGCGTTGTCAGAGGAGGCGAAAGGCCCAGGCTGGCTTTCTGGATATTTTCTGGAACTGGCAGCCTGCTGGTGATGGGATTCGCCTTATTCCAGGGTGGGGCTATATCTGCAACCGGCGATCTGCTAATGCTTGCCTCGGTCGTTGTATGTGGCCTCGGCTATGCCGAAGGCGCGAAGCTTTCGCGTGAGCTGGGGGGATGGCAGGTTATCTGCTGGGCGCTGATCATTGCGCTGCCTGTGATGTTGGTTGCCACCATTGAGACGATACCGGAGGGCATTAGTGATATAAGCCTGCCGGTATGGCTTGCGCTGGGATATGTATCGCTGTTCAGTATGCTGATCGGTTTTATTTTCTGGTACAGGGGGCTGGCCGCTGGGGGCATCGCCGCTGTAGGGCAATTACAGTTGCTGCAGCCATTCTTCGGTCTCGGACTTTCGGCAACGCTGCTTTCTGAAACAGTTAGCCCGGTGATGATTATGATAACGCTTGGCGTGATCCTTTGTGTAATCGGCTCGCGCAGATTTGCACATTAAGCGACGGCCACTTCTCCTGTCTTTTGAGATTCCTTAAAATGTCCGCTTCTGGCACAAATCGGACTGTGCGTAGGTGATGTCCGCCATAGAGCGAAAAGCGGACCTGGTATTGGGACCGATTACGCATTGGTAACCTGACCCTCAGAGATTTAATTTTACTTGTTCTGGTAAAGATCCCAACGGTTGCCGTAGATGTCCTCAAACACAACGACCATCCCGTACTCCTCCTCTCGCGGCTCCTGGCAGAAGTGGACGCCCTTCGCCTTCATGGCGTTATAGTCGCGCCAGAAGTCGTCAGTCTGCAGGAACAGGAATACCCGCCCGCCGCACTGGTTGCCGATAAAGCCTTCCTGCCGCTCGTTTGAAGCACGGGCCAGGAGAAGATTACAGTCGCTTTCCGGATTCGGCGTCACAACAACCCAGCGCTTACCCGGTTGCGGCGTGTCTTCTACCAGCGTAAAGCCCAGCTTGTCGGTGTAGTACTCAATTGCGCGGTCATAGTCGTCGACCACGATGGCCACATAACCCATGCATCGTTTTTGCGTTCTCATTTCTGCTCCATCAGGTTTCAGACACAGCTGTCTTGAAACAATTTTCTAACACAATCGAACGCTACTAGCTGCATTGATGAGTCAAAATAAGAATGTCCGCTATGAGCGAAAAGCGGACTTAAAGTCACGCAGGAAACGCCAGTCATATTTATACTTAAACGCTCCAACTCATAGTGTTCGATAACGAGTCAAATGAGGTCCACTTACCACCATCACTTACTGTCCAGTATTGAAACGGTCTATACAAAATACAGTCATAGGGTAGTAAGTTTTTCCGTTTTACAGGCGGACCTTAACAATAGCTCCTCAGGATTGCATTAGTTTGGAAGACAGAAATTCAATAAAGCGTTGGGTTTTAGCCGGCGTAAGACGCGTTTCTGTCACGGCATAAATGCTGACGTCCGAGCCTTTCCACTCAGGAAGAACGCGCATGAGCCTGCCAGCAGCCAGATCATCTGCAACAATCTCCTCCGGAAGCATTGCAATTCCCTGATTTTTGATGGCGAGAGTGCGGATCATCCCAACACTGTTGAGCGTGAATCTGCCACGAACGCCCACCTCGACATCTACTTTGTTTATCCGTTGATGCAAATTCCAGGTCGATACCCTTGTCATACAGATGCATTCATGTGCAGCCAGATCCTCAGGTGTAGCAGGTCTACCTGATGCTTCGATATAGCCCGGGGATGCATAAAGGTGGCGTGAGTGCCGTCCTATAAGACGAGCGATCAGACCCGACTCTTTAAGTTTACCCATACGAATCGCGACATCGAAGGGTTCCGTCACAAGATCGACACGGCGTGGAGTTAGGTCGAACTCAAACGTGATCCCGGGATAGTGCACGGAAAAATCGACGATGATAGATGCAAGGTAAAGCGTGGCAAAATCGACAGGTAGCGAAACCCTTAAGATCCCACTCGGCTGCTCAAGCATCTCGCCGAGCCGCTCATGCATGAGCCGGGCCTCATCAACGATATGTTTGCTTTGCGCGTAGTAAAGCTGGCCCGCCTCTGTCAGCTCAATCTTACGCGTGGTGCGATGCAACAGCCTAAGACCAATTGCCTTTTCCAGCTCACTGATCCGGCGAGACAGGGTGGAGTTAGGAATGCCCAGAGTTTCCGCGGCCCTTCGGAAACTCCTGACCCTTGCGACCTCCACGAACAGAGCCATGTCGTTCAGATGATCCATCTTATTGCCCCATAAATGGAATACTGTTTTCAAATATAGGGGATTTATCCCGTAATCGGAATAGCGGATAGTGGACTGAGATTTCATGAATGGAGAACCTAAATGAATCCAGTATTCTCACCTGTCCAGGTTGGACGCTACACCCTGACCAACCGGCTTGTCATGGCGCCTATGACCCGCAGCCGGGCAGACTTCGACGGTACGCCCGGAGAGCTGTCCACCGAATATTATGCACAGCGCGCCAGCCTCGGCCTGATCGTCACCGAAGGCACTCAGCCTTCCGATGACGCCCAGGGCTACCTGATGACGCCGGGCATCTATACGCCCCAGCACGTCGCTGGTTGGAAGAAGGTCACATCAGCTGTCCACGACAAGGGCGGAAAAATCTTTATCCAGCTCATGCATGCCGGGCGCATGAACCACCCAGACAACACTCCGCACCATCGGCAGGGCGTGGCACCCTCTGCAATCGCGCCGGGTACGGGTATGTTTACCATGTCCGGGATGCAGGACATTCCCACACCGCGCGCTTTGACGGCCGAAGAGGTGCGCCGGACCGTCGCTGATTTCCGCAATGCGGCGCGCTCTGCGATTGAAGCCGGTGCCGATGGTGTCGAAATTCATGGGGCTAACGCTTATCTCGTCCAACAGTTCATCGCGCCAAGCGCCAACACGCGGACGGACGAGTATGGTGGCTCTATTGAGAATCGTGCACGCTTTGCCATCGAAGTGGCTTCAGCAATTGCCGGGGAAATCGGCGCAGACCGCACTGCGATCCGCCTGTCTCCCGGTACGGCGATATGGGGAATCGATGAGGGGGCCGAAGGGCCAGAGCTCTATCGTTACCTCGTTGCCGAACTCGACAAGCTCGGCCTTGCCTATCTCCACATCATGCACCAGGGCAACGAAGCACTCCTCACTGATATCCGTCAGCTCTGGCATCAGTCATTAACCGTCAACCGTCCAGGCCGTCCGCGTGAGCAGATTGGCACCGACGTAGCGACGGGACTGGCCGATCTGGAAGCCTACGGTCAGTTCGTGCTCGCAAATCCTGACTTCGTCGCGCGCGTTAAGACGAACGCAGGGATGAACGCCGCAGACTCCAAAACCTACTATGGCGGCACGGCAGAGGGCTATACCGATTATCCTGCCCTTGACCTCTGAACCCTACCCCGCTCATTAAAGGAAATCAGATAATGGTCCAATCACCGCAACTTTCGACTATTGCGAATACCATCACCCCGGCGAGAACGAAAATCGTGGTCGTCGGCGCAACAGGCTTCCTCGGGGCAAAGGTTCTGCACAACCTCGCGCTCGAGAAAGACGCGTCCGTCGTAGCCATGTCGCGAAAGGGCTCCCCCTCAGGTGGGGACGCCATCATAGAATGGGTTCGCGGCGATATGATGGATCCGGCTTCGCTGGATCGGGTATTGCAGGGCGTTGACGTCGTTGTCAGCACGGCAAACAGTTACATGAAGGGCAGCCTTGATACCGACTTTCAAGGGAATAAGAACCTGATTGAGGCCGCAGCGCGGGCAAAAGTGAGCAGATTTGTTTTTCTCAGTATCGTGAACTGCGAAGCTGCGTCCGCTGTACCTCATTTCCACGCCAAAAAAGTGGCTGAGGATCTGATCAAAAAGTCAGGCGTACCCTACGTATTTGTCCGCGCGCCTTCTTTTTTAGACCAGAGTACAGACTTTATCGCAAAGGCAGTGAAAGCCGGAAAGTTTCAGGGCATTGGCGACAAGGCAACACGATGGTCCTACGTACTGACGGATGACCTTGCATCCTATCTTGCTAAGGCGGCGACCTATAGCGGCACTGATATAGTCAATCAGACAATCGATGTTGGCTGGAGTGACGGTCCGAAGAATCAGCAGGAACTGGCCGATATCATCTCTAATGTCATCAACAAGCGCCTGAAGATCCAAATCATTCCTTGGTGGGTGGTTCGGGTGGCCGCTCGTCCGGTCAGGCTATTTTCAGAATTGGGTTACGATCTAATCCAGATGTTCCTGTTCTTCAGAACAGGGCTCTATGTCTCAGAGACATCCGGGCACGAGCGCTTTTTTGGACCTGCTCCGACAGCACACGAAGCGATCACTCGATGGGCACGTAATCAGCAGCTCATTACCTAAAACGCAGGGACACAAATCAAGCAATGTCGCGATAAAACTCCATTGTTTAATAAAACACTATATGTCAGCCGGACCGCACACTGCATCAGCGTCTGGCCATAAGGATACGGGAATGAATGACAATGTTAGTAAATCGCAACACAGTGGCCGTGCCTTAATGTTGCATACTTACGGCGGACCGGAAGCTCTCAGGGTTGAGCGAATTACCTCGCGTGAACCGGGCCCGGGCGAGGTACTGGTGTCCGTCAAGGCCGCTGGGGTAAACGGAATCGACTGGAAAATTCGCGAAGGCCACTTGAGTAATCGCTTCAAATTGTCCCTGCCTGCGACGCTTGGCATCGAAATGGCTGGCGTTGTGCTTCGTACTGGCCACGAAGTCACGAACGTCAAACCGGGAGATCGTGTTATGGCGGCACTTGGTGACCTGGGAGCCTACACAGACTTTCTGATTATTGACGCCGGGAAGCTCGTCCTGACGCCGGAAGGGCTGTCAGATGTCGAGGCGGCAGCTATTCCTGTAGCCGCAATGACGGCCTGGCATGTCACTCAGGCAGCAGATTTTAACCTGTCCGGACGTCGGGTTTTGATTCAGGGCGCGGCTGGCGGTGTGGGTGGCTTTGCGGTTCAGTTCGCGAAAATGGCCGGCGCAGCTGTTTACGCTACAGCATCGACCACGAGCCTTCAGCACGTACGAGCACTGGGTGCAGATGACGTTATTGATTATCGGCAGCAAACCCTTGAACATCTGACTTGCCAGATCGACCTAGTTATCGACTTGGTCGGCGGCGTGGTACTAGATCAGTGCTGGGACCTACTGACTCCTGGCGGACTTTTAGTAAGCATTGCTGCTCCGGACGTAACTTCTCGCGCCCCGCCAGGCCGCCGGAGTGTCTTTTTGTCGAACAAGCCGGACACCGCACGCCTGGCTTTAATTGCTAAGCATGTCGCCGCCGGAACAATACGGTCAACAATTGCAGAGGTGATTAGTCTCGGCGATTTGCCCTTAGCGATTGAGCGCAACCGTACCGGCCATCCACCGGGTAAGATCGTTGCGGACCTTACCCTCAAATGAGTAGAAAATGAGGATGCTTCACAACGGCTGGTCATTAAGAATGAATTAACAGGGAGGTATTGGCCTGCTCCCCGCAGATTAGTACATCCCGATGTTAGCAACGTCCGCTTTTGGCACAAAGCGGACAATGAACCCTAGGGGTCATCCAGCTGGTTTATTTGGGACAACGAGTTTTCCTCCCGCTGGCCATATAGTCTCTCACAGGATTAGAAAGCTGCCCGGAAAACTGACTGTCTACAGATCAAATAATTCAGATGTTAAGCGATCCACCTGCTGTCTGGGGGCTATAGACGGTACGGGAATGAAGCACTCCAAAAATAACATGAATGAGCTTTCTCATAACTGCTGCAACAACGACCATGCCAGGTTTTCCCGCGAGCCGGAGGCGTTGCCCGAATGCCCTTATATCTGGATTATGTTTCAGGGAAGTTAGTGCCGGCATATACAATGCACTCCGCAGGAAGGCATTTCCTGTCTTGGACAGCCGCGTTTTGCCACGCACCGAGCTTCCGGACTGATGCTGTCGTGGATTAAGCCCGAGAAAAGCAGCAACTTCTTTAGCCTTACTGAATTTTCTACCCGCCATGAATGACAAAATTACTGCGGATGTCACGCTTCCGATGCCCGGAATTGAACAAATAAGTGCATCCTGGTTTTGAAGCTCGACATCGTTGCTGATGTGCTTTCTTATTTCCTGGCGGATTATTTCGATTTCTTCTTTTAAATGTTCTGCAATACGTTTCAGTGAGTCCCGGATGCTTGCTTCGGCATTCTCACTGCGATTACGTTCCATTCGTAACATACCGTTCAGGGCATCTACCCGTCGAACCATAGCCCGAAGTTTTCGGACGGGTGCCGGTATGGGTTTCCACTGTGTGGGCTCAGTTGCTTTGCAGAACCGGGCAATCAGTTTTGAATCAGCTTTATCTGTTTTCGTCCGTGACAGTTCGGCTGCACCAAACCCCTTAATTCGGGTTGGATTTACCACACTTACTTTCATTTTCCTCTCGTACAGAAATGTAGCGAGAGCTGTACCGTAATCACCGGTAGCTTCCAGACAAGCATGTATTTCAGTGGCATCGGTTCCTTGAGTCCATTTGATCAGTTCTGAAAAACCTACTGGAGTATTAGCGAACGCTTTACATTTATAAGAGCCGTCACAGAGCAGCGCCGCATCAAACTTCTTACTGGCAATATCAATTCCGAGATAAACAGTCATGTCATATCCTCATGAGTTCAATACTGACCAACCTTGCAAATACAGGCTCACCATGTACGGGGCCTCAGATACCCTTCGGTCTGACATTGAAAAGGCAAAGCGGTAGTCATCTTATCATCAGGCTTTTCGCCGCAGGATGTCGCCGGCCTGCTTTGCCCTGAACATTGGCGTTAACGTACAGAATCAATTTATTCTGTGTGGCCGACAATACAAGGATGTCGCTTCGCTCCGTTCCTTTTGCCGCTTCCCGTCCTGCGGCCGGAAACCGGCAGGGATAAAGTGCCGTGCCCTCACGGTAGCCGGGCCGCTTCGCATTCAAGGGAAGCTTCGCCGTCCTGCTCACCCGTTCCCCGCCGTGCGCGGGACATTCAGTCCGCTCCGGCGGCGCGTGCGGCTTGCGCGTCCGCCCCTGCCTGCTCCGCTTTACGCCCGTCTTTGTGGTGGTCACGGCACCACAGGGGTGCCCCCCGACACTTAGGAGCATAACTATGTCCCGATTCATGCGTGGCGACAGTGTAGAGATCATGGCCGGCTTTCCGGATAACAGCATCGACTTTATTCTGACAGATCCCCCGTACCTCGTCGGCTTTAAGGACCGGTCCGGCCGTTCAATCGCTAACGACGTGAGTGACGAGTGGGTGTTGCCGGCCAGCCGTGAAATGTTCCGCGTGCTCAAAAACAACAGCCTGGCAGTGAGTTTCTACGGCTGGAACCGTGTGGACGTCTTCATGCAGGCATGGAAAGCGGCGGGCTTCCGCGTTGTCGGGCACCTTGTGTTCACCAAAACCTATGCATCGAAATCGGCATTTGTCGGGTATCAGCATGAAAGCGCCTACCTGCTGGCCAAAGGGCGCCCGCCACTGCCGGCAAAGCCTTTACCCGACGTGATGCCCTGGCAGTACACGGGCAACCGGCACCACCCGACCGAAAAGCCGGTGAGCGTATTACAGCCGCTTATCGAAACCTTCACGAAGCCCGGCGATCTCGTTTTAGACCCGTTTGCAGGCTCCGGCTCGACCTGTGTCGCTGCGGACCAGTGCGGCCGCCGCTGGATCGGTATCGAACTGCTTGAGCAGTACCACACGGCCGGCCTGCGCCGCCTGGGTGAGCTGCGTGCCGCCCGTGCCGCATAACGTATTTTCCGTAACCAGACCATAAGGACAGCACCATGACAGACCAGATACAAACGACCGAAAACACGCAGCTTACCGACGACATTAACGACCTGGAAGAATCGCTTTACGAGTTTCACCTGCGGTTACGGGACATGACAAAACGCCATCTTTTCCGCGGCGCGGCGCCGGCCCAGAAAATGGCCGGGATACTGATCGAACAGATTGATACAGAACTGGTGGCGCTGTACCGGCGCGCTGCCGAAATGCGCGGTCATCTGAAATAACGGAAAGGGCGGTCATTTTATGACCGCCTTCTGTTTATATGCAGATACTGCGGCCGCCGCGCTTTTGTCCACAGGGTTATAGCCAGGCTATGCACCCGGGTTGTGGACAGAATGAAATAAGGAAGTTGCTGCGCGCCGCTATATTCCGCCATACGGCGGGACAGGGCATAAAACCCGGTCCGTGCGGACTGCAGCCGGTGCCGTGACTTCACTTTAGCCCGGCCGCTGCGTGTTCAAGAGATCGCTTCGCTCGCCATCCTCGCCCGTTCGCACTCGCTCCGCCGTGCTTACTTCCGTCGCGCCACCGCTCAAATATTCGCGCCAGCGCCGTGCGTAATCCCGTCTCCCGCTCGCTTGCGCTGCGGCCTGCGGTGTCGCTCCTGAACACTCCGCTTTCCGCCGGGCTGTCATTCAGTCACGGCACAGGCCGGAACTTTAACCCCCTCTGACTGCGGAGATGTCTGATGAATACACAACCCTACGTTTTACAGCCAGCGTCTGTTCTGGCCGATTTTGTCAGCCTGCGTTTTCTGCCTTCCCTGTTTGGTCACGATTACGTGCAGGCCGAAAACAACGTGTACCTCTACGCCAGCCGCTACCTGGCGAACTATGACGGCACGGTCTGGGATTTCGTACCGCTGCCGGGCGGCGGCGGATATATGAAGCGAAGGTGAGGAACGATACATGTATTCCAATCCGTATCACTGGACGGAGCTGGAAATTAGCGCCGACGCTGCGGGGATCATCATCACGGCGCTGGTTCTTAACCATCGCAGCTGGCTGTACGACCGCCACGACGACGAAGAACTGAGTGCGCACTTCTGCCAGCGGCACCGCCAGCTGATGGAATGTGTGAAAACCCATCCCGAATCCGCCGCTATTTTCTGCGCCCTTAACTGATAACCAGCGGGGCGGCGAGACCGCCCCTGTTTAAAAGGAAAAAAACCATGTACGGAACCGTTAATGAACTCTGCGCCCGATTATTACAGCGTTACAAATCTGACGAGCTTATGACGCTGATTATCTGGACAAAAGAGGACGTGCTGGCTGTTCTCGACGACGAAAGCGTAACGGAAGAAACCGCCGCTGATATTGTGCAGCAAATCAGCGGGCTGGACGCGCAGCACGATTATGGCGTGAGCCTGGAAACCCTTCAGGCTGTGCTGGAGAACATCCGCGAGGAGGAAAAACAGGCCCGCGTGGCGACCGTGCCCGCCGCCGCGCTTGAGTCGGCGCTTAAAGTAGCGTGGGACTTTATGCGGCTTGAGGATGCGCAGAACGGTGAAGGCGCATCTGCCCGCCGCTTCCCGGCGGAAACGGCGGCACTCTTTCGGATTAGCGCGCTGCTGAGAGAGCAGAGCGGCGAATAAACACGAATCTGACAGCACGGAGCGGCAGGGCCGCCCCGGTAAGGAGAAAGCCATGTACGGAACCGTAAGCCAACTGTGTAACCGCCTGAAAGCGCAGTTTCAGGGCGAGCAGAAGATCACGCTGATTATCTGGCGTAAAGAAGATGTGATGAGGGTAATGGGGGGTGAGCACGTAACGTCGGAAACCGCCGCCGAAATCGTCTGCGACCTCGCCACGTGGGACAGGGATGCGCAGCATGAGGCTGGCGTGGGAGCCGAAACTATCCGCGTACTGGCTGATAATATCCGCTACGCCGCCGGACAGCGTAACCGGCTGGTGACCCTTTCAACCGGCGGTCTTGAAATACTGGTGCAGGCGGCGGGCAGAATGCCGGCGACAAGCGGTAGCGGGGACGTGGGCGCGGTTCAGAGAGTACTCAGGCGCATATACCTCTCTATTAACGAGTAAAGAAAGGAGAGCAGGGCAGGGATGCCCGGAGACGATTTTGCCGGACGAAAACTTAGCTACCTAGGACGGCAAATCTAAAAGCAAATCCTGCGTCTTTTATTCCAATCATGTAAAATAAAGATACTATTACATTTCATGTGATTAAAATGAAAATACTTAATAAAGATACTTACATATTAGCAGCCGTAACCGGATCGTTATATTTTCAGGCATTTATAGGGATACTTGCACAGGCTAATTTTTACCAAATACCTCTTGAGTTAATGACTTTAGATGTTATGAGGGTTGCATGGGCATCATTGTATTTTGTATCAGGCTTTATAGTGCTTGCTCTTTTTTCATGGTTCTACTATTTATTTAAAAGAAAAAGAAGTCGTAACCTTTTAAGGCTCCTTATGATAGGGATTTTTATATACTTCCCTGCTATTGCATACTATTTGGTTATGGGTTTTAACAAAACTTATGCAGTGGTTTTTTCGGTGTTAATTTTATGGGCTGAAATTACTTTTATTGTAAAAAAGAGAAAGCACTATTCTGATGTTTTTAATGGGAAATCATGGCATTATGATGAAGATAATGGCCGTGGAATTATCGATGTGATTATACATTACAGGGTTTTCTTCACTGTTTTAATTTTGATTGCTGTTTTTCCTGCTGCATTTGTTATGTCATACATTACTTATCATAATAAAATAGTTTATGAGGTTTTTTTCGATAAAGATTACTTCGCGATAGTGAATTATTCGGCAGATAATATTCTTGCAAAAAAAATAGAAAATCATCAGCTTAGTAATGGTTATTACATTTTTAAGACTGATGCTATGGAAGGTAAAGAAATTAAAAAAATAAATATCCAGTTAATTCCTGAAGAGGCCCCCTTCGGCTCCCCGGCTTCGCCGGCTCGTCTAGCCTCACTCCGCTAACCGGCAAAGCCGGTAAGCTCCGCCGAACCCGCGAGCGGTTTCGTGCCTGACGGCTAGAGTCTGATGGCTAAGATCAACCCCTGCAACCGGCTAGCGCCGGTGCTTTTACCGCCCCGGCAGAGGGGCCGCCGCGGCTCCAGGGAGGACCGCCGGGCGGTCCCTGACGGCTTTTACTGCCTTCCGGCCCGGTCTTTCGCGGAGGGCTTTTCGTAGCACCGTCATCCGCCCTGCCGTATAGGTTCGCTTCGCCGTTCCTCGCCCGTTCGCACTCGCCATAAACCCGGCTCGCTTGCGCTGCGGCCTCCGGTGACGCCCATACTCCGGTCGTCTGCCGTTGCTCCTTTGCCCTTCGCCGCGAAAGGCCAGACCGGAAAGATAAAACCCGCGTCAGAGAAGGTCTTTTTCGGGTCCGCAGCGCGTGCTGCACCCACTCAGCCGGATTTAAGGAGCTATGCCATGCAAAACACACTCGTAAACGTCACCCCTGATGCGACAACCGACCGCGCCCCAATCAACGCCGGGGAAGTCATTTCAGATACCTTTTTTGCACCCGTTGAAACTGACGTTATTGACGGCCTGTTAGGCCGCTATGGCTTGATGTACGTAAAATTAAAAAATATTTCGGCCACTGTACGCGAAGGTGAGAATGCCGATGCGGTTGAGTATTTCATGCGTGGCAATGTGCGTAATTCCCGACTGCACATGCCGCCTGTGCGCGTGGTGTTTGACTTGCCTGGTGCGATAGCTTCCCTTAACGCTGATTTCTGGCAACAGGCGCTAAACCTGACTGACGTTTACGAGTATATGCCCAACGATCGCCGCAACGAGTGGAACAATCAGATCCATGAGATGAAAGCACCGGATTTTGAGGAAAATGCCGTGCGCGCAACGCTTTCCGAGCTGCTTTTCTCACGTCAGAAATTTTTCTCCGAGCGCGTTGACGGTATTTTCCGCAGCCTGTCACGCAGCCACGTGACCAACCGCCCGGAAGGCTTCAGCAAACGCATGATTATCGAATGCATGTTCGATCAGTGGGGAATGTGCAATTACGAGCGCACCGGCTACGTAGATGACCTGCGCAAAGTCATTGCGAAGTTCATGGGCCGTGATGCTACCGGCCTGAACACGACTAATAAAATTCTGAACATCGCGCGCGCCCGTTCGGGTGAGTGGGTTGCTATCGACGGCGGAGCACTGCGCGTAAAAGCCTTTATGAAAGGCACTATTCACCTTGAAATACATCCGGACATGGCCTGGCGCCTTAATGACATTCTGGCCTTCTTGCATCCGGCGGCTATCCCTGCGGAGCACCGTCAGAAGCCGCGCACAAAGGTAAAAAGTTTTGATCTGCATTCGAATCTGCTGCCTTTTTCTGTCCTGAGCGTACTCAGTGAGCTGGAAACAGAACGCACCGAACCCTTAAAGCGCAACCGCTGGGAAGAACCGCGCCCGCCTGTCACTACGAACCCCTTTAACCGCCGTTTAAAAGGTTATTCGGATGAGAACAAGGCCGCACGCGCAGAAGCAGAAAAAGTGCTTATGAGCCTGGGCGGAGTAAAAATGAATATCAATGCTTCTACCTGGTTCGAGTTTGATTACGACCCGACAACGGCGCTTGAAGATGTCCAGCTTTCCGGCGCGCTGCCGGACCAGAAAACACACCAGTTTTACCCGACCACGGGCGAACTCGCCGCGCAGCTGCTTAACGAGGCGGATATCCGCGAGGGGGAAACCTGCCTGGAACCGAGCGCGGGTATGGGCGGACTTGCCGACCTGATGCCGAAAATGCAGACCGCCTGCGTAGAGATTTCGCCGCTGCACTGCCGCGTACTGGAGGCAAAAGGACACAACGTGATCGAAGCCGATTTCCTGCAATGGTCTCAGATGACCCCGCAACGTTTTGACGTAGTAGTGATGAATCCGCCATATAGCGAAGGCAGGGCAGTAGCGCACCTTAACGCAGCGGCGGCACTGGTCAAGGACGGCGGGCGCCTGGCGGCCATTCTGCCCGCAGGCAGTGACCGCAAAGACCTGCTGCCAGGCTGGGACTGCAACTGGTCTGCGCCGATTGAGGGCATGTTTGCGGGAACCGGGGTTCGTGTGGTTCGCCTGATGGCGTACAAGCCGGAATAACCATCCAGCCCGGCTGGCAGGGTGGACCCCTGCCGGATACCTCTCCGGCCCGATAACCGGGCCGGAGCCACGAACCGCGAAACAGAGCAAAATATAATGATCCGAGATGAACAATTTACCCTGAATGCGTTGCGGACGTTTTCAGGCTGCGATCTTGAAGAACTGAGCGAACACGGAGAAGCCGCGCGCCTTCGCATGTGCGGCCTGGTACACAGCGCGCTGAAGCTGCCAGACAACTGGCGCATGGATTGCGAGATGCGCGGCGAATGGGGCGGAGCCTATCCCATCCATCTGCGACTGACGCAGCCTGAAATGGAAGAGATCGCCGTTGAGCTGGTCAGCCCGTCAGCTTGCTGGCCCGCATGGTGTGCGGTAGTGGCAGACAGTCGCACCCGCAGCCGTCTGCGCCTGTACGTCAGCGACCAGCTTGATCCGATGGCACTACAGGAAAAACTGTCAGTAATTGCTGAGTACACGCGGGCAGGCTTTACCGGCGCTGGTGAGCTTGTTGCCGCGATGAAGATGGGAGGACACGCCGCATGATCCCATCCTCTCTGGCCCTGGTGCCGCTGTTACCAGAACGACAGGCCGCACTTAAGGCAATCGCAATCGTTGAGCACGCACAGCAGCGGGGGACACGACTTGCCCGCCATCCCTACGCGGCCGCGTTTATGAAGCAGCTGAGCGGCGTGAGCCGCATCAGCGTTCAGGGGCTGAACCGTATCAGAGGAATTTATCTGCGGTCGCGTGAGAAGCGTGCGCCGCTGCCGGAATGGGAAAGCGCCCTGGATACGTTTCTCAGAACGGCAGGTGATGTATGTCCGCTGCCACTGCCGGGAGAACTTGCGACGATATTGTTTCCTGAAGCCGCTTTCCGCCGCTCAGAACGTGCTGAACATGCAGCACAAAAAAGTGTGAGCCGTATAGTGCGGCGTGAAAGGCAGGCGGAGGACTACCGGGCGCGCCAGCTGGAAAATCGCATCTGCCAGGCAGAAATAGAGTTGGCTTTCCGCACGCCTGATACGCTGCGCGGCTGGTTTACCGCCTGGTGTAACTTCGTGCCAGAACACGATCTGAAAAATATGATCAGGGTCTGGTCGCGCCGGTTTCCATCACTTGTCGGACTTGAAACTCTTCAGTTGTACTCTCCGGATGCAGCATGTGACGTAGCCTGGGAGATACAACAGCGTGTGCCGCATATCGGCACCATGCAGCACGAATTAAATCGATGGCTGATACCAAACAAATTACAACGACCAAGTGCGAAAAATGAAGATAAAACTGTTTCCTCATGCGAAACGCATGCTATAATGTTTCTCAAGACGAAACACGGAGCACTATCGTGATAAAGAGCTGGAAGCATAAGGGTTTACAGAAACTTTTTGAGAAAGGTGATGTGAGCGGTGTACAGTCGAAAGATGCTGAACGCATCAGGCTTCGCCTGCTGGTGATTGATGAAGCGGTATCGACGGATGAATTTAAAAACTATCCGGGCTTTCACTTCCATCCTCTGAAAGGGGATCGAAAGAATCTTTATTCAATTACGGTAAGAGCTAACTGGCGCATTACGTTCGAATTTAAAGACGGTGATGCTTACATTCTCAACCTGGAGGACTATCACTGATGGCCATGTTTAATCCGCCGCATCCCGGCGGCCTGATCACCGAGTACATAGAAGATAATAACATTGGTCTGCGCGTGCTGGCGAAAGAGCTGGGCGTATCAGCTTCGGCGCTTAGCAAGGTCGCCAGCGGTAAGGCATCGGTCAGCCCGGAAATGGCGGTGAGACTGGAGGCGGGGCTAGGTATTGCGGCGCGCCTCTGGTTATCCATGCAGGCTGCCTGCGATCTGCACAAAGCCCGTGAAAATACGGACGTTTCCGGCGTGCATCTGCATCCGGGCGTGCTGGCCGCTTACGCAGAAGAACGGCCGGGCAAGTAAACACCGCAACGCAACTCATAGACCGCGCCTTATGGCGCGGTTTTTCTATGCATTGTATGCCGGCATCGGAACGGCAACACCGCCGCCCTGCGGGCAGGGAATAGGCGGTGCTGCCGCACCGGCCGTTCCCGTCAGGCTGCTTATATCCCTCGTACGTCTCCCCCAATCTGTACCGCTAATTCTGAGATCAACTATTTCTTTCCGTCGTCAATAAAGTCGCATTAACAGCAACAGCAACAGCAACAGCAACAGCAACAACGTGGGCCCCCTTCGGCTCCCCGGCAAGCCGGGTCGTCGAGCCCTATGTCGCTAACCGGCAAGCCGGCAAGCGCCACCGAACCCCTGCGGGTTTCGGCCGCAAGCGGTTTCGGGCTGATGTCCAGAGTCAAAAGCCGCTGCCGGCTGCGCCGACGCTTTCACCGTCCCGGCAAACCCTGCCGGGACTTTAAGGCCAGCCCGCGGGGCGGTCTGAAACTTCCCTTCTGACGCTTCCCTGCCTTCCGGCCAGCCCTTGCGCGGAGGGCTGGTCGTAGCACCGCCGGTTCAGGCAAAAAGGGGTGAAGTACACGCCGACAAAAACTTTTTGCGAAAGGCCTCAAAAACTTTTTGCCGTCGCCCCTTTATGCCTTCACTTCGTCGTTGCTCCTTTGCCCTTGCCGCGAAAGGCCAGACCGGAAAGAAAAAGACCGCGTCAGAGAAGGGCTTTTCGGGCACCGCGCGGCGGTCAGCCGGATCATTAATTTCAGACAGGAGCACATCATGACTTCAACCCCGACGGGCACCACTACCGAAATGCGCTGCGTAGCGGCGCTGGGCGACGGCGCGTTTACACGCGAACAGGCTGTTAACATTACGGCTGCTTTCAGCAACGTCTTCATTGAAGACGATCAGGGCAGTCACTTTCGCCTGGTCGTGCGTGAGTCGTCGGGTGCACTTATCTGGCGTGCATTCAGCTTTGAACATGATGCGGGCTACAGGCTGCGTAAGTACATCAACAGCCGTGGCGTATGTCAGCCGCTGAATCAGCAGCTAAAGGCACTGACGGATCTCAATGAAGTTCCGATGACGCTTACACAGCGCCGGGATTTAATGGCTCAAATCCTGAATGACTTAGCCAGTGCGGTCGTGCAGCGAGTTCCTGAAAATTCGGTTGTGCTTCCGGCTGACGTGTCAGAAGTTTGGGCAGATGCGGGGCGTATCGCGCTGGCACATTTCGGGCTTAAGGATGAAAAAGCATGGTTCAGCGCCAGTCAATGGCTGACCTCAGAACTGGAGCAGAACGGCAACATACAGGCGTAAAAAAAGCAGGGTTACCCCTGCTTATTCCACGGCAATCAGTCCTACCTGGTTGCCTTATCAAAACCAGACTCTCAGGAGAGTTATATGATTTTTGATCCGCAAATCGTCGCACATGCAATGCTGTTTGTAAATGCTTTACGCTCTGGTCAGATGGCCCACGTTCCGGCGATGCCGTTTGCTATGTGGCAGCAATTTATCACGACCGTTAATGCTGCTCTGGAGAAAAATGCATGAGTAGTACAACCCCTCTAAACTTTTCCGTCACACCGTCACGCGTGACACAGAATGACATCATTCGTGTGCTGGGCGAGTACACGTTTATTCGTCTGGATAATGGCGATGAAGCCTTTTTCCATCACGGTAACTGGATCAGCGGCGCAGATGCTTCATGTGGTGAACCTTCAGTTTTAGATCTCGCGAAGAGCATGGCGCGTGCGGGATGTAAATCACTGCGATTCGTCGAACTTCCGGTGCCTGACGATGAGGATTGGAACTGGAATGATGTGGTAGAAAAATTAGTTAACACATCACTAACGCGTGAAGTGCGTGGCGAACTGATTGTTACATGCAGCGGTAATGCCCGCCACGGGCGCGGCATTCATATCTGTTGTGACCCATTATTGAGCGGGATCAACAATAACCTCTGGTTTCCCCTAAACGATGCAGAAGACTGGCATACAGGAATCGAACGTGTTCTGACCATGAACGGCATTGCGGAAAATGTTGTGCGGCTGGAACCGCTGCGTGATGGACCGGAGTACAGCGATTTTAAAGTTGTTTATAACCGAAAGGTCTTCGACTGACACTTTGATAGGCTGAATAAAAACCCGCCTACTTACTGATATAAAACTATCCGGCAAGGAAATATAATTCCTGCCGGATATTTTCTTTATGCTGTCTGGCTGTCATGCGAACTAGTTTTAATCTGGGCCGGTTCTGCCTTGCGAGGTTGTCGCCTTTTCTTACCACCACCTTCGTTTATCACACCGGAGATCGCTTTTTCACTGAATCGGAACTCCATCGCATCCAATGCCGATTTAATATCCGCCACTGTGTAACCCTTCTCTTTTGCCAGTACAAGAATGGTATCTTTCAGATTTTCCAGTGCACCATCTCGTGTAATGCGCTGAGGTGTCAAATCTGGAAGATTTTCAAGCTTCCTGCGAGCCTCATCAAGTTGCTCTTGTGTAAAAAAATTACCTGTCGCCATGTCATTCATTCTCTCATATTGGTGAAAGCATGATTTTGCTCGATTTCAGTGGCAATTTCCATACCCATTCCTACATGACGTCGGTTTACTTCTAAACAGCTAAATGGCAAAATAACGAACGTTGATTAAATAAAGGGACAGGAAATGTTTTGTCATTACCGCCTGCACGCAGACGGTAACGCCAAAACGACCTGCTCAGGGCTCCGCCCCGAGACCCGGGTAATGTGCCAAGGTTGAGTTATGTCAAAAAGCGAGAAGCGTCAGAAGAACACACTCATTCAGCTTCGCTGTACTGAAGCTGAAGCAGAGGCCATCAAGAATAAAGCGATAGTGGCCGGGCTGACGACGTCAGAGTATCTCAGGCGTACCGCACTCAACCGCCGCATTCAGGTGCGTACAGACATCCGAATGATGAATGAGATTAAATGCCTCGGCGGTTTACAAAAGCACCTCTACACGCAGATGCAGGAAGGCATGACGACTGAACTAAGCCGTCAGTTTTCGGAGGTGCTTGTAGAGATTGCAAGAGCACTTAACGCACTGGATATGACGCCAGTAGATGCAAAGGAAATCAAAGACTGATGAACGTCATCATTCCACCAAAGCGCCGCGATAAGAAAACCAGCTTTAAGAAGCTGGTTAACTACCTGAGTACGCGCGATGATAAGAAAGCTACTGAGGTGGTCATGTCTGATAATGAAGCGCATACTTCATCAGCTGCCAATGTATCAACTCCCGGATTTGGTCAGCTGGTTGATTACGTTGGTCGCAAAAATTCTGAGAGCTCAAATCAGATCGTCAGCATTTCACCAGAGGGCATTCAGCGCGTGCTTTCTGGTGAAGTACTGTGTGAAACCAACTGCTTTTCACTTGATTCCGCTGCATCTGAGATGAACATGACGGCGATGCAGAACCGTCGCTGTAAAGATGCGGTTTATCACTACATCCTTTCCTGGCAAGCTGATGAAGATCCAACTCCTGATGCCATCTTTACTTCAGTGCACCACACGCTTAAGGAGCTGGGGATGGCGGATCATCAGTACGTTGCTGCTATTCATCGCGATACTGATAATGTGCATTGCCACGTCTCAGCTAATCGTGTTCATCCTGAAACGTTCCGTGCACAGAACATCTGGAACGATGCAGATACCCTGCAGAAATCCTGCCGTGTGCTTGAACGGAAGCTGGGCTTCAAAGTCGATAACGGCAGCTGGGAAATGGATAATGATGGCGAGCTGCACCGCACTCGCCGTGACATGCCTGCAGTTCCACGCGGCGCGGCCAAGCGAGAAATATTCTCGGATAAAGAAAGCCTCCATGGCTATGCTGTTCGTGAAACCCGTCAGATGATAAACGACTTTCATGAGCAGGAATGTCTCGACTGGCCATTACTGCACAACCTGATGTATACCCGCGGACTTGGTGTGCGTGAGCAGAACGGTGGCCTTGCCGTGTTTGACCTGCTTAATCCTGATGGTGTTGGCGTTAAGGCTTCTGACATTCATCCGGCAATCAGTCTGCAGGCAATGAAATCTCAGCATGGTTCATTCCAGCCCGCTCCTCCTGTAACCAATCCTGATAGCGATGAAGATGGTATTCTGCTAATTGATAAATTTTACATGCCGCAGATGCATGTACGCGATCAGGAAGCACGTCGCGAGCGTCGAGAGGCGCGCGCAATTGCACGTGAAATTCTTCGTGCACGATATGATGCTTACCGTGCCGGCTGGGAGAAGCCAGACCTGCGTGCCGGTGAGCGTTTCCGTCAGATCTCTGCCCATTGCATTGCTATGAAAGCGCATGTGCGGGAAACAGTTCGTGATCCGCTGATGCGCAAACTGATGTACCGCGTTGCAGAGTTCGAGAAGATGAAAGCTGTTGCGGAGTTGCGTATTCAGCTGCGCTCAGAACGTCAGGCGCTAAGTGATGCCGGTACGAATCGACCTCTCAGCTGGAAGTCATGGGTAGAACGTGAAGCACTTCAGGGCAACGTTGCGGCCATTAGCCAGATGCGTGGCTGGGCCTATCGTGAAAAACGTAAGGATGCGCAGCACAGTAAAGTCTGGCCTGAACCTGTTGCCGTTATTCATTATGGGCCTAGTGACGATGTCCCAACCTTTAAATCAAGCGAGCATGAGACGCGTCTGCTGTGTAACGGCACTGTGAGCTATCTGCGAGACGGTAAACCTGCTGTGACTGATTTTGGTGACAGAGTAGAAGTCTATGCAGCGCCTGATAGTAAATCTGATCGTTATAATAATGATTTAGCCGCTGAGCTTACCGCATGGCGCAGTGGTGATAGTACAACGCTTAGCGGTGAGCAGAAGGCTGTAAATCGTGTGCTGTATTCTGGTGTATTAAGGAACCTGAATAAGCGAGACGGTAAAATATTCAAAGTCAGCGATCCAGAACAGATGGCCAGCGTGCGCTCTACCGAGATGAGTTTAAGCCAATCTGGAGTGCAGCCAGAGCAGAAACAGGCTCAGGTTAAGTTCAGCAACGATGATGAATTGCGCCCTGTGAATATAGATTTACCACGACCGTGAGGAGATTAAAAACTAAGACATAACTCAAATTAAAGTTCTATGTCGCTGATTGCACAGGCTGGACCCCTGTACAACCAGCTAACCACATCAACCTGACTAGGAGGCTGCTATGGCTGCCGTGGATCCTATTGTATATGCACAATTGTGCAAGTATTTTCCTGCGTTAACCCCAAAGCAGGCTACAAACGTTTGTTTCTATTCTATGGGGGCAAACCATCAGGACATCTCAAGCCTTCTTGAAACTGCTCCTGTCACCGTCAAAAAGTCTCTGGAGTCTGTACAGAAGCATTTCAATACTGATTCCCTTCCTGAGCTCAAAACTGTGTTTTGGGCTGGCTTCACTTTCCGGCAGATTTGCGCAAAGTACAGTATTAACTGTGATGAAGTGTTTACTTCATTACGCACTGAAGCCCTTACCTCTCTTAAACCGTTTTTCCCCGAGCTTAACAAAAACCAAATGCTGGGTGCGATTCTCTACTCAGTTGGGTTTCCTGCAGCTGAGATAGCTGTCAAAGGTCGTTTCTCTGTTGCTCAGATTGAGCAACTTCTTGCTGAAGCAATGGCAGCTATGGGGGTTGCATCCGAGATCCTGCTCAGGATGTTAATTACAAGCCGGTTTATTCTGGATTTGTGTTAGTTAAGGACAGTTAAGCTTCTGTAAGGTTTTTTAATTCAGGGTGCAAATTAATTTTTGCGCCTTTTTTTTGATTAAATATCTGATAATTAACGTTTTTTATTCTTTATGACTACCCTCATTGATACTGTTTGTCTATCCAGTATCTTTTAAGGTAGTTTGAATTTTAGGACCAATCTTATCTAATACGCATCACTTACTTAATCCTTACAAAATTCGAACTCGGAGTACATATGGCGGCAAGCAAACCTCAGAAAGGCATCGCTATGATGCTGTACATGCCGTCTGAACTTAATGATCTTCTGACAGCCTCTGCTAAAAGGTCAGGTCGAGCAAAAACAACAGAAGCACTATTTCGGCTGGAAGATCATCTGAAGCTTTATGATTCACTCGCCTCACCAGGGCAACGTTTTACTGCCGAAGATAACGGCAAAGATTAAATAAGTAATCCTGCCGGTATCTTTAATACCGGCTCTCTTATTTTGTCAATTATGCGCAATCGCGCAGGGCATCCCATTATCTTTTTTCGGGGTCCAGCTCTTTAACAACGTGCCCGTTATTACCCTGATCTCAAGGTCCTCTCTTGCCGGCATGCAATACAGGTGCGCGGAAGATGTCCGGAGGCTACGTCATGGCCTGCAACACATCAGGGGAACCTGCCGGGAGGCGGGGCAGTGAAAGGAGCTACTGTACTCATTTCACTGGCCGGGACAGTGCAAAGTCGGAATTGTGGCGCGTTACCGTTATACCCCTACGTACAAATGCGATGTATTCATTTCAGGCCCCGGGGCGATCCGTCGGGCTCCCTGTATCTGGAGAAGATTAGCCCTGCACCAGAGTGCGGTCGTGAACGGGCATCCCTGACGGTATCAATCCACATAACGCACAGTGACACTTAGAAGTCTGTGCTTGCCCACTCAAATGAGTGGGCAAGTCCGGAACTACTGAATTTTTGTTGATAGCTGATGCCCGGATTACGGGCAGAATTTTGGGGTGAATCGTGAATCTATCTAAAAACAAACGCGAAGCTCTGAGGAACCAGTTTGGTGGCTGCTGCGCTTATTGCGGTGAACAGCTGCCCGATCGAGGCTGGCATGCAGAACTTATTGGCGAGGAATATATCAGCGGCGGGCTTGCAGCGGTTTGCCGAGACTGCCGTGTTACCAAAGGCAATGCAACACCTGAGGCTTTCAGAGCCATCCTGGCAGAGCAGGTTGAACGGGCGCAGCGCAGCAGCATCAACTTTCGCACAGCTTTACGCTTTGGCCTGGTCTGTAAGGTTAAAGAGCCGGTGCAGTTCTGGTTTGAACGTCAGCAGAGATCACAATCTATGACTACGCACCCTTATACAGCCTCTGCCTTCCTTAACAGCCCGCTGGCCTAACCTCAGCGCTTTACTCAAACCCGGGAAAACATGATTATGAATTCTCTTCAGCGCACCTGCATTGTTCTCGCACTTGTCTCTCCTTTGGTTTTAACTTCATGCGTTCAAAAAGATGTGTCGCAGCCAGAAAAATCGTCCTGCAGCAAGCAGTGTGGCAGCGGCGTTAACATTAGCGTGAGTGCATGGCGCTTCACCTCATCGCAGAGCACCAGTCCTGAAGAGTTACTGAAAATACCTTCAGATTCTGTCATTCCGTCGCTGAATTCAGGATCTTTACGCGTCATCAGGCCCAGTCAGGTAGATGCAACCAAGGTGCTACTGAATAAACGGGCTGAATTCATAACATCGTCAACCGCATGGACTAAAGATATGCAGCCGCTGCCGGTAAGCGTAAATAATGCTTCCGAAGAATTGAACGCTGTGGTTATCCCTTATCCTCAGTTCAAAGAAAATGGCCCTCGCATAGTTAGTTATGAGCTGAGCTCCGCGACGCCTCTACGTGAAAGTAAATCGCTTGATGATAAATCCTTTAACCCAGGGCGGGTTAGATTGCCTTCAGGCGGTGCATTACTGCTGGTACAGCACAACACCGCGGGGAGCATTATCTGGCTCATACAGTCCGGAAAATGAACCTGATGATGCCGGGCGCACAACCGGCATTGTCACTTCTAAACATGACGCCCCATTGAAAAGCGCACTTGCCCTGACCGGCCAGTGCGCTTTTCGTTGCGGCGGACCTGCGGCCAGCGCACGCGGTCAGACTGACATCGGCTTAAATTTTTTTAATACGATGCGTAGAGTCTAAATAACGCCGCTCTGGCGTCTGTCAGTCTGGCCAGAGCACCGGGAGGCACCCGGCGCCGCAACATCCCTTCTGAATGGCGGGTATCCCGCTTTTTGCACAGTCAATGCCGGGCAGCCTGAGGCCACCGGGCAGACAGTGCCGGCCATGAGCTATCCGGAGTCTTCTCTATGTCACTTATTGAACGGGCAGGGCTGTTTCCGGCCCTGTTTCTGACTGGCTGTGCTCAGCAGGCGGTCATCACAGGGCCGCCGTCGGGCGGTGTGGTGGACGGCATGCTCTCGCGTAGCGCGGCCGACATCAGCGCCATGCAGTACCGCATACACCAGAGCAGCCCCTCAGCTCAGCGCCCCGTGTCGCAGGCAAGTGTGAAATCACCTGTTCCATTGTTATCACGTCCGGCTGTCGCCCATGCTTCACTTCTGAAAACATCGGGCACGCTTTCGCCATCGTCAGCTGTTGGAGCGGGGCCTGCAGACGGCTTTGTGCGGCAGAGTGGCGTGGCGCCAACGCTCCGGGCAGCTCTACGCAAAATCGTCCCACCCGGGCATACCGTCGTGTTTGATAAGGCTGTTTCAGCAGACGCGCCGGAGTTATGGCAATGGACGGGTAACGATCGCTGGCCGTTCGTCATCAATAAGCTGCTGGCCACGCGCGGCATGAAAGCGACTGTGAACGAGAAAACGGGAACGGTTACCGTTGAGCCTGCGCAGCGCGCGCAGAAAACGCGCGCACCCGGTCAGGGAACATCATCGCCCGTGCCAGCGGTGGGGCCCATTAAGCCAGTGCCAGCTACTGTGCCCAATAATCCGGCCACGTCGGCGCCAGCAAAAACAGCTACCCGGACGGGAACCGGACGTAACCCGTTCCGCGACGATGCCACCGCAAAAGCCGCCGGCGCCGCGAGCGTGCCGGTTTTACCTGCCGCAATACGCGCTCCCGTCGTGCCGGTTACCCCGTTACCAGTAGTTCAGGTGCGACACTGGCGCATTGAAACCGGCAGCACAGTGAAGGACTGGCTTTACAGTCAGGCCGCTACAGAGACGTGTACCGTGCCCGGTATTAAAAACTGGACCGTCGCCTGGCTGACGCCGACCAACTACCGGATTGATGCACCTCTCACTTTTGACGGCAGTTTCCGGGAAATGCTGAACCGACTTTTCACCCTCTACGGTACGGCAAAGGTGCCTCTCTATGCCGGCGTACGTGCCGCACAGTGCGTGGTGTCGGTGGACGATAAGGAGGTTCAGTAATGTTCATGTACTGGCTGCTGGTTATCTTTGCAGGATTGCTGCTGGACGGACTTTCCACTGACCAGCGGGCCGTGCATGAGGCAGGGCAGCTGCAGGACCAGACGCAAAGTCTCCAGGCTACACAGATGGTGCGCTATATGAACCGCATCAACGACTGGCGCTATCTTAACCCCACGGCGGATAACGTCAGCGTCAGTGATGCGCAGCTCACAGGCTGGAAGAGCGTTTCGGGCCTCAGTAACGTGATCGCCGGCGGCAGAACATACGTGTGGCGCGCCGGAGAACCCGGGCTGATGGCGGCGCTGCTGACGCAGACCCGTCAATCCGCCCTCGCAGGACACGTAGTCTCTCGCCGCCTTCTCGACAATAGTGGCACCGATATGCAGCTGACCGTTCCCTCCGTCATCCCCGACGGCAGCGTGGTATGGGTTAACTGACTTTCCCTTTCTTACAGGACACAGCAATGAAATTACCTCACCGGCTGACCGCGGCGGCGGCGCTCTGCCTGCTGGCCAGCGGCTGCAGCACGCTTGATCGCGTGGATGCCACTGAAAAACGGGCGGGCGCCGCCGAGGCGCAGGCCGATGCCCATAAACGCGCGCTTGAAAGCGGGCAGGTTGTGCGCGATCTGACATCACAGTGGATTAATCCGGTCCCCATCAGCGGAGTTGCCGGGCAGCGCTCTGAGCTCCCTCCGTGCGCGATCAAAATCAACCGCCCTGGCATGGTGTCACTTGCCTACGTCAGCTCCTTCATTACTGACCAGTGCCGCATTCCTGTTGTTGTAACGCCAGACGCCCAGGCAGCGATGGCTGGCAGTGGAAGTGGCGGCAAAACAGAAAAAATTTCCGGCCCGTTGCCGGCTCCAGATGCCAGCGGCATGGTGCCGCTGGCATCTATGGGACAGACCAGCAGTCAGCCGGTTGCTGTGCCTCAGGGCGAGGGCGGTCTGCGTGGCGTCAGCTGGAATGGCTCGCTCAGCGGCCTGCTGGACAACGTAACCACGCGTCTCGGTCTGTCCTGGCGCTACGAGTACGGACATATCGCTATCTTCTGGCTTGATACCCGAAACTTCGCCATCAACTTTATGGACAGCGACGCGAGTTTCGTGTCGAAAACGGTGAGCGGCACAACGACGTCTACTGGGACCAGCGGCGGAGGTGGCGGTAACACAGGAGACAACAGCACCAGTCAGACTACTACGGCGACCATCAAATCTAACATCTTTAAGGATGTGGAAAATACGGTGAAGTCGATGCTGACGCCGGGCTCCGGGCGTCTCAACTTGTCAGCCGGCGTCCTTACTGTTACCGATACGCCGCGCGTGCTCGATGCCATTGGCCGCTACATAGACGATCGCAACCGCGAGCTTAACCGCCAGGTGATGATTTCGGTGAAGGTCTTCAGCATCGAGAATCGTCATCAGAACCAGCTGGGCATTGACTGGAATGCGGTACTGAACACCGGCAGTGTCGGAATGTCACTGACCAGCCCGTTTACCGGTGCTGCAGCGGATGCGCTGAGCGGCGGTGTGGCCATTCTGGACGGCAAAGGCCAGGGCACGCAGACGTTTCTTAAAGCCCTCGACGAGCAGGCAAAGCTCAGCGTGGTTACCTCCGCCTCGGCGCTGACCACTAACCTGTCTGCCGTGCCGGTACAGAACGCCATTCAACAGGATTACGTACCAAATATCAGCACAAGCCAGACAGCGAACGTCGGGACCAGTACCTCAATTACCACAGCAACGATCACCACCGGCTTTAACATGACCGCATTGCCGTTGTTGTTCCCTAACTCACCGAAGATGCAGCTGGAATTCTCCATCAGCATGTCGGACGACCCGACATTCACGGCATTTACTTCCGGTGGCCAGAACGCGCAGCTGGCCAAAACAACCCCTAAAACCATTGTTCAGCGAGTGATCATTCAGTCCGGCCAGACGCTGGTACTGAGTGGCTATGAACAGTTAAGTGACTCCGCTAACCGGCAGGGAGCAGGCAGCTACAGCTTCTTTGGCCTGGGCGGCGGCGCGCGCGGCGACGGCGGGCGACGCATGTTCATCATTCTCGTGACGCCTGTGGTGCTGGGATAAGGAGACGTTATGGCTTCTGAACTAACGCAGCCGACGATCAGCGTAGTCCCGTCGGGGAAATACGCGCTGATTGCTGGCCTGCACTGGCAGTGGGTAGCTGCGCGGGGTAGCCGGCGCATGAGAATTGAGGCCCGGGATCAACTGGCGAGCTACTGGCTGGCTCTACCTGCGGGTACGGCTGATGAGCCGGCGACCTGGCTCGGCGCGCTTGCCGACGACGCGGCGGGCCTGCCAAAGGGTAAACGCCCGGCCTCGCTTACGGCAGCGGTGCTCGGGAGCATACCTGCCGACTGCTGGGGCATTTTTCTGCTTCCCGGCGGAAATTACTGGTTTATGGCAGTTACCGGCGGTCACCCCTCGCCCTATGGCGATGTGACGGGCGATGCTGCAACCGTTCTCCGGGCAGCTGAACAATTCCGAGACGCGGCGCCAGCGCCTTCTGCGGGCTGGGTAGTATTCGACCCGGATTCAATGCTGGAGATGCCGGATGCGCGCCGTGATCCGCTTGCAGCTCTGCTTCCAGCAACTGTGCCGTCCCGAGCACTGCTGAATAAAACTGACAGTCGTACAACATCCCGTTTACTGCTACTGGGCGTGGTGTGTGTGGTGGCAGCCTGGTATGGCAACCACTGGCTTGAAGTCAGAAAGAAAGCGCAGCATGACGCGTGGGTACAGGCTGAACTGACCCGCGCCCGTGAGGCGGCAGCACTCAAGCCCGCCACCTTGGCTAAGCCTTGGGGCGGTCAGCCGGACTTCTCAGGCATGCTCAGCGGGTGCGTGAAGCAGTGGCGCCAGGCGCCGCTGTCGATTGCCGGCTGGGTATTCAGCCAGGTTATCTGCGAGTCAACGGGACAGCTCACGCTTCACTATGCTCTGCCGGATGGCGGAACGGTCGGTGACTTTGCCGCCCGGCTGCCACAACTTTACGGTCCAGGTATGCAGGCTATTTTCAACATGCCCGGCCCCTCTGATGACGCTTCCTTCAAAGAATCTGTGCGTTTCACTCCGGTCTTGCCTGAGGCGCTGTTGCCTGGTGACGAGCAGCTGCGACGCATGACCAGCTATGCGCAACGCCTGCGGGCGAACCTGCGCTTCAGTGAACCAACCCTGCTGACTCAGACTGTCGGCCAGGACCAGATCCCGCTGCCCTGGAAGCGTTACAGCTTTACGTTCATTACCGATATCCCGCCGGACCGGCTGTTTGACGCCTCGCGTTTCCCGGGCAACGGACTGCGGCTGAGTTCCGTAAAGGCCGAGCTGCACAGCAGCCGGCTGACCTATACCCTGGAAGGAATGCTCTATGCAGAGAAATAAGTGGCACCCACTGCTGCTGCCCGCGGTTTTCATCAGCCAGCTGGCTGCTGCCAGCCCGACGGTATCAGTGCCGCCGGCCGCGCAGAATGAGGTTAAAAAGGAGAATGCCCTGACCGGTGCTGGCATTCCTGCATCCCCAGCTGAAGCCGTGAGGCCAGCTGATCCCGTGGCGCAGGACAACAGCTTCGGACGTCTTGAGGATATTCAGACCAAAACGGTGCTGTATGAGTTCCAGCTTGCACAGGCTAAGGCGCTCAATGAACTACAAAAAAACGGTTATGACGCGGTGCTGGGTGGACCCTTCAATCCGCAGCCGGCAACACCGACGAAGGATAGTGCCGCTGCAAAACCGGCGGAGGAAAGTCGCGCGCTGCCGCTGATTGTGGAGATATCCGGCGGACAGCTGCTTTCCGCGACACTTCAGCTTGACGGCGGAAATCAGGTTCGCGTGCAGGCAGGCAGCCGCATTCCTGGTACTGCCTGGACGGTAGCTAAAATCACATTCGGTGAGGTGACGGTCAGCAGCCCTGACAAAGGCCTCGTGTCACTGGCATTCGCGGGGTAGCGCATGGAATTCAGCGAAGAAACTGTGAATCTGCTTCACCTGGACGACAGAAATCCGGAGCAGGCGAGACTGTACGTTTCAACCGAACACCGCGCCAGTCCGGCTGTGCAGTCAGAAATTGCCCGCGCCCGGCGCCAGATCCCGGGTCTCGATATACAACCTGTTCACCTGAGCGAGTTGCGCCGACAGCAGACTGGTCGCGCTGGCACCGCCACCGCAGGCGACTGGTCGCCGGAGCAGAGACAAGTGGTGAGTTTCATGCGTCGCGCAGGGGAACTTCACGCTTCTGACATCCATATCCTCATCGGAGCCGATAACATCACGTCGGTAGTATTCCGCATCCACGGTGATCTTGAACTGCAAGCTGAGCTGGACGTTGAGGAGGGCATGAGCCTTGCCTCAACCATTGTCATGTCTATGTGTGACGTTGCGCCTCAGGCTTTCAGTGAAACCGATGAACAGGACGGACGCCTGCGTAATGAGTTCGTGTCGGCTCTGGACCTTTATGCGGCGCGCTACTCAGCTGTGCCTACAGAGTCCGGGCTTTACGTCGTGTTGCGCGTCATTCTTGATGAAAGTCAGGACATTCCCTCGCTGGATACGCTGGGCTACCTGCCAGAACAGCAGAAGCTGATCCGTCGAATGCTTAAGCGTCCTGAGGGCATCATCATCACGGCTGGCCCCACTGGATCAGGCAAAAGCACCACAATGCGAACCTTTTGTCAGATGTATGTAGAGATGACCGGTGGCAAGCGCAGGCTGATAACTGTGGAAGACCCGGTTGAAGGTAAGGTGCCGGGAGCTATACAGACAACGATCATAGCCGACCGTAACGATCCTGAATCTGTAACCCGCGCCTGGCAGCGTCGCCTTTCTGCACTAAAGCGACTGGACTACAACGCTGCGGTGATCGGGGAGATACGTGATACCTGGTCTGCTAATGCCAGCATCAGCGAAGCAAAGAGTGGAACGCTGGTCAAGACAACGACGCACGCCAATGACGGAACCGGCATCATTGATCGCCTGACCGATACGCTGGGCATAGCGCCGGGGATGGTCTTGGATCCACAGGTAGTTATTGGCCTCATCGCGCAGCGCCTGGTACAGATGCTTTGCCCATCCTGCAAAAAAGGGTGGGCAGACGTCAGAGATACCCTTTCCGAAGACGATCGCGAGCTGGTTGAGACCCAATGCGACACTGAAACCGTTGCGTTTCGCAACCATGAAGGCTGTAGCGCACCGGGCTGCTGGCGCGGAATCACCGGGCGCAAAGTTATTGCGGAAGTCATCCGTCCTGACGCCCGCTTTATGCAGCTCTATCGCGATCATGGCAAGCTCGCGGCGCGAAGCTATTGGGTACATCACATGGGCGGTATTACGCGCGGAGCACACCTTATGCGTTATATCGCGGCCGGGGAGGCTGACCCCATCGATGCAGATAAGCTCAGTCCGCTCGATGAAGACGCCCTGAACCTTCTACCGCCGGAAGCCCTGGCGCTTTACGGGGCCGGAGGTGGTCATGAATGACTTTATTCGCCAGTGGTGTGAGCGGCTTCAGGGGTCGTTTGCGAAAGGCAGCGCGCGTTCTGAAGGGCTGGGCCGCTGGATAGGACAGAAAACCTTCAGCACAGCTGACCGCATGACGCTGTATGAAGACCTGGCATTTCTTCTGGAGAACAACCAGAAGACGGAGGACGCAATTGCGGGTATGCAGCGCACCCGGCGCCGGCGTAACGATGCCGTATCACTTTGTCTGGCTGACATCAGGCACGCGCTTACCCGCGGCCGCGGTCTTGATGTGGGGCTTGCCGGCTGGATCCCTTCTCAGGAGGCAACCATCCTGCGCGCAGGTCGCGCGGCGAAAGACCTGCGCGGGGCCCTGCTGCGGGCAATTGAGGTAGTGAAAGGCATTGGCGAGATGAAAGCCACGGCGGTAGTAAACCTGACCTATCCGGTGATGCTGCTGGCCGGAACGTTTTACATGATGCAGATGGTTTACGATCGCTTTCTGCCGCGGCTGGAACAGCTTGCTCCGCCCAATCTCTGGACCGGCCCGCTGTGGTGGCTTGGCGCCATTACCCACTTCTTTATCGGTAACAGGTACGTGCTTGCAGCGGGTCTTGCGGCCTTTTGCATATGGGTTATCTGGTCGCTGCCCCGGCTTACCGGGAAAATCAGACAACACGTGCTGGACAGGCTGCTTCCGTGGAGTCTTTACCGGGAGATGCAGGGTGTATCGTTTCTGCTAAATCTCAGCGCACTGCTGCGTGCGAACGTGCGCACGGAGGAGGCGCTCGATATGCTCAGCCGCAACGCGACGCCCTGGCTGTATGAACGGCTGACAGCGACACGGCGTCAGGTGGCCCGAGGCAAACATCTCGGCCAGGCGCTGGCCGACAGTGGCTATGCGTTTCCTTCGCGCGAGGCTATCGACAGGCTGCTACTGCTTACCTCCAATCAGGGTGGCGAAGATAATATCGAGAACTTCGCGCGCATGTGGCTCACCAAATCTATCAACCGCATCAAGCGGATTTCCCGGCTTTTGCAGCTTCTCGGCATGCTCGTCACCGCCGGTTATCTTATGCTCACGTTTATTGCAACCCAGGATCTGGGCTCGCTAATCGGCAACCGTTAACTTTTCATCCAATGAGGTCTTTATCATGTCACAACCTTTAAAACGATCTGCCGTCCACCGCGGCGCCCTTAACCTGCAGGAAGCGGTGATTGTGGGCATTGCTGCGCTTCTCGTACTTGTATATGTGCTGGCATCCGGTAACGGATTGTTCAGCCGGTCTGACTACACGGAGGAGATGTCAAACGCCGGTGAGCTGATGACAAACACCCGCGGCATGCTCAAAACCAGCGGCACGTATCAGTTCAGCTCGGCCGCCACCATGACCGGCGCACTGGTGCAGTTCGGCGGTGCGCCGGGCAGCATGGCGGTGATCGGGACCAAATCATCCGGCAGTGCATCACTGAATAATCGCTGGGGTGGCAGCGTCACGGTGCAGCCGGTCGCAACCTCCGGCGGGCAGAATACCGCCTTTTCCCTGACCTATACGCAGGTGCCGCAGGAAGCCTGCGCGCAGCTGGCTCAGAAAATGAGTGGCGCTAATAACGTAGCGTCAACCAGCATCAACGGAAGCGCGACAAGCGGTGCGGTCAGCGCGTCGGTAGCTGCCGCACAATGTAAGGCTGACAGTGGCTCAACCGGCACCAACACGCTGGTCTTTACCAGCAGCACATGACAGGAAGGCCGGGGGAAACCCCGGCCTGCGCCTTCTTACTGATATTTGTTCTTTTCACGGTATGCATCATGAAGAAACTTTTCACCCTGCTGCTGGCCAGCGGATTGATGCTGTGCGCCTCCCGCTCTGCGCTGGCATATTGTTACAACGAGGCGGGCGCGCGTTACCACGTTGATCCACAGCTGCTGCGCTCCATCAGCAAGGTGGAAAGTGGCTTTAATGCCGGTGCAATCGGTTATAACCGCAATAAAAAGGGACTGGTTACCAGCCGGGATTTTGGCCTGATGCAGATTAACTCCACGCACGTGCCGCAGCTGCGTGCCATGGGCGTGCTGCAGAGCGAGCAGGACCTGCTGACCAAACCCTGCCTGAACGTTATGGTCGGAGCCTGGATTCTGGCCAAGCACCTTCAGGTTTGCGGTGTGACATGGGAGTGTCTCGGCAGCTATAACGCCGGCTTTGCCGACGACAACACCGCCCGCCGCATGCTCTATGCGCGCAAGGTTTACGCCGATTACATGGCGCGCCGCTGACCTCCTACACGGAATAATTCATGACTTCTTTTACTGACGGTCCGGCTACTGCTGTGTGGCTTGCCTGCTGCGCTGGGCTGTTTTCCCTGCAGGCACATCAGGCCAGCCGCTTTCTGCGGATGCACGATGGTCCGCCCCTAACCTGGCAGCTTCTGGCGCCGGTTGCCCTGATTTACCTGCTTACAGCTGGCTGGCTGCTGGCGCTTCCTCCAGGTTTGCCTTTCAGCTCCGTACTTAGAAGTGTCGCACTGCTTGTGCTGGCGGTGCCGCTCACCCTCACAGACCTGCGCTGCCAGTGGCTCCCGATGCGCTACACGGTGATGTTCTGGCTCGGCGGGCTGGCCTCTGCCGCGCTGCCTGATGCGGTGCTATCGCTTAGGGATGCAGTGTCGGCCAGTCTGTTAGCGTTTGCATTTTCCAGCGTCGTACGCTGGATGGCCAACTTCCGTCAGGATGAGGAACGTATGGGGCTGGGTGATGTTTACCTGATGGCCGGTCTTTGTGCCTGGCTGCCCTGGCGGAGCGCGTGTTACGCCGCTGCCGGCGGACTGCTGCTGTGTTGTCTGTGTGCCGCGCTGACTCGCCAGACATCAAAACCATTTGCACCGGCACTGTTTGGTTACCTGTGTGGCATTAGCCTTTTCTTTCCCCAACAACTGGCGGGAGTGCTCTGATGAAATTACTGAAACGTAAGCCGCGCGCGGTACACCGCGGCAACATGCTGCTTCAGCTCGGCATCGTGATGGCCATCATCCTTTTTATCGCACCGGGTGCCATGGATCGCTATGCCGGCATGCAGCAGGAAAAAATCTGGACCGGGACGGCCTCTCACCTGAGTTTCGTGGCGCAGGCTGGCAAGCGCTACGTGCGCGATAACCGCGACAAGCTGCTGACGCAGGTCGCTGGCGGCCCGGTCATCGTTAGTGGCGCCACATTACGCTCGCAAGGTTATCTGCCTGCTGGATTTTCGCTGACAAATGACAGCGGCCAGACTTACCAATTGGCAGTGGCGAGAGACCCAGGGCAGGCAGGCCAACTGGTCGCGTTTGTGCTGACAACTGGCGGCAGCGAAATCCCTTATAAAGGTCTGCGTCAGATAGCAACAGATGCTGATGGCATGGGCGGCTATGTATGGCCGGCAAACAACGCGGTTGGTGCTGACGGTGGCTGGCAGGCAAAACTCGGTGACTACGGGTTGAGCGCGCAGCAAGGGCGTCTCGCTGCATTCCTCTCGGCTGATGCTCTGGGTACTGACGCTGACGAAAGCGACAGGCTATACCGTTATCAGGTGACAGGTCGTCCGGATCTGAACCGCATGCATACTGCCATCGATATGAATGGCAACAACATTAACAGCGGCGGCACAGTGAATGCGGCAACAGGTGCCTTTACCGGGCAGGTATCTGCAGGCAGCAACGTGACCGCTGGCGGCTCGGTAACCGCCAGTGGAAATGTCATCGCTAACGGCGATGTTAATGCTGGAAATAACGTTAATGCCAACAATGGCATAAATGCCAATAACGACATTCGGAGCAATAACGGCTGGATAATCACTCGTGGAGATAAAGGCTGGCTTAACGAGTCCCATGGCGGCGGGTTTTATATGTCCGACAACGATTGGGTTAGGTCGGTAAATAACAAAAATATTTACACCGGCGGACAGATGAGGGCCGGCAGTCTGCGCTCCGACGGCGATGTTTCTGCAGGTGGCGTCCTGAGTCAGGATCAGGTGAATACAGTGGGGGCGGGCTGTGGGCAGTTAGGGGCAATAAGTCATGATGCAACGGGTGCGCTTCTGGCCTGCCAGTCGGGTATCTGGCAGAGCTCAGTCACTTCAAAAGATATTGTCTCAGCATCAACCATAACCAAACGATTTTCAGCGGCAACAGCAACATGTCCGGCACCAAAGAAAGTTGTGGGTGGCGGCGGAAATTGCGAAAGCATTACCAATCAGGGAACCGTGTGGCTTGTAACATCGATACCATCGGGTGACGCGTCCTGGTTTGCATATTGTGACTCCACAAAAGAGCAAATGATTCGTTCAACCAGTTATGCCATTTGTGAGTAAATCGGCCAACTGACATGCCTTCCTGGCATTCATCTAAATCATTTCCTGCACTGCCGCTGAGTTCTACTACGGCGAATGCGCCTCGCGCAAATCTAACCTCTCCGGAATCAACATGAAATTATCAATTTTCTCAGCCTGCCTGTGCGCTTTTTTGTTGTCTGGCTGTCAGTCCGCTACCGGTAATTACAATGGCAGAGATGTTAAGCAAGCGGAACAGCCTCATCCGGATGCTGATGCAAAAAAACGGGTTAATCTCCAGCTGCAACAATTATGGCTTGAAGGCGATATGAATGGTGCCTCATCGCTGCCTTTTGCTGCTATCCGTGCCGACAGCGATCGCATAACGCTTAGCTGGAACGGCGACGCGGTAGAGCTGCTGAGTGCGCTGGCCCGCGCTCGTGGGCAGACATTCAGCTACACCGGCGTGCGACTGCCGCTCCCGCTCGACATTGATGTGCAAAGCATCACTTACGCAAACCTGCTGCGCATCATTCAGATGCAGACTGCCTGGCGCGCGGAGCTGGTGACCTATCCCGGTCAGATGGTTCTGCAGTTTATGCCTTCACTTCCTTCTGAACCGGCCCGCCATAAAAAAGGGGGCAGACAATGAAAGCCCGACTCTGTGTCCTGCTACTGCCTGCGTTGCTGGCCGGTTGTGCGGGATTTCACCTGTCAAAGCCGACCCCGGCTTATGGCCCTGACGGCGCACCGCCGCCCGGACCCGAGGCTTATCTGTCGCCCCAAAAACGGGACACGGCTGACGTCTCTGATAACCGCAGGGAGATGTTGACAGAGGGCGGACGTACCACCGGTTTTCGTGGAGGAAAAGCGCAGCGTGCGTGGGAGCTGCGCCGCGATCTTGACGCGCGCGCTAAGCAACTCGATGCCACTTATGACTTTCGCCCGCTTATCAGCAGCCGCGGATGGCTTCCGCCAGTTATTACGGAAGCCACGGACGTAGCGCACGTCACGCCCGATCAAATACGCACCGCGAGTCGCGTGTACGAAATTATCCAGCCTGAACGCTTTGTCAGTAACCCGCCAACGTGGCGCAGCTGGCTCATGGCCGGGCTGAGTACCGTTCCTCCGGACGAACCGACGGGCGGGCTTGTGCCTGAAAACGGTGTGCAGCGGGACATATGGCAGGCTGCAGTGAATGAAGGCTGGGCGGAGGGGCGCCAGAGCGCTGACGAGACGCTGGAGGCCAACGTCAACCGGCTTACTCGTGACTATAACGGGATGCTTACTTACATCCTGCTGCGCCGGCAGAACCTCATCACTGCGCCGGTAGTTACGGAGCGACAGCAGACTGTTACCGGCAATAGTAACAAGCTCACTACCGGCGACCGCGAGCGTCGTCTGGAAGCCCGTGCAGGCTTCATTACTGACAAATCGAAATGGAAACCGGTTATTAATACGGAGAAACGTTAATGTCAGCAGAATTCACCCCTTTTAACTTCAGTAGTGGCCTGAACGCCGACACGTTGCGCAGCTTTATGGTCTGGTGCGCACGCAATCATGTAAGCGACATTCACCTGCAGGGCGACAATCATTTTGTGGTTGGCCGTTACGGGCGGCTGCTACGCGCAAGCCCGTTTTCCGTGGCTGATGACACTATGTCCAAGCTGATGGATGACATATTTTCTCCGGAGATGCGCCCTAAAGTGCGCGGGGGAATATCAATAGACCGTGCGCTGCAGTTCGACGGCGATGCAAATAATCGCTGGGGCCTGGATCGCGGTGAGCGAGTCCGCTTTCGCGTGAACCTGCTGCAGGGTACGGCTGGGCGTCAGAAAACGATAGGCTGGACGATGCGGGTTATCCCGTCAGAAATCCCGCCTCTTGAGGGCATGGGACTTGAGCCGGAACTGATGGAACACATTCTGCCGGAAAAAGGCCTTGCCTTATGGGGTGGCATTACCGGATCCGGAAAAAGCACGGCGCTTGCTTCAACGTACCGGTACTGCCTGGACACCTTTCCGGACCGTAAAGTCACAACGAAAGAAGATCCGATTGAGTTCATCCTCGGGCGCCCGAACGATGTTTTGCCGCCGCTGCAGTCACAGGTAGGTGAAGACATTCCGGATTTTGCAACCGGTATCCGCGCTGACCTGCGCCGCGCCCCATCGGTTATGGGCGTGGGGGAAATGCGCGACCGCGAAACTATCGATGCCGGTATCCGCGCCGGACAGCTTGGTCACTTATGCCTTTCCACAACTCATATCGACTCACCTGGCGAGGTATTTGCTCGCCTGCTTATGGAGTTCCCGCATGAAAGTCGTGATGCCATGGCGTGGGCGCTGCTGGGTGTGCTGCAGTATGTGGTGGTGCAAACGCTATTGCGTACGACTGATGGAAAGCGCACGGCCGTCCGTGAATACATCGTTATTGACCATGCCCTGCGTGAAAAGCTGGGCGGCATGCCCTGGCCACAATGGGGCGCACACGTAAACAGCATTATCCGGCTGGAAAAACGCCGCATCGTGGATCAGGCCTGGCGGCTCTGTGTTGAGGGCCGTATTGCTCCCGCGGAACTCAATATGGTGATGTCTCCAAGCCAGCGCCGCGAATTTGAGGTGGCGGCATGAATGACCTCAGGAAAGAAGACTATCCCCCCGGTTTCTGGCGCAATTCAGGCAAAAGCCTGACGTTCATAGGCATCCCCGCCTGGTTATTTCTGCTTTATCTCTTCTGGTTCCGTTTCCCCTGTATGGAGACGATTTATATCGTCTCCGGCGTTATAGCGGTTTTTCGCCTGCTGAAAATGTTTGGCTGGGGCCTGGTAGAGATGCTCACACGGCTTGTACGTCTGCTCCGCGGAACGTCACTGAGCGGGCGCCCATGGTGGTATCGCCGTTTTACCGATGGCGAGTAGCCATTTCCCGATACATCGTAAGGAGGCAGTATGAAAACCGTTGATTACCCGGTCTGGCTTGCCGTGCTGCCGGATCAGCGTGACGCCGCGCGTGCCGACGCCGGAAAACATCCGGACGGGGGAAACGCAATAAAGTGGAGCCCAGAAGATAAGCTCTGGTATGCCCGCCCGGGGGCCGACCTGGACCGGCTAAAGGCATGGATGCCGGATCCGGCCAGACGCAGTGGTGGAGGCGATCCGGAAACCGAATTCCTGGACGCCTTAACCGACGCAGGACTGATTATCGATGGTCTGCCGATTATGGATGGTGAGATACACCGCGTATCCGTTACAGACGGACCGAAGGGCAACGGTGACGGCGTCTACAAAGGGTTTCTTAACGGGAAAGTTCCTGGCGGTTGGTTTATCAACTACTGGACTGCTAAAACACATAAGGACATCACAAAATGGAAAGCGTCAGGGGGAGAATCAGATCCTGTCGCCCGCCTCCACATGCAAGCCGTTGCCCGACAGTCCAGGGATGACTCTGCCCGGGCGCTTGCTGCAACGCATGCCCGTCAGACAGCGAAGGCGCACGCGCTTTATGACATGCTGCCGCCTGCTGATCCAGCGCACGCTTATTTCATCCGTAAGGGCGTGACAGCCGATGATGATATTCGGCAGACGCGTAACGGTGCGCTGACCATACCGCTTTATGACGTTGACGGCCAATTCCGCACACTGCAGTACATCCCCCCAGACGGCGAAAAATACCTTTACAAAGAAGCACCCAAAGCTGGCCATTTCAACGTGGTTGGGGGCGAGCTGCGCAACGGTGAACCTGTTCTTTATGCTGAGGGGTATGCCACTGCGAGGAGTATTAATCAGTTAACCGGGCTTCCGGTCGTAATGACAGTAGATGCCGGCAACATGCTGAACGTTGCAGACGTTCTTTTTGCCAAATATCCGAACAGTCCTCACATCTTTATGGCGGATGACGATCACCAGAAACCGGTTAACACGGGCAAGGTTATGGCCGACCAGGCTGCCTTTACTACCGCCGGAATGGTGCTGATGCCGGAGCTTTCTGAGGCTGAGCGGCAGGCCGGAATGACCGACTTTAACGATATTCACCAGGCCCGCGGCGCAGAAGTATTACGCGCCACCCTTATTCCTCGACTTAATGATGCTCTTTATAAGCTCAACTACAAGGAAACAGTTATGGCTACTCCTGACGACATGAACCCTGCGCAAGAAAACACTCCGGAACCTTTAGCTGCATTACAGCCGGCGGCAAATTCTGCTGTGGCATCGCTACCGGTTGATGAGCCGAACGTCTCTCCTGCGGCAAAGCCTGACAGAGCACCGGAAACACATGCAGCAGGCACGGAGTTGGCCGCTGAACGTGCAGACACTAAAGCGGTCCGTAATTCGGGGAGCGCGTTGGCGAAGTCAGAGGAAATACTGGCGCTGAGCGCGCAGGGAATGAAGGCCGGACAGATAGCTAAAGAACTCGGCATCGGGCAGACCAGTGTGTACCGTATTCTGAAATCGCAAAAAGCAGAAGCGGATGAAATCACACCTTCTGTGCAGGAGGTATCGAACAGCGAAACGGCTATCCGGGCCGTGCCGGAACCAGAACAGCCCCCCGCTGAGCCTCAAACCGTTTCCCCTCAGGCACCGGATAAAGCAATCGCCGATCCCGAGCCTGCTACCGTTCAGCCGGATGTTAATGTTTCCCAGCCTGCACCTCAGCTGGCCGAGACTGAAACGATCGCCGTACCGGCATCAACCGCTATGCAGGCGTCGCCAGCTCCCTCAGGCCCCTATGACAACTACATGGGACTTTATGGGACGGGGGCGGAATTGCGGGATCGGCTGGCTGCGCTGACTACGGGTGAGACTTCACCGGCGGCGTTGCTCAGGGACATTAACTCGCTTCGCGTGCGGGTAGACAGCGCGGGGATTGCCAGCGTCTACTCACGCGAGCACATGAAAGAAATGCAGCAGGTATTTAATCGTCTGACGCAGGGCGGGATGGCTGGCGCAGATGTGATGGATAAAGGTGCAGTCAGCCGCCTGCGTAGCCTGATAGGTCAGCGTGATACATGGAACTCACTGCATCCTACCAGCGGCAGCCTTGACGTTAATACCATACCGGCGAAGGTGGCGCAGCAATATGCCTTGCTCGCCAAGGGAGACATTACGCGGGCGCAGTTTGATCGCGAAGTGCGGATGCTTTACGGCGAATTTACCCGGGCCGAACCGGAGCGCTTTACCGGCAGCCGTCATGCAGAAACCCGCGCGGTCTTTGATCGCATGGCAGCGCTTCAGAGCTCCGAGCGTGCGGCACAATTTACGGCGGTAACAGCGGTCAGCATGACTCAGCTTCCTCCGGCATCAGCGGAAGATCTGAACTCAACGGCGTTATACCGGCTCCAGAATGAATTACGCGACGGGTTCGTGTCGCTGGCTCGCGGCGAATCGTCAGCGTCGTTGCTGACAGAAAATGTAGCGCGGCTTCAGGCAAAACTCGATGAGGCTAAAGCGCAAGGGGTTTATGCAGAAAGCCATCTGAATGAGATTCAGGGCGCGTTTGACAGGGTTACGCAAAACGGTCTCGCAGGCATGCCTGCTCAGGATTCAGCGGCGCCACTCGGTGATTTTGCTTCGCGCTATCCGGCATCAGCCTCGCTCGATGTCGCCACAGTGCCGGCGCGTGTTGAAGCTCAGTATGCAATGCTAATCCGCGGCGACGTCAGTCGCGCACAGTTTGAGGAAAATCTGGCAGTTCTGCGCAACGAAGTTGTGCGTCAGACAGAAAGCGGACGAGTGAGCCCAGAGGCATTAGTGGCCGCAGAAGGTGTTTTTGCAAGCCTGAGTGCGTTTTCTGCGACGGCAGCTGCCTCTGACGTAATATCTCAGTCTGCAGCAGCGCAGCCCGTCATGCCAGCTGAATCCGCACCAGTAAATGCGGCTGCAGCAACCGCTGATGGCGCGCCGGCAGCGCGCGATCCAGCTCCAGAAGAGACTGCCAGCTTTGCTGAGCCTGATAAATCCGGACCGGCACCGGAGGTTATCACCTCTGCCGCGGAATCCGCGCCGGCGGTAGCAGAGACGGTACAGGATGCTGCGCCAGCAGCGTCTGCCGCACAGCCTGTGATTTCTGCTGAGCCTGAAACATCTGTACCAACACCGGATGCGACGTCCACGTCGCCAGTACAGGCAGAAGAGGTACATGATGCGATTCCTTCAGAGCCGACGGCTCCTGCTGCAGAAGCGCGCCTGATGAGTCAAGTTCCGGCAGCAGAACGCAGTACAGAACCGGACAGCAGCCCGGCACTCCCGGCAACGCCACTCACAGCTGCCTTCGGAGAAGAGAATGCCATTCTGGTAGAAGCCCGCCGTGTGGCGCCGCAGCCTGAAGATACCCCGGCGGCAAACGCCGCGCGAACCGACCAGGATAAGCTGCTGAGCCGGGTCTCACATGAAGATCACCCTGATGGCAAAAGCGTAATTTATCGTCTCGATAGTGAGCCGGCGTTTATTGATCGCGGAAACCGTCTGGTCATGGCCGAAGGCGCCAGCGCACACGAAGAAAAGGTTTTGGCTGCACTGCTGACCGCTGCGAAGTTCTATCACGGCAAAATTGAGCTGACCGGCAGTGATGAATTTAAGGCGTTTGCCATCAGCGTTATTGTGAATAACGGGCTGCAGGTGAGCATGAAAAACCCGAGTCAGCAGCTGGCACTTGAAGAGGCAAGGCTTGCAGCGGGTCAGTCAGTCGCAACACCGGACGCAGTTCGCGGGGATCCGGTTGCGCCAGTCACCGCGTCTGCAGCCGTTGCAACCAGCACGGCACCGCCTGTTACTCCGGCAGCTGCTGCGCCAGCGATGGCTGAAGCTCCCGCTTCCCGAAATATGACGCCGGCACCGGAATCCTCATTACCGGTGAATCCAGAAAAACCGGCCATTCGTCCTGACATCCACACCCCCGCTGAAAAAGCGCGCGAGCCCGTTACGGGCAAGGTCACGGCCTGCGGACAGGCGCCTTTCCGATTTGAGAAAGAAGAGCAATTAAGCACTTTCATCACGTTGCGCACCCGTGAAGGCTCGCAGACCTTTTGGGGGAAAGAACTTGCGGGTTTAATACGTGAAACACGTCTGCGAGAGGGCCAGATGGTGACGCTGCAGTGGATGGGGCAGCAGCCCGTGACGGTTAATAAGCCGGTAAAAGATATACAAGGAAATTTTACTGGCCATTATGAGGAAATACAGACCAAACGGAACCAATGGGCGCTGACCTCTGCGCGTGGAAACCGCGTACAGACCGGCGGCGATGAAATGATTAAGCTCTCAGCCTTCAGCGCGAACCGTTATACGCAGGTGCAGCATGCACTGGTCAGCCAGCTCGGCATCAGCATTGACGCCCCGCCAAAACCCGCCGACGGCCTTTTCTGGATCCGGCCTGACGGGCAGGGCAGCGCCAGCGCCGGCGATGCGCTTTCAGCGCCAAGACCACCTCACAATGAGGATGCGGGTAAGCCGGTCATGACCGCATGGGGCGATGACGGCAAACCAGATTTATATCTGGTACAGGGCGACGGTAACTATCTGCAGGGCGTTGTGCGTCAGAACGACAGCTATCAGCATGTGCTGGTCAGCCTGCCGGATAGTAAAGAGGCGCCAAGGATGGTTATCAACCTTCTGACGCCTGACGGTGCGCAGCCCATCGGCAGCGGCAACGGCATTAACCGGTCCGACGGTAAGCCGGTGCCGCGTGAGCACGTGGTCTTCCGCGTGACCGGGGATGAGAAGCAGCGAATTGCGAAACTGCATGAGCCTGCCAGCATCCCGCCGGCACTGCATGCCCGCCTGGGTTATGACGAACGTTACAAGGCCGAAACTGTTTACCCAAAGGAGCAGCCGGCAGCAGCACCACAGGCAGCACCGGTCACGCCGCCGCGGCCGGCGCAGTAATCGATCCCACTGGAGTATTCACATGAAAAAAATCCCGACCGCCTTTATGGCGGTCTTTTTATGCTTCGCCTCTTTTACGACCAGTGCGGCCAGCTGTCGCGCTGCCACTGCAGCACAGGCTGGCAGTGAGGCAGGCTATAACGCCGCGAAGAAGGCCAGCGATGCCTGGTCACAACGTGAAAGTCAGATGTCAGATCAAATGCAGAACTGTCTTTCAGGCATTCGGGATATTTCCGTGAGCCTGCCGCACTTCCCCAGCCTGCAGGACATCATGAATCAGGCGTCAGAGAAGGTCTGCAGTGCAATGACCGACAAAATCAACAGCTACCTGCCGGACAATATCGATCCGTGGCAGTCCTACGGCATGTAAGGAGTAACACATGCGAACCCCTGCAGCGGCTCAGCCGCCTGATGTTTCCGCTCCTGTCCAGATCAATCCGGATATTTATGAGCATGCCGTTCAGGCTCAGCATGAGCGCACGCTGGGCGCTGAGTTCGCCCGCAAATGCCTGAAAAATTTAGGCTGGAGTCAGGTACTCAACGTTATCCAGGCAATCACTATCGGTTTGCTCTTTTGGGCCTACATACATCTGCCGCAGCATTACGTCGCGACGGAAAACGGCCGCATTACACCTTTCTACCCGACGGACAAACCGGTCTGGAGCGAAAGCGACGTAAGGCAGTTTGGTGCTGACACGATCAGTAAAGCCTTTACGCTCGACTTCGTGCATTACCGCGATCAGATGACCGCCGTCTCACCTGATTTCTCAGAGGAGGGTTTTGCCGGTTATAACCAGGCGCTGACGACGGGCTCCAACATTCTGTCGCTCGTCAGGGACAAGCGAATGAACCTCACCAATACCGTTGAGCCGGGTGTAATAGCGCGCCGGGGTGTGATTGGTGACCGATACACCTGGGAGTTCCAGTACCCGGTTACGATGCGCCTTCAGGGACAGAACAGCAGCAGCCCGCCGCTGCGCTACATATTTACGCTGCGCATTCAGCAGGCCGATGTGCGACTGAAGCCGCGCGGTCTGGAGGTCACGCAGACTATCACCAACAATGCAGGATAAGGACGGTTTATGAGCAACATTCGCACTCTGGTACTGGCTCTGTGTCTGGGGCTGTGTGGCAGCGTGGGCGCTGCAACGACGGGTGAGACGCCGGCCGGCAGCAGTACGGCGGGGCCACTGCCCGGGCAGGCGCTCCCGCTGCCAACGTCTGCCGCATACGATGAGGCGCAGGCAACGCTGTCACCACTGTCGGCTGATGAAATCCGGCAGTTACGCGCGCAGCAGGCTGAACAGGATCGGGCAATAGCCACGCCGGGCATCACGGCCGTGCCGCGTATTACAGCGCAAACCTTGAGCCTGCAGCCGGGTGCGAGCCTTCCTCTGGTGCGTACAGCCGTGAACTGGCCCGCGACAGTCAGCTTTATTGACAGTACCGGTGCTCCCTGGAGTCTGCTCGGTGATCCGGTCAGCGGGTCGCCGGATATCAAGGTGAAATGGATGCCCGGAACCTCCTTCATGATTATCACGGCGAAGCGCGACTTCGTGAGCACGCTCGTTACCGTGGGCCTGAAGGGGCTTTCCGTTCCGCTCCAGATTAGCGTGATGAGCGGTGAGCCAGACACAGCGAAAAAGACCTGGACGGTTGACGCGCGGCTCGATCTGCGCGTGCCCCGCCGCGGGCCGGACGCTGTGGCCGACGCGCCATCGCCTTCACGCATCGGGCTTCACGATGATGTTCTGCAGGCGTTTCTGGACGGGGTGCCGCCTTCCGGTGCAAAACGCCTGAAGACTACAGGCAGTGTGCCGGACACGGTGGTGTGGCAGCAGGGCGATGACCTGTATATCCGCTCGCGGGCAGATATCCGGGACGAGTTCGATACCACGCTGTCCTCTGCAGATGGCACTCATTTGTGGAAACTGCCGCTGACGCCGCGCGTCGCATTTTCCGTTGACGGGCGTACTGAGGCCCTCAGCATTGCCCTGGAGTAATCATGAGCGATCAACAAAATACCGGCGGGCGCAGTGTCCGCCTGATGATGGGGATGATAGCGCTTGGCGCAGTTGTGCTGATAGGTGGAGGTTACCTGTTATGGACATGGCTTGCAGCGCCTCCGCCCGCGCCATCCAGCATAGACATGAACAACCTCGGTGCCACAGCTCAGAATAATGCGCAGGAGCAGCAGGCCTATCGCGATCTTATCCGTGAAAACAATGCGAGGGGTGCGCATGACGCCTCAGCGAGCAATCAGAGCTTTATTAGCAGCATTCCGCTGGAGCAGGACGTTATAAAACCTGCGGAAGTTAAGGTGAGGCCGGCTCAGGATAAACCGAAGGTTATACCGCCACCGCAAAATACAGGCATTGGCCGCACGCAGGAGCAGCAGAAGGCGCTGGCAGAAGCCCGGCAGAAAGCGCTGGGCACACTGCTGGCGAAAATGCAGCAGCCGCCTGAAACGGGCGAGCTGCCGGGGGCGGAGTTACTTGGTGGAAAGGAAAGCAGCTGGGCCGCCTGGCGCGATTCGCTGCCCGAAAGCGAAGTTCAGCTGGCCGCCGCGCGCAGCCGGCAGGACACTCTGAATGCTCCGCCGGCATCCGTGGTAGTGGAACCTTACTGGCGAGGGCCCGGGGAAATCTGTACGGGTGTTGACTCAGATAACGGCGCCACGCCGGTGCTGGGCTGTATTAAAACGGGTCCGTATACAGGGGCGGTGCTTAAGGCGCCTGAAGGCGCGAAGCTCTCAGGCGATGGCGTCATTATTCACTTCACCTCTATGACCCTGAACAGGAAGGCCTACAAAATCGATGCTTACGGGCTGGATGACAAGACGCTCGTGGCCAACATTGCATCTGACGTCAGTCATCACTACGGTCGTCGCATCCTGCTGCCCGCCATCCTCAAGGGGATCGGTGCGACCGGCGAGCTTTATGCGCAGTCGAATACACAGGTTCTGACTAACGGATTCAATACCGTTACCGCGCGGCCGTCTGCGCCGGACGGTTCAGCGGTGGCAGGCGTTATCGTTGGCGGTGCGGCAGAGCAAGCCGCGCAGGTGCTGACGAACGATGCGGGCCGTCTGCCGGATCGTACTGTCACGGTAGATTACGGCAAAGTAGTAGCCATTCAGTTCATGAGCGGCGTGTACAGCACCGATGCCGAAGCGCCGCAGGGAGCAGCATCAGGTAACCCTGGTGCTGCAGCTCCGGCTGGCTGGCGCAACAATCCAACCCCTTCTGCAGCCGATCTGCGTGAAGAAGCACAGGCGCGCATTCGCGACGCCCGACAGAGAAAAACAGGAGACGCCCTTGAATGAGTTCCAGACATTACCGGCGGATAACGTCCCGCCGACCCCACAGCCTCAACAGTCTCCTCCGCTACCGAAAAAAGAGAGCCTTCTGACGCGACCTTTGTTTCTCGGGCAGTCGCTGCCGTGGCTTGCTGGCGGCGCTCTGTTAATTCTTGGCGCGGCCTTGTATCTGTACTGGCCAGCGTCATCAGCACCCGACGCCGGGCAGCTGGCATTCGGAAACGATGCAGGGTTCAGTGAGGTTAAACCAGCTTCAGTTAAGCCTCAGGTCAGCGTTGTATCTCAGAGGCCTGTAGCAGCACCTCAAACCGGAGGGCTCAGCGTTCCCGTTGACGCTATCGGCAATGCTCCGGCTGGCGGCACACTGCCGGAAGAAGTGGTGAAAATCATTCGTGAAGGGCAGGAGTTTGAAGCAGCAAACCGCGAGGCCATTACCCGTCTTTCTGAGACCGTGCGGGCACAAACTGCGGCGCTGGCTGGCATGCAGCAGCGGCTTGATTCGATTGCGTCAGAGAACAGCCGGCTGGCCGGTCAGCTTACCGTAATGAATGCCCGTCAGGATCCGGCAGCCGGCGGTCATCACGCGGCAGGCAAAAATATCCGACGCTCAGCACTTTCGGGTATGCGTCTTGAAAGCGTTCAGGCCGGTATGGCGTGGGTCAGCTGGCAGGGACGGACGTGGGCGGTGCAGTCCGGGGATAGCCTGGGAGGTATTACCGTCAGCGATATCAGTACCGCAGATCGCAGCGTTACGACCAGCGCCGGCGTGCTGCGCTAAGGAGGCGTCATGGGTGGTTCGCTCGACGGCATCACAATGTTGTCGAATCTGGCCTCTGGTCTGCTTGGCGCAGGTATTAACCTCGCGCTGACGCTCGGCGTGCTGTTCGCTGTGCTCGGCCTCGGCGGCTATCTCGTCCGGCAGTCCTGGCTTGCCCGTAAGGCACCCGGTCAGGCGGCAGGTGGCGGCAGCGTAGTGGGGATGATTCTGCTGTGCGCCACTCTGGGCGCTATACAGCAGCTGATTCAGGCTGCTGCACATCAGGTGGGCTGGGAAGCGTCGTTTGATGCCATCAGCTACGTTGATGTCGGCACCTTTGGACAAGGGGCGGTTGCGGCCAACGCAATCCTGACACTGCTGCGCATGTTCGGCGTGTGGTTTGTTCTTTCTGGTGTCCTGCTGTGGCGCCGGGCAAAAAAGGATGGCCATACCGGTTTGACGTCAGGCAACGACGTTAACAGCGGCACCGTTAAATTTATTATCGGCGTGTGTTTTGTGTGCAGTCCCTATCTGCTCGACGCCATTCAGAAATCTTTTGGCATGCGCTAAGCAGGCCTTAACGCTCGCGTCCGTCACGGACGATTTAACCGGCCGTCCGGCCATATTCTCAAGGAAATATCATGATGAACCGTATCACCTGCGCGGTGCTTTCGCGCGCCCTTATGCTGTCTGAAACTCTGCGTCGCGCTTTTCTGCGTGCGCTTTTCGCCTGGGTCGCATTCATTTCACCGGGGGCCATGGCCGCCGGCGATCTCGCGGATATCGGCAATAACCTCGCTACCGGCGCCTCTTCCACCACAAAAAACGTACTCACTATCTGTCAGTTGCTGGGAGTGTGCGGCGTGGTCGGGAGTATTTTATCGCTTAAGTCCATGAAAAATAACCCGCAGATTAAGCCCTGGATGGTCGGGGTTGCTTTTGTCACCGGCCTGCTGCTGATCGTTATTCCTGAACTGATTAAGCGTGGTCAGACCCAGATGGGTATGACGCCTGTCAGCGTAGGCTAACGGGTAAACAGCTGTACCGCGCCTGCCCGTGTTCAACAGCGTGCCGGCAGGCGCTCTCCTTACTGTCCCAACTTCTTCGCAACCCTTTCTGTCGGGAACACACTATGACTGTTCTTAACGTGCCGGCACCGGATCTGCTGCAGCTCGTGCCGGGCATCAGCGGAAATGATGTCGCTCCTCCGCCCGTGCCGGTTGACGCAGGTCCAGCCTGCTGCGGCTGCAGTACGCGGGCACAGCGCCTCTGGCAGGGGCCTGACGCCGTGCCGCTCTGTACGCTCTGCTGGCTGACCCTCAATCTGGATAGCCCCACGGCTGCACACGGACACCTTGCCTGGCTGCCAGATGCGCCTGCAGCAGACATCATCAATCTGCAGCGCCGCGCTCTTATCGGACTTCACAGCAAGGTTAAAAGCGTGCGAAAGGAGTCACGAAAAATCTGGAACTGGCTCGCCCGGCACGCCCGGGAAGTTGAAGGCATGTGGCACACCTCACGCGCTGGGGAATTTGCTGCTGCTATGAAGCAGCTCCCGCCAGTACGGCGGGCGCAGATGCAGCAGAGGCTTGAAGGCTGTTTATTGATCCTTCCCCCTGACGTTTTCAGTGACCTTACCTTGCTGTTGCCGCTGGGGCGAACCGCAGAAAGCGCGGTGAATACCCCGGCATGGAATACCTATATCCGGAGTGACCTGTATGCCAAACCGCCTCATCCGCTGGACTGAAGAGGTTATTACCGCTGTAACGCGTTTTGCCGTTTCGCGCGATTTGCCTGATTACTGCGACCTTGAAACCGTCATAAAACTCTCGAACGACGATCGCGTTCGTCATCCGGAACTGAGCGCACCCTATATCATGGTGACGAATGGCGGAGACTTCCTGACCGTCTATGAGGTGGCCGGCAGCTATCGCGAAACCGACGAAGCAAAAGGCCCAGACAATGTTGACTCCTGGCAGGGTCGGCTGGATCGCATGACCGAAACCCTCACAGCTCTCTACCGCCGTCACGGCCATAAAATCAGCACGATTCATGAATGCGATCCTGATGGCGGGGAGGCTGAAGTAAAACGCCTGCTGGCGCCGCAGTACCGATCACTGAAGCGTACAGGGCTGGACCTGGCTTATCTGCTGGATGAACAGGTGACTACGCTCGCGCCCTGGGTGAACCGTGAGCGCACTTGGCTTGTCTGCTATTCCGGGCGTGGCGTTCTGGCAGGACATGAGCTGCGAGATGAGAATGCCCGCCTTAAAGAGCTTATTAATGCGAGCCCGCCCGCGGCGTTTGGCCAGAATCCGCTTACGGCACATCTGCCCGGCCTGAAGATACGTCACGATGCCTTTCTTTCACAGGTTGAGCGGGCGCTCGGAGATACCGGCAAGGGCGTTCTGCTGAGACGTATAGATGCGCATGAGGCGGGGCGGGTGCTGCGTGCGCAAATTGATCCGAAAGGTACGAGCGATGGCTGGCAACCGCTGCTGCCTGATGACCGCGTAATACCTCACGGCGTGCGTCAGGGGAAAGACGTGACCGCGCTGCTCGCACCCTGGCTTAAATTTCAGGTAATGAATTCCAGCGTCCAGGAGATACGCGACAACCTGCTGAAAATTCACGGCATCTGGCACGGAACGATTGCCGTTGATCTCGGCCCGCAGAATCCCCAGAGCTTTGCCCGATTACGCGAGCTTATCCCCCGCAGCGTGCCGTTTCGTATCCGCCAGGATTTGATGCCTGGCGGCATGCGCCGTCTGGCAGGAAAGCATGCCGTGCTGGGCTTTACAGAATGGGTGCCCGGCCTGAAGGCCATCAGTGAATCGGTAAATCTCCTCGCGGAGCGTGAGCGCATTGAACCTGTGTGCGTGAAAACTATTACCGTGGCCACCTGGGGCGACACGCCAGAAGATGTCACGCGCAACCTGACGCTGCTCAGTCAGGCACTGACCTCATGGGGAGTGTGTGGCGTTACACAGACATTCGGCGATCCGGTGCGAGCATGGGTATCCACGCTTACCGCGTCATCGGCCTCGCCCGGACCCTGCCTGATGTATCCGCCCCTTTCAGAAGCGCTAAACCTGATGCCGCTGACGCGACCTGCGTCGCCATGGAATGACGATGGCGATGCGCTCTATCCCACACCGGACGGAAAAATCATCCCGGTGGGCCTGGCATCACCAAAACAGACCAAGCTCACTACTATCGTGGCCGGTGAGTCGGGCGGCGGTAAATCCGTACTTATCAACCGAATGACACTAATCCTCGCCAGCCGCGCACAACAGCAGCTGCCGTTTTATTGCGGTATTGATAAGGGGTTCAGTTCTGAAGGTGCTGTCTCGATGCTTAAGGAAGGGCTGCCGCCGGAGCGACAGGATGAAGTGCTGAATATCATTCTGCGTAATGAATCTCAGTATTGCCGCAATCTGTTCGATATTCAGCTGGGCCTCAGCATGCCGCTGACTTATGAAGCCGAGTTTATGGAAAACGCGCTAAGCGTTCTTTGCACAGACCCTTCAACCGGCTCTCCGCCTAATGCCCGCGATACGCCCGTTATTCTTCGTCGACTCATCATTGAAGCATTCAAAATAGCGCGTGATGATCCGCGTCGCTATGAGCCTGGACTGGTGCCTGAAGTGGATCTGGCAATAGAAGAGGCTGATATCTGGGAAAAACATCCTGCCTATCGCGAACACTGCACCTGGTATGAAGTGCGCGATCTTCTGCAGGATGCGGGCAGGACTGAAGCAGCACAGCGCGCGCAGTTTCAGGCAGTACCGGAGCTTGCGGATATGGCTCCGCTGCTCAGCAGCCCTGACTTTGAGAGTAACTTTGGCCGTGTCCAGCGCGACGGCAGCGGCGAGGCACTCATTGAGTACATGGCTCGCTGTCTGCGGGACGCCTGTGGCCAGTACCGGATGTTCGCGGGCCGCACGCGGTTCATGATTAGCCCGAAAGCGCGCGTCATAACGGTAGATCTGCAGTATGTAGCGGGCGGTAAATCCAAGGCCGGGCAGCTGCAGACCGGCTTAATGTTCCTGTTTGCAGGGCACATTGCCGGCGGCGACTTCGTGCTGCCGCAGTACCAGGATGAACTGTTTCCTTTTTTGCACCGCCGCTGGCACGCGCTACACCGCGCTCGCGTGGAACAGCTGGATCAGGAGGTGAAAACGAAGCAGTACGACGAGCTCCATAACGCTAAAGATGTACCGTTTATTTTTCCGATGCTGGAAACCGCAGACCGCGAACAGCGCAAGTTTGCAGTGCGTACTGTGCTGTCATCGCAGTATTTCCGCGATATGCCTGAGGCGCTGCGCCAGTCAGCCAACTCCGTATATATGGTGGCGGTTGACCCTGACGACCGTGAGGCGCTGCAGGCACGCTTCCAGATCCCTGACGTAACGCTCGACCGCTTCGCCCGTATGGGCAGCGGGCCATCAGCAGATGGCAGCGGCGTGCCGTTCCTCGGTATTTTCCGCGTGAAGGGTGGCAGCACTATTGCGCACATCATGAAAAATACTGTCGGTCCGCAGGAGCTGTGGGGCCACAACACCACGCCTGAAGATATGTCGCTGCGACGCAATATTCAGAAGGAAGTGGGCGCCGGCACGGCCCGCCGCATTCTTGGCCGATTCTTCCCTGCAGGGTCCGCAGCTAAGGTCATCGAGCAGCGCCGGCGCATGGTGGGGGAAGCGCAGGGCGAAAGCGTTATCAAAACGCTGGCAAATGAGCTCATCAGCAAACAGGGCTACGAGCTCTGAAAGGAGATAGTGATGAAAATACATAACCGATGGCCAGTAAGCCGCAGGTTGCTGGCTGCCTGCGTGCTGGCAGCAATAGCACCGCAAGTAATGGCTTATCCGACGGAAGAAATGAGCAGCATCCCTATTCAGTCACAGGTGATGCCGGCGCTGCAGACCATGCAGGTCACGCTCGGAGAAATCCTGTCGGCTGAAACGGAAACCGGTACGGCCGTGGTGCAGTCCGGTGACAAAATCACCACGGCTATTACTGAGGCAGCGCGTACGCAGCGCGAGGCGGAAAACTTTAATCGCCAGGCGGACCGCCTGGAAAAGGCCCGCACCGCATACACCGTACCCGACAGTATCTGCACGGAGTCGGCATCAGGTTCAGCGGCGCAGGTAAGTCAGGCGACCCGGGCAACGGCGTCAAAGCTTTCAGGCGGGGGCGGGGTATCAAACAAGGTTGTGCGTGAGACGCTCGCAAGCCTCCCCGTCGCGCCGCGACAGGGCGGCTACCGCAGCGCGCTGGTGCATGCCGGGTACTGCACGAAGGAGGAGGCCGCGCTGTATGGTGGCACCGGCCTTTGCCCGGGCGTCTCCTCGCTGCCGGGCGGGGATACCGAGGCGCGATCGCTGTATGACGGAGCCGGACAGCCGGGTAAGGATCCGGAACTGACATTTACGCAGGCGCAGACAGATGCGGCAATGGCCTATGTAAACAACTCGGCGAAGCTCGATGCCGGGCGTACGCCTGGCAAAGGCGAAATCCAGACCGCGACCGGGCAGGAGTATCAGGGGCTGCTCACTCAGTATAAGGCGATGCAAAGTGCTGCGATGCAGCCCCAGCTGGACATGGTAGCAGCGAGTCAGCCGCAGGATGCGACGCGCGAAGCGCTGACCGAAGCCCGGCAGGCGCCGTCCGCAGAAACCTATTTCCAGCAGACCGCCTCAGCGCAGGCAAAGCAGACTGGCACCATGAGCGAGCGTGAGTTTGAGGCGTTTGAAGTGGGGCGCCGCTATGCCAATACGGAGTGGGTAAAGGACCTGCAGAGCATGGAAGGTGACAACCTGCTGCGTGAAATGGCACGTCAGCAAAGTCTCGCCAACTGGCTGTCCATGGGTATCAAGAACGAATTGCGTCAGGCAAACATCATCAGCGGCCAGCAGCTGGCGCTTGCTGCAAAAGAGCAGTACGCACCACAGCTGCAGGCACTGTCAGCCCAGCTTAGCGCCGGCGTGAGCGCGCATTAATGTCTACGGAGATAACAATGATAACGAGCGGAACCTTTGCGCCGAATGCCGGCGCACTTGAAACGCTGCTGGATGCGGGCGAGGGGCCGGTGATCGTACTGGACCCCTGCGGAGCACTCTGGAACACCTTTTTTCAGACGCCTCGCTGGTTCCGGTTATGGCAGGCATGGCGGCTTTGTCCAGGGCAAACGCAGGAGGGCGACGTCTGGAACGTCATCAGCGCGCTAAAGGGCGTTAACGCACTCGCCGGCTCGTCAGCTCTTGCTGCAGCACTGTTTCCGTCGAATGAGTACAGCGATCTCACCCGCGAACTGATGAGCTGCCTGCTGCAATTTACAGATGAGACAGACCATGTTCGCGATATGCCGGCGCTGGCTGGCCAGCTGTGGGCTGATGAGCTGTGGATAGCGATCGCGCGCTGGAGCCGGAAATATCCTCATAGTGCTTCGCTTCAGATGGCGCGGGCGCTGTTGACACATGACGGCGCGAGCGAGGCAGCTGAAGCCATCCGCCGCCGCATGACAACCTACCATCACCCACACGTTGCTGAGACGTTCTCAGGCGCTCCCGGGCTAAACCTGAACACGCTTCGGCAACGACCTGGGCAGATTATCTTTCTAACGCCAGATATCCGCAGCATGGAAAGTCAGGAGCTGACGGAAGTCTACACCTTTATTGTGACTTCGCTGCGCTCGATAGGCGCGCTTCATCACATCATGTTTTCAATGGTTGAGCCTGCGCTAGTCGCGCACGGAGATGTTTTATGAAAAGTGCTGATACTGAAGCTCCGGTAACTGGCGAAAAGAAAGCCGCAATCACGCCGAAGCGCTTAGGCTGGTTTGCCATGAATGTGTTCGTGCCAGCCGCTGAAATCAAGGGCGTGGTTCGTTATACAGGGCGTAACGTCTCGCGAATCTGGCAGCGCATCCGGGATATTACTGCTGGCCGCAATGCCGATGGCTACCGTCCGGCTGACTGGTCACAGGCGGTTTCTGACAGTGGGCTTAGCCCGGTGCGTCTGGCACGCAATTTTCGCATTACGCGCTGGCTATGGTGGGGGCTGATGTGGCTCACAGGGTTGCCGGCGCTGGGATGTCTGGCGCTGTTGATCGCAGCAGGTAGTAACGTCAGCGGAACCGGCTGGCTGCGCATAGGTTGTGTACTGCTTGTCATGAGTCTGCTGGCAGCCACCGGCTTCGTTCAGGTGCTGGCAGCAAGCTACAGGCTCTGGCAGCTCACGGAAAAAAGGGTCTCGGCGTCAGAAGAAGGCAGTTTTCAGGAATTTCTGCAGGAGACGCGCTGGTGTCGCACGGTGTTAAGCGGTGGCTTACTGAACAGGAAAAAATATGCGTGAAAAAAAGCGGGAGGAGATGCTTAACCGGCTCTGTACCCTATTGGCGGATGCCGAGCTTGCCAATCGTCAGGAAACCATTATGCACCTGATGCACAGCGCACGCCGCGCCAGCCGTAACCGGAAAAGTAACGATGCGACAGAACATTGCATTGATGCACTGAAGCAGTTACGCAAAGCACGTCATACGATGCATATAGCTGGCGTCGAAACGGACAAACTGGTACCGGTTGAGTATGCGATTGCTCAGCTTGTACCGATATATGACGAGGCCAGAGAAGATGCGAGCGCAATGCTGTTTGCCGAATCGTACGTAGGGCGGTTCTTAGCAGTGGTAGCGCTGTTGGCGGTCGGATTAGTTGTGTGGTACGCAATTGGCACTGCCTGTGGCTGGCTTCGCACTTAATTACATTATGTAGGGGGGATCTTTGATGTACATGCGGCTTGATATGTTTGCTGGACTGCTCGGTATCCGACCCGGTGAACTGCTGCATGCGGTCCGGACTGACGGTCTACTTGGTGGAATGGCGCTGCCGGCACGCCGGCAGATGCGTGGTGCAGCGGTCATGTTTAATCATGAAGAGGCGATAGCTTTCGCGAAAAGCTGGCAAACGCGTGAGATTGAACCATCACTGGCATCGTCGGGACAACCGCTGATTGCACTGGAAATCGCTGCTGAAGAGGCGGAGATCGCGCCACTGGAACTGTGGCAAGCGGTGCAAAACGGGAAAAAACTACAGGGGCTTGAGCCACCACCGGCTGAAGAAAGCTGTAATGGCCAGCTGCTGTTTGATCCTGCAGCCGTAACGCAGTTTGCATTGCGCTATCGTAGCGTGCTGAAAACCCGTAAATGAGCATGATGCGCCGCCAGACACAATTCTGATTATAGCCGCTTCGCCGGCACCTCCTTTTCCCACCGGTCAGTATCTGACCTGCAGGTTAACTATGAAGCTACTGAAAAAAATTCAGGCGGCAGCATTGCTGTGCGCCGCCTCCTGCCCGGCCCTCGCCGATAGCGTAAATTATCAGACCATCAGTGATGCGGCGCAGAAGACAGGAGACTTATCGCGGCAGGCGCTGGTGATGATCTTCGGCGACGTTGTGGTTTCTCCTTTTCAGCCAGGCCAGCCCACGCTTATCGGCTCTTTATTCGCTCTCCTGAATGGTGTGTTGTGTTCGGTGGCGCTGGCGTGGTTTCTGATAGTGACCCTGAAAACATTGTTCAAGGGCGGCCAGGATGGAAAGGTATTCAGTGCTGGCCGCTCAGTGCTGCATCCGGTCATGAGTTTTGCTGGCTTCATTACACTTATTCCTACCGCGTCAGGCTGGTCGCTTTCACAGCTGACAATGCTATGGGCTGCCTCCACTATGGGCATCGGCAGTGCAAATCTGCTTACTGATAAAGCGGCTGATATGATCAGCAGCGGTATGTCGCTCGTCGTTCAGCCTACCGCGCCATCGACCCGATCGGCGGCGCGCGCAGTGTTTGAAATGAATCTGTGCAAGTATTCTACAAACCGGGAGCTCAGCTCGTTGTATGAGGACGGGCAGGCCAGAACAGCGCTGATGACGACGTCAGGGGGTAACGGTAGCTATACCACCGGCAACGGCAGCGCGGTTTGCGGTAGTGCCCGTATCCCGGACCCTTCTAAAGGCATAACTGAAAGTCTTTTTGGTTCACAAGTGAATACCGATAGCGTCACAGCTGCTGAACGGAACGCATTGGACACAATGCAGTCTACTCTGGATTCTGCAGCTCAGGCCTACGTAGATGCCTACCTGAGCCGACGCGATCATGATACAGGTACAATGTCTGATGCAGAGGCAACTATCCAGCAAGCGGCAGCGGCGTACGAAACAACGGTTAACAACGCGCTGAATCAGCTGAACTATAAAGATTCACTACAAGGCCAGCTTACTTCACAGCTGAAAAACTTCGGCTGGATGTCGCTGGGTGCTTGGTACAACACGTTTGCTACGGCAAACAGCAAAACCAACTCGGTCGCTAATGCAGCACCTGTAACTTCAGGGCCAAGTTTTCATGGTGAGACAGGCACAGGTGATCTTTATCATCAGGTTTTCGCAGCTTATCGTTCACAGACGCAGAACAGTTCTTATACTCCACCCTTAGGCACACTAAGTGCAGAAGATGACAGCATCGGTGGCAGCTCATCCGATCCGGATGCAGTCTTCGTAGGCTTTTTAAAAAGTCCCGTTCAAAGGCTGACAACCTTTTTTGCGACAAGTGCTACCGGAACCAATTCTGATTTTTCTAATCAGGTTAATCCGCTTATTAAAATGCAAGCTATTGGTGATTACACATTAGGAGCAACTGAAACGGCGCTTACTGCATATGTTGCTGCTTATGGGGTTGCTGCTGCAGTAGATCACTCTTTAGTAGGAAAGTTTGGCGAACTAACACAAAACCCTGCAGGAACAGTAAAAGATATTTTAGGAATGCTATCACCTCCATTCTATTTTTTAATGCTGCTGTTATTTGCGGTCGGTTTTTCTCTGGCAGTCTTTCTTCCGGCAATACCTTTTCTTTACTGGATGGTTGGATCCTTTAATTGGATCGTCAGTGTTATGGTCGGTTGTGCAGCCGGGCCGATGTGGTCCGCTACGCATTTAGGCGCAGAAGAAGATAAAGGAAGCCGCAGCGCCTATGGCTATATCTTTCTAATTGATATGATGCTCAGGCCATCGCTTATGGTATTAGGTTTCTTTTTTGCATCAGTAGCAGTCATGGCTGGCGGGACACTGCTGAATTTATTATTTGGCACGGCAGTTGCTAACTCAAATGCTGATTCAATTATGGGGATCGTTAAATTGGTTGGATGGCTTATGATGTATGCGCGCATTGCCACTTTTGGCGTTTCTCGCGTATTCGGGTTACAGGCAACGCTCGCAGACTATGTGATTACTTTCTTAGGTGGTGCAGGAATGGCAGGCATCATGGGCGGAATGGTAGACGACGTCAAAGGGATGTTTGCTTCTGCCGGCAGTGGTTCGCGTCAGACTCCTGGATTAAAAGGTATGCCTAATCGTCAGACTCCAGCATCTGAAGATGGAATTAAATAATTATACCTGGATTTGTAGATCCTTAAGCGTATAATTTAAAGAGAAAAAAACTTGGCAGGAGGTTGCCATGAAAAAATTTATTAGATCTGGAAGCAGCGTTAGTCTTCCCTGGGCATTAATTCGCTCAGCTTATTATCTGGTTTTTCTGCCGTGCGCAATTTTCTTTGCAGCAGTTACATTAATAGTTTTTTTTGGCGCCCCTTTCAGGCATGAAATTTATCCGTCAGATTACTTTCTTCTGGCTATGCTCTGGATGTTTATCATTTTTCCCCTAGGTTTTCGTTATATCAGCATAAAGATGCGGCGTAAGAAACTGCTTCACATTGTTGACTTCCTTAAAAGCGACAGGCGTTTCAATCCTACAGCGAATCATGAAGTATTCAGTGCAGCAAAGGGTAAATATCTTGGTATTGATACCAAGCGCGGTACTATTTTGTATGTTCACATGTTCAAAAAAGGGGTCGTTGATGTTATTGGCATGACCATGAATACATGGACCAATACCGAGCTTGAAGGTAGCGCAATACGGATATACACCTTAGATCCTGATTTACCGATGCTTAGTATCACTGCGCCGCCTGCAGTTGTCAGCAATCTCTATGACACGCTGGGTGCGATGCGTCATCAGTCTTACAGCGAACCTTGTCCGGACGAACCTTGGACGTTACACGTTGCCCGGCAGAGCAAATTTATTGAGTTCGAGCATAAAGTAGTGGTGCCGCAGGTTACTGCTTAATACGTTACTGACATTCTCATACTGTTCCCCCCCGACACCGGCCCAGAGCCGGTGTTTTCTTATCTGCAGTTCGGCGGCCATCTGTGCCCGTCGCTTCCGGAAATCCTTCTATGTACTCTCAGAACTCGAACGCTGCCGGCAATAATGAGCAGGCGGCGATGGTGATCACCCTTTTAATCACGGCACTCCTGTGCTGGCTTTTCTTTAGTGACTTTGTCCGCTGGTCCTGCTGGTTCCTTTACTGGCTCTGGCGCCTGGCAGATTTCACGTTAATTCATCGTTATGCCGCTGAACGAATCAACCTTCTCGCCGCTACCGGAAACGGTGCCGAGGCAGTGGGGCTGACAGAATGGAGGGACGTCATGAACCGGACTGCCGGCATTCTGTTTGTGCCACTGATCCCACTGCTTACCGTAGCGGGCTGGCTACTGGCATGCCATCCCGGGCTCGGTTTTCGCAGCCGCAGGGCTATTAACATTCATTCACTACCTCGCGTGATGCTCACCTTTGCCCCCTCTGTAATACCGGTGATGGCCAGCGACCAGAAAGATGGATTGATGAATGACACAACGCCGGAAAATGCATGGGCGCTCACACCTGAGGAATTTGCCGAAGAGCATGGGCTGATTCAGCGTCGGGTACTTGACCGTGACGCGGCCCGGGCTGTTTTTGATGCGCAGGCTGGTTCGGAGATGACGGCACCGGCAGACTGGCAGCCGCACGAACGCGCGTTGCTCGCCGTCTTCGGCCTACAGGTCTTCACCGGCGACCGTAAAGCGGCCACGAAGCTGCTCGATGACCTTAACCGCTCCTGTATGACAAAACGTCCCTTCAAAGCACCCATTTTTCGCAGAACGCCAGACTGGCGCATCGCTGAGACCCAGCTCATGCGCGTACTGGCAAGCCCGGGCATCAATGAATGGCTGAATACGCATGGCACCGTACGATCGGCACTGGCGGGCCTGTACGGGCGCGACCTTCGTCTGCCGCCAGCGCGGTTCCGCTGGTTAAAGGGTTGCGATCGCACCCTCTGGTACGGACTGCACACTGCAGATACAGCAAAGGTATTTGTTGAAGGATCGGGGATCATCGCGCAGGCACGTGCAGAGATAAAGGCCGCAAAAATGGGACTGCCAAGACCGGCACTGATGACGGATGAGGCTATAGCAGGGCTGCAGCTTGAGCTGGAGCAGTTGGACCTTGTTTATCCGCGGGACCAGCGTCAGCTGCCTGTAAAACGTAAGCGCGAAGCCGCCTTTCCTGACTATCTCTATTTGCCCGGACAGGGCGATGACGAACTTTCTGACGGCGCCGGCGCGCGCTGATACAAGGACATAAATATGACAATTATTCGTAAAGAAGGCCTGTTCGTGGCTGAAATTAGCGATGGACTGCTGAGCACCCGCCGTTTCATTGCAGAGCAGGGCTGGGGTACGGGCGGAGAAAGCTATACCAACTGCGCATCTCGGCCGCTTTTTACCTTTCCCGTTTCAGGGCTACCGTGGTTCGTAGTGCATGGTGACGGTCTGTACGCTCAGAACGCGCACGACGCGCTGACTCCACTGTACAGAGGAGAAGATGCCGCGCAGCTACTGGAGTGCATAACGAACGCACTGCGTAACACATCAAAGCGCCGGCGCCGCTGGGAGCGTGGCTTATTGATCGCGGTGGTTTTACTGGCAGCAAGTGCTGCAGTGTCAGTGTCATTCCTGTTTCCTCACTACAGTGAACGCCCTCAACTTCAGGTCGGACCCGTTAACCTGGCACCGCCCGCGCCAGTACCATCGTCGCCTGTCAGAAATGAGGCTCCGATGGCCCAACAGGGCGCAGTGCCTGCTGATAACTGGAGCCTGCCCGCTTCCGCGCGCGGTACATTGCCTGCGAAGCTCAGAAGCGCGGCGTCACGAGGCATGTTCACGATCCCGCTGTCCTCAGGTCACGCTCGCACCTTGTATGTTTTCGCGGATCCGTTATGTGCGAATTGTCAGCGCATGGAGCGTCATTTTGAAACGGCGGCCGGCATGGTTAACGTGGTGATATTCCCGGTGACTATTGAGGGGCGTAACACTTCATTGCAGACACTGACACCTGTCATGCTGCTGCCGGAAGCTGAGCGCGCAACTGCCTGGAAACACCTTTTTTCAGCTGATGCCGGTATGCCCGTGCCTGGCATGATGCAGGATACTGCGCCGGCTGCAGGCAAAGAAAAAACAGAGCTGGCGCAGGGCGCCATAGGCGTCAATGAAGTGGCATACCGCGCCTACAGGCTGCCCGGAACACCCTGGACGATATCCGACGACGGACGCTACGTACCGCAGGCGGTGCTGAGTTCTCCCGCCTCCCTTGAAGCTTTTTTGAAGGAGGGAGCAGTTGATGGACAATAAATCGGCTATAGACAACGATCGTATCAGCCGGCACGTCGGGCGCTCATGGATTACCGAAGCTCTGGCAGAAATTGGCACGCTCACTTTTGGCATGATTGCGCTCACCTGCGCCGGCATTGTCTGGCCGGTTACTCTACTGCTGAGCCTGCCGGTACTGCTGTTCTGGTCTCTCGCTGTACTGCCTTCCGGCCGCTGGAAGATGCCCATGCGCATGCCTGCTGACATGAACCGGCTCGATCCATCTACTGAGCGAAAGGTTCCGGCTAAAGTGCTGGGTTTTCTCCCGGTCACGACCATGCGCATTTATACAGGACGCGCAGCAGGAATTCTGTATGCGGGTTATCTCCGCGGTAAAGACGCCGGCCGTGAGTTGTGGCTCTCGATGGATGATCTGACACGTCACGTGCTGATGTTTGGCACCACCGGCGCCGGCAAAACTGAGACGCTGCTTGGCTGGGTACTGAACGCACTCTGCTGGGGTAAGGGTGTTATCTTCTCCGACCATAAAGCGCAGAACGATGTGGCGCTGGCCATGATGTCTATGGCCCGACGGTTCGGCCGCGAAGATGATCTGCGCATTATGAACTTCATCACAGGTGGACGTTCACGCGCACAGGAGTTGCTGGATAACGTGAAAACCCGCCCGCAGACGAACACTACCAGTATCTTTGGGCTGGCGCAGGAAACCTATATCGTTAACCTGATGGACTCCATGCTGCCTAAAACTGGCGGAAACGGCGGGGAATGGCAGGAGAAAGCAAAAGCGATGAACCAGGCGCTGATTTTGGCGCTGGTTTATAAGTGCCGGCGGGAAGGCACGGTGATGTCCCAGCGCACAATCCAGACGCATCTGCCACTACGCAAGATTGCCGGCCTGTATATCCAGGCGGTTGAGGAGCGGTGGCATGAGGAAATCCGATACGCGCTGGAGAACTACCTCAGCACGCTCGCCGGTTTTGACATGGAAAAGGTCTCTACCCCTTCAGAGTGGCATCCTGATTCAAACCTGCAGCACGGCTACCTCATGCAGCAGTTTACCCGCATGCTGACGCTTTTTAACGATACCTACGGCCACGTATTCGCCCGTGATGCGGGGGATATCGACCTGCGCGATGTGGTACATAACGATCGCATCATGATAGTGCTCGTGCCGGCGCTGGAGCTGTCGGCTGCTGAGGGGGCAACGCTTGGCCGGCTCTATCAGTCTCAGCTGGCCATGATCCTCAGTCAGGACCTCGGAGAGAAACTGGAAGGGCGCCCTCAGGACAATATGAAGGTCCGGAAGTTTAAGGACCGCTTCCCACTGCTCTGGATTATTGACGAGGTCGGTGCTGGCTACAGCGAAAAGGTTGGGGAGCTGGCCACGCAAATCCGCTCACTGGGCTACTGTCTCGTGCTGGCCGGTCAGGAGGTTCAACGCCTTAAAACGGCAGCGGGCGATGCTGTCTGGACGCTTATTGCTAACATGGGCACGCGTATCACCGGCAAGATTATGGATCCCAAGGATACGCTGGAAACTCTGCAGCTGATGGCTGGCACAGAGTATCGCGCGCACATGGGCTCGATGGTCCAGCAGGGCGGATTAATGGGAGGCTGGAGTGATGACACGCGCCTGCAGGTAACCGAAAAGAAAAAAGTAGACGTCGAAGAAGTGCAGGCCCTGCAGGAAGGGGAGCAGGTTATCCTCTTTCAGGGAAAGATCCTGCGTAACAGCTCACTTTATATCGCGGATACCGATAAGTTTTCGCAGGCGGGCGTACGTATTAACCGCTTTGTTGAGGTATCAGCGCCGTCAGAGCGTGCCTTGCTGGCCACGATGCCATTCCGGCAGCGCCGTAGCTTTGTACGCGAGGAGAGGGTACAGCACATTCTGCGCGTCCTGGACGCTGCGCCGGGCGCTCATGACACCAGTGGGCTGGTTCTGACAGATCCAGCGTTGGCTGCAGTGGGCGAATTTAATATGGAATGTGCTTTCGTCTGGCGCCGCTCGCCGTCAGCAGCTGTGCGCTCAGGCATACTCTGGCGCATGGTTCAGGAAAGCCTGCCTGCCAGAGGCAAAGGCTATAGCACTCGGCTGCGTGTGCCTCGTTCGCTGGGAGCATCAACCGAGAGTATTGCGGCTGCAATGCTTAATCACGTTGAGCCAGTGCGGCAGAAATTCGACTCCGACCGGTCCAGGCAGTTTGTCTGACTGCTGGCGCATGACGAGCAATAGCCCGTCGCCGGTCCTGAATGGGCGCATAAGCCCTCCTCACACATTACCTCAACGGAAATGCTATGAGCGCATTACCCACTCGCAATTATCTTCACCTTTACAGGCTGGCCACGATGGAAGGGGAACTACAGGCCAGCGCCGCGCTGAATCGCATTTCAGGTCAGAACCCAAACGATGTTTGCGCCATAACGGCTATGGCTGGCTTCCGGTTTGCCGGCTGGCGCTATGACTGCAGGACTGATCTTAGTTCTGCCTGTCAGGCAGCTGCAGAATGCATCCAGAATCTGGCGTTGCGGACAAATCCAGGAGGCTGGAAGTGGGCCATTGAAATCGAGCAGGCCCGTCGCTCGCAACCCCCAGCTGTCTGACATCATCCCGCTTATTACCTTTTCAAGAACGGAAACAACATGAAAAAAACACTACTTACAGCCGGCTTATTCGCGGCGTTAATTTTTGCTACAGGGTCCACCATGGCTGCCGCTTCAATTGACGCGGGCTTTTCACCCGAAGGCAGCGCGCAGCAGCTGGTACTGCGTACGCTTGATGACGCACACGAAAGTATTCGTCTCATGGGCTACAGCTTTACGTCGCCGGAGGTGGTTAAGTCGCTGATTAATGCCAGACGGCGCGGCGTTGACGTCAGAGTAGTGATAGATCAGAACGGCAACCGCAGTAAGGCGAGTATTGCGGCCATGAACGTTGTAGTTAATGCCGGTATTCCCCTACGAACCAATGGCCAGTACAAAATCATGCACGACAAAGTGATCATCACGGACGGACAGAACGTGGAGCTTGGCTCTTTTAACTATTCCCGCAGCGCAGCTGAATCAAATTCCGAGAATACGCTGGTCGTGCGGGAAGTTCCGGCACTGGCACAGACTTACCTGACGCACTGGCAGTCGCGCTGGGAGGGAGGGACAGACTGGCACTCTTCATACTGAGCCACGCCCGCACGATTCATCACCTTCCCGGCCTGGCTGCGCGCCAACGCAGCCGTCCTGCCGCTTTAAAGTTAAGTCGCTGATTTGGGGGATATGTAGTATTCTCAGCCAATTCGTTTTAGAAATGCTGGAGGCCCGTATGCCGCAGACTGAAAGTCCTACTCAATCTGAGGTAAAACCTTCCCGCCCAGCGCCTCTGAGTCCCAGAGAGCGTAAAATGCGTTCAGTTGCGCGTAAGCGCGAAACACATTCTCCATTGAACGTGTTTATTCATAACAGCACCAAGCAGAAGCTAGATGAAATCTGCAGAGAGTCCGGGTTGACGCAGGCTGAAGCGATTGAACGATTAATTGAAGGCAATAAAAGTAGCGATTAATGAAGGTGACTATTCACGGAAATTGATTGTGCAAACCTGTGGTGATACATTAGCTCGCAATTAAGTTCCTGGTGTGCCACGCCGAAAGGTGGCAGAAGTCTGGTGCTGACTGATTAGTGAAGGCCAGAAAAAAGAAAACCCCGATAATCTTCCTTGAGTTTGGCGACCTAGGAGAAGACTAACGGGGCTCACTGAATCTGCATAGAAGCTGTTGCTCTATGCGGGGAGTATAGTTTCATGCCCGAAAAACTGCAATACCCTCGGTGCTTACTCCTTCTGTGCAACATAAGCGCAGGAAGGCGTGAATAAGCAACTTACTGAAAACACCTCATTTTACCGGCAGGTAAAGAATCCTAATCCGGAATTTATTCCAGAGAACGGAAAGAAAACCCTGCCATTCTGCGAAAAAATCCGCGAGAAAGCGGCAGGCTTCACCCAGCGCATGGAGTTCCAGTCGCTGGTTGCCATGTCTATAGCCCGGGGGGAGCGTAAGCGCCGACCTCCGGAACTGCGCATGCGTGCACTGGAAGCCTCGCTGCAGGCTCTATGCCATTATTTCAATCCTCTGGCCAATCGCGTAGGCGCCTCACTCACTACGATGAGTATCCGCTGCGGACTTGCCACCGAGAAGAAACGCCTCTCGATCACTCGCTTTACGGGCGCATGTCATACGCTTGAACAGCTGAAACTCATCACGTACAACACCGAATACGATAAAGAAATTGGCTGCAATATCCCTACGGACATCACCTTTACTCCGCTGATGTGGCAGGTGCTGGACGTCTCCGAGGAAGCCGTTGCGGCCGCACGCCGCAGCCGCATAGAGTGGGAAAACCGTCAGCGCGAAAAGAAGGGCTTACCGCGCGCCGATGCCGGTGAGCTCATCGGCGCCGCCTGGTCATTTGTCCGTGAGCGCTTCCGTGAGTATCAGAAGTCACGGCGTGAGCACGGCATGAAGCGCCACCGTGCACGCAAAGACGCACCGCGCACCCGTAAGGACATCGAGCAGCTGGTACGACTGCAGCTGCAGAAAGAAATCCGTAACGGCAGCTTTTTTGGCAGCCTTGATGCAGTCCGCACGGAGATAGAGCGCCGCGTCACGGAGCGCATGAAGCTTTCACGCGGACACTACACGCGACTCGGTGACGACCTTCTGGTCACAACCTGATGCGTCTCTGACGCCTTCCTTCTTAAACTGCTGGCGCACACGCGTCGGATGACCCCTGCACGTAATACCGCCTCTGAAGCCAGCACCTGCGCCTTTCTGCCCCCTTCACGTTATCCGGTTCGCGCCGGAGGCCCGAACACGCCCGCATAAAGCAATTTGCACAAACATTAATCACAACAGACGCTTACTCGTAATTCAGAAACGAGACCCGGTGCACACAATTTACCCGCGAGCATGTCCGCAGTCTGTAATTCTGAGTTATCCACATTAACCGCGAGAGGGTATATGATTTATCTTCTGACCGGAGATAGCGTTAACCACTACTCGACGTTTTTACAAACCGCGATGATCCTTTTAAAAACCCGATCTCCTTTCTCTTAAAAAGAAGTTATTACTTACCTTTAAAGATAAAACCCAGTCAGCATCCGTCCTGTGGACAGATGAATAATGTCCGCCCTTGCTGCGGACTAACGTCCGCGCCGGTTCGGATAAGACGCTTCGCGTCAGAAATAGCTCCCGTCGCAAGCGCCGGGCATTTTCCGTAGTTACAACAAACTAGTCACCTAGCATCACGATGCACATATCAGCATCGAGGGGTTCCCACCCTGAAAAGCGCCGCCGCCCCGGCCCGTTGGGCCGGGACAGAGTCGCTATTAGATGGATGCTGTAACTATAAGAGTTTCATTGCTGGAAAGTTCGAGGCCTGCGGTAACGTTCTTTCGTCTGCGACCATCTGACTTATTCGCGCCTGAAAGGCCGCTGCTTAAACGGCGTCAGTCAGGGCGTGGTTGGGATTATGCCTTATTTGAGCCTGTAACCGGCTCTGCCGGGCTGACGGCGCCCATTGACATCAGAGCCGCTCTCTACGATTTCTGGCGCCTCCATGCCGCTCTCGCGGCATTCAGGGGCAGGCTGCGCGCTGCTCGCCAGCCTTTAACCTTTAACCTTTAACCTTTAAGAGGGAGTTTAAGGAAAATTTATCTCTGTCTGAGCTGCAAAGGTGCGATGAGAATTTAGCTCAAATCCTGATGAATAGGTCGTTCATAAAAGCTACCTACTTTACCCGGTGTATATATCAACACCGGGCATTTATTAGTTCAACTGCCACCTTGAATTAAGAGTCAAAGCATTCCGTACTTCTTATCACGTGTTTCAAAGGCGTGTCGTCCACCTTCCAGTACATCACAGATGGCTTTACGCATGCTGTTCTCCTGACCGTGCTCTCCGTGCTCCAGTGCGCCACTGCGGTAGCTTATAATCTCATCCTCATTTCTGGCCACGATCACCTGCTCGGCATCACAGTTTACAACCAAGTTTGCATTGTGGGTCACAATGATGACCTGACGATACTGTTTGATTTTACGGAAAAGTGGAACAAGTTGGCGCATAATAAAGTCATTATCGAGGTCATCTTCCGGCTGGTCAAAAACGAATGGCGAGCCGAAAGTATCGGTTGCCAGCTTAAGGCAAACATAGAATGTCCCGCGCTGTCCGGCCGACAATTTATCTACGGTTTTCCCTTTATACTCAAACTCGGCTCTGACCATTAAATAGCTTCTGATGTGATCTGGAGCATAAAGATATCGCAGTAACGCGTAGGGCCCTTGGCTGTTGAAGTACTCAGATTTCCAAAGGAATGCCTCAAGCGTGATCTTTTTACCTTGTTCCTCAGGAAGCTCAATAATTGCGTCTCCTCGCACGAGCGCTATGAAGTCATTAATGCTCCGGACCCCTAATAGATGAGCCAGCTTTTCCGTGCCAGATTGCTCTCCTGCTGTACGGAACCTTCCCCGGTTTAACCGCTCAAGAATACCGTCGTAAAACACCGTCAAGTCAAAGTAAGGCTGCCCATAAATGCGAATATCGGTCAGAATTTCCTTTATTAAAGCCCTTTGAGCTGGATCAAAATGCGGTTTTTCAGCCAGTGCAGCAAAGCAGTTATCTATTGCTGTTTCCTGCTCTAAGAGCTGGCGTACATACGTTTCAGTTAATATTTGTCGCTGGCGGACATCATTATTGTACTGCGTGATACGATGCTTTATTTCGGCATCTCTTAGATTTGCCTGCTGAATTTCCCGCTGATAGCCTTGAATTTTATCGAGAACGCCTGAAATATCCTGTTCTATACCTTGCTCTCTGAATTCTCGGGTTATCAGAAGGTTATCCTCGTCTATCTGCGTTAGCTGCGTCTTCAGTGCCGCCGTATAAGCGGCAACCTTAGCCTTGACTTCTGACAGATCTAATGGCGGCACAGGCACCGCGCCGGAAGGCACCGAGTTCATCCCGTTTAAGAAGGTATTCAGAGTTCTTTCCGCATTTTCTGCTTCTCTCATAAAAGCATTTCCAGCGTTCAAACCCTGCGTTAGTGAGGTAGTACGTAAGCTGTTGGCCCGAAACCGCTCGATTAGAGCTTTGTTCTTTTCACTTGTAAGCGTGGTGATTTTACCTTGTGCAACTCTGATAACGGCAGCTTGGTACTCCTCCGTATTAATGTAATGGTGTTGTTCATCCCGGGCTGAGTAATAATCGCGAAAGGTCCGGTAGGCATTTAGGTTATCGTCAAGTCCTGCGCGTAGTTCTTCAGGCACTTCACTGTCTGCCAGGCGCAGCATTTTTTTTATTTCATCGCTAATGAGGCCGGGCTGCTGACACAGGGTTTTGATAACACCTTGTGAAACGTGAAGATAGTCATAATTTTCGGTGCGGGCATCGAACCGAATCTTTTCTCCATCTGCTTTATCCAGCACAACTGCAAGGTGCTGGACATTAACCGCGCGTTCCTCCCCACCGCGCGTGGCCGTGCCTGCAAATAGTGAGCGCAGTGCGTCAAGCAGCAGGCTCTTTCCGGTACCTCGACCGCCTATTATGGCTACCATGTCTCTATTTAGTGGAATATTTATCTTTCTGAACTTAATTGATTGCCCGTTAAAAATGGTTCCTTCAACCTCAATATTGCTGAAGTAGACTTTCGGGATAATCCTTTCCGGCCAGTCATCACCCATCTGCAGTCGGCCTTCAGGCTCCAACATCGCCTGGCGGAGCCCCTCAAACGTAGGTTTTGCCTTTACCCAGGTGTAGGCCCTTCCTATATGTTCTGTCCGGTGAGCGTCTGAACAAAGAAATACCGGCTTAAGCGACGCTCCCGGATAACGCGAGGTCGTAAGGAAATACTCCCTGTCAGGTAAGCCTCCAAAAATGATGTTCCCCTGCCGGTCTATTTCAGTGGCTATAGCTGCCGAACGTCCGTTTGCACCCGGGCGATAACCGCCATAACCATTTGGGCAAACTGCAACGATGTAATCAAGAAAGGGTCTCATCGCAGAAGAAAGATGATCGAGCAGCTTGTTTAGGTCCACAACGATAGTATCGACATCATGTCCACTTTCATGCACGCTGCTTTCACAGGCATAAACTGCTTTGCCACTTCCATCTGTCAGTTTCAGAGGAAGTCTGGACAGGGTGTCATTTATTCTTTCTGTGCTGAGCTTGTCAGAAAACAGGACGTGTACGTTGATAAACGTCCCTTCCTTATTCTGCTGGTCTAGACGAAATTCAACGTTGCCCAAAACAGTAATATTCAGGCCCTGACGGGCAACTTCATGCCTGATGATTTCAAGTTCATTCTGACGAAAGTAAAAATAGTTGGTAAGACCGATCAAAGTCAGCTGTTGCTCGCCGATTTTTCTCACAAACGATTCTGTGTCACAGCTGCCAGAGTACATGTTGGCCAGCCAGGTCATCGGGCTATGCAGGTGCAAATCCCATTTGTTCCATTCCGATCCTTTCATTCAGAGAAACTCCATGGCATTAAGATTATTCTTAATGCCATGATAAGAAGAGTTACGCAAAAGTGCTATAAAATTGAGCAGATCTTGAATTCTGACCATCGGATTTGCATGCCCTCCAGTGATTAGATCGCAGCGAATTTCTGTAAAGATTAAATGACAAAAATCGCCGCGCAGATGTAGTGTCATTAATTATTTGTTATATTTTGGATAAAATTTGATAAGCATTCTCATCGGGCTCATAGCTGACCCGTGTCTGATATGTGTTAGTAAAATCCGAATGAAATTTTAAGGAGACTGAAATGGCGAAGCCTGGATTGCTGATTATTCCGGCCATTATGAGTGCTTTTATTATGGCGGGTTGCGATTCGCCGAAGGACGCAAGTAAAGCGAATTTTAAGCGCGCTATTGACCAGAAGCTCAGCGAAAAATGCATTACCTTCCGCCCCGCCGGGATTTTCAGCTCTGGAAAATATCCTTTGACCGTAGAGGACGCTCAGGCTAACCAGTTTGTCAGCCAGTCCCAGGCCGACAAAAGAAACGGTGAAAACCAGGGCCCCCTGAACGCGCTGGTCGAGGCTGGCGTTCTTGAGGTCAGACAGGATAACGTAAAGCAGGGATTCGGGAATGGTACCGTACCGGCTCATATTTACACGCTGACTGATAAAGGAAAAAGCAGTCGTCTCTCAGAAGACAGCCCGTTCCTTTGCATTGGTAAATACCATGTTGATGAAGTCACGGGCTATACCGAACCCGGTAATGCCGGCGGTACAACGGTTTCCAAAGTTGATTACACATTCAGTCCGACTGACGTCCCCGACTGGGCAAAAGCAGAAGCCGTACGCAGTGCCTATCCCTCGATTGAGCAGTCACTCAGCGATAAGCAAAACGGACGGGCTGTGCTAGTGCTGAAAAACGATGGATGGGCAGCTGAAGCCGTTTCAGGCTCAAACCGCTGGTAATTCCTCACAGACCAGTCTTATATCCAGAAGGGTATTCTGCGATGAATACCCTGTATGATTCAGAGTGTTTGCTGGCTAATTTGCTGCCGTAGCCGCCTTACACTGTCGTTAATATTTCCTCCCGGTTGCGCTTATATACGTGCGGTACGTGCCGATAATCATTATGTGCCTCACCAGGGTACATATACCCGATACTGCGACTGATTGTGCTTATGGCTCCCATCCGGGAGCCATTTTTTATTCCGGCCAATTTTACCCTGAGAACCGGTTTATCATGAGCAGCGAAGAGGTGCATCTGGCAGACAGTGAAATCCCCACTACACTGTCTGAAAAAATTCAGCGCACAAGAGCACATATGAAATACCTGGCGTCAGGCATTATATTGATGGCTTTGAATCACCCGGCGGCGGCTGTTCCGTCCTCTCCGTTCTGGCCATCCTGCGACATCAGCGTGCAACAGCGTATCAGGGCGGATAACGGCAGCAGCGACGGTGACCCGCTTTTGTCGCATGTTTCTCTGCGCGTCAACGTGATTCAGGCCGATGCCGGTACCGCGCGTAAAGCAGGAAAGCTGTCAGAATCGCAGACGGAAATGATCTGGCATCATGCTGACCGCATCCGCGCGGATGCCACTCGCTATGCAAGTGAGCAGGGCTTCCTCAGCGCTGCTGAGCGCGCCAGTTTAGACAGAGAGCTCGATGAGGTCGCCGGACGGCTTTGTGCCCGAATCCTTCAGTCTGTAAGAGGGTAAAGTCGGTCCCACATTTTATTTTCTTAACTTCAGTACCCCACAACACGGGAGAACCAGATGAAAATCGATGTAGGTCTCAATGACAATCTTTATGATGAAGCCTGCAGGCTGACCGGGATGTGTTGTCTGATGATGGCCAGAGACGGGGAAGAGATTAACCGGACTCAGCTGACGGTTGAGCTGATGCGCCTGCTGGGAACCTGCATCGAGCAGGCGGGACAGTGTCCTCCCCCTCTGCTTTTTGCTATTGAGGAGCTGACTGCAGAGCCGGATGCAGACGCCGGGGATGACGAACCCTGAGGTTGCTCTCAACTTATCTCTGCAACTGAACTTCTGGCAGCCTGCGGTCTTCTCAGTCACGCTTCATTTACGTTACGCCTCCCGATATCTTAAAATGCGTTTCTGACGTGCTTCCTCCTCACGGAAGCACTGCATTAACGGGAACTTCATGGATAAAGGTAATCTCAACGTCAGTCATCTTGCCTGGTGCGGGCTTGTTGCCCTGAACACGGCCCGCCTTGACGGGCAGGTAAACTCTCCCGCACAGGATAATCTTTTCCTGACCCGCTGGCTGGCCACGGCGGAGAAGCAGCGGCGCTTTCCGAAGGAGCTGGCCAGCGATATCAGCTGGCTGCTGCGTGAGGGCCGTGAAAAAGGGCTGCGCGCCGACCTGCCCGGCAAGCTGGACTACCTCTGGCGCGCCGGGAACGGCAACCTGAAGGCTCAGAACGACCTGTTCCGTCTGCAGCATGCGCTGCACGCGGTGAAGCTGACCGGGTGGATTTACATGGTGCTGGCAGACAGCGAATGGAGCGGGCGCCGGCAGCTGCGCCTCAGTCCGGCCGTTTCAGGTATCTATCTTAACCGCAACGGGTTGGATTCCGGCTTTGACGAGCACGGTCAGCAGCGCATTGCCCTACCCGCCCGCATAACCGGCGAGCTACCCGCACTGGACGCGCTGCTTAGCCGTTCTGGTTGGCGTCGCGTGAAGGCGGAAAGCGAAGATGAGCTGCTTTATCACCTTCTCGCTGAAGGCTTTCCCGGAGCCTGAGCCGGCTCAGTGTGTACGACTGGACTCTGTGCAAAAACCTTAATGACCGGCTTATCCCTTGAGCCTGGCGGCGGCAATGATTGCTTTCAGGGCGTCGGTTTCCATCGGTGGCATTGTCCGGTGAACCATGGCGTGGCAGTTCGGGCAGAGCGGGACCATATCATTTACCGGGTCGGGCCGGTAATTCTCACCCACCGTATGCAGCGGGACCCGGTGATGCACGTGGATAAAGTTCCGCCCGGCTTCGCCGTAAAACTCCTCAAAGCTGAAGCCGCATCCCTGACACCGGTAGCCATGGTGCTGCAGGCAGGCTTTTCTTGCAGCAGGGTCACGCTCATAGGCATTCACAAGGATCTGCGTTTTAGCCCCTTCACTGTACGAGGCTGACGCGGATAATTCCTCGGGCAGATACTGAGCTTCCCTGCAGGCATACCATACTCCCTCCTCCTGAACGAGGTAGCGCAGCTGCAGATGATGGCTGAATTTCTTTATCCGGGATATGTCCTCAGAATATTCAGACAGGCTGTGGCCCATGACGAAAGTGTACAGTTCATAACCCTGTTTCACATATTCCAGATGCTCCAGCGCCTGCACATATCCGGGCTGGCGGCGTTGTTTACCGTCACGCGTGATGAACTCCCATGAGTCGCGCAGGATAACCTCGCGATCCTCGCCTGCTTCCGTGTCCCAGGCGCCGAAGATGACCTTCATGTCGTTGTGATCGATGAAAGACCAGCTCCACGTCCAGTTTGCGCAGGTCGCGCCCTTCGATAAGATAAACTGTTTTCTGTTCATAGCATTTTCACGAGTACGCTGATGCGGGCTACCTTATCAGGAGCAGTAAATGAATTTCTATCAAAAGCTCAGCCAGCCGGCCGTCAGGGCGGAAACTGCTGAAGAGTGGGGGCTGGCTGCCTCAGAGTGGCAAACTCTCCTGACCCAGCCTGCCGCCTATCCCTGGCGTGTGTGGTTCCGTGACAGGATACGCTACTGCAGAGCGCGCGCATCTGCGTTGCCCCGCCGGCACTGAGTCCGGCAGCTGATATAAACAACCGATACGGCTGACGTGCCGGTCCGAACGGAGCATATTAATGGCCTTTCAGAGTCCGGCCCAGAATTACACAGAGACGCGCCTGAACCTGGGTGACCTTGTCAGCCTCTCCGCTTATTCCACTTACCTGATGCGCAGCGACTGTGACATCCCTGACGCCGGCATCGTGAAAGGTTCAGTGCTGGCCATCGACCGGGCGCTGACGCCGGCGCATGGCCAGCTCATTGTTGCCGAGGTTGACGGTGAGCTGACGCTGCGTCGCCTGCTGCTGACACCTGTCCCCGCCCTTCAGGCGCTGGACGCGGATGAAACCGTCACGCTCATAGACGTAAGCCAGCCGCTGCCGGTCTGGGGCGTGGTGGCCTACGCCCTCACTGACGTGGCCGGGCTGGGATTCAGCGGACCGACGGGAGAGTGACCATGTTTGCCCTTGCGGATGCCAACAATTTTTACGCTTCCTGCGAAACCGTGTTTCGGCCCGACCTGCGCGGCCGACCCATCGTCGTGGTATCTAATAACGACGGCTGCGTCATCGCGCGTTCGGCTGAGGCGAAGCGGATGGGGATTAAAATGGCCGCCCCGCTGTTTCAGAACGAGCGCTTCTTCCGCGAAAACGGCGTGCACGTGTTCAGCTCCAACTACGAGCTGTAGTAAGTTAAGTGGAATGCAACATTGAGTGAGTAAACTTTGAGCAGCGATATTGCTGTCAGAGGAGAACACGATGCTGATCCCACCGAATGAACAAAGCCTATTGCTGGCAGAGCGCTGGCTGAAACTGTTATCCGATCTCGGGCGGGCGCAGGGCACACTCACCGCCTACCGTAGCGCCCTTCATCATTACTTTTCGTTCTGCAGCGAGAACGAAATTGAACCTGAAAAAGCCCGGTTTGAAGACCTCGCCGCCTACATCCGCCCTCAGCTGCCTGGCATGCCTTACCCTGCGGCCAGTGCCACGCTCCAGCTGCGCCTGTCTGCTATCCGTCTCTGGTATGACTTTCTTGTTTATCAGGATATATGCAGTCTCAATCCGCTACCCCGCGCGGGTTTACCGGGTGCCATTTATACCGGGCGGGGGCTTGTCCCGCGTATCACCCGCTTACCTGTAATACCTGACAATGAACAATGGCTGAGATTTCTTAAACATGTTTCAGCTGCTTCCCTGCGGGACCGGCTGATGCTCGCACTGGCCTATTTTGGTGCACTCCGCCGTGCAGAGGTGACAGCCCTGACGCTTGAGGATATCGACCCTGCTCATCGCCTGATCCGTATCCGCCCGGAAACAACGAAAAGCCGGCGTGAAAGGGTTGTGTGCTATGGTCCGGACATTACGCCGGTACTGGCAAACCTTTTCCGGCAGCTGAAGCGGGCTGGCCGGACACAGGGGGCGTTGTTCCGTTCATTTTCTGATCGTAATTACGGCACTCCTCTTTCTGTGTGGAGCTGGAGTAAAACCGTGCGCAGATGGGCTCTGGATACGGGGCTTCCACAGATTACAACCCACACCTTTCGCCATCTTCGCCTGACCCATCTGGCTCGGGCCGGCTGGAAGCTGCATGAGCTGGCGACTTATGCTGGACACAGAGATCCGCGCACCACACAGATTTATATCCATCTGTCAGGGTCCGATCTGTCTGGCCGGATAACCGCAGCCGTAGCTGAAACCGACAGGAAAATCGCTGGCCTTATTTTTCAGGCGGGGGCTTACTGATGAGTGGAAAAAAAAACACAGTCACTTATATACCTTTCAAACGCACAGATTATCAGCTGAGCGATGCGCTGAGTCCTGAGGAAAAAGACGCGATACGTACAGGCTACCGGCGGTCTGCTGCGCTCGATCGGCCAGATTCCCTGCCATATTTGCTGCTGCCTCTGCAGGACATTGCCTCACGAAGCAGTATCAGTGTCAGACTTGCCAGAATTACCCTCCTTGCCGTTCTTGCAGAAACGCACCGGTCGGGTCAGCCCTGCTGGCAGTGGACGCAGGAAAGATGGTTAACGCTCTGTGAGCAACACTGTTCCGGCAGGCCCCTGCTTGCTGCTTTTGCCTTTCATCTCGGTCCGTTTTCTTCTCCGCTCAGCCTGCCAGTGCATGGCGCACCGTCGTTGTACGCCAGTGCTATATATGGCCGGAGTATTGTCAGTCATGAAATTAACCGGCTGACAGACGTTCTGATCTCAATGGGATATGCCGGGCAGAATCAGAAGCACAATATGTCCGGTATGCTGGGTGTACTGATGCTGATGAACAACGACCCGCGTCTTGAAACTTTTACGACAGACCTCCTGTGGCGGGGGCAGAACTGCCACGACCGGGGAATCGCAAGAGCTACGGGGAAAATATCCTGTGCGCTTGCTGCTATGGGAATTATAGAGAGCCCCCTGAGAATGCGTAACTATCAGGAATGGCATGAAAAGCCAACACAAGGTATCGCACCTGACTGGGCGCGGTGGTGCCGGATGTGGCGGGAAACGTCGGTACTCCGCCCCCGCTCCAGAGAAACTCAGTACAGTTTTATTCTCCGCTGTGGCCTGTGGCTTGCCCGGGAAAAGCCGGAAATATGCGAGCCCTCTGACTGGACAATGGAAACCTGCGCCAGCTTTATTGCAATGGTCGGCAGACTGAAAGTAGACGAGCTGTCACTGGATACAAAGAAAGGGGGCAGACAATCAAAACGCTCAGGAGAACCCCTGATGCCGCATTCCCGCAGCCGGTTTGTTTATGCCATTCGCCGTTTTATGCTTGATTATGAAAGCTGGGGATGGGGGCGATTAAAGTTCAGTCCGGCCCGCCATCTGTCCACGCCTGATACACCGCTGTTTCGTCAGGGCGTGAGCCCCCGCGTTATTGATGATCCGGTCTGGCTCAGACTGGTCTGGGCGAGTCTGAACCTGCGTCAGGAAGATTTGCTGAGCGAAATTCATTATCCCCTGTCTATGCTTCAGGCTATGGCGGTTATCTGGACGCATGCCGGGCTGCGACAGAACGAGCTGTTGCGCCTGACAATGAACTGCGTTACCCCACAGGTGGATGACATTCTGCAGGAAAACAGCAGCCCTGTCCCGGCCGGTACTCTGTGCTATCTCAGCGTACCAGCCGGCAAAACGTCTAAAGCTTTTGTTAAGCCAGTCTCGTCTGTTGTGAAAAAATATGTCGATATCTGGCTCAGTGAGCGTCCTCAGGAGCAGGCAGCATTTACGGATGAACGCACCGGTGAAAAAGTTCGTTATCTGTTTCAGAACCGGGGTAAACCGGTGGGAAGAAACATAATAAATCTCACTGTCATTCCGCTTCTCTGCGCCAGAGCGGGTATGTCTGTGGAAGATTCACGCGGTCCCATTACCAGCCACCGCGGCCGTGCTTCTGCCGTTACAGCACTGGCCAGTGTTGCCGGGGGGATGTCTTTACATGAGCTGATGCAGTGGTCCGGCCATTCATCCCCACAGTCAACCCTGCATTATATTCGTATACGTCCGACTCAGCTGGCCGCTTCGTTCGTCAAAGCCGACAGGGTCTCTCATATGATAAGCGTGCTGATTGACCACGATCCGGAAGCCGCCAGTCTGACCGGACCCGCGACGTACTATGATCTGGGTGACTCATACTGCACGAACCCTTTCTGGAGCAGCTGTCAGCACCGGATGGCCTGCATCGGCTGCGATTTTAACCTGCTTAAAGACAGCGCGCGCGGGCTGATAATGGAGAGTAAAGCATCCATCCGGCGTTACCTCGAAGAGGTTCCGCTCACTCCCGATGAGAGATCCATACTGGAGCAGGATGCTGAAAAGGTTGAGCGGGTTCTTACAAGACTGGATCCACAATCCTGACGGATCAGATGCTTACAATGTCCGGCCTGAGGGTGTCAGCGCAGAGTCAGTACAGACGACCGAACGTCGTATCTGATATAAATCTGATTATAGCGGGCGTGATGCCGTAACTGATGGAGCAGCAGATGAGAAAACAGAAGCGATGTATGGGGTATGTGGCTGTTGTGGTCGATGACTACGATCGTGCAATTGAGTATTACACCGATAAGCTGGGCTTTACCCTGATTGAGGACACGCCGCAGCCGGGTAAGCGCTGGGTCGTGGTGACGCCGGACCCTGACAGCGACTGTGCTATTCTTCTTGCCCGCGCGTCGAACGATCGGCAGGAAGGCTTTATCGGCAATCAGTGCGGCGGACGGGTTTTTCTGTTCCTGCAGACCGACAACTTCTGGCGCGACTACAATGCTATGAAGGCAAAAGGCGTCCACTTCTGTCAGGAGCCGCGTGAGGAAGAATACGGAATGGTTGTCGTGTTTGAGGACATCTATGGCAATCGCTGGGACCTTTACCAGAACAGACAGACCTGAAACTCTGTCACGACAGTGCCCCGGATTTACGAGAAGCATTACAGGCGTAAACCCTGTCGGGTCAGGCCCGCAGAGAGCGCTTCTGAACAATATACTGAACTGTCTGACCTCAGTGCAGCGGTCGCTGCACTGAGGTCTCGCCTGGATTAAAGGCCGTACGGTCCGGGTTAACCACACAGCGTCATGATATAAAATCCGGCCGCCGTCATGGCCAGCGAACCCAGCACGTGTATCAGCACCGAGGCGGCTGCCCAGGCATAGCTGCCTGACTGCAGCAGGGCAAAAACCTCAGCTGAAAATGTGGAGAAGGTCGTCATTCCTCCACACAGCCCGGTGGTAATGAGCAGCCGCCAGGCCGGATCGAGGCCGGGATGGCGCAGAAAATACGCCAGGGCCGCCCCGATGATAAATCCACCCAGCAGGTTGACCAGCAGCGTCCCCGGCGGCAGGTCCGGAAAAAGCGCATTCAGGCGCGCGCCCAGCTGCCAGCGGATAACACACCCTAAAGCACCGCCGGTGATGACGGCAAAAAGCTGATTCACGTTCACTCCTTTTTTTTAATATTCAGAACATCACGGGACACGACCTGGGCGGCCGCATCCATCTGATATACGACCGGCACGCCGGTCGGGATGTGCAGCTGTGCCACGCTGTCGTAAGGCATGCCGTCCAGGAAGGCGGTCAGGGCGCGCAGCGTGTTGCCGTGCGCCACAACCAGAACGGAACTTCCGCAGCGTAACTGCGGTACCACAGCATGCTGCCAGTACGGCATGACGCGGCGCAGCGTCATTTCCAGGCTTTCCGTTGCAGGCAGGTCGGCCAGCGCAACGCGGCGGTAGCGCAGATCCCGACGCAGCTGCGCCGGAGCCTCCGCGTCCGCGGGCGGAATGCCGCTGAAGCTTTTGCGCCAGAGCCGGACAGTCTCTTCCCCCATTATCCGGGCAGCGTCGTCCTTGTTCAGCCCCTGCAGCGCCCCGTAGTGGCGCTCATTCAGTCGCCAGCTCTTTTCCACGGGCGTCCAGCTGCGGTCAAGACGGTCCAGCACCCGCCAGACCGTGTGAACGCAGCGTGTCATCACCGAGGTGAAGACCCGGTCGGGCATCAGGCCCGCTGCCCGCAACGCGTCACCGGCCCGGTCGGCCTCCTGCCGCCCCCTGACCGTCAGCGGCACGTCTGTCCATCCGGTAAAACGGTTTTCCCGGTTCCACTGGCTTTCGCCGTGACGCAAAAGGATCAGCGTTGCAGAGGCCACAGGCATTCCTTCTGTGCCGGACGGGGACCGTCCGGCGGATGTGCTACGTGCGGCGCACAAACGCATGAAGCCCCGCGTAGTGCGCATCGTCACCCAGCGCCTGCTCAATGCGCATCAGCTGGTTGTACTTTTCCACGCGTTCGCCGCGGCACGGCGCGCCGGTTTTCAGGTGTCCCGCGCGCAGGGCCACCGTCAGGTCGGCAAGGAACGTGTCCGTGGTTTCCCCGCTGCGGTGGGACATGAACGCGCCCCAGCCGTGCCGCTGGCAGAGCGCCACGGCGTCCAGCGTTTCGCTGAGCGAGCCTATCTGATTGAGTTTAATCAGTGCGGCGCTGGCGAGGTTTTCGTCAATGCCGCGCTGGATATACTTCACGTTGGTGACAAACAGGTCGTCACCAACCAGTTCGGCCCTGCCCGCAAGCTGCCGGTGCAAATGCTTCCAGCCCGCCCAGTCGTCCTCGGCCAGGCCGTCTTCCAGCAGGATGACGGGAAACTGGTCCATCAGCTCGCCGTAGTATGCCGTCATTTCCGCCGCGCTCAGCGCGCTGCCCTCGGTGCGCAGATGATATTTGCCGTCTGCGAAAAACTCACTTGAGGCAGGGTCCATGCAGATGCTGATGTCTTCTCCGGGCCGGTATCCGGCTTTCTCAATGGCCTGTACGATAAACGCCAGCGGGTCGCGGTTTGACGACACGGCGGGCGCAAAACCGCCTTCGTCGCCCACTGCCGCCGACAGGTTGTTGTCCAGCAGGATCTGGCGCAGCGCCTGGTAGACCTCGCTGCCCTGACGTACGGCCTCGCGCAGCGTGGGTGCGCCGTGCGGGGCTATCATGAACTCCTGAAAGTCCGCGCCCTGACCGCGGGCGTGCACGCCGCCGTTGATAATGTTCATGCACGGCACGGGCAGCAGGTTCGCCTGCAGGCCACCCAGGTAGCGCCACAGCGGCTCGTGGGAGGCCTGTGCCGCCAGCCGGGCCACCGCCAGCGACACGCCCAGAATGGCATTGGCACCCAGGCGACTCTTGTTCTCCGTGCCGTCCAGCGCCAGCATGATGTTGTCCAGCTGACGCTGTTCGCGCACGTCGCTGCCGCGCACGGCCTGGCAGATTTCCGTATTAACCGCCCTGACGGCATCCAGCACGCCTTTACCGCCAAAACGGTGTGCGTCACCGTCGCGGCGCTCTGCGGCCTCGCGCGAGCCGGTACTGGCCCCGGAAGGCACCGAGGCGCGCGCCATCATCCCGTCCGTAGTCCGGGCTTCAACTTCAACGGTGGGGTTGCCGCGCGAGTCAAGAATTTCACGGGCGGTTACGTTATCCAGTGTAAAGCGCATGGTGTTTCTCCCGGTTCAGTCAGTCAGGTGAGTGATAAGCACATCCACCGTAAGGTGGTTGATGTAGTCCGCCGAGCGGGAGGTGAGCATTCCCATAAAGCGGTTTCGGTGCCCGGCAAGCACGAGGTCCACGCCCAGCTCCGCGATGCACTTCTCCACGTCCTCAACGCGGCGCATGGTCACCAGCTCCCGCGTGTCTACCGTCTCAGGCACGGAGGCCGCCAGCTCACTCATAAACGCTTTGCCTTTCAGCACCTCCTCCGACACGACGTCGTCCATCAGGCTGTCAGACACGTAGTTCATCTCCCGGTAGTCGTCGCTGATGTGCGCCAGGGTGATTTTCATGCCGAGCGGCTGCGCCAGCGCGACCGCCCGTTTCAGCAGAAGAGTGCCGTCGTTTTTATCGTTCACAAGTATCAGTGCGTGGGTGTAGCAGGTCATAATGAACCTCCGTTCTGGTTAAGGCGGGACTCAAGCCACGGCAGAAGCTGCTTTTTGCGGCTGAGCATGCCCGGTACGGAGCAGGAGGCGACGTTAACGCTCTCCCGCCCGGCGAAGTAAAGCGTTGAGAACCCGGTACGAATGTCGGTCAGCATCAGCACCGCCAGGCCAGCTCCCGACTGGTCTGCCAGATACGCCAGTGCTGCGAGCAGGTCGTTCATCACGGGGGCAACCTGTGACGGTGAGCTGACCTCAATCTGGGCTATGCGCACGTCGGTGCCGGCAATGACGAAGGCCTTGAGGTCCCTGTCCAGCAGCTGCTGTGCGCTGAGGCCGCTGACGTCTGTTTTTGCGGTGAGGAGGTCACGGGCGAAGGCTCTGCGGTTTACGCCAGACAGTGCGCCCAGTTCGGTCGCCGAACGGATATCGTCTTCGGTGGTGGTCGGCGAGCGAAGATTCACGGTATCACTCAGGAGTGCGCCCAGCAGAAGCACGGCGAGCGTCGGGGGCAGCATGCGGCGCGCTTCTGCGTCCATCAGCAGCCAGAGCAGCGTGGCGCTGCTGCCAACCGGGCGAATATGTACCTCCGGCGGCAGTTGCGTTATCAGCCCGCCCAGCCGGTGGTGGTCAGTGATGCCCACGACGTTGCTCCGGAGCAGGTCGTCAGGCCCCTGTGCCGGTTCGGTGAAATCGACCAGCCAGACCCGTTCATCCTTTAGCGGAAAAGCGAGCAGCGGCGGCAGCGTGAGGCCGGCGGCGTCAAAGATAAAGCGGGTTTCCCGGTTAGCCTCGCCGAGACGCCATGCGCGGGCATCCATTCCGCGCCCGGTCAGCCAGTGTGCGGTGACGACGGTCGTGCAGATGGCGTCGCTGTCAGGATTAATGTGGCCAAAAACGTGTATCACAGGTCTCTCCCCATAGAGGGAAGTACGCAGGCCGGGAGGAAAGTAAGGACGGCCTGACGCACCTCCTGAAAATCAAGAGTCACATCAGGCGTCATCAGCTCCTGAACGGAGCGGTTGGGAAGGGTGGAACGCCATCACCCTGTACTGTGAGTATAGAGCCGGTTGCAAAACCTGTCAGTATTATTCCGGCGGCGCTCTCAGCCCGCCAGCGCAGTGCGTGCCTCGCGGAGCACCTGGCGGATGTTTTCCGGCACTGCCGGGCTTGTGCAAAGCGACAGCGGGCTGGGGTGAGGCATAGTCAGCACCGTGACGCCGGGGCGAAGGCAGCTGACCGTCCCGCGGGCCTGCGCCGCTACGGCACCGGCCAGCACCACCACGCGCAGCGCGGGCAGATACGCCAGCACGCCCTCAAGCCAGGCGCAGCCGCTGCGGATGTCCGCCGCTGAGGGCCGTTTCTGCGGCCCGTCACTGACCCAGGGCACCGTATTCCACAGCACGCTGTCCCGGCGCGCAATACCGGCCTCCGCCAGAAACCGCCCCAGATTCTGCTGGGCCGGCCCCGGGTTATCCCGCGACACAAACCGGGGTGACGGGCTGCTGCGCGCCGGCGACTGCAGCAGGACAAGCAGTCCGGCCCCGGTCCCGCCGTCGGCCGGATCAAACCACGGCAGTTCCACGCCGGCCTGACGCTGCCCGCTGACCCAGCGATTCAGCGCGGCCACGTGCGGCGCGGTGACTGCCGCGAGGCGTTCCTCGCGTAAAAACGGGTCCAGCAGCGACGTGCAGGTTTCACTCACGGCTTCCGGTCCAGGCCTGCCAGGCAGGGGGAAACAAAGAGTTTCCCGCTCCATGCCCCGCGCACCGTCTTCACCGCGACCAGCAGCCACATGGCGGCCAGCATGACGACAAGAAGCGCGCCGAAGCCTTTAAAGAACGCCAGGTCAACGAGGGTGGACAGCTTCAGCGTGGCGACGGTGTACACGCCCAGCGGGAAGGTAAAGCCCCACCATCCCAGGTTGAACGGAATGCCTTCACGAAAGTATCGCACGGTTATCAGCGTGGCCAGCAGCATCCACCACAGGCCGCAGCCCCAGAAGAGAATGCCGGCAACGAACCCCACGCCCTGCGCGATGTGAGCGATTTCCGGCATGCCCGCCGCGGCAAACACCCCGGGCGCATCGCCGCCGATGACCAGCATACCGAGCGAACCGGTGCCAATCGGCCCCAGGGCCAGCCAGCTTGAGGCTGCCATGCTTTCGTGCGGCAGCTTGTGCAGGGCCATACGCAGCAGCAGGATGGCAAGGATGCTCAGCGCCACCGGTACGGAGTAAGCCCACAGCACGTAGCTGGTAATAATGATGCCGAGCTGCGCGTGGGTGTCGGCAATGTGCGGCGCCAGCAGGCCGCCGCTGACCGCCGCGACCTCGGCAGCCACAACCGGCAGTAACCAGACGGCCGTCATCTGGTCAATGCTGTGCTGCTGCCGGGTAAACATCATGTAAGGAATACACACGCCGCACAGCAGCGACATCGCCACGTCCAGCCACCACAGGGCGTGCGCCACCGGAATGACGTCTGCGCCCCACCGGGGAAGACCGAACGCCAGCAGGCCGTTGATGATGGTCGCCATGCCCATCGGGATGGTGCCGAAGAACATGGACACGGTTGAATGGCCGAAGATGCGCTTTGCCTCACCGAAGTACATGACCCAGCGGGCCAGATACATCACGGCAAAAACGCTGAACAGCAGGATGTTAAACATCCACAGCCCTTCCGCGACGAGGCGCAATCCCGGAACCGGCCAGGGGAACTGCGCCAGAGACAGCGACAGGATACCGGTTCCCATGGTGGCGGCGAACCAGTTTGGCGTGAACTGACGTATGGCCTCTTTCGGGCTGCTCAGCGCGCTCAGCGGGCGTGCTCCGTTATGCAGGGTAAATATTTTATCGTTCATGCCGGGATCTCCTGTGTAAACAGAAACAGTATAGGCATGCAGACGTAAATCTTTAAAACAGGTTATTCAGCTAAAATAAATCTGTAAAAGTGGTTTATCCTCCCTCACCCTGCGAAAGACTGTTACTGCACCGGAGTGAGGGAGGGACTGAATCAGGCCTTCGGCGGGCTTTTAATCGTGGCCGTGACGCGGTTCTGTTTCAGGTCAACCACCGAAATACTGAGGTCTTTATTCAGCACCCACGCGCGGGCACTGTCTTTACTGAAAACGATGGCCTGACGGGGCGCATCCAGTCCGGTAACAGTGGCGACCACCTTACCGGCGGCGGTATCAATAACGGAGAGGCTGTTGTCACCCAGGTTGCCGCTGTAAACATAGCGGTTATCCGGTGTCAGGGCGGCACCGTAAGGGTCCTGCCCCACGGGAATGGTTGCCGTAATGGCGCGCTTCTGCGTGTCAACCACTGCGATGGTGTTGCTCCCGCTGTTAGCCGCGTAAAGCGTGCGGCCGTCGGCGCTGACAGAAATGGCGCGCAGCTTGCTGAAGCCGGTTATCTCGCCGCGAATCTCACCCGTTACGGCGTCAACGAGGGTGATTTTATCGCCCTTAAAGTTGGTGACGTAGACGGTTTTGCCGTCCGGGCTGATTTTGATGCCCTGACGGGGCTGAGCAAAACCCGTCACAACCGAAACGGGCCGGTTGTGGGTCAGGTCATACACCGAGAGTGTGCTGGCGGCTTCGTTATTCACATACAGACGCTGACCGTCACGGCTGATGGCTGTACCGAATGCCCCGGCCCCCAGCGGCAGCGTGGTCTCCACGTCAAGCGTCCCGGTGCTGATTTTTCTGACCACGCCGAGGCTGCTGTCTGAAAGATATACAGCCTTCCCGTCGGGGGAGAAAAGCGCATTGCGGGGCGTGACGTATCCCTTCAGCACCTTTCTGACTTTGCCGTTAACCAGGTCGTAAACCACCACGTCAGGGCGCTCACTGTAGGAGGCCACCGCCGTTTTTTCATCGGGACTGACAGCAAGAGAATTGTTGTGGATATCGCCGTCAAACGTCCAGCGCGCCTCTGCGGCACCGGCGAGGGTGCTGATGAGAAGAAGCGCCACCGCGGTCAGTCCCGGGATCCTGTATTTTTTTATCATCATTTTTCCTGCATAGGGGGTGGTAAGGGATAAGACTCATTGCCCGCTTAAGGGCTTCAGAAGAAGCGTGGCAGATAACCCCCTCTCAGGGAAATCGATTTTCCGGCTATGTCTTACCAGTTCACTTCTTTATGCTCTGAGCGGAGGTAAACTGCAGCAATTTAAGGCTGAATAAGTGGGGCTCTGGATTTCAGTCCATGAGGAATAGTTGCTCATTTTTTTTGTTTAAATTGCATTCCACATAAATGGCGATATGAGCAGCCGCATGATGGCCATCCTGGGCGAAATGGCCGCGGGACAGGAAGTCTATTCCATTGATGAATCTTTCTTGGACGTCACCGGGATTGGCAGTCTCATCCCGTTTGAAAAGTTCGGACAGGAGATGCGCGAGCGTATCCGGCGGGAAACCGGACTGATTATCGGCGTAGGATTCGGCCCAACGAAAACGCTGGCCAAACTGGCTAATCATGCCTCGAAGAAGTGGACGCAGACAAAGGGTGTGGTAGACCTGTCCAGCCGGACCCGCCAGCGAAAACTACTCCACCTGACCGACGTCAGTGATATCTGGGGTATTGGGCCGCGCATTACTAAGCGCATGTACCAGCTGGGGATCACCACTGCTCTGCAGCTGGCTGACAGCAATATCAGCATGATACGGAAAAATTTTGACGTTATCGTTGAGCGTACTACTCGCGAGCTTAATGGTGAGTCCTGCATTGCACTTGAAGATGCCCCGGCGCCAAAGCAGCACATCCTAAACTCACGATCATTTGGCGAAAGAGTCACAAAACTGGAAGACATGCAGCAGGCAATCGTACTGTATGCCACACGTGCGGCGGAGAAACTCAGGGAGCAGAATTCACGCTGCCGGCATATCAGTGTCTTCATCGCCACCGCTCGCCATGGAAATGAACCGCAATATTCGAATACCGCTTCGCGCATCTGCGATTATCCGACGAACGATACGCGCGACATTATTGAGTCAGCGCTTCGCGGAGTCAGCACCATCTGGCGTGATGGATTCCGGTACGCTAAAGCCGGCGTCATGTTGGGTGATTTCTATAAATCAGGTGTGGCTCAGTTCGACATGTTCAGCGAGCAGCAGCCACGCGCGAACGCTGATGCGCTGATGGCAGCGCTGGACGGTATCAATCGATCCGGGAAAGGAAAGGTCTTTTTCGCGGGGCAGGGAGAACGCGACAGTTTATGGCAGATGAAGCGTGAAATGTTGTCGCCGCGCTACACTACACGGTTAAAGGATGTTCCATTAGTAAAATAATTATTTTCATACTTGGTAAGGGAATAAAAAGGCTTCTTAGAGTAATGCCGATAGCTTAAGGATCGGTTGACCGATCCGGTGGCTGATGCAAAAGGGTTCCATGTTCATTATGGAACCCTTTTAAATAGGACTGTCACAGGCCCGGAGCACTATCAATCTTACCTCACCCGGCTAAGTGCACTGCCTTACTGATCTTTTTTCTCCTGAACTTATTCAGCATGCCTTTTCTCTCAACGATATCTTGAAGCTGCGTAAGCCTCAACTCTCCCCTTGAGTTTATTGTATGGCTGATTATGGGCATGGCTTTTTTAAACAATAAGCCGCTGTCACATATCTTCAACCTGATGGATATTGCTGACCGGTTCTGCATGAGCGCCGGAGTGCAGCTTTATTACTGTGTTGCTCTGAAAGCAGAGTATGAATATATATAGTTGAAAAATATCGCAGTTAATCCAGAACCGAGTGCGAGCAACCATGGGACTTCCGGTTTATGAATAAATGGAACCGATTGAGGCAGAATATTAAAAATTACCAGGAACGTGCCGTAAGCCCAGAGTTTGCTACCAACCACAAAAGAAAATAATAAAGATAGTAAAAATTCAGTGCATACTTTGCCTCTTAGGCTGATTTTTTTCTTACGGAATAAGATTGCGATTGGAATAAGAATTAAAAAGAATATAACTGCAAAGATAATGCCGCTTGTTATATCAATTGCGTTATACAGTAGCCACTCCACCAACGGTGGCACCTCAGTATCAGCTGAGAATCTTCCTGAGCGAACTTTGTAAGCAAACCAAACAGCGGCTATGGCAATAACCAGCTGGACGCCTAAGGACAGACAAATCCATTTGTGGAACATAGCTGGTTGTTTTCGTACCGGTGGAACCAATACATTAGTCATTTCCTTTCCTTTATTGGTAAAAAAAACTTATGTATTTTCGCCTATAAAAAGGAAATGTCTAGCAAATGATATGCAGTTTAGCAAAAAAGATACGCCGAAAAATGCGAAGCCTTATGTAAAGCCGGTAATAAGCATGGCGAACACTGCTAACCGCAGTTGCGGATGGTATGTCTGATGGAACAGAGCAGTCATCTGCAGCGTGCCAGTGTAAGGGACACTACGGCGTCAGTGAAAAGCGCTTGGGCGGATGGTTTGCAGAGCATGCACCGGATAATAGCGTGACGCTGTGTGGCCAGGGCTTCTGACAATGGGGCTGCTACATGACTAGCACTAGGCGGGAAAGAAAATATGAAACAGGAGTCAGGCAAAAAAACAAAATACTCCTTTAAAAACAATGCCGACCACTTTAAGTGACCGGCATTAGTATCTGAGAGCCTTTTTTATTTGAGCGGATTACCAAATTTCCGCAAATACTCCTGCCCAAATTTATAGGACGCAAAATCATTCAGATGACCAACGTCACGATAGACCGGAGTACCGTCAAGTGCAGTAATGCAATAGCCGTTTTCGCACTGGACTTTCTTAGGGTCTATGACAATCAGTGTTGGGAACTCTTTCTGCAGCTGGTCAAAGAGCGGCAGCGTCCATTCATTTTCAGGGCTCTGCGGGTTCTGGTTATCACACTCACTCTGGCGATAGGGCTCCCTGAAGATGACATGATGACGAATACATTTCTGATAGTTGACGGGCATAGGGGCTACGGTCCTTATAATCACCGGACGTGCTCCTGATGAGACTATTGCATTCAGGGACTGCCGTATGGCTTTATTAAAGCGATCCTTAGTAAGTGCATCGGAGCGTTCATCGCCAGGATTATTGATGAGGTGTGGTCCGCTTACATACCACTCCCATACCTGACCCAGAAGGACGTAGTCATAGTGATTTTTAGCGATTAATTCATAATATTTAGCGGTATTTTCATGACACTTATCAAACGTCTGGTTCCGGAATGACCACCAGTCATAGAGGTATGTATCCGGGAGTGCTAAACACAGCGCTGTACTTAACGCAGTCATGCGGATTTGAGCGTCCTGCGCGAGCACATCGAAGAACCCCCAGAAGTGGTTTGAGTGAGAATCGCCGATCAGCAGGGCTGTTTTCTGACCTTTAAGGTCCCCGAACATGCATTTTTCCGCATTCTGAGATCCATCCAGACAGCCCGGTCGGTGTCCGGCCTGAGCTAACCCGGCACTAATATTGTGAGCCACTTGGTCGTATGTAGCGCCGAATCGTTCAGGCATGCCGTCACGGTTCTCAGCATATTTGAACGCAGCGTTGAAGATAACGATTGGGACGATGATTAGCAGGGGAATCGTATATTTCAGAGACCAGCGCAACCGTCGGCATGGCTGTTCCACGAGGTAATAACTAATCAGCGATAGCAGTACCGTCAGAATCAGGCATAAAAGAAGCGTGGAGCCAGCCAGGTTGTAACCCAGGTAACGGGTTATGGCCAGAACGGGCCAGTGCCAGAGATATAACGAATAAGATATCCTGCCCGTGAATGCGACGGGTGAAAGGCTTAGTAACTTAGATGCAATGCTGTTCCTGTACGTTCCGGTAAACATGAGTAAGGCTGAAGCAGTGACACCCAGCAATGCATAGAGGTTTGGATAGAACCCGATAACGTCAGGGTGAATCGCGATATAAAGCAACAGGGCAAGCGATAAAAGGCCTGTACTGTTTAAGACAGCTGAAGTGACCGAGCGAACGTAGCGCGTCAGAAAAAATGCAGTCCCCCCCACCATGAATTCGAATATACGGGTAAGCAGTGAGTAATAAGCTGCATCGGCCTCCCGGCTGGCCATAATCAGCGCCAGAGCAGCTGCCAGCGGCGTTAGGATAAGCCAGATTGCAGCAAGTGCATTTGCCGGGTTACTGATCACCTTCTGAATCGACTTAAGACGTAAGATGGCACCTGACAGTAAAATGCTCAGCGGGAGAAACAGATACCACTGCCACTCAATTGCCAGAGACCAGGTATGGAGTAAAGGGAACAGATCGGCTGCAGGAGAAGCATACGCAGCACTCTGACGTGCAAAGAACTGATTTGAAAGCAGTAAAGCGTTGTAGTAACTACTGTGCAGGTATGCCAGAAAATCATCAGGCAGATACAAATAAAACGTTGCTATAAGCGTAGCCAGGGACATCATGATAAAAGCAGGCTGTATACGCCAGAGACGGTGCACGAAGAAGTTCGCCAGACTGAAGATACCCTTCTCTCTTTGTTTTACAATGATTCCTGTTATCAAAAAACCAGAAATCGCAAAGAAAATATCGACCCCTATAAATCCGGATGCTATCTGACTAATTCCGGCATGGAAAAGAATGACAAGAACGACAGCTAATGCTCTGAGGCCATCAATGTCTTTACGATAGGTATCTGTGAGGATTTTATTTGGCATGAAGCGCACTATGTAAGGAAAAAGAAAGGGTATAGTATATTATTTGTAAGGGAAAAATAAAAGTGAATGGCTTGATTTTTCCTGTTTTAATTAACTGTTATTCAGTAAATAAATTCGGCTTTATATGCTAGGAATGATTTTTTGTTTGTATATTAAAGAGGAGTGAAAAGATCATGAATGGCGCTTCAGGTTTAATATTGCGGGGTTTTATTTAGAGCTTTGACAAAGTCAATAATTATAATTTAAGAGCATAGAATCTATGAAAACTGAACTGGATATTTCGATAGCAAATCTCTCTCATACGTTTTGGGCTTGGATGGAAAACAGTGATTTAATGGACCTACAAGGCGTCATAGTGATTGTCAGCCTGTATGTTGCGGGACTATGTATGCTTGGTCATGCACTTTGTCCAACGCGCAAAACTCATTAAGGGTCAGTTGCGGCCTGTTACAGCCGCAAGAAGAGCACCCGGTTAATCTTTATAGATTTTTGATTACACCATAAAGATGGTTGGTAAAGGGCTTAGTGACTTCATGTGGCCAGCGTGGGGGATCCGTCTGAAGAGTTCCCAGTGTGCGCATCCCTTTATGCTGTTCGGCTTTACGTTCGCAGTACTCATCATCGGTGTATCCCATCGTCTCTACCACTACGGCATGTTCCCGGCCATCCGGCATTTTGGCCTGAAGAATAAAATCCGGCAGCACAAAGCCTTTCTCCCCCTCCACCTCTACCTCAATATCAAACAGGGGTTTAATGAGGGTGAGTACGTCTGCTCCGCCTTTAAGCCAGCTGGCCACTTCAGCAATACCTTTCATCGTCTGCCTCTCAAGGTCACTGTCTACCGGGACGGGACAGTTACGTCTGAATAGCGCGTGCGCATACCCTTCGCTGCATATCACGCTACCTTCAGCTGAGCGTTTGAAGGCCAGTATGACCCAGTAAGGCGGCCTCACGCCTTCCTGTGATTCCCCATTGATGCTGACACCCTTCTCCGGAGAAAACCTGCGTTCCCCATCTTTCCAGGTGAACGTAACATGTTCACGGCTGACCAGCTCCGACATAAATATCTGATAAAACACCCGGGCTTTTCCTGCCGGCCAGTTGGCATCCGTACGTTCCAGTTCAAGCATTAATTTTTCCTGGGCAAGTTCGCCCATGGTCGGCTGAAACCGTACGATTTCCGAAAGCCTGCGCCCGCGCACAAATTCCTGAGCATCTGCCGAGGCTGCGAGAGCGGCAAGCCATGTTCTGGGTGCCTGATTAGGCAGCGGGCTGATCGGGCTGAAAGTATTCAGCCCGGCATCTTCAATTAGCGTCAGAAGCAAACGTGCAACTCGTGGCCGGCGTTTTCGCCTGGTTCTATCCTGACCAGTAAATCCTGTGCTGCCTGGCGCCTTAATGGTCGTCTCTGACTCATCTTTGGGTAAAAACTCACGATAGTTTAATCGCTTACTCCCAGCGTTTTTACGGGTTCCTGAACCGGTAGTATCCTCGTCACCCTTAAAGACCCTATGCATGGGACAGGATTGATCATGACTATGACCAAACCCGGACAGAAACAACGTTTGGGTTTCATACCTCAGCTTGGCATTGTTCAGTGCTGGCGTATCGCCCCCCACGCAGCTGCAATGCAGCCAGAGTTCTTTCTGGCGCATTTCATGAATCACGTTCTCCGCCAGTGCACGTTCATGCGCGCTGCATACCTGCTTGCGGCCAAAGAAGTTCTTAACTGCGGTCTCTTCATCATCAGATAGCCAGCGTTTCAAGGCACCACGAGGAGCCTTCTTTTTGATAAGTTTCATGGACATATCGTTCTCCTTTTCCTTTTGAGAAGCAGGTTTTATCAGTAACTATAATTCCCTGTAGGGAATGTCAGATTTTCTAATGTCAAACCAGTATTTCTCATCGTCCAATTTTTTTGCTCTATGCTTGTTAAATATATCCAGAGATTGTTCTGTGATTATTTGATTTTCTACGGGGCCTATCTTTACGCCTGAAATGACTTCGGGTGATATATCAAGTTCGTAAAAAGGAATCAGAATATTATTTTTAACACGGAATCGGATTCTATCTGAGACTATCTCCTCGCTGATAACCAGTCTTTCTTCCTGCTCCTCAATAAAGGATGGATGCTTAAAAGTTGTAGCCAGCATACTTAATATCTCTTTTAATTCATCGTAGAGATGCAGATTTGCATCCAAGGGCTCATTAACCTGCCAAAAGAGACGTAATCCACTAATCAGGTTTGAATGTAATAATTCAAGTGCTCTTTCTATAGCGCCTTCTTTAGTGCACACATAATGACATTGGATAAATTCAATTTGTAAAAACTTTTTCTCTGAAGCCCATGATTTGACTTTTAATGAACTAACAAGTTGCCTTAGTTTCAAATAATCAAATTCGATGGCAAACATTCCATAACTTCGCCATTGACTTAGAGTATCAGATGAACGGCTAAATGACGCCACATAAAACATTTCGCTGGCATTTTCAAAATTTAATAGTTCTTCAAAAGCATCCTTGAACCAGTTTTGTATGACACTCATAAACTCTTTATCATATTCATACATTGAATGCTGTGTAAATGTCTCAAGCGAGGCTTCCTGGAGGATTTTTAGCCCCTGCAAGTATTCTGTTTTATCATTCAGAAAACGGATGTCTGTCAGCCGGATTTTATGCGTATCCAGTATTGAGTGAACGGCATTGAGGTCAGTGTAATGAAAAAGGTTCACGGTTTTCCTTAAATGATTTATCAGCGTTTTATAACACCATTTCGTAGCGGATCGTGGCGGCTTTCCGGCGGCCGTTTTCGGTCAGAGTAAATGCCAGGTTCAGGGACGGGTTTCGGTATTTCTCAACCAGACCATGCCGGTGCAGCGTATGCAGTGATGTGCGCAGATTAGTGTCATAAATGTCTTTGCTGGATGCGGAGTTGAGCAGTTTCAGCAGCTGCATGACAGGCAGTGGAGAATTATGACCCCGGGTTTCAAGTTCAGAGAGGACCAGAAGCACTTTTCTCTGAAGTTCAGAGATACGCATGGCGGTTTCCTTATTCATGTGTCACATGAATTATGCACGCTTGCACGACAAAGCACTATTCATGTTACACATGAATAGTGCTGTAAAGTACCTTATTTTTCAGTCACCCATTAATATGAACATTTCATCGGGTAACTATACCGGGCTTGCTTTCGCTAATCAGTATGGTTACTATATGTACTTGTTCCCGGTGGCCGCCGGAGAACAAGTACTAATAACCATTTGCATACTTACTTATCGATTTTAAGTACCCAGTATTTCAATACATTGCCGAGTTGTGTAGTGATTGCTTTCCCTGCACAACTCGCAGCCACCTTACTAACGGTTAATGGTAACCCCCAGGTACCGATAAACCATTTTGATAAGAATGTGATAAGTATTGGTTTCGCAAAGATTATCACAGCCAACATAACTACAGCCAAAACAGTTAAGGCAATAAGCCGGCCCGGTTTCTTTTCAGTTGCTGCTGTATACATAAGTCCTGCGAAGTTCCAGCATGTACTTAGTACATTTAAAACATCATGTTTTGTGTCTTCGATATTTATAGCCATATAAACCTTCCTTATTTAGTTTAACAAAGTTGAGTACTGCTTTATTTGAAATAGTCATATTTCATTTCCATGAAAAGTTAGTTTCTGCCTCAGGACCGTTGGTCCGTTGACTCGATACTTACCGGTACTGCTTTTATCTATCCACTCATACTTCACCCCGCTTATTCCATACATCGTTAATTTTTACGCCATTTTCCTTATGCCAGATTGCGGCAAGGGGATCCCCAGCTCCTGAGTGATCATTGATCGCGCAGGCGGAGAAAAACGGCAGGTTTTACAGAGTTCGGACTGAATGCTTATTTACAGGCAATAAAAAACCACCTGATAAGGTGGCTGAGGTCGTGCGAGGGATATAGATGCAGGGCAGGCTTAAGTCATAGCACTTAGCTTTCCGTCATTTATTCATTCATTCACGTTTTCTCAACCTTAGTGCTATTCAATACGGGGAGTGCTTTACGTAGCCTCGTGAGGCTTTGCATTCCACTCTGATAGAATCGAGTATATGTATTTCCCGGGTGCGAGTCAATTAATTATTCGAAAATAGTTGCAATTTATAAATTAATTTTCAGGCACTCAAATTTTAAACTATCCGCTCACTAGTTTAAAAGTATCCGAGTGGATTTTTTATTTATGCCTAAAGGTACTTTATTGTCCTTAATAAGGTAACTTTCTGATTAAAATCTTCGTCAGGGCAATACTTCTTCATATACCTGTTCAGTAAAAAAGGTTCAGTCCCCATATCCGCCACGATATTATCTGTCGCCTTAATCAATATTGAGATTATTTGTGATTCCATAAACATCATTATAGGATTCTGGATAGCAGATCAGCACGTACATTTTTCAGGTTTCTGCTCCCGACCCCTCTTCCCTTCCCTCTTCCCTGCTGGCATGTCTCTGCCCGGGCGCAGCCCTTTCCGTTTTCCGTGATAACCGGAAACCCGGCGTCAGGAGGCTATTCAGGGTCGGAACCACAACATACGGTGTCCGATCACCATCACGAGCCCCTTATCCTGGTATAAACGGATCCTTTCAGGATCCGCCCTCCCCGTCACCCGCCTGCTGTTTTGTTCCGTTTTGTGGTATATATCCGGAAGTCGGAAAATCCTGCAGGGTCGCTCAGCGGATTTTTCTGGTGGCCCGCGCCCGCCAGACAGGGGAAAATGGGCAGATTAGGAGCAGACGTCGCTGTGTGAATTCTGAGAACTCTGCAGGGGTAAATCCCGCCAGATTTTGCGTAGCGCTGTCATTTTTTTAGAGGGTTTATGTCGCTACCATCCGTTAATACTCAGGTCGCGCTGCCAGCTGTGCAGCCCGATTTTGGTCGTGCGCTCGCGCTGCGGTCCATGGCCGCTGCATATACCGAGCTGCCCCGCTACTTACTGGCACCTGAAGTCACCGGCCTGTTGCACCACATTCCGGACTGGACCCAGCATGCGCTGGTCAATACCTTATGGAACACCGGCGGACGGCTCAATGAAGTCCTGGCGCTGCGGCGGCGTGACTTCCGGCTTAACGATGCTATTCCTCACGTGATTATCCGTACCGCCAAGCAGCGGCGCGCCGGCAGCGGACGCCCAAGAAGAGGCACCAGCCCCAACCGCGTAGTGCCCCTTTCCGATGCGGCTTACGTTGATGAAATGCGCCGGCTGTTCGCCAGCGTCCGGGAAGAATTTGAGACCGACGGTGATACCGGTGAGCGCCGGGCCCTGCCGATCTGGACCGTCTCCGATCGCACGGTGAGGAACTGGATAAACCGGGCCATCGATGCAGCTGCCCGTGCTGGCGTGCGATTAAGCATTGAGGTCTCTCCGCATACTTTCCGTCACAGTTTCGCGATGCACATGCTCTATCATCACGTGCCGCCGAAGGTTCTGCAGTCGCTGCTGGGGCATGAGAAGTTTGAGTCAACAGAGGTTTACACGAAGGTATTTGCGCTTGATGTGGCTGCCAGTCATCAGGTTCGGTTCAGCCTTGACACTGAGTCATCACTGCAACTGCTACGCGTTCTGCCCCAAAATTCATAAAGGAATATCAGTATGCTCCCCACAACAAGCATTGTGATCAACGGCGTTGGAATTCATGAATTCAAAAACGGTTACGATCACTGGTTTTTCAGAACGTGTGACAGAAGCATCAAACCTTCAGAAGTTGATGAAGGCGTTTCGACTGAGCAGTTTATTGGATTCCGTACCAATGCTGCCACTATTCGAAGACGTATGACGGATGCAGGTTACAAAATAGAGTCATGCGAACACTACTTTGAGCACAGTAAAAATCTGTTTATCAGCTTTCTAGAGCGTGAGATTGAAAGAAAGTTGGATGAAAATGTCGATCGGTTGGTTGGCACTGGGGGCAGTCGTAATGCCAGGTATTACGCAAGATTTTATCAGCACTACCTCAGCGTAATCAGGGATTCGTCTTTAGCTGACTGGATTGCAGCTTTTCCTGAAGCTGGAAGGCTAAGTATTGGGGTGATCTTGAAAGTCTCTGAGGAACCCGAGTTTTGTAACATTAGCGATAATCCTTTGGTCAATGCGATGCTGAGCTATGTGCCTGTTAATCGTCAAGAACGTTTAATTGGCCAATTTAACTTTCCAGGATCAGACTGGCAGCAGTTTGCTGTAGCTTTCCTTGCATCATGTTCTGACGACGCGATCTGCGAACTAAACATCGCCAGGCTGATTAATGATGCTGACATCAAGAGTTTTCAGGAGTATGACGAGCTTCTTCGTAGGGAAACTGAGTTACATTGCAGTTGCCGGCAGTCGGTCCAAGAGATCAAGAGTCTGTCGGACTCTCAGCCTGGGAATACCTCACTTCAGCGCATGTGTTATGCCAGCCTCATTACTGTTATGGAGGCCTATCTGGGTGACATACTGAAACGCGAAATTTTCTCACGTCCTGCTGTTAAGAAATGTTTTGTAAAAAACTACGAACCTTTTAAGAAGCAGAAACTAACTTTTGCCGAGATTTATGAAAAGCTGGCAGACTTTGATTCGGAAATTAAAGACGCGCTAGATGGGTTGTCTTTACACAAAATAGAGACTGCCAAAATCATATTTAGTAATACTCTAAAAGCGACATTTCCGGATGATCAACTGGCCTTTCTTGGCGCAGCGGTACAAAGCCGGCATGACATTGTGCACCGTAATGGCAGGGATACGAATGGCGAGCTAATACCTATCTTACATAACGATGTAACGGAGTTAGCCCTACAGGTCGAACTATTTACCCGGGCGATCGATAAACAAATCCTCGATGGCCTAAAGAAGGACATTGATGCCGAGCTGGACTAAATTCAGGCAAGACTACTGCCTTTTATAGTTACTGTGCCCAGCATGACTGATCGTATTCCGCAGCTGTCTTCCTTGGACTACGCCAATGAAAATAAAGGAAAATATGCACGACGAATCTGATGAACAAGGCCAGCAGCTCACAGCCGAAACGGAGGCCCTAATCACCAACGGACTCGATTTTCTGAACAAGGCGCGAGAGGAACTTCAGGCGCGGCAGGCTAAATTTTCTGTTGTCAGCTTCTGGACTGCCGTAGAGATCTTGATGAAGGTTCCTCTGGTTCATGAGCACTGGACTTTGGCCTGCTCAGGAAAAAAAATGGAGCGCAAGAAATATCTGGCAGGCGATTTCCAGTCAGTGACCTATGACGAGGCCTGCGCTCGCTTGGGTGACGTGCTGGAAAAGCCGTTAAGCAAAAAGACAGCTGACCTTTTTAATAAAGTTAAAAATCATCGGAACCGTGTCGTCCACTTTTATCACAATGAGCTTAGCGAAGGAGACCAACGGCAAGTACTGACAGAGCAGGCGGATGCATGGTTCGCGCTGAACCGGCTGATGCGCGAGGACTGGTCATCCCTGTTTGGCTGGCAATTACGAGCGAAGCTGGCGACAGATGAAACGAGAATGCTACGCAGCAGTGAGTTTTATGCCGGGGCAAAGTTCCGCCATGAAAGTGTGCAGACGCTGATCGCCGCAGAGCTTAAGGCTAATCGTTCCGTTACTCGGTGTGTAATCTGTTGCCAGGATTCTGTTATTCACGTCCAGCCCGTCCAGTCCCTTCCCTATATGAGATTCTATGAGGAAAAGTGTTTTGTCTGTCATCGCAATGAGCCACATGTAGAAATCTTTTGTCCGAATTGTCAGCAATTAAACGTCATGCATGCGGACGGTGAAGGGTTTTGCTGCTCTCGCTGCGAATGTGAGCTCGAAAGATACGATGCTATTAACCCTGTAACCGTTACGAAGGACAACATGAATGGCCCTGTCCCTGCCGGATGCACGGACTGTGATGGATATGACACAGTGTGTGAATTTGGTGATCGATACCTGTGTACGGCTTGCCTGACGCTGCATGATTTGTTGGACGCATGTGATTACTGTAACTATTGCAGTTCATCCGTTCCTGACCTTAGCGCGGTATTTGGCTGTAACTTTTGCGATGGGAACAGAGAAACGTGGGATGATAACTAATTCTCGTTGCTAGACACTTAACATTTCGCATGCGAAATTAGGGCGCATTAAAGAATCAATATTGATTCCTTAATGCGGACTGGCATGCTCACTGTGTTTCCGGTTAGCGGAAAACATTAAGGCGAAAAACCAGACTCACAAGGATGCCAGAAAATTGTTACGTCTGACGTTATGGGACTTTGTGTGGGCGGAATTTTTATAAGCTTTATTCGTAAAAAGCCGTATAGCTACCGGTCTGACCGCGGACTTAGCTTCAGCCAAAATGCTTGGCATTGCGCTTATTTTCGCTTTAGTGGCGCCTAAAGGGTTTAAACGAAGAAATTTAGGGAGTCTACCAGTCAAAAAAATGCATCGCTCAAAATGCGTTTGAGGCTCTTAGGTGGCTATTGCTGACTAATAAATACGCGCCCGATCATAATAAGAAAAAAAAGTGTGATCCGGTTGACATGTTGCCAGGCCTTACAAGGCGTGGGCTAAGAAATTTCGCAAGAATTACAACCCCTCTATCCATCATTTTTTGCTCTTGTCAACTCGCCGTAAATCACTAATATCTATCCACATGTAGTTGAGTTGCTTCGCGAGCAACCACTATATGTAGTAATTGTTCGCAGGTTGGACGAGGTCAGGTTCTGCTGATGCAAAAAAAAAGGACCAGCTGGCAAAAGCTGATCCTCTTTCCGGAATGACAGAAGCGTGGCAACGCTTTCATCATTCCTCAGACTTCACTGAACATGTTGTCTGTACACTGTGTCGCAAAGAATAGCGAATCTGGCTCTTCCTGACAAGGTGGACTGTTAGTATTGGCACATAGATTAAACATTACCCGGCGCATCTCTGGCAGGATGCACGCAGCTTCACCGGGACAGAGCTGAACGTGTTGTCTGTACACTGTAATACCAGCAACACGGAAAAAAGCGCAGCGGGAAACCCAAGGCTGGCTGCGCCTTGCAATGTCCTTTAATGAAAGGAGGACGTTATGGAAGTGTTAATCACTACACTTAAGGCAATTCGTGTTGCCCTCAGCGTGATTATCTTTTTGATTGAAGTCATGCGCTGATAAAGCCCCCTGTTCCTTAAAGCGGACAGGGGGCTTTTTTATGTCAGGTGCCCTGAATTTCGTAAACCATGTTCACCATTCAATGCACATTTAAAGCCTGAGTCAGCGGATACAATCGACTAAAACTCACATGCAATGCCTATCATAAAGAATCATTATTGATTCTTTATGATAGGCCTGGCATACTGAGCTGGTCACCGGGTAGCCGGCTGACATTACGGCGAAACGCCAGACTCAATGGAGCATATCCCCTTCAGCCAATGAAGTACTCCAGTCAGCGACGAGCCATCACAAATATTTCGC
>NZ_AP035975.1:0-71987 GCF_059730805.1 Pantoea sp. X-Soil-ISGK-355
CTTTATCCCAATGAAGTGCCACAGAAGAAAAATGATCCATTACGTACCAATGAACTTCTTGGCGGGTTTATGGGCGTCATGGACGACATGAACCAGATTAAATATCCGCACTTATACACGCTGACTATCGTATATGACGATTTGAAGAGTGAGATTGGCAGTAAAGCCACTCAGACAATGTTTCAAAAAGTAGGGGCCGGACTCGCTCACGCACTTAATGCACGCATCAATGAATTTTCGAGCATGCAAAAAACCATGGCAAACGGCGGTAACTATGCGTACATAATCCCGCAGTTGATGGTTTTCGGTGATACCCCTGCTGAAGTTCGAAGCGCAACGGCTCAGGCGATAAAGCTCTGGGACGCTAAAGATTTTAAGTTGATGAAAGAGACCAAGCTTGCACAAACAATGTTTATTCATGGCTTGCCTTTTGGCCTCTACCACATTGACCAGAACCTCATAAACATTGATCGCTACTATTATCTCGATTACGAGAATATTACGCGCTTTCTGCCCGTGCAAAGTGACTTCAGAGGCGGTGGTGATCCTGTTCAGGTGTATCAGGGGCGTAAAGGGCAGATGGTTACTCTGAACATGTTTGATAAACGCGCTAATTCACATAACTTTTATGTAGTGGCTGAGACAGGTGGAGGTAAGTCGTTCTCTCTGAACGACCTTGTAGATAGTTACGCATCTACCGGCGCGAAAGTTCGTATTGCTGACCTTGGTGAATCCTATAAAAAACTCACTCATATTCGAAAAGGGCGTTTTATTGACTTCAATTTGAAGAAGCCATTATGCATGAATCCTCTGGATTTTATATCACTCGATGATGAAGACTTTGCTCAAAACATATCTATGGCACAAATCATTTTTGGTTCCGCAGCCTACTCATTTACAGGTCAAGCAATTGATGAGCTAGAGGCTAACCTTTTGAACCAAGCTTGTGTTGCTGCACATGCTAAGGGTGACCATATGCGTGGAACGGACTTCATTATTGAATTCCTTAATTCTCGTGGTTATCAAAGAGATGATGAGACTGATTTTCCTGGTATAGAACTAAAAGCAAAATCGTTGGCTTACCTATTACGCAACTTTGGAACGGGGGGGGCTTATGAAAAATTCATGGTCGGCCCCTCGCAATTCAGTATCAAAGACGATGAATTTGTTTGTGTGGATATGGAAAAGCTACGCAGCGTAAAGCAACTATTTTTCCCAATGATGATGCAAGTGATGAACAGCATTACGCAGGACTTGTACCTTTCAGACCGTTCACGTCCGAGCATAATTTTGTTTGAAGAAATAGCCTCTATGGTAAAAAAAGTCGGAAATATTTCTATGGATGGATTTTCAAGTATGGCTGAAGAAGGGTATCGACGAGCACGTAAATATCGAGGGGCATTCGGTATTGTCTTACAGTCAGCACTAGATCTTGCTGAATTACCTGGTCTGGGTAACGTTGCTAAAGCTAATGCGCCTTGGCGTTATTATCTTGAGTCCAAAATGTATTCCGAAGCCGCAGACCTAAAAGCACTTCCAGGCATTACAAGTGGTTTCCCCTTAAAGCTAATCAACAGCATTAAGAACGTCAGGCCGCGCTACGGTGAAATGTTTATTGATAGCCCTCTCGGAATGGGCGTGGCGAGGCTGTGTGTCGATCAGTGGCGCTATTGGGTCAATACATCAGACGGTAAAGACGTTGCCGCCTATAACAAGCTCGTAAACGATGGCATGGAGCCGGTAGAAGCCCTGTCACGACTTTCTGGAATTGAAATACCCGACCAGATTCGTAAACAACTGAACGCGGCCAAAGGGGATGTTCATGAATTTCCTGCTGCGTAATGTCATTGTGGGGGCGCTTGCGCTCCCCCTTTTTGTTGCGCATGCGCAAAAAGTTGCAGTCAATGAGGCCGACATCAATAAAAGCTCTGATATCGCCTCATCACTAAGCAATACCGTAAAGGGTCAGACTAACTCGGCATCTTCGCTCAATTCCAGCCAAATCCGGCCCGTGGTCGGTGAAACGAAGATGAAGACACTAGACGGTAAAACCGAGTTCAACGGTCAGGTGATGTGCAAAGGTTCGTCTGAGTTTCTCAAGGTCATTGGTCAGCCTATGGGAAATGGTGATTTGCGCATTTTGAACATCATGCAGGATGCAAATATGGATGGAAAACTAGATACCGTTTATTCACCCAACTATGACGTATCGGCTGTATGCAGCAATGGGTTTATGACCTGTTCAAATCCTAATGAAACTACGACCTGCACCTCATGGGGCTGGATTGCAGACAGCAAAACCTACCAACTTGGAAGGCAGCGCGTGGCAATGACAGACCTTGGCGGTTGTTACTGCATCAACAACCAGTGCGGCAGCAGTCTCGCCTGGCGCAATATGGGGCAAATACTGAGTGATTTGGGGGGAGGCGCAACACAGGCACTGGCTAAAGTAAATCCATTCTTTGCGGTCAGCGCAGTCAGCGTGGATGGTGTCACAGCCACTTTCACCGGCGGCGATGGTGGCGCATGCGCCATGAATGACAGTGATGGTTTCTTTAACAGCAGCAGCGGTCAGACAGCCCTTAAATACAACTCAAACGCAAATCAGATGAGCAATGATGCCAATGCACAAAAGCAGTCGAGCAAGGCTTATCAGGCAATTGTAGGCGGGAGCTTCAACCCGGATGAGTCCTATGACCTGAAAAGCTGTGAAGTAAACCGCATAGTTCCACTCGATGAACCAAAGCTTACCGATATCATTCAGTTCGACGGTGGTGAAGGCTCTGTGCAGTCCTGCGGAAATGATTGTCTTCAGTTAATTTTGGGTAAACAGGGAAATGATTACTGGAGTGGAAGCTGCAAATACTTTGAGGTGAAGTCAAACTTCATTTTGAAAGACCCTTCGCGAATCGCCAGCGCCACGCTTGTTAATGCGCAGTTTGATGACTGGATGCAGGTCTGGAAAGATGACAAGGTCGTATGGAACGGTCCTTACGGGACATGGAACGATGCCGGTCCAGTGCCGGGTAAGTGTGAATTGAGCACAAGCTGGAACGTAAGCCCTAACCTGGATTTCAGGCAGCATTTCAATCAGGCAGGGCCAATACAGTTTAAAATCCGTGTGGAAGTTTCAGGAGACGGCGAGGGGTATGCACTTGTGCGCATCAAAGCCGATTTGTCCTGCAAAGAAGGGCAGGAGCGCACAGTTAATACCTGCGCGGTCTATGAGCAAGATGATGGTTGCCACCTTGTTGATGAAAACGTAGATGGCGTGACCACGTTTAGTGGCGGCATTAATACCGGCCTCACTGCGATCAAGCCTACCCAGACGCTGACCGGCAATTTCTGTTCAATCGTGGTTCAACGCCCTTGGTTCACTAAGAAAAGAACCTACCGCTGTAATAAGAAAACGGCTTATAACTTTGACAATATTATCGAGCGAAAAGCCTATATCGATAAGACGGTTACGCCCGGCGATTACAAAGACAAAATGTTTTCTAATGGCAATGTGTCCTATGGTGCCGGTGAACTTTTCTGGCCGAAAATGCCAACTGTTGGAGACTGTACCAACGTATGCAAAACGCGGAAGGTTAAGGAGACGCCTGACATGACGGTTAGCGGCACGACCGATAAAACGCGTACCGGGGCAAACGTCCAGTACAACTACTACTACCATGAATGCGATACCAGCAATCAGTGCCCTGCTGAGGCGGGTGAGCAAGTAGTTAAGGCATGTCAGTGCATGAATGAATTTGCAGAAGCTGCTGCAATCATGCAGACGATGCGCCAGGCGGGTCAGGACATGATTTGTAGTTCGGGGGAGAAGAAAAACCCGGACGGTAGTAAAGGGAAAAAATAGCAAATTCTTTTTTATTTACCCCTTAATGATACTTTTTAGTATCATTAAGGGGCTACCTTTTATGGAAAAAATCATGGAATTTTTTAAGCGAATATTGAGCCTGACTCTCATATGCACTTATTTCTCCGTTTTTGTGTATATCCCAATTTCATATGCAGTTGATACGCCTAATCCTAGTTTTGCCTGTGGTATAGATAAAAATGGCGATGGTTCGTTTGATTCAGAGGGTGAGTATGCAACGTGCCTTAATAGAACTAATATTCTCACCGTAGGAGCAACGCACTCTTGCCCTGCGGGATATACCCGAAATGGCAGTACGTGTACGAGACAGGAAACTTCATCGCCGACCTTATCATGCCCGTCAGGCTATACGCAGAATGGCGCAAGATGTACCGTGCATTACTACCAACCGGCTAAAGGGAACACGCAAGAATACACATGTAGCGATCCTTCGCACTCTATATACGCACTGATTTTCTCGTCCAAGAAATACTTCGATACCCAGGCATGGTGCATTGATACTCAAGCTCATTATGACAGCCTTTCTAATGGTGAGCGCTGTGGCTTCATGAACGGGAACTGGACAAAATGTGATCCTGCTATGGATCGTTACATCAGCAATGGTTGGATAGTTCCTTACACTAATAAATACTGCGATCCTGGCTGGACACCGGCAGGAGAACAGTGCTCGCAGGAAGTCTCCGTAGATGCGGTATACGTATGTTTTCCGGGCTATGTAAATGTGAACGGTACGTGCGTAAAAACCTCCACAACAACTGAGACTGTCTCATGTCCATCGGGTTACTCACTTCAAAACGATACCTGCTCCAAGACTGAGCAATCTATTGTTTGCCCTCTTGGAAATGCGTCCTGTATCGATATTGATAAAAATAAACCATTTGATGAAGGCAACGTAGATGGTACTCAACTTGTTGACGATGGGAAAAAGAATGACGAGGGAGTATGTCTTGATCAGGTCTTCATCTTCAATGGGCGAGGCTCTGACTGCAAGTTAGCAGGAGTAAGCACGGCATTTAAAAACTGCTGTAAAAGTGAGGGGAAAGTTTACTCCGATGATGCTGGTCCATATACGACTGTACTTCAGGCTGCGAGTGTTGTTAAGGACGTCTATGGAGCGGCACAGGAAGCCTATTTGTATTATACAGTAGCAATGCAGGCGACCGCTGATGTGGCCGTGGCATCTACAATGGCCGCTGATGCATTCGTTAACGCCATGATGGCAACCATGAACCCTGCTACCATCGCTATAGCCATTGCTGTTCACTTCGTTATGCAGTATCTGATGAAAGCCTGCGATCAGATGTCTATGGAGACCGCTATGGAGGCCGATTCCGGCATGTGTCATGAAATAGGGACATACTGCAAGAAAAAGGTTCCTCTACTTGGGTGTGTACAGAAAGCCAAAACTTACTGTTGCTATAACAGCATACTTGCCCGAATTATACAGGAACAGGGCAGACCACAGCTTAAGACGTTCAACGGCTGGGGAACGCCTCAATCACCTCAATGTCGCGGTTTTACACCTGAAGAATTTCAGAACCTTGACTTTAGTAAAATCAATCTGGATGAGTACGTTCAGACAATGGTTAAGGCGGCCACAGCAGAGATACAACAGAACGTCACGACGATAACGCAAAGTTTTTACGACAAAACCAACTAAGCCACATACAAACGCCCGTCCTATCGGGCGTTTGATTTATGCATATTTTTTCCTGATATCATTAATTAAAAACACGCCTATCAACTAAATCAATTTTATCTTATGATACTAATATGTATCACAGGATGGATTGATAATGACCACATTCAATGTTCGCATAGCTGCATTGCTGCTAAGCGTCAGCAGCTACGTAAGCGCCTCGCAAGACGTGATCGGCCAGGTTTATTCAATTGATGAACCGGATGCACTTACCGAAGTACAGAACCGGGTAGCCGGTGTCAACTGGGAAAAAGAGCTTAACAAAAATCGTGATGAATGGGGTGCATTTAAAGGTGTTCGCCTTCCTACAGCCCAGCAGGACAGCACTCGAACCTTTATACCATTTTACACTTCCACAGTAGACGTGCCGGATAAGGAGGGGCGCATTCTCTATCCAAAAGGGTACACCTTTAACCCGCTGACATACGTTAAGTTGCCGCAGCGTATCGTTGTCATTTCTCCTGGACAGGAAGACTGGTTAAAGGACCACGTCAATGACACAGACATGATCCTCTTCACGCACGGCGATGTGATCACCAAGGGTAAAGCTATTGGCCGCACTGCGTTTATCCTCGATGACTCGGCAAGAAAACGTCTGGATATCCGGGCAACTCCTTCTATTGTCCATCAGGAAGGTGCTCATCTTGTCATTCAGGAGTTTGCCTGGAACCCTCAGAAACTGCGTTCTACCGCACTCCTTCGTGCTCTTGGAAGCGATGTTACAGGTGCAGGCGACGCATTACTTACCTCGATGCTCAACTCCCTGGTTACTCCAGCGCACGCTGAATGCAACAGTCAGTTTATAAACCCTGTCACTGATATTGGCTGGAGTTGTATTTTTCCAATGCGCATAGCCGGTGTTCAGATCGTGAATGGTGAAGAAAACCCTTCCTCTACTAATAGCCCTATATGCATCTGTAAAGGCGGCACCATCGCAACGCTTGGCCTACGGACCTCATTCTGGGAGCCGAAACGCATTATCGACACTGTCAGTGATCCTTACTGCATGATGCCGCTGGGTGTCGCGCTGAACACGCCCGTTCCAGGGACTCTTTCAGGTGGACTGAATGAAAACAACACGTCAAAACGCGCCTTCCAGCAAGCGCACTATTACATTTTTCCTGCGTGGAAAATTTTGAACATGTTTTATGACATTCCCTGCCTGGACGATGAAGGTTATGACGTTGCAATGATGACTGAGATTCTACCTCAGTGGAATAACGACATTCTGAGTCTGATCATCAACCCTGAAGCCGTACTTTTCGCTAATCCAATCTCCACAATTACCTGCTCGGCTGATGCGGCGCTCGCCACTTATGGGATGCCTAATAACCTGCTGTTCTGGTGCATGGGATCATGGGGCAATGCATACCCGCTTTCGGGTGCCATTACGAGCACAGACTACGTAGAAGCGAACGCCGGTATCGCCGCGCGAACCATTTTCATGATGGGAAGGCTGGGCCTGCTATGGAATACCTCTGAAGACGGGTGCTACCGCGAACTTGCACCTATCTGGCGTAAAGACCGCTTCAAGCTTCAGATGATGCGCCCGACCCGTGCATCAGCGTGTGTCCCGATTGGGCGTGAAGGCTTGCTCTGGGACAGCATGAAACACAATCCGCGCAAAGATAACTTCATGTGGATGATGTTTGAAAAGAAAGACTGCTGTATTCGCTACCAGGGCTGACTTGTTGCGCATGCGCAAAAAAGGAAATTTATGAGAATCCATCTTTCTGACACTCAAAACAGGACTGTGTTTTATGTCCTGTTTCCACTGGCTTTTTATTACGCATTCCTGACATCTATATATGTCCTAATGAAGACGACTGTACTTAGTGAGGATTTATTATTTATCAGGTTTTATGTATTAACGGGCGTTTTTCTTGGTTTTTTCCTGTGGTGGGGAAGCAGTAATTTCGAAACTGCCTTGTCGTTAGTAGTGGGAATATCAGGGCCGTTATTTATCATGACTGCCTATTTTTGCATGAAAGCGTTTTTACTTAATGACCGAATTGATTGGGATGAATCAGATTTTATGGGGGCAATTTCCTTTTCGGCACTGTTGGGTAATTTACTGACGCTATTTTCCGCCTGTTTCAGTATTTCAGATAGCTCATACCAACCGGGAAAGATGTCATGAATAATAAATCTATTATAGCTTTAGCTCTGGCTGCTTCATTTGGCGTCTATGCCTCTGGCAGCAACATTTCCATTACGCCTGAAATGATGAAATCAGCACAAGACGCGGTTAAAAGCCAGGGTGAAAAGCTGACAGATTTCGATATTAAGCATGCGGAAGAAATGGCGAGAAAAATTTCCGACTATTCAAGCAGCACTGATTTTCGACAGAAACAAAACGCGCTTAAATCGCAGGTCTATAAAACAGCCGGTTTAGACGAGAATAGTGATTCAGAAAAAGGACCTGAGCTTGTATCAGATCAGGTTGTGTTGTTTGTTTCCAGTAGCATGCCTATTCAGACGTTGCGTAATTACGCTCGCGACCTCGCTAAAGTAAATGGGGTTATGGTACTGCGGGGCGCAGTGGGTGGCATCAGTAAGATAGGCGCTACTATGAAGTTGACCCACGATGCGCTGCGTGCTGATCCCACTTGTGAAGGAGCGAATTGCAAGATGTGGGGAACTCAAATGCTTATTGACCCGGTAATTTTCCGCGTATACGGAATAAATCAGGTTCCTGCCCTCATCTATCAGCCAAATATGCATATTCAAAGCTATTGCGATGGTCTGGAAAACATCAACCGCGCCTCCTCCGTTATTTATGGTGACGCTTCCCTCAAAGGCATGCTGAATCGCATGAATCAGCTTAATCCTGACGAGAAAGTACAGGCATTGATTAAAAAACTGGAAAAAGCCTGATGAAAACGGAAGACAGAAAATCTCTCAGTGTCGCAGTGCTACTTATCTGCATGGGTATTGGTTCATACACAATGAATCACATTCTGCTCCCTGCAACGCACAGCATTAAATACAGGGTGCTCTGGCGGTCGGGTGGCATCCCTTCAGCGCAGAATGATTATATGTTGTTTGAGCATAACGATACCTATCTGCCTGAAGGCGAAACGCACCTGGTTAAACGGCTGGGCTGCATGGAAGGGCAGTATCTGAGCAAGCTGAATCGTCAATTTTATTGCGATGGCACCGAAATAGCGATTGCCGCCGTCGAGGACTCAACCGGAACACCCCTGCCTGTTTTCTCATTCACCGGCGTTATTCCTAAAGGAAAAGCCTTTGCTGTAGGTGATACCGATAACAGCTATGACAGCCGTTACTGGGGATTTATGGAAATAAGCACAGCCGAACGGCTGACGCCGATCTTTTGAATGTTTGCGCATGCGCAACTTTTCATACCCTGACCAACAGGTAATAACGATGAAACTAAAACTACTCAGCTTCGTGATGATGACGTTGCTATGTAGCTCAACACAAGCGAGTGTCGGGCAGGATGAACAGCCAAATACACCAAAACACGGTCTGTTCTGGTACGAAACGCCAAAGAAGCCTGATGAGGTGAAAGAAGAAGAAAAGCATCCTCGCCCGGTTGTTCCGTCTTCCGATGCGCTTTTTAAAATGCATCCGAAAGATATACAGGCGTTACTTGATGAAACCCGTGACTATGCTGTCTTTAAGCTTACTCCTGAAGCAGTTCTCGACTATTACAAAGTGCAGGACGCGGCACGCCGCAAGGCTGCGGCTTATACCAACCTCACTGGTTACGTGATGCTGGAAAATCCGCAATACAACGCGGCGCAGGATTACCCTATTACCAATCCAGGTACGGCAGAGAAGAAGCGCGAACGTGAAGCTTCAGTCAGCGCAAACCTTTCCCGTAATGCTGATGCCTACGCACTGTTCTTCTTTACCGAGCCTGACTGCGGTTTATGCACTCAGCAGTCGCATATTTTAGAAAACTTCCAGCGCGAAACAGGGTGGTACATCAAGCAAATTGATATCAAAGCGCATCCTGAAGCACGAGCCAAGTTCAGGATCGACCGTGCGCCTGTGACAGTGCTGATTAAAAAGAATGTGTCTGATAAATGGATGCCCGTATCAGTCGGCGTTGACTCGCTCGATAACCTTCGTACCAGCGTTTACAACATGACACGACTGCTTAACGGTGAAACAGATCCACGCCAGTTCTTTACCAGCGAAAAACAGCAAGGCGGTTTCTTTGACCCTCTGAAACGATTAAACAATCCAGCACAGGATGCCACACCATGATCATATCTCGCCGTCAATTTGTTGCCGGAGTAATTGGCCTCAGCGCTGCAATCCCGGCTTTGGCCTCTCTGCCATTGAAACCTGTTGCATCCATGCTTGATAAGCTGGCTGGTCAGAGCAACCGCTATGCCTTGCTCTATTTCGTTCAGGAAGGATGCCCGTATTGTGCAAAAGAGCAGCCAATTATTTCGGCGTTCGGTCACCGCACGGGATGGTACATAAAAGAAGTTGATATTCGTCGCCAGCCAGAAGTACGTACAAAATTCAACATCACAAACACCCCAACCATTGTGCTCATTAAACACGATATGGATTCGCGATCATGGCAACCCGTTTCTTACGGATTTGCGGATGCTGAATCGCTTGTTAGCAGCGTTTATGGCATTACCCGCGTTCTTAACGGTGAAGCCCCAGCGCAAGAACTTAACAGCCTTGTGATGCAGGGGCAGTCAACAACCTATAACGGAGCGCAACAATGAATCTGGCAAAACTGTTATTTGCAGCAACGCTTGCTGTTAGCTCATTTCCATCTTTAGCCGCTAACTGGGCGGATAAGTGGTTCGATAATGCTGTATATGACTCACCAAGCAGTTTTGAATCACAGAAGCGTGGCTACTACACGATGGGCGGGTTTACCGCCAGAACAACAAGCAGCACAGACTATCCCGTAACAATTTCACCGCCTCGTTTATCAGTCGGCTGTGGCGGCATTGACGGCTTTTTGGGTGGGTACTCTTTCCTGGACCCGGATTACCTTGTTGAAAAGGCGCAACGAGCAATGCAGGCGGCACCCTATGTTGCATTCGATATGGCATTGAAAACCATGTGCAAGGAATGTGCTGATACGCTTGGGAAGATAGAGCAAATAACTAACTTTCTTAACGGCATTCAGCTTAATGAGTGTGCTATGGCTAAGCCAATCGCAACGGCTATGGTCGATCAAGATCCAGAAGCGCTGAAGGGGCTTTGGACCGAAATGACCGGCACAAAAAACCTGAATGAAGCTGCTGATCGCATGTGGTCTGATACAACAAGCAAAATTAAAGCGAACAACGACAACCCAATTGCGAACCTGAATGAAATGATTGCCGGTTGTCCTGCTGATTTCCGCGACCTCATGCGTAATGGTTCAATCGTGCAACGCGCCGCTGATAAGGTTGGGATGGGGGATTACGCTGACACTATCCGAGGCTACCTTGGTGACGTCTGGATTGACGCTAAATCCAACAACAAGATCCCTATGGCCGTAACCGTAACTGCATGCCCTCAGAACCAGAAATACAGCCTGGACGATATGCTTAACGGTCGCGTTTACATTAAAACGCAAGATAAACAATGTGTACCTTCTGGCTCCCGCCCGGTTCGCACGGTTGTGTATCAGAAAATGCAAAGCATCGTGGACCACATCAAGGCATCGCAGCCGTTATCAACAGATGACCAGGCATTTATCAAGAATACCAATATGCCCATCTATTCCATCCTTAAGGAAGCAGTAGTGCGCGGCGAAAGCGACGTAATGCTTGGCACTCTGTCAGAGCTTGTTGGCCTTAATTACACGTATTTCATTTTCACCGACCTTTACCGCAATACACAAAACACCTTCGATAAGGTGAATGAAATGGTTTCAATGCCTCTTTCCGATCCGAATGCCGGTTCGAAGCCATGCCGTATGGACTTATTCAAACCGGCTGTAGCCAAGTTTGATGACCTCATCAAGCAGGCGCGCGATGCCAGCGGTAAGGTTGAGCAGGCTTATAACAGCCGCCTGCAATCCTACATGCTGAATAAAGACTTCAGTCAGTCATTTGAAAAAGATGAGCGGCAGCGCGGTCGCGATTGGGCGGGAGCAAACCTGAAATGATTAAAAAGAATCTACTACTGTTCACCGTTCTGGCGGGGCTAAGCCCCGCTGCATTCGCCTTTGACACTGATTATGTTGTGATGGGCGGATTTGAAACTATCGTGAATGCTTTCACCCGGCTGAAGCTCATATTCAACGATAATCAGTACACCATGCTGATATCTGCGTTTGTTTTTATGGGTGTTGCCGCAGCGCTGCTGACCAAAAGCGCCAAAAACGGGATCGAGTATCTTGAAACTGGCAAAGCGCAGATGGGAATGGGATGGCTTGCTATGGCGGTCATGGGAACACTGTTCTATGTCGGTTTGGTACAGCCCAAAGGGACCGTTTACATTTATGATCAATCCCGAAACCAGTATCAGGCCGTCAGTGGGATTCCTGACTTCATTACCGTGACAGCCAGGTTAACGAACTCCGTATATCAGGCATTTGTAGATTTCTCTAATCGTGATACGGCTTCAACTGTCCGTTTTACGGGGGAGGGCATGGCGATAAAAATGCTCATGAACGTTGTTTCGCGGAACGGAGCACCGTTTGACCCGTATCTGACAGATAACGTTAAAGCACTCTGGAGGCAATGCGAACCCATAGCAGAGTCGCGAGGTTTTGACCCCCGCACAGTCAAGTCAGGGGCGAATGCCCTTGATGTAGTAACAGCATTGAGTCCATTACGTAATCAGGCGGCTTACACTGTCTGGTACAGCAGTTCAAATCCAGGCGGTGCAACTGTCACTTGCGATCAATCGTATACCTCTCTGAAAGGTGCGTTAGGCGATCCCTCAGCCTATGATGCACGACTAAGGGATATCTGTGTCAAAAGTGGCTACGCGGTCTCTGACAGTTCACAATACGTCGATTGCAAAAACCGCCTTGAAAGCTCAATTCAGACTATTTTCGGGTCAAGCACGCTCTCCCTGAACAGCATCATGAGTAACGTTCTGGTATCACAAGGTATCACTGATGCGCTTATAGAAAACAACCCTGAAGTTGCGGCTTCAATGGTAGCTAATCGCTCGATGATGAACAGCGGATTAGCCGATGCCATGACTAACCCAGAGTGGATGTCTACGATAATGGCCGCAGTGCTGGCAATTATTCTCGCTATCACTCCAATGCTTCTTTTACTTGTTTTCACTCCACTGATGACAAAGGCACTGACTCTGTTATTCGGTCTGTGGGTCTTCATAACGACCTGGCAGATCGCAGACGTTATGCTTTTGCAGGCCAGTACAGACGAAATCCTGACCGTCATGAATGAAGTCAAAAATTATGGTCTGGGTATTGACTCAATGCAGCTTGCGCCTACCGCTGCCATGAAAGCGATGTCTGTTATGGGATCTGCACGTACAAGCGCCGTACAGATTGCCACTCTGGTTGCAGGTATTTTTGGCGTCAGTGCCTTTGGCCTGAGCGCTTTCGGTCAACGTGCACTGTCGAACCTTGACCGTATCAGTAACGAAGTCGGTGACAAAACACTTACACCTGAAGGTCGCGGCCACCTAATCAATGATATCAGCGGCGGTATAGCAACTCAGCAGGTTCTGAACACAGCAGGCATTGATGCAATGTCAAATACAAGCATGCTGGGACAAATGAAAGATATAAGCGCTTCCAGTGCCCAGATACAGGGCTTGGGTAATGGCAGTGTTGAAACCGCAGCACAGAGAATAGGGCAAGTACAGGGAGGCAGACAGGTTGGTGAGGTTAGCGGTTACGAAACAGCATCACCGAATATGTCTGGCGCTGAAAGTGCGGCTATCGCATCAAGGACCAGTGCGCAGCACGAAACAGGCAACGCTCTTGGTCAAATTGAATCGGCGGGTGCTGCTAACTTAAGCGTTGGCGAACAGGCCAGGGTAACAAGTTCGGCTTCAGGCGTGATGCAGACTGCCGATGCACAGTCAAACATTGCTAATGCGGGTGGCAATCTTGCTAATCTGCATAAGCAACAAAAGCAGGTCCACGGCACGGAGCGTCAGACCGAGATTGGTACATCTGTCGGCACTCAGCAGGCAGCAAATGCGGCCGGCCTCTCTGTTACTGATATGACAGCTAAGAAAACAAGCGTCAACCAGTCATCTGACCTCGGGCATTCTCAAGGTATTCTTGATGCAGCCGGTGGCAGTCTCGCAAATGTACAGTCCCGCGAAAGCTACGTTGCAAGTACAGGCAGTGCTGAAAGCAAAGGCCATGCAGATTCGTTGCATAATGCATTTGGCGGTAACGGCGGTATTGAGAGCGGCGTTGCGGCGATGCAGACGGAGCAGACTAAACAGCATGCGGTTGATATGCAGCGTCAGGCAGATCTGGTTAATACTCTTCAGCAGCGCGACGAGAACGGGGTGCCGCTTAAAACCGAAAGCGAAGCACGGAGAGATCTGTCTGATGCGAATGGCGCACAGACTGCCGGTGCCCTCAGAGCACATAACGGTGATGGTAAAGCCGTTGAAGATACAGCCGCGTATGATGCAACCAAACACCTGGCGCAGAATACCGGCGAACAGAAAGCGCTTGCCGAAAATGGGATTGAAACTAAACAGCACTTTGAGCGCGGCGGCGAAATCAGTACAGAACGCGGCATTGCAGGACAGAGCCAGTTCAATGAACTCAGTAAACCGCTCGGGGGCGATCAGCAACTCGCAGCAGCAGAAACCGGATCAGGTGTACATCTGGCCGTTAATGCTGCACAGGCAAAAGCGCTTAAGGAAAGCGGCCTAATCGATACCAAACAGGCAGCAAGTGTACCGGATGAAGGAGCGGCCAAAGTTGACCTTGCTCTTGCCCGTAATGCGAATGGTGAACTTGCCTCCACAGGGTCTGTCCACAGCGGCCACAGCACCTCTAAAGATAATTCGTCCAAAGACGACAGTAGTTATTCGGTTAACAAAGGCATTGATACAGGCGGTGACAACAGTGGCCGCACTGTGCTTCAAGATCCGGAGAGTGTGCTGGGACTTATCAAGCAGAGTAACGCAAACCGTCCGGGTTCTGCACCGGAAGTGCTGGCAAATGAAGCCGCCAGAAATATGTCTTCAATTCGCTCAGCATCAAATGAAGGCAATACGTCAACAAGCATTTCAGGTGGAGTTAATGCTGGCAAAAGTGGGGCAGGTGGTTTGTTCGGCGCAAGTGCTGGAGCGAATGCGTCCCATACTGACACAGATACTGAGAGAACCAATGCTATGTATGGTGCTTATCTGAATGAAGCTCAGGCAATGCAGGCGGCAGGGCTGCGTGAGGCGAATGCACTGGGTCTTCAGGGCAATGCTAAACAGAATTACGTAGATGATTATACGGCCCGTGAATTTGCTAATTACTACGGACAGAATTTACGGACTGCAAACTCTGATTCAATGGAATCAGGTCTGTCTACCCGTCAAAATAAGTTCAATGAATCGTGGAACGAAAAGAATAACATTAATGACAGACCAACCGCACCGGTCATCCCTACAAATGAAAAGGGAGAAACTCAGATGATATCGGCGCAGGAATATCTATGGCGTCAGCAACAAAACGGGGCGGTAAGAACTGCGTCAGAACAGGTAACTGAACAGGTAAGCCAGGAAAGGGCAAATTCATCAACGAATGAATCTCGCGCACCAGAGTATACGCCACCCAATGTGCAGACCATTGTCCGGGTTAAAAAGTCAGATACAGGTGAGGGCGAATCAACAGAGGTAAGCAGTCATGATGATACAGGCGCACATCCACCTGTAAATACTGGCACAGCTTCAGCCGGTATCCCCATTGCAGGTTCATCAAAAGATAATCCAAAGGCTCCCAAATAATACCTGAAGCCCAAGGATGGGCTGTTTAAAAAAACAGTATTATTTGCCACCGTACTGAATTCATGCTAAAACTTATTTATGGCTAAAAAAAGGACAAAATAATGAAAAAGTGGCTGATGGAATTAATGGAAGATATGACTTTTCTGGGGCGTAAAGCCCGGAGAAGTGCGCGTGTCGTTGCAAAAAGTTGGGCCAGCGGAAATGCGCTCACCCAACTAAATGGCATTGCCAGCCGCAATGGAAAACCGGCAAATTTTGCAGATCCTCTTACCGCAGAAACTCTGATTAACGGTCAACCGGCACACTTTGTCGGGCAAAATGTGGCGCATATGAACGCGAGAAGTGAAGCGATGGACGGCGGCCATTATCATCGCGGATGATTGGGATAGTTGCGCATGCGCAATAATTGACGAGCCAGACCTTTAAGGTTTGGCTTTTTTTTACCCCTCAATGATACACATTAGTATCATAGGTGTTATTATGATTATGCTTAAGAAAACGGTTTCTGCCTTGTTATTAATGGTTATGGCTGCAATGCAACCTGGTTATGCAGTCACAATTAATATTCCACAACAATTAACAGCAGGCATGGAGAAAGGGAAGTTCATTCAGGAAAGCAGTGGTTTTGACGGCTCCCGACATGCTGCATACATGCAAGCCGATATGACCTTTTCGAATGTTTGTCGCGCTACGGCGACGATTGAAAACCTGAAACGTATTGCCTCAACGTCTGAGTTTGAGACTCTGTATTCAAAGCTCAAATCAGGGCGGATTGTTGGAATGAATGAGAGCAGAAATATTCTTGTAACCGACACTAAAAAATTTTGCAGAGGATGACATGACACAAACTGAAGTTAATATTGTTGGGGGCATTGTAATGATTGCTGTGTTCTACTACGTAATGATATACAAGCCGAAACGATTGCTGCAAAAGCCGACAGACATACAGCCGCTGCTTAAGCCAAGCAATAGCTTAAAGCTGGGAGAGGTGTGTTACAGGCATTTCTCTGACCAATTTTATATTTGCACACAACAGCCATTCAGTTCCCTTATTCATTCTTCGGGACTGAGTAAAAATGCTGTATTTAATCAAGAGTTACATCGCCTTATGGCTGAAGTAGTGCTGATTGATAAACAAACTCGCTTGCCAATTACAGCGATAATTTTGTCTGGTAAAGACGATGATCGCAAAGGGGCACTGATGTCAGGGGCAGGTGTGGGTTGTCTTATCTTCACACACGTCGATGATGAAGCAGAAGTAGTGAAAAGCATAAAGCAGTATCTGAACGATCCTGAAGTGCCGAACTCATCCCATACAGCCGCCACAGAGCCAAGCCAGTAATGAAAAAAAGCCCCTCCAAGAGGGGCTTTTCTTTAAAACTCAATTAAACATTGCGCAAATATTAATTATTTTTTTGAAGAAGGTACAACTACATTCCTGATTGTTAAGACGACGAGTACGGCCAGAACAGCTACCGACTGCCAGAACATGATAGGATCATTCATCATTGCCTCTTTCATACAACCTCCGTTAGTTAACATCCGAATCTAAGTATACAACTAAATTACGCTGTTAAAAGTTACACTTGTGGAGAGGGTCATGAGAAAAGGCTGGACAAGTGATGCATTGCACAAAGAAAATGGTACTGACCGGGGCAGCAAATCTCTTCTAAGCTGGGGTTAATAAACTGTATTGTTGTCCCGGTCAGCAACTAATCATAGTCATCGATGAATTAATGAAACACCTTGAGATTGCTAGAAAAGCTTAATCTTCTTAAGATTTATTATTCCGTTTATTGCGAGACTTTATATATTTAACCATACTATATATAAAGCTAGCGAAGGAGATGATTATTAACGAAAATGCAAAATAGAAAAGAAAATGGTATGGCGCAGAGCCGACACCTATGGGTAATACTCTGTAAACATAGGAAAAAAACGAATATATAATAAATGCGATTATAAACGAAAGAAGAGAAGTTGTTACACTGTTTATTTCTAAAAAACTGTCTATATCAATCCATTTTTTTTCTTTAGATTTCTCATCGACTATACTTGATATATTATGCTTTGATAGATAGTCGGAAAGGTTCTCATCTACAGATAATGTTAAATATTTCGTTTTCTCATAATTAGCAAAGTCATCATCGGTGCAGAAATCGCCATTTTTAAAGCCCATTACATCTTGCCAGACGGCTTTGCAGACGTGACAAGTGACGGGATACTGGTTGCGAGACAACTCGACCGCATCAGTTATCAAATTTCCAGCCTCATCTTTTTCCCAACTCAACCCGCTAGTGCATAGGGTTTCATAACCGTGAACTCCCGTGACTATGTGGGTAGCTACTCGTTCATTCACTATGCCGCCGATCATTACTTGCTCGCGGGTGGTGACAGTGTGCTTAGTCATGTTAATTTACCTGCTTGAAAATTGGCTGAAGGGTGGATATACATATTTAACTAACTTCGATTCATAGAGTGGATTTTGTCCAAAGACTTACAAACTGTCAGTTATGCTAAGCGGTGGTCGTAGGCGGTGTATAATTATGAGCATTCTTCCTGTCATTCATGCACCACACGCAGGGTTATAAAATTCGCACTCTTTTTTCCCTTTTACTTAATTTAATCCGATCTTTGATTAGAGTGTAAATGAGACAAAATCCATATCCAATAGTTAAGAGAAACAATGAATAAATAAAAGGTAAATAAGTAACACAGAGCACTGTGGTGCAAATACTGGCAATGTCTTTATATGTTAGTCGCAACATCGTTACTCCTTTATCGGATTAAACACAGAGCACTACTTGATCAACCTCCAGACGCTCGGGGGAACTTTATCGAATAATTTTCCAACTGTAAGTTCAGCTAAACGATGATCTGATGCGGAGTAAAATACTGCTAATTCTCTTTGGGACAGTTCATACTTGTTTTTATCAATAACCTTCTCCAGGGTATCGATCCTATTTATTTTTCTAAGCTTGAACAGCCAATCTTCTCTTGTCATTTTTCTTCCAGTCGTTTACACGAAGCTTATCTTTTTAGTTTTCTTAGTGCTGTATGTCAAACTCTCTGATTCGTGAGCATGGCACATATGCTTTTTTATGATCGTACAGTCAATTAATAATTTCTGAGTTAAACACTCTACACAAGTTCACCGCACGACACACTTAGATTATGATACATTTTAGTATCATTCACAACAGAAAACATCTATGCTTGTACCTAAGCACCGTATTTCAGACAATGCCTACATGGAGGGGATGTGTGATGGATATTTTTGAACGAATGGCAAGGTGGCCTAAAAGAGTCAGAAGCTTTATAGAACTACTACTTATCGTCGTCCTGTCGATTTATATATCTCACTGGATTAGTAGTTACTATGACTACCTTCAGACTAAAACAATTGAACAAGATCGACGCGACTCGTACATCTCACATGCCCGGTTCGACCCAATACCTCAAAGTGTGAATGATTTTGAGCATAATTTTTCGACTGCTTTGACTGAGAGACTAACGTCTCTTGTTGAAGAAAGAAAATCTGCAACATCAATGCAGGTACACCTCGAAAAGTCTCATAGCAAACTTTGTATCAATGGATATGGATACGAGGTGCAAAAGAATGGTCAGCTAAAAGCAATAGTGATACCAGATACGACCGGCAACGACATGGTTTTAAAGCAAGCTCAGCCAGTACGCTGTGCATTCGAATTTTATGATATGGCCCGTGATCAGTCAGGTACGCACAAGTAACCACTCACTGCGCATAACGTAAATTATGTTAAATATCAATAAGTTACAGAAAATTGGCAAATACTTGCGAAAATAGCACTTCTTAACACAATCTTTATACAAAGGAAAAAAAATGAAAGAAAATGTCGTGATCGTTAAAGTTAATAACATTGAGGTCGGTGAACTACCTTTAAACGACTATCAAAACATCATAAGTAGTGTAAAAAAAGACTGGAGGATTCGCATTGCTGATTTTCTCGGTCTGGCCGGGTCGCTTAATTCACTAGCATACATGGTTGTACGGCATTTCACTTCCGTTATAATTGGCATGATTTCAATCGCTCTACTATCTACTCTGCCAGAATCATCATCAGTCGTACAATTCATTTCAGATTTAAGAACCGCTACTTCGGAAGAAATCGCCTCATGCTTAAGAAATTTAACGAGCATTTGCATGACTTTGACAATCATTTCTGTTGTAGTCAGAATTACAGCTAATGGAATGCCATTTCGCTCAAGTAAATCAGAAGGCGCTGTCAATAACAAAATTCGTGAGATTATGAAAGTCCCGGCAACGGGAATAGTAAGCGTTAGCTTCATTGAACGCGATAAACTAAACTGATACAGCAAGAGCACAAACTGGAAGTAATGAATTATGCATTACTTTAAACTCCATTACTTTCTCTAATTTTAAAGCTAATTGTGTGTCCGCGTGGTACATGTTAAATTACCCACACCAAAGTGAGGCTAATTCTAATGAGTGACTCTGGAGTAATGATAAACACTCTTATGAAGAACAAACGCGTTTCAATGAAGAAACTATCGGAAATGTCCGGCCTTTCTGCCAGGCAATTATCACGTATGGAAGCAGGTTCTAAGTTTAAGTCTGGTGCGTCAGCGGCGGTCAAAGTTGCTAAAGCTTTAGGAGTTTCAGTAGACGATATCATTGGAGATAATCAAAATAAGATCGCAGCTATTGAAGAGCCTGAGCAAAATAATAAAAAAACCGGCAGAACAACGTTTGCAGTTTCGATGGTCGAAAAAGCAAAACTAGAAGTCCTTGCTAATAAGTTAGAGGTGAGAGTTGGCTGCAAAGTACGATGGACCGATATATTACATATGATGATTGACGATATTGATATTGAAAAGGCATTACATATATTCACTGAATACGTTGACTCTTCAAAAGAGTCGAAATAAAAGGATGGAGACTAAAATAATTATGACTAGTGAAATTCAGGCTTTGGTTTTTTTTGGGATAGTATGGCTCATAGGATGCTACTACATTCTATTTGACATGAACGAATATCGTATGCAGTTGTTGCTTATGTTTAACTCGGTAAGTACTCCTTGGCTTTTTTTAGTCATTTCATTGATTTTCTTCATTGACCCAAATGAGAGAAACATTTCTTATATAACACCGTCTAGCTATGCAGTTATGGGTATCATAGCTTTGATGTTACTAAAGATACGTGATAAAAAATTTAAAAAATTTGAAGAAGAAAACAATAGTTAATTATTCGATGGCGCAATATAAATATCCTTACGGGCTGATTTATCAGCCCGACTTAACATATATCGTTTGCCTCTTTTATTCTTGAAATTAAGTTTTTCACTAAACCCTCAACCCCATCGAACGACTCATAAACTTCATCAATTGCAATCCTGTCTCTGGACTCCCACGTATGGTTTTGCAGGTTAAACACAAACCAGTCAGTGCCCGATGTGCCTATGAGAATGAATTTTTTCTCTGCCTTATCTCCCTTTAGAGCCGTAGCTAATTCTTCATTGTACTCAACGAGTCCGTTCTGTTCGTTATGGTAACTTCCTAATCCAAACAGTGAGTAACCGTCAATATTGAACCCGTCGATGCAGGATAGAAACGGCCAGTATTGCTCCCAGAAGTCGTTCATTTCAGAACTGGATGCGGCCCCCAATGTTTTGTTAGGTTTAGCTCCCTGATACGGAGGGTTAACCGGATAGCCAAGTGCTTGTGCCAGGCCGGTAACGTCTCTTGCCAGATTTGTTAGCTCGTTGCTGCGCTTCATTTTAAAAACCTATGGATATATGACACCTTTGGGTACAGGCCACAAAACCTGAGTTGGGCCACCGGCTGCGATAGAGCGGGAAATCCTCTGCTGTGTTGTAGTGAACATAGCATGCTCTGGTGACTTGCTTATCAATACTAAATTACTGAAGTCATTTGTTCCACTGTCATCCAGCGGAAGTTTATGGTGAACATCCCAGCCAACAGGGTTGTTTCCCTGAGTCATTCTTGTAAGGTCGTCAGTGCTCAACCGGCCCTGAACATCCGGGCTATCAACAATCTCTTTCAAAAATGATTTTTTGGCCTTATCAAACTGATTACGAAGGGCAATACGCTCTGCTGACGGACGCTTGATATAATCCATTTTCACTACGTCGATATTCTGGAGTAGGTTTTTTTCTCCTTTATAAGTACCCAGAAAACTTTTTAGCTTTTCAAGTTCTGTCACGGAGACCGGGTGAATGGCCCCCCGGCCTATCGCAAGAATTGAACTCAGAGCTATAAGCGAGCCTGCTGTCTGCTGATTAAGGACTTCACTGAAGCCTGCTGCTGCGTCTCCGCCCAGTTTACGCGCTGTATCCGCGTACATTTCCGGGTTCTGATTATATATCGCTCCTGCGGCCAGAAGTCGCCCTGCGGCCCTGCTGTTTATGGCTCTAAACGTCTCCGGCTTTTTATCAGCCTGAGCGTACTGTTCTGGAGAGGACACCACTGATCTCGCAGCAAAGGCAGTTGGTCTGGGTTTTCCGTCCCGATACTGTCCTGCACGTCGCTGTACAGACTTAACGAACTCGCTGAGAATACGTTCACTACCACCGGGACTGAACAACCAACTACGAGTACATATGAGTTTACCTTCACTGTTAATAAAAAAAACATCTCCGGGTAGTGATTCGTGGTCGATCATAACGACTTCACCGGTATATATGAGTTGCAGCATTCTCTTTTCTTCACGCAGTCCCCGCTTAGGAGCTTGGTCCCTGAAGTTTATAACTACTTTCGGACGCATATTCACGATATAGCCACTGACTGTTGTCGTATCGTCAAAGCAAAAATCACGCTGCACTCTGTGCCAGGCCTTTTCAGGCGGCATTATACGTTCGAATTGTTCAGGGGGGACGTTATCCCCTGCAAGGTAGTACAAATTAGTACCCGGTAAGCAACGACTCATAGCAGTACCTCTGTTCCTCACACTTAACTTATTGAGTATTGAAGAAAGAACGTTTCTATTTGACCAAAACCGTTGTATAACTGCGGTTTATCCATCCTTCGATTTCTTCACCATTAAGCACTGTTCTCACCAGTAACCACGTTCTGTTATCCCTGTTCATAATCAATAAGGGCTGATTAACAGGTAGCACTTCAATAACATTGGCCTGCATCGAGGGACCTGTTCTGAGTCTGACGTTATCACGTCTTACCACACGAATGCGGTTCAAATCGCGGTATGTCAGTTCATCTGATCTGCCTTCTTCGAGGTTTTTTACCTGTTCCTTTTTAGTCTCACACAAAAAACTGGTCAGACACTGCTGCTTTATCAAGTTCATTAAGATTTCATCTCTGACAGCAAAAAAAGTAGGCAATATGATGTAAATAAATAATAAAAGAAAATATTTTTTAACTTTAGTTGGCAGATCAGAAAAAACATTAGCAGATTTGATCTGCATCCTAATTTCAGTAAATTCACTTTCTGGCTCGCATTCCAGTGAACTGATAATGTTTTCGGCAAGATTAGTGAAAGAATCAGGTTCATCCTTAAAGAAATTATTTAATGCTGCAAGAACTATCGATTGCTCTCTTAAACTATTCCCGACTATGGTTTTCTGTGCAAACTCATCCCAATCAAATTTAAAGTAATTTATACTAGTCCTGCTAAGTAATTCATGATTCGCTATGTGATTACTTATAACACGAGGAAGAATACCCGCACCAACAGACATTGATTTAAGAATATCTGCATTTTTCTTCATTTGTTCTTCAGCAATGGCTAATGCAGAGGGAGCAAATATATTTCCCATAGCCGGACTTTGGTATAAATCTGTGACGGTGCGGTATTTCTCCATTATTTTAAAAAAAGGCATTTCAGAAACCGTTGTCAACCTTCGAAAGAAATCATTCTGTTTCTGTATACTTACAAGTGCCTGATAGCTGGTATTTTGAGTAACGGATTTTAAAGTCATTTCGTTGCGAAAGAAGTTTCCAAACATGGACTTTTGAAAATCTTGCTCAGGAATATAACTGAGCTTTGCTACCTCATTTGCTATCCTTATGTTCTCTGAACTGTATAGCGTTCCGAGCTGGCTGAGAGATTTTAGTATGGCTGATGTTCTCCGTGTTAGAGGATTATCATCTGTCTCTCTGTTTTTTGCATGATTATCATCGCTCATGGTCTTGTCCTTGCTTCATCGGGAATCATCTATATACGGCATGGGCAGGTGCTTCCTGTGCTGGTAGTGTAGGTCTTTTTACATTTTCCACAGACCCTTAATCTGCCCGTTGTAAAGCTGTCGATAAGGCGATTCACGTATTCTTTATTGCACACTGAATAAAAATGTGATGTAGCGGGGCCATCATTAATTTGTTGCTGGCGTTTCCGGCTGATCAAGCCGAGTGCGTGTAACAACTCCTGATATTTTTCAGAAAGAAACTCTATGCTGTCGTTAATTTGTTGTGTCGCAGCGACCGTCGATGCCCTGCAAAGCGGTTCATTATGGCTGATCCTGTTTCTGAACAGTCGCACGTTATTATAGATATGAAACAAGTTGTCTTTTTCCGCGCCTACCGCGTTGGGGAAAACAGTAGAAGTGAGGTTGGGCCATAATCTCGTTTTGTGAGTGTTATCAACATAGTCAGAATTAAGCAGAACGACCCATGATCCTAGCATCAGATTACCGATGATATGTTGATTGTACGAGCGTTTGGCACTGGGAGCACCTTTCTTGATTTTTTTATCATATGTGCTTTTCAGAATGGGTGCGTAACTGACGTCACCGTTCTCTTTAAGAATATCTAGGTCATGGTGCGTAAATTTATTAACTATATGATGATGGAGTTTAGCGAAACTGCCTGGAAGATCCTTCGGACGGTAAACGTTGGTGAACCATAACCAGCTATATCTGGGGTCTGACATAATACCCTGATTAATCGCATTCCTGAGAGATACCTCTACAGATTGCACTAACGGGGTAAATGCGCCAGCCAGCATTTTGTTCCAGACGTAGACAGCATATGCATGTTCGTAGGTGGTAAGCCCGAATGCTTCCTTGTACTTATCAAGTCTTGGCAATGATATCTTGTCCAGAATTTCCGCATCTAACATCCCGTTTCCCTGTCATGTAGTTAGCTTCGTATCATTCAGGATGTTACTCATTATCCGGCGGGTAATGAAGTGATATCTGAGTATGGTTGAAATGCCTGCCGATTGGCTGTATAGTAGCTAACAGTAAACCAGAGAGTACCCGCTAACTATTGGTTATGGTTCTTTGGTAACGGCTATCAGTGGTGTCTTACGGGACGCCCACCCATGAATGAGGCTCCCCTAAAGGGAGCCTTAGTCACATCTGGCCTCCCTCAATTTGTATCGCTCTGCTACTTTTCTCTTCGACGTCCCCCTTTATGCTGCTTCTGTCTACTTTGTTTACAGAAAGCAATTGCGTCATGATTCACCGCGTGCGTGATTCTGCGGAGAAAGCGGTATTCTTCCGCATGCCCTGCCCCTCCCCTCTCTTCACAACATTTAGTGCCAATTAGCCACTCACAACTACCATATGTTGTTTTTTTTGTGATTATGAACCTCCGAAAGCAACTCTTACCGGCATTTATTTCTGCGGAATTAGCCTGTACAGTGCATAAACTTCCGCAATCCCTTACTGGCAAAAAATAATTAATCTGAGTGCGTCCTGCCAGCCGCTGCGGCACAATATCAGCAAGAGGTGTTGCGCATGCGCAACTCAGCCTAAAAGTCGCAGACAACGCTACGCGCATTCTGAAGAAATTACTGGGGGAGAATCTTGCAGAATTTACCAGACGCACATTTCGCTACTGTACCCCTGGTTCGTACAGATTCACTAAGGGAATGGGAGGTTGCCGCTGCAATGCGTCGAATTGCGCAGAACCTTACAGACCCAATAATGTACCTGCTCTCACCAGAGGTTTCCGTGCTGTTTAGCTACATGCATGACATGCGCCGCCTGGCACATTTTCAGACCCTCTGGAATACTGGTGCGCGTCCCAATGAAGCGCTGGCGCTGACGCCTGCAAGCTTCGTCCTTGACGGGCCACGCCCTCACGTCATAATTCGCACCCTCAAGCAGCGCAGCCGCAAGCCTGGACGACCTTCTCGCGGAGACAGCGTTAAACGTGTTGTTCCATTACTTGATAAAGATTATGTCAGGATGATGCGGCAATACCTTGCAACCTTTCAGGTTCCGGCCAGCAAACCCATTTGGCCGGAGTCTCCTGATACTGTTGCCAGATGGTTAAAGGAGGCAATCAAACTCGCTTTATGTGACAACGTCACATTTACTATTCACATCACCCCTCACACTTTCCGACACTCTTTTGCTATACACCTTCTTCTTAATAGGGTTCATGAGAAAACCTTACAGACTTATCTTGGACACAAGTACCTAAGCAGCACGGCAAAATATACGCGCTTGTTTGCTATGGACATCGGCGCACAGAACGGAGTTTCATTTTCGTGGGATAGCGAACTGGCTTTACGTGCATTGCGTAACAATGCAGTATCAGGCATTCTTGAACAGAATTAAAAATCTGGCGACATCTTATGACTCATTTAGGAAAACACGCTACCCGTATGCCTGGGGAGTTTTATCATTGTTACTCATGTGAGCAAGATTTTGAACCTGATCAGGTTTGGGATGAATGGTTATGCCCTTGCTGTGAGTTGCCTATCTCCATTTTCGCAGAGAGTGAAGCAGCAAATGATAAAGGAGTTTTCCATCGAAAACGTGCAAAGGAAATTGAGGTAGGCGTTCTCGTCAAACCAGGGCATATGAGGGTTGATAAATGCTACGAGGTATTAGGCATTGCTCACGTCAACTCTGACCGCCTCAGAATGGGCTTACGTGGTTACGGCCAGATTACTGTGCAAAGTGAAGAATGGTTGTCAGTACGTGTCGGAGGCTGGTAGACACTATATCTACACAGCCTGTACAGTGCATCACAACCGCTTCAGCGGCTTTATCATCTAAACCACCTGCCGCGCTCTTTATTGTTAATCATGTCATTTACTCTATCTAGCGCTGCATACTTGAAGTCTTTACCGATGCCTTCTGCCATGTCGCCGGAATTGATCTCCTTGATCCTCACCCCATACGTTTTGGCAAATCTTGTCTTATCAAGTTTGCCATCGAGATAGCGCTGGCATCCCATATCGTAGCTATTGAGCACATATTGCAGATACGCTTTTCTTTGGTCATTTAGCGCTTCTGCCTCATTTAGTGCTGCCTCATCCTCACCTGCTACAACACTCCGCTTGAAGTCTAGATCTACAAGGTCTTTTTCGGCTTTAGTAATGATTTCGAACAGTTTTAGTTCAGAATCACCCTGGGAGTTTTTGTCACGCCGGTAGGCAAGGAAAAACATCAAAAGGGATATGGCCACTGCTGCAATATAGGCATAGTCCTTCAGTGTCATCACGTCTGCTGCCTGCTGAACTGCATGTGCAGCAACTGTCATTTTGCTTTACCCTGTTTTGCTTTAAGCTCCTCCAGACGTGCTTTAGCCCTGACAGCCAACGCATTGCCGCCGTCAAAGGCAATTGTAATGCTGCCGGTGCTTACAGATTCGGCTAAGCTTTCTAATCCGTGAAAAAGCTCAAAGTCACGCTTTTCAAGATGCCTTGGAAGCTCACGAATGATGTAAACCACTTCCTCGCGGGTATGACCTGCTCCCCGTTGATTAACACACCCCGATGTTAGTAATGTCTTCATAAGCCACATGAGGACATCCCCATGAAGAAGCGTTTTTCCGACGAACAGATCATCAGTATTCTTCGCGAAGCGGAAGCCGGGGTTTCTGCCCGTGAGCTCTGCCGTAAGCACGCCATTTCCGATGCCACTTTCTACACCTGGCGCAAGAAGTTTGGTGGCATGGAAGTCCCTGAGGTGAAGCGGCTTAAATCTCTTGAAGAGGAGAACGCCCGCCTCAAGAAGCTACTTGCCGAAGCCATGCTGGATAAGGAGGCGCTTCAGGTGGCTCTGGGGCGAAAGTACTGACGACAGGCCAGAAGCGGGAAGCCGTTGAGTTTATGTGTGATGCGACCGGTCTGTCGCAACGTCGTGCCTGCAGGCTTACAGGTTTGTCCCTGTCGACCTGCCGTTATGACGCTCAGCGTCCATCTGCTGATGCACATTTATCAGGGCGTATCACTGAACTGGCGCTTGAACGCAGACGTTTTGGTTACCGGCGCATCTGGCAGCTACTGCGTCGGGAGGGCCTTCACGTCAATCACAAGCGGGTATACCGTATTTACCACCTTAATGGACTGAGCGTAAAACGCAGACGACGCCGTAAAGGGCTGGCGACCGAACGGTTTCCGCTTCTACGTCCGGATGCGCCGAACCTGACATGGTCGATGGATTTCGTTATGGACGCACTGGCCAACGGTCGCAGGCTCAAGTGCCTGACCTGTGTGGATGATTTCACGAAGGAGTGTCTGACGATCACCGCTGCTTTCGGTATTTCAGGCGTTCAGGTCACGCGTATTCTGGACAGTATCGCGTTGTTTCGCGGTTATCCGGCTACGATAAGAACCGATCAGGGCCCGGAATTTACCTGCCGCGCGCTCGATCAATGGGCTTTTGAGCATGGTGTGGAACTACGGCTTATCCAGCCGGGCAAGCCGACACAGAACGGATTTATTGAGAGCTTTAACGGCCGATTCAGAGATGAATGCCTGAACGAGCACTGGTTCAGCGATATCGTTCACGCCAGGAAAATCATTAACGACTGGCGGCAGGATTATAACGAGTGCCGTCCACATTCATCGCTGGATTACCAGACGCCAGCTGAATTTGCAGCGGACTGGCGAAACGGGAAATATGAAGAAAAACCAACCGACATTACTAACTGAAGGTTGTATCTAATCTTGGGGGCAGGTCAGGTAAACTTGCCAAGTTCGTAATTATGAATCAATTCATCAATAGCAAGCTCAATCTGAGCTATGAAATCCGTAGATGTCTTAGAACTGTTGATCAGTTTGGCTTTATCTGTTACGAAATTTATTACTGTGAAACGCTCCACGCTATCTCCTTAGATGTCTTATGGAAATGTACTAACGGCCTTGAACCAACAGAATACTATATAAAATATTCGGTAAGTTAATCTTCACTTTTAGTCGAGCGCGGCTTACATTTCTTAAGACAAAAAAAACCACGGCATTTTGCCGTGGCCGTCAAATAAACGGTTTGAGTTTTAACCTTCACCGGAGGGCTGTTCTTCTGTTTCATAAGCTTTCAGCCCTTCACGCCCAACACGCTCTTCAAGCGCCTTAAGCTTGGCTGGCATACGGCCAGCGCCTTTGTAAACAATGTACTCCCCTTCGATCAGGTAGCTCCGCACCGGCCCTTTTGATGGCTTCTTTTTCCTGAGAAACGGTGTTAAATCATTAGCAGACACTCCATCCTGCTTAAGCTGTTCAAGGGTTTGTTTGATCTTGGCCTGTTTAGCTGCTTCCTGTTCTTCCTGACGCTTTTCCTCTTCACCACGGTCTGCCAATACGTTCTGAGCATCGGTAATCAAAGCTTTTAGCTGCATCATGGAAAGTGAGCGGAATACCTGGCGACGGCGTGACAAATTACCCAAATAAGAGCAGATTTCCTCAGTTGTTTTTTGTCCAGAATTTTTCATATTTTCAGCCTTCAGATGATTGAGAAGGGAACGTATTCGTCGTCTGAAAGCGTGAAGAAGCAGAGTTCAGCCGTTTTGTATGCAGACCCATTCTTTACGCTTTTCCAAAGAAGCCCTTTCTCAAGATCCGCTTTATCAACATTAAGGATGACAGGAAAAGCTGCCCCATCGACGTTATCTGCCTGAACAGCAAAAAGGCGTGAGTAAGATTCAGACAGTGTGGCTACTTTGTCCCGGAGCTGTATAAATTTCTTTTTTCCGCGATATATCTGAGCGCAATTGAGGTTGCCCGCGAGAGCAGTTGCTGGAACATCATTAACGATGTGGCTGACAATCTGCCTGATTAGTTGCGGTTTGGTGACGGTCAGCAAGCTAAGCGTCAGCGATACCTCCTCGCTAGATCTGTGTTCTTCTCTGGTCAATCGCAACCTCATTGCCTGTTTCGTTTAATTTCCTTGAGCATCATGGCATAAAAAATCAAATGCCTCAATCCAAGCTAAATTAATTTTCCTTTATGATACTTTATTGTATCATGTAATTTAATTATCCAATCAAGGTTCAAGAATGCAATTGCTAAGTCGGGATTCGTTGTTATCTGCGATACATTTTAAGAAATCGCTTCGTTATGCAGTCAAGCATGGTGTGGTTATGCCCGGCGCTTTTGCTGTGACTCTGACTTTAGCTGTAGGCCCGGACCGTATCTATGACTACTTGACGGACCTAGACACGGCAATTCTTTACGAATCAATCGAAAAGTCTCTGCGCGAAACCATTACGCATGATACTCCATCGAATCAATCTGCAATTAACCTAAAAGCTGCCAAAGAAAAAAATCAATACTTAGATAAAACGCCTGTTACCGACAATGTAATTTTTGGTAAAGATAAAGACAGTGAATCAGTTGATTTCAGTCCTGAGTTACATCGCCAAACATTAACAACCGCAGCAGACCGCCAGATTCGACTAAATCTGCTTTTAAGTATGTCCAGCGCTCCGGCCCTGTCACGTAATACGCTTAGCAATGTGCTTGTTGGTTTCGCCTTTCATCGGAACAGCCTCAAGCCCCTTGTGAAAGAAGTGGTCGCTGTTTTCTGGATGTTGTGTTTTTCATGCTCGGTTGCCATTGAGACAGTTTTGCAAAACCGAAGAGAGCATAAATCGAAATGATCAGAACACTTTTCTTATGCAGTGCAGCATTAGCTATATGCAATGCAAACGCTTCTTCTTCCATATATGGACCAAGTCCTTACGATAAATGCTTTGTTAAAGCAGGCGAGGAATATGGAATAGACCCAATGGTACTTAAGTCGATAGGCATACAGGAATCCTCCTTAAATAACAGAGCGGTTAATACGCAATCGCCCCGCTATGACGATATCTCCTTAATGCAGATCAGCAGTTGGTGGCTTAAGCAGCCCTATTTTCTAGCCAACAACATAACCCGTGACTCCCTCCTTAATGATGGGTGTCTGAGCATAAGGACAGGCGCATGGATACTTGCCGGTAACTTTGCTTTGAATGGCGTTAACTGGGAATCAGTCGGTGCTTATAACGCCGGTTTCAGAGCTGAAACGGCACAAGCAAGGAGGGTCTACATTGGTCTTATCCAGAAGCATCTAGCCAGGCTGAAAGGTCGCACAGACAACGTCCTCATTGCACAAGTCAGTGACAAGTTACGTTCGTTACCGGTCAGTGAGTTGCGTGAAACTTTTGATGGCGGTGCGCACAACTACCGTTTCGAATCTCAGCTAAGGTCTTTCTCTTTCAATATTGTTCGTCAGCGTGATCTAGGCGCTCCGGGCAAACTAGTTGGTAACTTCTGATGAATGAAAAAATCACTGCCCTGGGCGCTTTCGCTGCCCTCATCTTTTACGTCATGAAACTATTTGGCTATTTGCACTTTTCTGATTACCAGATGGCTATAGGCACGTTGCTGTCGCTATGGTCAATCAATTGTGCAATGAAAGTTTTTGTGGTCAATCAGGGCTATCACGTTTTCTTTTTATTCATCACTGCCGGCCTGCTGACTCTCGACAGCATGTACTCCAAACCTGGGCTACCCTCAGTTTACTTGATGGTCGTGACTGTATGGCATGCTGTTGCATTGGTATTGGTGCTGTTTTCACTTCCTTTTAATGAATCGACAAATGTTGCGCATGCGCAACAAAAAGATGGAAGCGAAATTGATGCTGAGTAAATGGGGCATCGGTATTGCGATGATCGGCTCTGCTTTACTGTTACTGCTCGTTCTGCGCTGGCTCACTGAGGGTAAAAGTGACGACGGCTCGGGAGACGCAAAAAGATTCGATATGCCTCATGAATTTCCTGAGAAATCGATGATAGAAAAGGAGGTTACTGAAGGTATGGATGGAATACCCGACACTGACCTTCCTGCCTCTAACAGCATAGAGAATGACTCATATTTCGATAGCCCGGAGTCAGGAAAGACTTCACCGCCAACGGACTCATTTTAATGAACTTAGAAAGCATATTTCATTTTTTATTCGAACACAGATACTTATTAGTTATGGTTTTTTTAACATATCTATTTACCCTTGCATTCCCACAAAAAAAAACCAAGCATGATAAAAAAATCAAAACTGCCGATTACGTTATAAAAAAAATAGGTAATTTCACTCCTCCTCAGAAATTAGGCTATTTAAGGAAAATTGACCCATATAGCTTTGAAGAGTTAATCATGACCTGTCTGGAAAGAAAGGGCTTCCCGATTAAAAGAAACGAAAGATATTCAAATGACGGTGGGATTGATGGTCGTTTCTTTGTAAATGGTGAAATGTATCTCATACAGGCGAAACGGTATCAGAAAGAGATACGATACGATCATCTTGAGGAGTTTTCAAACATCCTTAGTAGGCAAAATTGCAAAGGATTATTTATACACACAGGAAAAACCCCAAAAAACATTTCAGTAAGAAATATTAACATGGATAATATCACTATAATCAGCGGGAGCCGTTTACTTGCGTTGTTGGACACTGATGTTAAATTGAAATTTTAATCGCGACACATTACATTTAGACAAGCCCTAATGAGGTAATTATGTTTAGCTTTATCATTTGCATATGTATTATTTTTCTTATTGTTTCTTTTCCCTATGAAAAGGCTTACATTTTCCTATCTAAGTTCGTTGATTTAAGGTTGTTATTAACCGCAATTCTGTTAATAAGCATCCCTATTATTCGCTTTCTACTATTCTCAGGAAATGCTGACGTCCATAACGTCACCTCTGCTGATAACGATGAGCTAAAGACTAGAATGATCCTCACCTTAAATGCTTGCGCTGACGTCTTCGGCTGGCTTTGCTTATTCGTTGGTGTAATCATTCTACTAATCGTTGCAACTCAGGCTGTAGCAGCTATTAGAGAAAATAAAAACAAAATAACTAAAAATTAATAACATAGAGATAACTAGAATTTAATCGCCTCACTATTGGTTTGTTAGATTTTGGTTTTAATTTGCCAAATTTACAGACCTTGCGGCCGAAGGAAAATCTTGCGGAGGTAGTTATGGATATCAATCTGAGCCTGACATTTCTGATAATAGCTATGCTTTTATTTAGAAATTCATTGACGTTTACTGATACTCATTGGATTTGGTACGTAAAATTTGCCATTTTTATTATTCTCTGCTTAGGCGGTATATATTTATGCATTGCTGAAACAGTCAAGACAATGGCTGTTAAGTGAATAAATCACCGACGATGATAAATGATGATGTATTCCTAAGCTAACACAGGAGTTTCACATCAACCAGCCATTGATAAATTGTATTAACAAAATATAAGGCCGCACTGCGGCCTTTCTTTTAAAGACTTCTCTGTTTTTGCCTCTGTGGTAGCGGCACTTCTTGTTTTCTCTCTGCCACTTTCTCCATCACTTTATTTCTTGCCACCTGAACAGCTTGGCTAAAAGCATTTTCGAGCCTTGCTAATCCACGATTAACCGGTGACAATCCAAGCCCAAAGGTTTTATTAAATTGCGCCAGTTCGCTCTTGTCGATTGATACCTTTTTACTATTCAAAGCAATCTGCTGAAAGCCATTTTGGTGCCTGAGACTATCAAACAACTTGCCCTTACTGTCCGTCACTATTTTGAGATTTAGAGTAGACTTGGTCAGGACGTTTTGCAGTGCTTCCTGAGTTGCAAAGTGTTTTTTTCCTGACTCCATTAAGGTGACTACGTTCTCAAATCGCTTGTCTTTTAAGTCATAGAAATTGCTTGTATAACCGTATTCCAGGTGCTTAAAGTTATTCGTATCCAGCCTGACCTCACGCCCGTTCTGCATTGTCAGGTGAATTATATTGTCTTTGATGTCTGTAACTTTTCCAGCTAGCTTTGTCGGAACATTTTTATCTGCATCTATCAAACGCTCTTTGAGTGCTGTTTTGTTGAACCGTATTTCTTCACCAACCGATATTGATTTTTCCTCCACATGGTAGACCCGGACACTGTTACCCCTGCTACCTGCAATTTCATCAGCATTAAGGGTTAATGCTTTCCCTGTTGATATCGACGTAAGAGTAAGCATGTTCGTCTGTGGATTAGCTGACGTAACCGTGAAATATTCACCTTTTTCTGCCCCGCTTCTTGCGCTTTCGAACTCAATAACCTGCCCCGCTTTGTAATACTGAGCGCGGCGTTTTTCCATTGGGTCAAGGTTAGCGTTACGGTAAAGAGTTGTCGTCAGTTCTTCCCCCTTCAAACGGCCTTCTACTGCAAGCCCTTTGCGGATAAGGGCATCAACTTTGTTTCTTGTGAAATAGTCAGGAATGACTACGGCTGTCTTTTCCCTGTCATTTTTGGGCAAGTTTAGGTAGGTATTGGCGAGTGCCTGGATTCGCGCCTTTTTGCCTTCTGCGTGATCATCACCGGCATTTATCGTTTCAATCATTCCGTCGATGTGTTTTAAAGCCTCATCGACTTTGCCCTGAGCTATCGAATCCGTCGCCAGGTTGATATCAGCATTGCGCGAGCGCTGGGACTGATCGAGGTTCACTACTGACACATCATTTTGCATAAGAAGTGCCGGTACGTTACCCCATGAAAGGGCATTTTCTGAACGGTCTGCAACAAGCATTATGCGAGCGCCTGCATAACGCGCTGTCTGCTGTAATCTCAGCATATCGTCAGAACCTAGCTGTGAAGCATTCTCGACGACCCAAACCTCTTTTCTGGCCTTTACCCTGTCATTTAACGCAATGCGCTCCTCAATGCGGCTGACGTGCGCGTAGACGTTCTGAGCGTCACGTACATTTTCACGCAACTGGTTAACCCCTTCAGTATTGGTGCTGAACATTCTCACCTTATAGCCGCTGGTTTCTGCGAGAGAGCGGCCAACACCCCGCATCAAGTCTTTATGACCACTGTGATCTGTACCCAGAACAAGTATGGTCTCGTCGCGGTTAGAAAGTAACTTTGTCAGCGCCACCGCTGCCTCTTTCGTTACAGGTTCACAATCGCCGGTTGCCGCACGTTCATTCCGTACTTTTACAAATGACTCAACAACGCTTTTACCCGCTATTGCGGGTATTCGCTCTTTACCCTGAATCATATGGCGAACAACCTGCGCCTCTGTCCTTATGTTCGTGGGTAGCGTGTAGAAATGCTCCGATTTGCGGCCTTCGCCGGATATGCGCGACAAGCCCAGATCGCCGCGATTCCTCATTATAGCTATGCCCTTCTCCACGTCGTGTACATCATAGGTGCCAATCGTATGCTTGAGCACTTCCTTAAGTAAGTCCGTATGGCTGAATACGCCTTGTTTCAAAGAGAGCTTTTGAGTCACAAACTCAAGATCAGCAAAAAGGTGTCTGAAGTCAGGGCCAGCTACATCACTCTTTTTCTCGCGCTGTTCCTGCAATTGTGTGGCTTTACGAATCAAATCAGCTTGCGACATACCACTTAATGAGGTCGATTTGTCGGCCAAATGCTCACCGAGTTTTTTAATGACTTTTTCCTGATCATCCACATAAAGGTGCGCTTCGTGTCTCGCGCGACTCAGCGTTACATAGATAGACCTGAAGTTGATAAGATTTCTGCGCCACGATTCCACCACACCCATTACCCTGTCAACCGTCTTGCCTTGTGCTCCGAAAGCTGTCTGCGCATAGTTGTAATCGATGTTATGAGCCTTATTTGTATCGAGCGATATTTCAGTACCATCGGCCTTAATGATTGTTAAAGTGCATTCTGCTGCGTTTACACCTTTTACTGTGACCTCATCCCCGTTTCCAAGCCCTAACTTTTTTCTGGACTTTGTCACACGCAGGGTTTCACCTTCAGAGACGTTTATCTTTTCTTGTGTAAACACATCCAGGCTGAATTTACTGTCTTTTGGCAAGGCTGAGGGATTCAGGGTTTTAACTTCTCCTGCTTTGTTTTTAAGTTCCAAAGTTTCGTTAGTTTTCGAAACCACTTCCCAGAACTCTCCAGCTTTAAACTCCTCATGATCTCTCTGAAATTCAATGTGCTGCGATTTCGCAAAGTAACGTGCATCGCGGCGCTGGGCGGTGTTGAGATTAGCGTTCACAAGAATGCTAAGGGAATGTTCATTGGCCGAAAGTTCGCCTGCTTCTACTCTGGAATCGTGAACTGAACGGTTAAATTTGCTGCGCCCTTCGTTGTCAGGAATGATGACCAACGTTTTTGCACGTTCTTCGGGAGTCATAGCAAGATAGTCATCCTTGATATCGCGCTCCTCTATCTTGTGCACATTATCCCTGATCTTCTCAAACGTTTCAGACCAGTTCTTATCTATCGAGTGATATACCGATTGCAGAAGGGCGGCATTTTTTTGTCGAATGATCGAAGTAACATGTGAGGTTTGCATACGAAACCCCTGAAGAACGGAGAAAGCCTTACCCCATTCAACAGATTCAAGCTGTTTGCTGTCACCAAGCAATATCAGTTTTGCGCCGCTACGCTGCGCTTCATCGATTAGTTTAAAAACGTTATTACCATTAATCAGCGATGCCTCATCCACAATCCACACTTCACCGGTAGATACTTCGTCTCTCTTACGCTGGAACAGGAATGTATCAACAGTTTTTGCATCGATACCGGTCTCTTTTGCGAGCGTGTCTTTAGCTGAACCTGTGGGTGCAAATCCTTTGACCTTGTAACCCTCTTTGCTGGCATAGCCAATCAGACATTCAAGCAGCGTTGTCTTGCCCGTTCCTGCAAACCCCTGAATGCCTGAAACCAGATCCTTATTAGTGGCCGTTTGAATGATGGCCTGACGTTGGTCATCTGAAAATTTGAATGGTGAACCATATTCTTCTGATTTGCTCTCTTCAAACGCAGCAATATAAGCGACGATTCCAGCCTCATCTGCAATCGCCGGTCTCGATTCCTTACCGCTCAGCATTAGAGAAACCATTTGCCTTTCTGTTTCGAACGCATGAGGAGTTGTAAACGCAAGCTCGCCAAACTTTGTGCGTGACGCACGGGTAAGGAGTTCACCGCTCTCTACCATAGCGTTATAAACCTGCTCAATATCTTCCTGAGTTGTCTCCTCACCTATTCTGAGGCGCACGACTTCTTTTGTAAGATCTTCAGCATTAAAAACAGCTTCAGATTCTGCCAATACCCTGTAGGCAAGTTGAACATCACTGACAAGCGTTTCTGACTGCGCGGTCAGAATGTGACGTTCGGAGTTTGCCTGTTTACTCTCTACAGTGAACGTAGGATAAGCTGCTTCATACAGTGATTCAAAATCGGCATGCTCATCATCAGCCCCCCGCTCCTCGCCATAACTATTGAATGACCACTCAGATTGGTCCTCTATTTCCTGACGCCTGTCAGCCTTGACCGGATCGCTCCCCACATTTTCTGCAAGAGGCTGTTCGCTCAATGTAGGTGCACTGTTATTAATCGCCCTTTCAATAACTCCCTTTAGGTCTGCACCTGACTCAATAGCTGTATCTTTCCATTCTTCAAGCAATGCATGCCTTTCAGGTGTTTTTTTTGTATCCCGGCTATAGACTGTCGCCTTCTCAAGTGATTTTTGATCGAATAGTCCGCGCTGCTTCGCAGATTCCAAAACCTGCTTTCTTCTTTTCGATAAGGACCCGATTAAAGAATCAGGGACACCCTTAATTTCAAAGAACCCTTTGTCGCGATCTGTAATCTCCAGGTCGTACCCTAACTGTTTAACTTGATTGGCTAACTCAAATCGATAAATAAGACCTGCCATCATTTTCCCTTCATACATTCGAAGGGTCTCTAGGCTGCGCCACTGTCCATCTTTATCGACAACTGCATTCATGATTACATTGTGTGTATGCAATTGAGGATCATTTTTACGTGACTCTGTATGCGTAAAGCTAGCAGCAGTTAAGTTATCAACCTTTTCGTATTTAGTTTCCCCCTTCTCTGTAATTCTGGTTAATGCATGATTCTTTTCGATATAGGCTAATGCTTTTCTGTTGGCTTCAAGATGCGCTTTAACAATTCTTTCATCGCCTCCTACCAGAGCCAGAATTGATACACTCTTAGGGGCGGAGAATGTAAAGTCCCATGCAGGAACATGTTTAATTTCTCCACCTGCGCCGTTTCTTCCCAACTGAATGTCTGGTGCTACTCTACCATCCAGCAATTGTAGGAATTTTTCATCATTAACATTACCTGAAAGCCCTAAATTTTCTGCTCCCTTTCCATTCCATTCAGAACCAATATCGCCTCCATCCTGAGAATAATACTTATCAGGTGAGTTATAATAAGTTGTGGCTTGCGCAACATTTCCGACTTTATTGACACTCAGCATATTAGAATCCTATATCAAGTTCAGATGAGATATTGCGCTCGCCAGATTTTTCGGCTAATCGAGTCTCGGGTAAAGATGCGCTTATCTGTTCACGCTCAAAGGCCATAGCCATTAAATCAACACCGCCGCTTATACCTTCTCCTGAGTCAGAATCACTTTCAGAGGTTGTTGCATAAGTGCTTGCAGAGGCTGTAGCAGCGGCCCCGCTTGCTCGTGCGTCATTTGCTTTTTTCTGTCCTTCCCAGCTTCTGATATCTTTAAGATTCTTTGTCTGCGCATCTTTGTTGATTTCAGCAATGATTGCTTCAGGGCTGTCCTTGTTATCAATATGAAAAGCTTTCATGCTTTCAGCATTTTTCAGGAAGTCAGCTTCAAGAATTGCAGGTGCAATTTGCTTCATGCCGTCATGCTCATATTTGATGTGCGATACTGGCAAGCCTCGGTTAAGTTTTAAATAACAGTGTAGGTCGTTAAGCGCGAAAATTTCGCTCGCTAAAAGTAACTGACCTTCCTGCTGGCTGTGATTGACACTAACGGCGTCTCTTACATCGTTAGCACCAAAACTGGTGTTTTCATTCGCAACTTCTTTCTCTCTGTCTCCCAACTGATAGGCTGACCATTTTGCACCATCCATGCCATTAATTCTGAATGCCCCAAACGTTCCCAGCGAATCGAAAAAAGCCTTACCACCCGACTCTCCCATAAGCTCGTAAATCTGAAAAGGAGACTGAAATCCAATCACAGGCATGGCACCGAATTTACGTCCTGTGTTGATGAGATTAGGAAGTGATGGAAGTTCATTTAGTGTTTTAAGTTCATCTATCAGTACAGCTATAAGACGATCTTCATCAGCTTCTAAAGAAAGAATCGCTGAGATTGCAGACTCCAGCATCATTGAGATAGGTGAACGCAAAGCCTCCATCATGTCATCACGCACAGTGATGAACACAGTTACGTCACTGTCTTCGTCTCTGGCCCACTCTTTGAAAGAAAACCGCTTACCTTTTGTGTGTGCAAAATATTTAAGATTACGTGTATAAGCAGTAACAATGGCCCTTACGGAAGATGCAAGTTTTTCAGCATCCACGTTAATAACGTTACGGGCATCTGTGTCGGCCAATACACTTGAAATCTGGTCAGCGCTCATTCTGAGAATAGTGTGCATCAGATGCGCCATTTCAGGCTTTTCACTTCTCAGTGAGAATGAATGTGTTAAGGATGAAAAGAACAATTGCGCTGAGAGGGTCCAGAAAGGATCGCCACCTTTGGTGGACGGTATTGCAGCCTTGGCTTGTCTGTCGAAAACCATCTCATGATTGCCTTCGCACCATACATCCCATGAGTGAGATCGTGCATCAAAACAATTAAGAATGACGTCGATACCAGGACGATAAAATCGCTTCACAAATTCGCCGGAAATATCGTACACAACAGCTTTTTTCTTCATCGCCCTTACCTGACGAAGAAGATCGCGCATGGCGTTAGATTTTCCTGTGCCCGGAGAGCCTGAAAGACCTATCCCAGAGTTTTCCTGGAACCGTATAAGTGGTATGTCAGCAATGCGAATCCTCGAATCAAGCCCGGTCTCCTTAACCTTCATTATCGCAGCATCACGCAACTTATCATGCTCAGCGAGTTCGCTACCCCTTACATGTTCATCCCGCGCTTCTTTGCGTCCTCTTTTTACGAGATAACGAAACAGAATGTAGGCTGAAGCTAGCGCTATCACGCCAGCGATTAAGCCGCCACTAAGAAGGTTGCTATAGAGTGCTTCACCGTGCTTTTGCATGAGTGGACTTTCCACGATAGCCTGATTGGTCGTTACGACAGTTTGACCGTTAGGCAGTGTCAGGTTCGCAGAACTAGTTTTGAGGTTTAGGAAGTCGTATTGAAGCTTGCAGAAGTAGTATTTAAATCCCATGTAGCGATCAAGGGTGTTTGTCAGGTAGTAGCCTAAGAAACAAGAAGAAACGATGTAAACGCACAGCACAGCCCGGAAGTAACGCTTCAGGGTTTGATGAAGCATTCGCAGGAAGTGGATTAACGTCTGTCCTCCCCTGTTCAAATCTACCATTGTGCTTCTGTCTGCCTGCTTATTTTGCATGGTTTTCTCCTGTGCCTAGTTGCTCCAGAATGGTTTCGGCTTTTTGCTTGGCCGGTGTAAAGATGGTCCTGTTTAGATATTCGGTAATCTCGGTATCACTGACGTCGGGATCGAGTTTTTTCATAAGTTCGAAAATGAAGTGAGTAAGCTGGAAGGTGGCAGTAGCCTGAAGCTTCAGACTCATGTCAGACCGCGCGCTTAAGTGACTTGTATCTCTCAATGAAGAGATAACTAGTGAACGAGCGTAATCACTTGGTGATACGTTTCTGCGTGCAGCTTCAGCCAGGATTAGCTCCTCCATGTCTGCTGCAAGCCTGAATTGAAAGTTGTGTCTTTTGACCGCCATGTTGTTTCTCTTCTCAATGATACATATTCGTATCATAGCATGACGATCATGCACCTCTAACCCCTTTACTGCTGCGGAGTGAATCCTTTTGGTGCATGACAGCTATGAAATAGCAGTCATGCACCCCAAAGCCGCGCCCTATGCGGGTTTGGGCTTAGCATCGCATGATGCGTTGGGTGTGACGGATTTTCATGGGGGTATACAGCCGAACCGGGCACTGATCCGCGTTTTGCCCTTGGTTTTGTCCTTAGTTACTGTTTCGATGCATCGTCAGGTTCCAGGAGTCGAACGCTATGACGTTGAATGCGCCGGTTTGGAAAACCTGTCGCTTTTTGTGACCTCCTGCCAGATTCGTTCTGAGGAGGCTAATTGCATGTTGCAGCAGCGGCACCGCCGCGACTGCCCCCCCCCGAATCCGGGCGCTGACCGTGCAGCACATCAGCAGCAGCGGCACCGCCGCGACTGCCCCCCGAATCCGGGCGCTGGCCGTGCAGCACATCAGCAGCAGCGGCACCGCCGCGACTGCCCCCCGAATCCGGGCGCTGGCCGTGCAGCACATCAGCAGCAGCGGCAACGCCGCGACCGCCTCCCGAGTCCGGGCATCAGGCGGGGTGTTCTGGCGGCAGCGGCAACGCCGCGACCGTCTCCCCCGTCCGGGCATCAGGCACGGTGTTCTGGCGGCAGCGGCAACGCCGCGACCGCCTCCCGCGTCCGGGCATAAGGCGGGGTGTTCTGGTGGCAGCGGCAACGCCGCGAAAGCCTGCCCCGTCCGGGCATCAGGTGGCATGCACTGGCGACATCGGCAACGCCGCGACCGCCTGCCCCGTCCGGGCATCAGGCGGGGTGTTCTGGTGGCAGCGGCAACGCCGCGAAAGCCTGCCCCGTCCGGGCATCAGGTGGCATGCACTGGCGGCAGCGGCGTTGCCGCGAAAGCCTGCCCCGTCCGGGCATCAGGTGGCATGCACTGGCGGCAACGGCAATGCCGTGACCGCCTGCCCCGTCCGGGCATCGGGCGGGGTGTTCTGGCGGCAGCGGCGTTGCCGCGAAAGCCTGCCCCGTCCGGGCATCAGGTGGCATGCACTGGCGACATCGGCAACGCCGCGACCGCCTGCCCCGTCCGGGCATCAGGCGGGGTGTTCTGGTGGCAGCGGCAACGCCGCGAAAGCCTGCCCCGTCCGGGCATCAGGTGGCATGCACTGGCGGCAGCGGCAATGCCGTGACCGCCTGCCCCGTCCGGGCATCGGGCGGGGTGTTCTGTCGGCAGCGGCGTTGCCGCGAAAGCCTGCCCCGTCCGGGCATCAGGTGGCATGCACTGGCGGCAGCGGCAATGCCGTGACCGCCTGCCCAGTACGGGCATCAGGCGGGGTGCGCTGGCGGCAGCGGCGTTGCCGCGAAAGCCTGCCCCGTCCGGGCATCAGGTGGCATGCACTGGCGGCAGCGGCAATGCCGTGACCGCCTGCCCAGTACGGGCATCAGGCGGGGTGCGCAGGCGGCAGCGGCATCGACCGCGACCGCCTGCCACGTCCGGGCGTCAGGTGGGATGCACTGGCGGCGGCGGCATCGACCGCGACCGCCTGCCACGTCCGGGCATCACGTGGCATGCGCTGGCGGCAGCGGCATCGACCGCGACCGCCTGCCACGTCCGGGCATCAGGTGGCATGCGCTGGCGGCAGCGGCATCGACCGCGACCGCCTGCCGCGTCCGGGCGTCAGGTGGCATGCACTGGCGGCAGCGGCATCGACCGCGACCGCCTGCCGCGTCCGGGCGTCAGGTGGGATGCACTGGCGGCAGCGGCATCGACCGCGACCGCCTGCCACGTTCGGGCGTCAGGTGGGATGCACTGGCGGCGGCGGCATCGACCGCAACCGCCTGCCACGTCCGGGCGTCAGGTGGGATGCACTGGCGGCGGCGGCATCGACCGCGACCGCCTGCCACGTTCGGGCGTCAGGCGGATATTCTGGCGGCTCCTTGTATAACGGCTTTCTTTGGCTATGTAAGGGCTGTTTATTTGCACACATACCTAGCGGTCGTGTGTGTGTCAGTAGTTGCTCTAATTGACTTACGATCTTATGATACCTATTCGTATCATTTGGAGTTACCAAGATGGCTAAGATTGTTTCTGCAACCGAATCGCGGCGTAAGAAGATCCAGTTCGCGTGTGATGGGGAATTGAAAGATGAATATGACAGCTTGCGAAAGGAGCTAAACGAACTGGGATTGAAAATTAACTTAAACGAAGACTTTGAAAAAGTCGTGAGAGGAGCAATTGCCGAAATGAAAAAAGCGATAGCGGCAAAGCTGAATCTGTCAGAGCCAGCCAAATCAGTCACTGCTGATTAAGCCTAAAATCAGGTCTGGAAACCCAGACCTGATTTCCTAGTAAGCTATTTTATTGCCATTACTTTGTGAGCAGTTTCCGCAATAGTTCTCCATGCAGGAGGCACAAATTTTATTAACAATGGGCGGAGAGAATGAAAATTCACTCTGTATTTTGTCAAACACATTGCGAAAAACAACATCATGATGCTTTTTTAAACCAAAATTAGAAGTCCATCCTTTCGACCAGATGCAAAACCCATGACATAAATCTTCACCCGTGACGGCTATCAGCGCCTCGTTAAACTGCTTTTCAAACTGAGTAACAAAAGCTTTTCGCTCCAGCAGATCCAAACCCTCACACTCAGATGAACAGTCGATATAGAAAAGTTTAATATTCTGTACGGTTGATATTGGTGTTCTGGTTTCAACAATATGCATAATGCTCTCCCGGTTAGTGGCCTAATGCCTGATAAAAGTTTATTAACTCAAAATCTGGAGTTGGTCATTAAACTTAAGCCCAATTCCTGCTCTGTCTTCGAATTTAGAAATGTATGAAACACCGTAACGCTGCAAAGATTCAATATGTGACCGAGTCACGCTATGTGAATAATCGTGCCATATACCAGGTTGATCGCGTTCTGAAAACCGCGAGGGCTTATAGTGCGCTCTCAGAAAATTATAAACCTCATCAAAATTCAGTGTGTGTTGGTTTTGCGAAAGATTCCTTGGGCCTTTCGCTGCGCCCTTGACCTTGACGTTGATGTTCTGCTGTGACATGTCTTTCTCTCCCGTTGTTGTTGCTGATGATTCCCCGTTCCCCCCGCCGCAAAGCCCGAGGTGCCTCACGGGCGGCAGGTGACTGTCACGGGGGAACGGCAAAGCCGCAGCCCGGAGGGACCGGGTGCAGCCGTTCAGCGTCAGCGACCCTTGACCGGCACAGCCCGTGTGGCATCGTCAGGCGCGGTGGAGGGATTCGGGGAAGCGGCACGGCAGAGAGGTAAGACAGGGCACAGCACTTCTCACGCAAGGCGTGAGCCTTCAGAGGGAGCCTGCGACCGGTTACTGCGACAGCCGTCAGGCTGGCTGCATGGCCCTTTAACGCGACAGCCGCAAGGCTGGCTGCACTCCCTTGACCTCAGCCATCAGACATTAGCCGGGAGGCCCGAAACCCGCCTGCGGGGTTCGGCGGAGCTTAGCGGCTATGCCGCTTAGCGGAGTATGGCTCGACGACCCGGCAGCGCCGGGGAGCCGAAGGGGGCCAGTCTCCGGCTGTTGCTGTTGCTGTTGCTGTTGCTGTTGGAGATTAAAATTTAGGACCATAATCGAGGCTTGATGAAAAAAGAATCAATCCGTCGCAACACTAAAATTATGGTCAAACTAAACCTTTAAAAAATGCGGAGGGATAATGCCGGTGCGCCAGCACCGGCTTTTCCCGGCCCGAAGGGCCTGCGGTTTTTCTGGAGCCGAACCGGACGCGATACTTATTCTGATGCAGGTAATCGACAAAATCAGGCAAAACCAGATACAAGAGTTACAATTTGCGTAAATTAAAACTATTTGTCTAGAGGCGGCATATTACAGCCGCCTTGCTTACTCAGAAATATCTACCGCTATCGCTATGGTGGCCACACGCATTGCACTGAGTTTTTACATAGCTGTTAAGTGATCCACCTTCGACCCGATCATATTCAGTTCGCTGTGCTTTAGCACCACATGCGGGACATTCACAAGCATAAACGAGGTCACAAATTTCTTCACCGGCATCTATGCAGCCGCCGTAATAACGTTGGCCGTTCAAGCTCCAACCCTTATCGGATGTAGCGCAAGTTTTCACCGTTTTTGATTCCTCAGTCTCATCATGTAAAAACGCTAAATGCTCCTCATTGAACACAATAGAGATATCTTCCGGCATGTGATCAAGCCAGCATGATGGATTCAGTGTTAAAGCTGTAGATTCAATGCTTTCAAGGATAGTCAACCCGTGTTTCCCTAGATTGCTATCACTCCATACAAGGTCTGAAACGCTTTTGCAAAGCTTCTCAGTGCGCGCCGTTATTACTTCCATGTCCAGATCAGCTACTGTATTAATCAGCGCTAAAAGCGTTAACGCTTCACCTTCCAGGCCAGCGAGTTTATACACCATTGAGACGTTACTGATCGTACTCATGCGTTTTTCCCCTTAGCGATGAAAGCCGAACATTTTGCAATAATTTCGCTGTGTGCCATTCTGACATTATCGCGGAAAGTAAAGTAGCGCCGCTCGCCTGAGACTTCATCCTTAATAAATGCAAAAATATCAGTAATATTACCTGAATACATTTCTCTGAATTTAAATGAATCCGTTCCGCTGCCCTGCTTCCAGTCGATAGGCCAAAGGCACTCCAGCATATCGTTATATCTTTCCTCAGTGATCTCACTTACATCCGTTTTGACTAATTCCTCAGTCAGCATAATGGCTTCATCAAAAGAGGTGATTATCATGCTGGGATGTTCTTCGCGATATTGCTCAAGAGTCTTGTTTGAGTATTGACCAACATATGAGCCATCGCGAACAACTACAGTATCCTGAATTGATGATTTGCCTGGAATGTATAATACTAATTCAGATACTGGCAGGTGAGAGTATTTCTTTATATATGACGCGGTTGAATCAGCTTTCATAATATTACCTTCGGTTAGTGGCCCAATGCCATGCAGCTATTATATTAAAAGCCGGGTAAACATACCAGGCTTAATCAGATTATTAATTTAATTATTTTACGTTAACCTTAACCATAGGATGAATAATAAAACTTTTTTGCATCTGTTTTTTTATAAGCGTTCTCGCATTCGTCTATGACAATCATGGGAACCTGTGCGCATTCTTTAACACGTCTTGTTAAGGGATCTCCGATAAAATCACCCTTTACAGGTTCTACAGTGCCGCTCATAGCGCCGGATGCTGTAATTTGCTGACACCGGATTTCCTGAACGACGACCGTGCTTTTCCCCTTTAGATGCGTTACTTGGTAAAAGTTGATGTTCGTTTGTTCGTAGCCCCAGGATGAATAGAAGATATCGCCTGTTTCAACAGTCCCATTTCTGAAATTCAGTATTTTGTTTTCTGCCTTTAAACATGCATTCCTTGGGCCTTTCGCTGCGCCCTTGACCTTGACGTTGATGTTTTGCTGTGACATGTCTTTCTCTCCCGTTGTTGTTGCTGATGATTCCCCGTTCCCCCCGCCGCAAAGCCCGAGGTGCCTCACGGGCGGCAGGTGACTGTCATGGGGGAACGGCAAAGCCGCAGCCCGGAGGGACCGGGTGCAGCCGTTCAGCGTCAGCGACCCTTGACCGGCACAGCCCGTGTGGCATCGTCAGGCGCGGTGGAGGGACTCGGGGAAGCGGCACGGCAGAGAGGTTAGACAGGGCACAGCACTTCTCACGCAAGGCGTGAGCCTTCAGAGGGAGCCTGCGACCGGTTAATGCGACAGCCGTCAGGCTGGCTGCATGGCCCTTTAACGCGACAGCCGCAAGGCTGGCTGCACTCCCTTGACCTCAGCCATCAGACATTAGCCGGGAGGCCCGAAACCCGCCTGCGGGGTTCGGCGGAGCTTAGCGGCTTGCCGCTTAGCGGAGTATGGCTCGACGACCCGGCAGCGCCGGGGAGCCGAAGGGGGCCAAAAACTACACACTCAGATTCAGTAATGCTTCAGCAGGTATTTTGAAACTTTTATGAAGCTTGATGATCATTGGCAGGGTAAGGTTGCGCTTCCCGTTAACCACCTCATAGAAACGGCTGGTTGTTCCAAACACGGGTTTCATGTCAGTGGCCGTGAGACCTGCCTGTTCCATGCGAAACTTAATAGCTTCGATTGGATCGGGCGCTTCAATCGGGTAGTGCTTATTTTCGTACTGTTCGATAAGCGCCGCCATTACTTCGAGGTAGTCGCCCTCCTCGGTGCCTGGCATTGGATCTAGCTCAAACAGTGGCGCAATCGCTGCCAGTGCTGCTTTGTGATCAGCTTCAGTATGAATAGGTTTAATGTTCATAATCACTCCGGTTCTACAGTGTTAACGTCGATCCTGTCATATTGAGCATGCGTTCCGACGAACTTAACGAAAACTATACCTGTGTTGTATGCAATCGCTACGACAAGACGATAGTCGTTACCTTTGATATTAAATACTACACGGCGGTTTTTAAGTATACTGGCGCTCCCGTACAAATCTTTAATGTCTGCGGGTTCTTTCCAGTGAACCTTTTTGACTTCATCAAGCCATGATTTAAGTGGTTGTTCTGCGTCGCGATAAAGCTTGTTTTCCCAGAAATTGCGCAAAGTAGCGATTGATATAACTCTCATAGCTCCCTCTCAATGTCCCAATGTGGGACTTGCCTCTATTATAGTCCCACTGCGGGACATATCAACCCTTTTTTACTGTAATTATAGTGATTTATGACTGCAAGACAGCCCCTCATATCCGCCCAAAATATCTAACCTGAGCTATGAGCTTACATTTGGCACCTGTTGATGCGGGGTAGTACTTGGGTGTTGTAATTAAAATTTGCGCAAATTTTAAATGAACATCAGCTATTCATTGGTCATGATCACGGGACTAAAGCGGATATATCAGCCTTAGTCCCGAAGAATATGAGATGTCTTATTTTAATGTATGGTAATTTCCTGCTGTTGCATTTGCTCTCGAACAAGTCGCATAAACACATTCCATTCATGTACTTTCATAGCTGGCATGGAAGCACGCCCGTTTCTAAGGCCATTTACAAAGTTTTTTGCATATGTCAGGATATGTTCTTCAGTATTCATGTTGGCTCCAGAGTTAATGTGAAAGTCATACGCCTGCGTATGACGGGTGATAGAGCAGGGGGGCAACCCTGCTCTTTTCATTTCTGCAAAATCCCACGCGAAACTTTTACTTTCTCAATGATTTCGGCGTGATTCAGGTCCAGGTCATCTCTCAGCGAATAGAATTTCCCCTCCCACGCAACGTAAATATCAACAACTCCACCTGAAAAAATTTCTTCGAGCTGAAATGAGCAGCCCTGTTTGTTAGCCGGACACTGCCAGTATCTTAAGGGCGGCAATACTTCCAGCATGTCAGTGAACGTTTCCTCCGAAATTTCTGTAACTGGTTTGCAGTTCAGGTGATAGCGGATCAGGTCAAAATCTTCTCTCGTTATCAAAACCAGATCGGGATATTTTTGTTTCATATTTGCCAGCCCAATACCGGCAATTTCTAAATCCCACTCAACACCATTCCAGTGCGCATACCAGGCCGCATCTTTATCAGGGCTATACCAGAGATTTCCTGTATGGTTTTCAAAATGATTCCTTGGGCCTTTCGCTGCGCCCTTGACCTTGACGTTGATATTTTGCTGTGACATGTCTTTCTCTCCCGTTGTTGTTGCTGATGATTCCCCGTTCCCCCCGCCGCAAAGCCCGAGGTGCCTCACGGGCGGCAGGTGACTGTCATGGGGGAACGGCAAAGCCGCAGCCCGGAGGGACCGGGTGCAGCCGTTCAGCGTCAGCGACCCTTGACCGGCACAGCCCGTGTGGCATCGTCAGGCGCGGTGGAGGGACTCGGGGAAGCGGCACGGCAGAGAGGTTAGACAGGGCACAGCACTTCTCACGCAAGGCGTGAGCCTTCAGAGGGAGCCTGCGACCGGTTAATGCGACAGCCGTCAGGCTGGCTGCATGGCCCTTTAACGCGACAGCCGCAAGGCTGGCTGCACTCCCTTGACCTCAGCCATCAGACATTAGCCGGGAGGCCCGAAACCCGCCTGCGGGGTTCGGCGGAGCTTAGCGGCTTGCCGCTTAGCGGAGTATGGCTCGACGACCCGGCAGCGCCGGGGAGCCGAAGGGGGCCAGCATGCCGTTTAAAGGTGAAAGGAAAAAACTGAAAGTTGCGCATGCGCAAAAAGGGAAAATTGGCAGGTTTCATTGACTGAGGGGGGATCAATCGAAAGGCTTAGCACCTGAATTTTCAAGTTAAAGAACTGGCGAAAAGCTTTCCCTGCCGGGTGTTCATAAACTCACCTTCCTTCAACTCCTGTAGATCGTTGGCTGTCCATTCTTTTTGCGCTACAACACGGCGCGAAGCATCTGGCATAATTCTGTAACTGACATGTGCAATGAGGTATGAACCATCATTTTTCTGATGGACTGTAAAAATGAATTGTTTCGTGTTTTTTGTGTGAATATTTTCAAATATAACTTTCATGACTTATCCCTAAAGCTGTGCATCACGTATTGTATGAGCAGCATTGATCACCTTACAAACAAAAAGCCGCATTCCTGCGGCTTAATGTAACTTCAGCTAAAACTACCTGATTGAATTGTTGCGGCCAGCTTTATACCCACGGCTTTCTGTGCCTTGACTGTTGCAATTATGTTGCCGGTATCAGGATTAACACATATCCCCTTCCAGTTTTCATGTTCAAAGTAGTCAGACTGAGCATTGCACGTATCCGATTTCATGTTCTCAAGCATGGCGATTACTTCTGTTAGAGAATTGCGCTCAAGGAGAATTTTCATGGCAAACCCAAACCCTACAATAGACACGGCATGGAAGGTTACAAACCAGGACTTATACGAAGCGTAAGCAATCTCGGTCCCCTGCCCTAAGTGGGAAAACTTTACCCAGGCACTCCAGATTAAAAAAAGTTTTGTCTCTATGGTCTCTGAGTCGTCATCACTGAGAAACGCTATAAATCGGCTGGTAGCATCGCAGACAGCCTTATAAGAAACATAGTAATTATTGATCTTTCCGGTCACAACAGGACGCTCAAAATCAGTCTTTTTAAGCAGTAGAGGATGCGAACTGATTACCCGTTTCACAAGCTGGCTGACCTCATTGGAACGGTTATATGCCATATTGATTGAGGCGCTCGGTTTTGAGGCATTACTGTTTATGTCGGAAAAGAATTGTTGCCGGGTCGGCAAATCTAAATTCTGTGTTAGCACTATCGTCACCTTATGAGAGGCAAGGCGTGGATCACATTTTACCGCCTGCACAATGCCGCCCTGTCGGTGCTGACCGTCAAAAAGGACTGTTCGCGCTTCCATCGGAAATGTCACCTGGCCTAAAAAGGTTTCGCCCCATAAGTCAATCTGCAATTCACCTTCGCAATTGCCGATGAGAGGTGGAACGATAAAAGGTTTATCATGTTCTACTGCATCAAGAAGATATTTAGCAAAGTCGTTGACGCGTTTCATACTACGTTCCCGCTGACTTCGCTCAAGGACATGGCCTGTGTTGTCACACACTAATAAACGTTCAACGTGCGAGAATGGCACCTGGATAGTAATAATCTTCTGACCGCCCTGAACACCAATAAAGCATGGATAAGTAAAATGGGACATTATGTAGCTCCAATATTTAGATTTGAAACGGTCAACAGACCGTTTCACATTTTTTAATTCACTCAGGCTGGCAAGTTGTAGGTTATTTCAATATCCTTAACTTTGTTTATATCCCTTAAGATGCAGACTCTTGTGACATTAGTGCACATTTTATTAACTAGCATTATTGATTCAATCTGGTTATGAAGGGGAATTCCCTGGTAAACTGGAAAATTAAGAGTGTTTTTACCGCCAGATAATTTATATAAACCATTAAAATGCAACTGATGAGTACCATTGATTTCTGTGATCGTGCCGGTAATAGTTTTTCTGTAATTTTTCATTTAAATTCCTTCCCGAATTGCGGCGGGTGTCCGATATTTAAGCTGGCGGGGGTCAATCCCCCGCCGGATTAACTAGGCTTGTAACTCTGCCATGCCTGCGCTCTTGCGCTCACCGCTTGTGCCGAATTTTTTCCGGAGTTCGTCTTGCTCATGTGTGCGGCGATTATGACGCGCGTTATGTTCGTTGGGGCGAAAGTACCAAAGCTGCTTTTGACGTGACCACATGCAGCCGAGAGCCTTAAGAATTTCTTTGTGAGGCCGTGTGTCCCCGGTGATCCATACCCAGCGCCCAATCTGTTCGTACTTGATGCCGGAAAGTTGGTTCAGGCTTGCAATCACGCACACTAAATTGTCGTCATGTGCTTCAGCGGCTGCACGTTGGATTGCTAAAAGGTTCTGAGTTTTAATGAAATGATAAGCTGCATTGACTAACTTCATTTCGTCGGCGGCTTTAGCATTTCCCGGATTACGGTCTGGATGGAGTTTGTTGGCGAGGCTTCTGTAAGCGCGTTTGATTGAATCTTCAGTAATTGCGCCTGAGATATTTAAAACTGAAATTGCATGTGAAATAGTGATTTTCATTTCTTACCTACTATCCCGAATTACGGCGGGTGTCCGGTTTAGGCATTGCGCCTGAAAACAAATATATTATATATAAACTGTTATTAATCTACCAGGTCAGAACTAAAATAAACTCTAGTTTTTAGAAGAAAAAACATATGATAAGGCGCTCTCTTCATTTTGTCCGTGCTCATGAATTTCATTGACAGCGATATCAAATAAAACATCCCCCGCTATCTGATCACTTAATGATAACCCTTCTGCCTGAGCAAGAACTTTGATTTCTTCAAGAGTCCATACAATTACTGTGAAGACTCCACACGGATAATTATGTTTTAAATAAGCGGCGACCTCATCGCAATTCCCTACAATCGAACCCTGTATATCTGATAGGTTTATCTTTTCTTTCTTTATAAGCACTTCCGAAAGATTCCTTGGGCCTTTCGCTGCGCCCTTGACCTTGACGTTGATGTTTTGCTGTGCCATGTCTTTCTCTCCCGTTGTTGTTGCTGATGATTCCCCGTTCCCCCCGCCGCAAAGCCCGAGGTGCCTCACGGGCGGCAGGTGACTGTCACGGGGGAACGGCAAAGCCGCAGCCCGGAGGGACCGGGTGCAGCCGTTCAGCGTCAGCGACCCTTGACCGGCACAGCCCGTATGGCATCGTCAGGCGCGGTGGAGGGACTCGGGGAAGTGGCACGTCAGAGAGGTTAGACAGGGCACAGTACTTCTCACGCAAGGCGTGAGCCTTCAGAGGGAGCCTGCGACCGGTTAATGCGACAGCCGTCAGGCTGGCTGCATGGCCCTTTAACGCGACAGCCGCAAGGCTGGCTGCACTCCCTTGACCTCAGCCATCAGACATTAGCCGGGAGGCCCGAAACCCGCCTGCGGGGTTCGGCGGAGCTTAGCGGCTATGCCGCTTAGCGGAGTATGGCTCGACGACCCGGCAGCGCCGGGGAGCCGAAGGGGGCCATTGATGCCAATGCGAAAAATAAAAGAAGAAATTTGCGCGTGTGAAATGTTTTTACATCCTTCTTTTACGGGGTGTGTAGGTGGTGCTGTTATTTGGCGTAGGTCTGTCGCCTATGGCCCATTTATGTAGTGCTGCACGGGATTCAAACATTTCGGTATGAATATTGTGCGTCGTTGAGCTTGCATAAATAGCAGCTTTTAAATCCCCTGTTCTGCCACCGCCACCGCCACCGCCACCGTCACCCCGTTCACCCAATAACCATTCCAGGTAGATCTGGAAGTTCTCAGAATCAATACCTACTTCGTTCTTCGCAGCACCACATGCCAGATAAGAATAGTCTAGAGGATCTGGCTTCAGATTTTGTTTTACGGCTGAGGCACATTTCGGGAGAACTTTCTGATTACATACACATTTTCTGTAACAGTCATATTCCCCCCTCAGTTCATCATCTTCCATGTAACCCCACATAGCGAAATGACAGCTATCATGTAAAGCTGTAATTTTGGTGTTATTTTCTATATTTGTGCAGAGTACACATGCTGCGGGTTTTCTACGCTCAGCTTTCAAGCTTTTATCTTCAGTCTTAAATTCAACTAAAAAAAATCTGTCAAACGTTGAAAATAAGGTATCAGCATTGAAGAACTCATCTTGACTATTCAGCGGCATCCTGACTTCCAAGCCACCTAATAATTCACAGGCTTTAATTAGTTCTGAGTCGAAATGACTTTTTAGACTGTCTTCTCTTCCATCTGCGCTCATAATACCCTCACCAGAATGCTTGTTTTAAACAATCATAATACCCTAGCTTTGGGTATGTCATTCCAATTTGTTGTGTAGTACGGAGACAATAGCTCGCGCCGCATAGTGAAAGTGTTATCTATACCTTCTCCTGCAAAAAAGAGATGGTTTCCGTCACAGGCGTTAAGCTGATCGAGCACTCTCATTAACTGCTCGCTTTTGGGTTTTGGCCGGTGCTCATCAAACAGATTGAACTGAGTTTCTTTTCCAGAGAAATCATCGAGCATCACTCCTGCCTTTGCATACCTTATACCATCGCGCCAAATCCTAGACAGAGCGCGCTGAGAGGCTTCAATAATGTCTCTGGTATCTTGTGTGGCAGTTGTTAATTTGATAGTGGCTATATTGCTGTAAGGTGGCTCATTCACTGAGAAAGGCGATGATTTAATGAAAACGCTGATGATACGAGCGTACTGCTTTTCGCTGCGCAATTTAGCTGCGGCTCTGACTGCATAGCCACATACAGCCCTTTGCATTTCGTCAAACGCTGTTACACGGCTGCCAAACGAACGCGAGACTACAATCTGTTGCTTAACGGGCGGATTTTCTTCAAGCCTGAAACATACTTCGCCGCGCAACTCTCTGACAGTCCTCTCAAGGACAACACCGAAACTTTTTCTGATCAAACGGGTGTCTGATTGGGCCAGGTCATAAGCCGTTTTGATACCCATTAACGCAAGTTTTTTGGTTAATCGTCGCCCTACTCCCCAAACATCCTCGACGTCTGTTTTAAGTAACATGCGTCTAATTCTTTCTGGATTGTTCAGCGCTACAACTCCGCCGAAAATATCCCATTTTTTTGCATGATGATTACATACTTTGGCTAAAGTTTTAGTTGGGGCTATTCCGATCCCGACTGTAAGGCCAGTATGTCTCAGTATTAACTCCCTTAACTCTTTTCCAAAATTATCAAACGTTATTACATTATCGATATTGTCTATCTGTGAAAATACTTCATCTACGCTGTAGATTTCTGTTTTAGGGGAGACCGACTCGATTAAATTATAAAACCTCTGGCTAAAGCTATGATATAGAGTGTAATTCGACGAAAAAACGGCTACGTTGTTTTGCTTCAAAAATCCCTTAAGCTTAAAATAGGGATCTCCCATTTTAATCCCTAAGCTCTTCGCAAGCTTATTCCTTGCAATAATATTGCCATCATTCGAACTTAAAACTACAACCGGTTTATTATAAAGGTCCGGTCTAAAAACTGTTTCGCAACTGGCGAAAGCAGAGTTTATATCGATTAAGGCAAACATATCTCTGCCTTTTTGACAATATATGTAACGACACCCCATATGATTAAGCTATCTGGATCTGGATAGATAGGGCTATACGCGCGATTCATTGGCATTAGAACAGGTCTACCAGACACTACGTTTAACAGCTTGACAGTGAACTCATTATCCATTGCTGCTATAACAACATTACCCGGAACAGGCTTCAGAGATCTGTCTACTACCAAAATATCATTATCACTTATTCCTGCTTCAATCATCGAGGAGCCGGACGCCCTTACAAAAAAGGTGGCGTTTCTGTTTTTTACGCAGTAGTCATGGAGGTTTAGTTCAGAAGCTTCATAGCCGCTTGTCGGAGATGGGAAACCGGCATAGACCGGCTCTACATAAAATAATGCATGCTGCGTGATATCAGTCGTTGATGGTGTATAAATTTCAATCTGCATAGCCCCTCCCTAACACTGGTTTTTTATACAGTATAGAGAGGGAGATTTTTGCCTGCAAGACGGAACAGCAAAGTCACTGTGCGTTTGTAGAAAAAGCTGGTTTATTCAACGTGATAAGACTGTTGTGAATCTTAAAGTTGCGCATGCGCAACAGACTACGATTTAGTATCCAAGGAAAATGAGCAGTTCTTGTGCTTCGAATTGGTTGTGATCGGCTGGGTATTTTGTAAAGAACTCTTTTATATCCCGCTCATCTGTATGATGTTTTTTAAACTCGGCTATGACTCTTTTACGATCTATCTGCATGTCCTCAGCCGAATCAAAATAGCTTAAATGTTTCATAATCACCTACTTTATAGATTGTTGAGCTTAGAGTAACAATATAAATAAATAAGGCGGCATTTGCCGCCTTATTTTTTACATAATTTCACATAAGTTTTTTAGTAGATACTTCATTGAGGCAAGTGCATTAGGTGTAATTTTTCTTACCCAAGCCCCTTTACGCGAAGGGCTGTAGTTGAATGCATTCCTTTTCAGCAATTTTCTGACGTCCTCCGCTGGCTTTGATTCGAAACGAATGACGATACGATTATCATCCGTATCATTTTGCACAGTAAACCCATTATAGGAAATTTCTTCTGTGCTGAGTGTTTTAGCTTTCTCAATAGCTATAATTCTATCTTCGGCTGTTTTAATGGCTTTATTGCTTAAACTTAATTGATATCTTGCAAAGCCCTGACCACCGTAAACCGGCTCTAATATCTCTTTGATCATTGCTTCAGAGTATCCAAGGCAAAATAGCGCTTCCTGCTTGCCTTCATCACTTACATTTTTCAGCCTAACTATCTTGTTAGCTTGAATCATCATGGCATGTGATTTTTTCAGGCTTGTTACCTTCTCCGCAAGCTTTCTTGCCGCCTCGGGATCGTCTGAGGAGATACCGGCCCGCCCTACACTATCAGCGCGATTTTCATAATAATCTGCTGTCTTAGACAATTCACAGCTTTTGTCCATCAGGCGGTGAGAACGAGAGAGTACAGCCCGGTGCCTTCTTTCGCTATGATGGCCGATTAGAACAGGTTGTCCAAATGGAATATGCGCAACTGCGTTGTGACTAGCATCAAACGCGTTTAAAGCTGCCTGACGCTTTTTAAATGCTAAGTCATTATAGCGATCACGGCGTTCTTCCTGGCGGCGTTCATAATGGTTAAGGTGTTCGCGGTCAGCCTGCCTTGCTGCCTTTTGCTGCTCTAATGCTTCGCGCAGAGGCTGGAATGCTTCAGTTAACACTTTAACAGCATCTTGAGCGCGGGAATTACAATTCACTTCAGCAATCTGTACCCTGTGACCGCTACTCACTTCTGCATAAATTTTAGCGTTTTGAAAATCGGTGGAATTGCGAACTGCAAAATTTCCCGTCATGCTTTCGGGGTAAGAATAAATCTTTGCGTTAATACCTTCGAGCAGGGTTTCAAGAGGAAGCGAATCTAAATTGAATGAGGATGAGTCTTTATCTGACATGGGTATATCTCCGGTTATGGGCACAATGCCCGATTGCTAAAATCCTATCGCTATCTGTATATATTACCTATGTATAGGTAAAAATAAAAGTGAAATATGATAACTTACGATAAAAAATCGCTGTAAGCGATCAGTTTTTTTTCTCCAAAATCTTTACTTTCACAGTTGCAGGATAAAGCTGTTTGATTGCCTTTCTGTTTTTTTCAAAAATAATTTTCGGATCAGTTTCAACAGTATCGGTTGTTATCATCATTGACCCCAGCTTTACGCCTAAGCGGTTGAGGCAGATGATCTTCACTTTCCTACGCATGAGAAGATGCCCCCCTGCCATTTGCCAGTGAACTGAGCAGACGCGCCTTTTCATGTAAAACATTGTGGCTTACGTTCCTTTTTGCCCCTATGCGACCAATTTTCTTCAGATGCGTAAGAAGAACTTCTGTAAAATCGTCAGGCAGAGATGCCTGGTCTTTACGTAGAGCTATTTTGTTGATGACTTCCAGGTATGTAAGAGCATCCTTTATACTGTTGAGTTTTACACAATGCCTGCGATTGTTAAGAGTTACCTCTACAGTGTGGCCTTTCATTATAGCAAACATAAATCACCCTCCGCTTTAATTCATATTACCTTATCATAGGTAATATTAAAATAAAAGCGAATAGATTTAATATTATATTACTGAAACCTTTCTTACTGCTAAGCGGTTTTATTAATTTCCTCATTTTTCAATGTAGAGCATTATTATAAATAACATGCCTGCTAAGTACGCTCGCCGCAAATCGCGGTGAGGCGCACCGCAGCGCAGCGAGGAGCGAACACCGCGATGAGGAAGCGGAACGTCACCCGTGGCCGCACCGGGCACCTACGCACCGCCGCCACCTCGGGCACCCGCCGTTAAGAAGCGCCCGCCTCCGCGCGGGCCTGTGATGATCCCCGTCTCCGCGCCGGTCACGCTCGCCGCAAATCGCGGTGAGGCGCACCGCAGCGCAGCGAGGAGCGAACACCGCGATGAGGAAGCGGAACGTCACCCGTAGCCGCACCGGGCACCTACGCACCGCCGCCACCTCGGGCACCCGCCGTTAAGAAGCGCCCGCCGCCGCGCGGGCCTGTGATGATCCCCGTCTCCGCGCCGGTCACGCTCGCCGCAAATCGCGGTGAGGCGCACCGCAGCGCAGCGAGGAGCGAACACCGCGATGAGGAAGCGGAACGTCACCCGTGGCCGCACCGGGCACCTACGCACCGCCGCCACCTCGGGCACCCGCCGTTAAGAAGCGCCCGCCGCCGCGCGGGCCTGTGATGATCCCCGTCTCCGCGCCGGTCACGCTCGCCGCAAATCGCGGTGAGGCGCACCGCAGCGCAGCGAGGAGCGAACACCGCGATGAGGAAGCGGAACGTCACCCGTGGCCGCACCGGGCACCTACGCACCGCCGCCACCTCGGGCACATTAAGTTGGTACGCCCCGCCGCGAGGCGGGGCGCGTCAAATTTTGGTTCAGGTATCATCGAACGTGCAGCCAATGCAAAGAGACTGCTCAGTTTTGGCAAGCTGTTACAATTTCGAGGGTCGATATGATATAAGTACGCAAACTTGATTTATTGGCGAGAATGATGTGTACATAATTGACATAGACAAGCAATCATCCATTTTAAGGCTCAACGACAATGACACTCACGTTACTTATGTTAACTGGATTACAGAAAACAATATAAATTGCAGGGTTGAATTATCTAGCGAGAGAGTAGGCTTATTAATAACTGATGCTGCTGACGTTTTACATTATTTTGGGTTCTCAATTGATTCTTACATAGAGAATTTACTTGCCATTCTTCCAGCAAGGTCTTCAGATTCTCCAGCAAATAAAAAGTTAATTGAGACTATATTAATTAATCCTCACTTGGCTAAAAGCAAGTGTTGTGAAATTGCGGGAAAGAACCCTACTCATTTTACACGTCTTGCCCAGACAATACGTGAGTGTTCTGCGCGGGTAGCTCATATATCTGGAGGAAGAGACCCAGTGAGGATACTGGAGTCTATAAGGGTGGACTTTTAAGCGCCATACGGCGCTTTTAAGACCGGACAACATCGATTTTAAGCTTATTGGATGATAAGTTAGTTTCGAAAATCAATGTAAAATGCTTATACGCATAGTGAGTAATGAATATACCTGATTGTTCTTGCAATGCTTGCAATGAAAAATATTTTTCTACGTTACCGGTTTCACTAAGGTCTGCAACCTTGTGACGGTTAACGTACACATCAAGAAAGAGACTATCACCACTGCAAAGTTCAATTGCAGAGTCTGTAAAAATCCATTCATCATCTGAATCAACAAGATGCATGTCGCCGCTTTCATCCGTAAGATGTTTTTCAAGCTCTGCATGTCCTAGCTTATCGCTTATGAAGCAGATCATTTCATGCAGGTCTGCTTTGTTGATCTCCTTACGTGCGTCAAACTGCGACACAAGAAGCCGCTTAAAGGCAACTGGCGAACGTGGTAAAACATTTATTAGCTCATTAGCTAATTGCCCCAGATTGAATTGTTTTTTGTGCGCTCCAACACTTAACTCTGCGCACAGAACTTCCTGCCACATAATTATTCCCGTTTAATTTTTTTGTGACCATACTATAATCATATAGCATCTGTCATATTCACAAGGATTCTCGATGAAAAAGCTGAACCAAAAAGAGAAGGACGTTTTAAAATATATAACTCTTCCAGTGATGATACATATTGATGATCACGACTGGGTAAGGCATCAGCTTTCATTCATCCATGAGCGTTATCGACTAAAAATTGCCTATCTTTATAGTGAAAAATTCTTTTTTGCGTTCCATAATTACGTTGATTCAGACATAAAACGCGCAAATTACGCGAGGAAAGTTGCAAACAACTTTCTTCGCGAGCTGGTCGATGGGATTATTAATCAACCCGTCCCTTCAAAAGAGAAAGTAAATTAAGCATATTGGCTTTAACTGCATTTCCATTTTCGAAATTCACTAAGTTCATCCCGGCGAGAGTTTTTAACTCGGCTTTTATGCTTCCATCTATTTTCTTGGCTAATGCATCATTCAAACATACATGTTCAACCTGAAGCATATTCAAAGCAACATCATTTCGGACTGAGGATGCAACCTGCTCATTAGCCAATTTACCGTTTTCAAGGCTGAAGAACAGATCAGGATAACTACAGCTATTGTCAATCTCTCCAAGAATGTGATACATCAGCTTTGCCGCGAGTAATGGGTTTTCACAATTGCCCAAGCATTGTTTGATTTCGCTTCGCCTGTTGTACCAGTAACTATAACGTTCAGCGCGTTCTAACCAATATTTCGCTGTCTCTTCCGGCCAAGCTTGAGGGATGTGCCTATCAGTGGCAATTTTGTTATCTATACGGCTAAAAGCCCAGAAAGCCCACTCCTGCGACGTCTTGGGTACGCGACCTGAAATTTCCAATAGTTGCATGCAACCAATCACAGCCCACTGAGGTGTTTTCAGGTTTCTAACCCAATCAGTCATCGTATTATTCAGAGGGATGCTGTCTGTATCACGCAACCTTGCCTGATATGCAAATTGACTGAGCCGCTTACCAGCATCTGAACGGCTAAGATTTATTTCCTTCATCATGTGCTGAAGGTATAAATGGACCGGGTAACCCCGGTCTTTTAATAAGATTGCGAACATGCTATGCCCTCAATCTTTGAATTTAACGCTTTTGAGCGTAAATTCTTCAGGCTCAATTAGCTTACGTCCACCTTCCAAGCCATCGATATAAACCATTTCGCTTGTGCCAAGTGCTTCTAATTCTTCAGTGCTTAGGACACTCAGATCAGAAACTAATGTGCATTCCTGGCCTTTCCATGTTCCCTGAATAGATAACACCTTTGTCTTAGCTTTAGGCTTATTTTCTTTCTTTGGTACTGGTGTAATTGTTTCAGGTACATGCGCCAGACGCATACGCAGAAAACCACCTAAAAGAACGATATCGCTTAGTTGTTCTTCGCTCAAATGTGAGTCTTGCTCTACTCTCTCTGACCAGCTATAGAGGCTCAAATAAGCCTGGTTACGTGCAGCTTCAGCTTCAGCGAATAACTGAAATCGGTTAGCTTCCAACTTGAGTTCGTTGTGAGGTGGGAAGTCAGTTGTTGCCGCTGCAACAAAGCCGCCTTCCATTTTACTCTCATAGATGGTGACATTGTTGCCGGTGCTTAACTGGAGATCGGCAAGAGGATTTTGTTGCGCATGCGCAACGAATTTCTCTAAGTCAAACCCGGTCTTAGCGGCACTATTTGTATCAGCGTTCGATGAGTCAGAATCAGTAGAATTTTCTTCTACTGGTGCAATTCCCTCAGAACTGCCCTTACTGGAAATATTTGGTAAGGCACCTGTTTTTGCAGCCTCACGAACAGTCGCACGATCCAGTTCTGTCTCGTTTAAAAGAGTCTTGAAAAGTTCGGGATTAGCTTCGCGTATCTTCACCAGGTTGGTTAAGGTCTCTGGGTCTTGAGTACGAGTGTCATGTATTTCCCTAATCTCTTCCGCTGCATTGCGCAAAGCGTAAATACGTGAAACCTTTGATTTGCTCATTGCAAGTTTTTCAGCAACTTCTGTCAGTGTAAGTTTCACACCTTCAGCTTTTGCTAACTCCATGCACTCAGCTATCCAGTCAGCCTGATCGAACACCGACATGTTATCGCGCTTAATGTTGTTCGCGCCTTGCTCAAAGTAATTAGTAGCATCACTTCGATTGAGGAGTTCATTATCAATAATGACTTTTAATTTAAAATCCGGTTTACGTTCTTTGGCCTTAAGCGCTGCGAGGCGGCGTGTCGCCCCGTGATGCATGCGATAACCTTTTTCATCTTTTGGATAGACGTGACAAGGCTCTCGTTGGCCCTGAGTAGGGTCCAGAAATTCTTCCGCATAAGAATCTATGAGGGCTTGATTAAATTTTTTACGCGGGTTTACGACTGCGTAGCATTCTTCAGGATCTACTAACAGGACTTCTGCCGCGATATTGACGCCACGTGTCATCGCTGTTTTCGATAAGCTGGACAGTGACGAAGCTTTCAAAGAGGCTGGTACAACGATTTTTTTAGCAGACATTATTTAGCCTCCTTGATAGCAGCTTTAAGAATAGTATTAATCACTTCAATAAATGCTTTGGCTGCCGTGCGGCCATTGCCAGTTTTCACATCCCAAACAGGACGGCGGTTGTTAAGAGTATCTTCAATCGGCTCAAAATCACCTAACGGTATACCCACGTTAAGTGGTGAACCTCTCAACTCGTCGAGTGCGTTGCGGTGCTTCTGGCGCGAAGCTTTATATTTATTCGGGATAATTAAATAGCCCGGAAACTTAAACTGGTAATCTGCGTTTTGTTTGTTAAGGTCTCGAACAAGTTGATCGATGGTTGATATGGCTGAGTTAACTGCGCTGAAAGAAACTCCACTCATTTCAGTAATAAGCACAGTCAAATCCGATGCGAGCATACCTGCATTACGGTAGTCACCTTTACCTGGAGGGCAGTCAATGATCACAATATCATAGTCCTGACGCAGCGCCTGCAACTGGAAATATGGGTAAAGCGCAATGCTGGCCTCAATATCTAATCCTTTACCAATGTGTTCCAGATCGTAATCAGCAGGTAAGAAATAGAGGTTTTCATTATCAGGATGTTGAATAATCGGCTTTGTGATTTCGTCGTCACTGAACAATTGCGTAGAAGAAGCATATTCGTTCAGTTCAAAGTGCTCACCAAAGAAAACTTTTGTAATGTGCATATCAGGATCAAGGTCTACTACAAGTACCTTAAGCCCAAGTAACTCTGAAGCATACCAAGCCTGGTGAGCGGTATAGGTTGTTTTACCTACGCCACCTTTACCATTTGAATTACTAATAATTGGATGCAGAGTCTGGATTTGTTTTGCTTGCGCTTGAGTAAGAGTTGCAAGCTTTGAAGCGGGTTTGGTACTTAAAGACTTAACCATTCTTGTCTAATCTCCGGCTATGGATTCAATATCCCGTGCCATTCTTGGCATGCAGCTAATATGACAGATAAGTGTATTACATGCAACGTTTAAGTATCATGTTAAAAAATTTTTGTGATACATGTTCCATAACAGTGTTGCGCATGCGCAACATGGGTCTGCTAAGTTGCCTGAGCATATCTTTCATGCAATCTAATAAATTCAATAATATTATATGTTTAAGTAAGATATCTCTCTTTTCTAACGTTACGATTCAATCCATTTAAACCTCATAACCTCGATAACGTGCTTTTGGATTTTTTAGTGTCTACTTGCTTAAGCCTAATGGCACGCTATAAATGCACTAACATTTTAATCAAATGATACCAATATGCCTCAATGTATTTTATGATACTAAAAGGTATCATAGCGAGGATTCATTTTGATTACTTCATCAAAAAAGGTTGGCAGACCTAAAGGTAAAACAGCACCTAAAAGCCAAGCTGACTTGTACAGAAAGTCAATGGAAAAGCTGATCAACGGAGGCGGAACGAGATTAAGCACGATCCTACACGGAGAAGACGTTGCTGCACTAGAAAGGTTTCGGAAAGAGTACGATTTGCCTGCTAAAACCACTAATGCAGAGGTCATCAGAATTTTAATCATGTTAATTGATGGAAAGAAGTATCAGCTTACAGGCAGTGAGATTGTAGCGTCTGTTAAAAAAGTACCTCGTTAGCTTCTTATCTTCATGCTGTGTTGCGCATGCGCAATTTTTCATGTTTCCTGAGATTGCGCATTCATCAGACTCATTCTCCCTGGACAGCGACCAGACTCATTCTCCCTGGACAGCGACCAGACTCATTCTCCCTGGACAGCGACCAGACTCATTCTCCCTGGACAGCGACCAGACTCATTCTCCCTGGACAGCGACCAGACTCATTCTCCCTGGACAGCGACCAGACTCATTCTCCCTGGACAGCGACCAGACTAATTACAACATTCAAAATAACAGTTCTTAAAGGTTACGGTGCCCATACATAAAATGGTCACTAAGATAAAACATCCCTACGGGGGGGCGGATATACAAGACCAGCTAATGACGCCTTATTATCATTGATATAGCGCTGAACTGTTCTGACCGATACACCTGCACTTAGTGCTATCTCTTTAACTTTGTTAGCGCCGTTCCTGATGGCTGTCATGATTGACCCTAGCGTCCCTTCCCTACGCTTACTGGCGCTACTGATGGCCGCTTTCGATTGTCGTAAGCGTATCTCTTCAGGGTCGAGTCCCTTACTAACCTTCCAGTTGATCGTCTCCCCCATTAGAAAGTCCGGGACAGGTATGTTCGCTGCTTTCATGTATTCAACAAGTGTCTCTTTTTTATATCGGTAATGCGTTCTTGAAGCAGTGCTTAAATAGCTTTCGAGTTCACGCTCTCCAAGACCAATGTGATTGGCATTGATTTCTTTAATCCGTGACCAGGCTTTGTTTAGTGAAACGGTGCGGCGTAGGGCAACAAACATTATGAACGCCACACTGTCTCTATTACCTTGCTTGAGTCTGCCAACTTTTCTTAAATAGTTGTGGAGGTGCCAGTAGATGCGAAGCCACCATGCACTAATACTGTGATATCCAGAGGTTGCAGTACGTTCAAAGTTCTGTATTGCTGGCTCATTCATTGCTGAACCAAAGCTGACTCTTTGATCAACCGGCGTAACATCTAATTGTGCAGCCAACTCATCAAAGGGCAGATCCTGCTTATTCAGCCTAAAAGCCCGAACATCGCAAACTGTCTCGGCGTGGACTGAACCAGGTACTCTCAAGAAGCGTGTAATGTCGTGGGAAGCAGCGTAATCGACTTTCCATAGCTCCCCACCTGTAAAAGCCGATGTTAAAGCATGCGATACCTTAGTCCAAAGTGCTTGCCTGGCCGGGTATGCATCGAGCATTTCATACGTCCAGTAAAGATGAAGCCCCCCAGAACCACTTTCGACGATGGCGGATGGTAAAGGTATTGCTGACTTCACTAGCTGCGCGAATACTTCGTTTCTAACCTGCTCACACTCATCTGGCCGCAAACCTCGATCCAAGGTTGTATCGATCTCAACATAGTTAGCGCAAAATCCAGCCAACAAAGCTTTCTTCCGCCAATCGAAGAATACGTTTGGAGTGTAATACTGATTTATTTGACCGGGCACCCGGTCCCGGAACTCTTGAAGGCTTGAAACAGATGTACGATGTCGGCGGGTTTGGCCGCATGGGACATAGAGGTGGCGGCCTTCAGGATCGTCATTCCTGTACCAAAGCCACCGGCAGTATGCAGCCGGGCGCAAGCCACCCAGATGATTGAAAAATTCGTCAGGAGAGGTTTCATGATACTTTTCAGTATCATGCGAAGCCAGTTTTAGAGTAGAAACCATGCCAAAAAGCCCAATTAGGGGATAAATTGGCAGTGTCAGGTCTTTTTTTACCCTAAAATTTTGCTATAATAATCCCAAGCCCTCATTGTTGCGCCTCGTCGCCAAACAAGAACAACACTGAAGGTTGCTAGGTATTACAGCGGGGTGTCCGACACTACCGCCCAATTTAAAGGCCCGCTTCATTGCCAGATGATGCGGGCTTTGTCTTTTCTTAGTTCATATCTTCGATAACCATATCCTTCAGGATTTGCTCATACTGTGGAAAGTTCTTTTCCAGGTAGTTACGGGCAGATGAGGTATTGCTAAAGCCACGAACCTTACGCTTCGCTGATGAGGTGTGTGTCGTTACCAGACGAGCACGATCACCGCACTTAGTTTTGAAACGTATAGAGTAAGGTTGGCTGATTGCGTTATGCTCAAACACTATCTGCACACTGTCCAAAAAGTTCTCATTAGCTAGAGAAACGGCTGTACTTAACGGCCAGTTATACATGATCCTTTCCCCTTCTAACAATTTGAGAAAAATCATACTATATTACAGGCAATAACGGTAGCGCCCGGAGTAAAAACCCGTAATTTTTGGATCGTGATTGGATCAAACAGAGGTGAGCTATGATCGAGGTTAACACTGGCGTAAAAACGATGAAAAAAACTGCGTTGAAGCGGTTTAACAAAACCATCGCTTATAACCTGCGTCTGGTAGCTTTATCCCGTGAGCAAACCCTTTACCAACTCCAAAATGAAATTGTCAGCAAATTCGTAAATCGCAAATCCAGAAAAATCTCATGCGAGAAACCTGCGCCTGATGATACTTATTCGTATAATGTATTCATAGAGCCAGAAGTGCAAGAAAAAGCTGCACTTATGGCTGATAACAACAATTTAACACCAACGGAAATAATTTTTACTGCGCTTGTGAATTACGCGTATCAAAACAACCTGCACATGTCGTTTAAGGATAAAAATTTTACTAAGGAGGTATAGGCATTGCTGAATGAGGAGGCACGCAGCCATCAAGATCAGAACACAACTATAAACAGGAAACATAAAATGTCTTCGAACAATGACTTACATTTTTTTAAACTAAAGGTCGAGCCAGAAATTACAGACCGAATCCAACAACTTCTTGATTTTTCAGAAGGTGAGATGAAAACTCAGTTAGTTTCAGATGCTGCTGAATGGTTTATCAAAGAACGTTTGGACGGGAAACTGCCTCCACGCTATTTCGCCAGCCCGAGCGATGCACCAACTGTTGGCTTTTGGGTGCGCAAAGATACTGCCAAGCACATTCAGGAACTCGCGGAGACAGATAACCAGAAGGGAAATCGCGTCATCTATACTGCGCTCGCGAGATATATAGAGAACCACAAAGACTAATCCTCCGCACCCTGTGAGCCTCACGGGGTGCGATCAACCTCGTTTCATCTTAATTGATTAAACCCTCCGCAAAAATAACCAAATTAAATAATCAATAAAATCAGATACCTGTCATTACAAATGATACTTTTTAGTATTATTTTCAATTTAATCACTTTCATTCCATTGAACCAAATCAAAAATTAATTATAATCCCTCTCAATGATACTTATTTGTATCATAAAGGAGAAATCAAAAGGTGAGAGTCAATCGTATCACTGCTGCTCTGCTAAGCGTTCTTGCTTCTCAGTCAGTTGCATATGGCGCACCTACTGAAAGCATTATTCAGAAGGGTGGCGGTGAGTTCTACATGGTCCCCACTGCTGAAGCTAACAGATTATTCAGTGCGAATAATTTTGGCTATTACGCCATCCCCCCAAGCCTTAACGTCAAAACGAGTGTTCGCAGGTCAACAGCAAAACGAAAAGTTGTTGCGAAAAAAACCGTTTCCAAAGCCGTAGTGAATAAGCCGGTAACGACGGTCGAGCCTGCGGAATCAATCTATTTAAGACTGGAGAGCAAGAATAAATGATCGGCAAAAAACATTTTATCGCAGCCGCTGTTTCGCTTGGCCTGGCTGCTAGTGTTGCGCATGCGCAACAGGACGCTCAATCAACCAATACTCAAAATGTTGCGCATGCGCAACAGAAGTCAGTAGCGCAAAAGGACATTGACGCAGCGCAGGCAGAATTAAAAGCGTCCTTTTCTCAGTTAAACGTTACTGATTTCTCTCAATCCCCGCTACCCGGTATTTTCCAGCTTCAAACTGGCGGCAACATCATGTACTTCGCGCCCGAGACTCCTGAGCATGAAGGCGTTTTGATTTTTGGCGAAATGTACAATAAGAACGGTGAAAACCTGACCGAAAAAAGCAAAAACCAGCTTATCGGCAAGACAATCAAAACTATCAATTTCTCATCAGCAATTTCGATTGGGCCAGCTAGCGCACCGGCCTACTACGAGTTTACAGATCCTGACTGCCCTTACTGCCATGCATATGATAACTGGCTGAAGCAGACCGATCCTGATGGTGCGCTCCATCGCAAACTCATCTTCATGGTCAATCCAGGGCACCCTCTGGCGCGAGCAAAAATCGAACACATTATTTGTTCAGATAACAAAGACGAGGCGGTGAAGTATGCCTTCTCTGACGCCCTGCCTCATGAGTCACTAGAGCAAGCAACAGCATTGCAGGTTGCTAACTATAAGTCTCTGAAGACCTGTGCACAGGCAGACAGCGTCATTAAAGAGCACCAGGAAATCATTTCGAAGCTCGGTGTTAATGGCACTCCATCGTTCCTGTTTGGCGCGGAAACCGATAATCCAGTGAAGGTAGTCGGGTTCGCTAAAGACAAGATCCTCGACAACATCACGAAGCTGAAAACAACCTCAGCAACCTCAACCAAAGCTGCAAAATAAACCGGAGTCACTATGTTCAAATACCTGAAAGTCACAACCGCAAATCTCTTTCATCGTTCACATCTGGCCGCTGCGGGTGTAGTCAACGTATCTGCTACAGAAAAGCCAGTAATAGCAGTCAATGCGCTGAAGCAGGTGAAAAACAGTAAAGTCACAAAAGTTATTACCCTTGCCGCTGCCGGTCTGGCTGTACTGGCTGTAGGCGATGCAGCACACGCATTTACTACTCCTGCCGCTGGTAGCTTTGGCTACAACATCTATGACATCGCGATTAACAAGGTCGCCAAAGGCCCAATCGGCTTTGTGGGTGGCGGCTGGTTAATCGCCACTGCTGCAACGAAGATGAACGAGGGCTGGGTTCGCGCGCTTCCGTATGCGATTGGTGGTTCTTGCCTGATCAAGCTCGATGAACTGACAACTTCTCTCGGTGCATTGATCCACTAACAGGGTAAACAGAATGGAATACGGATTCGATACGGGCCGGTTTATCAAATATGCGCACTTACCTATCCAGATATTCTGGTTTGACAGGGACGAGTGGATGCTGCTGATTGCTGCTTATCTGGTAAGCATGCAACTTGGCGGGATTAGCTGGCTGGTAACGTTTCCGGCTTCCATTCTGGCAATAAAAATCAAACGCAAGCAGGGCAGGGGATTCTTCCGTCATACGCTTATTGATTATGGCCTGGTCAAGTTGCACGGATATCCAAATTCTTCAGCCAAGCATTTTGAGGAATAGCAATGAAAGTATATAAGCCAGGAGCTAAGTCTGCGGTAGCCGCTAAGCCAGGCGAAGCAATGAATGATGACCAGAAAAAAACGGCTTCCGATAAGCGTAACAGTACGCTGATTATTCTCATCGCTTTAATCTGCGGCGTGAACTACTACAAAATTGATGGGCTTGAAAAAAAACAGTCCGTTGTGATTGTGCCCTATGGCGCCACATCGGCGGATATGATGCTAACCGGTGCCAGTGCGAACTCGTCTTATGTAACGGGAATGCTACGCCTTATCGTTGGTAACTACGGCACGGTTTCACGCGGCACAATTGACGCAAAATTCGCTGAACTGCTCGGCATGGTCTATCCAGATCGCAGCGAAGGTGTGCGGGAAAAGCTGGAAAAACGTAAAGAATATTTTAAATCATTTAACAGCGTTTCAGAACTTCGCGAATTAATGACCGAGATCCCGCGCGTAATGACTGATAATCCTGAAAACATCAGTTATAAAACGTCTGCACCTAATATTCATCGTGTTTCATTTACTGCAAATGTTAAGAAGATTATTGGTGACTCTTTCGAGCCTGATAAACCAGAAAAGATGTACGTTGATTACACAATTGCAGATGGCCGATTCTGGATTCTCGATATTAATTAAGGTTAATTCCCATGAATAAATTTATGGCGTTCGGCCTGCTGGCTGCTGCTGTCTGCTCAACAGCAACACAGGCAAAAACTTATGCAGATAATACCCAGCGTGTTTTGCCTGAAATATCCACACAAGTGACACTTTCCAATAGCGATCTTAACCGCGTGGTTTGTGAAAGTGGTGAGGCTGTAAAACCTGCATTCAGTAAAGAGAAACCTATAATTGCTGACGTCGCAAGCAATCGTCGTGGCTTCTTTGTAAAACTCAAATATTTGATGCTGCCTAACGGGCAGAATCGGTACTTATCTGAGCCTGTAGAACTGTTTCTTACGTGCGGTGACAGCACGTATGAGTTAGTAATCAACCCAGAATTTGGCCCTCCGCGTAAGCTGATTCTGGGGTCTGACACTAAAGGGAAAATCAAAGATAACCAGGCCATGTTTGGGGCTTTGTCACTTGAAGAAGCCGCACTGATGCTGACTCAGAAAATGATCACTGATGGCGGTGAGGCTGGGCTTCCTGACAGTTTTGAAGTGCGTCCTCTGAAGGGGGCATGGCTGCGCAACGTCACAGATGAGCGCGGAAGATTGTTGCCTGTAGAGATTCGTGGAGAACGTGAAGTATCAGTAGGCGGAACCGGTTTGCGCGGTACTCAATATACAGTACGTGCACTTAATAACGTGCAGTTGAAAGAAACGTTTTTCCTTAATTCAAAGTTTGGCGAAAATATTTTTGCCATTACTTCTGAAAACCTGTCATTAAGCACCGGGCAGCAATCCTCTCTTGTCATTATTCACAGGGAGTCAATGTAATGTTTGAAGAAAAGCCGACAATTGCCAGTAAATTAAGGGCGTGGTTTTATAAGCAGCCATCTAACGTTCGTAATAATATCCGTAAGTACGGCATCCTTACTGCTGGCGGTCTTATTATGCTGGGTATTTATTATGTCACCGGGCAGGATGACAAGAATAAGTTGGTTCCTGAAACTTCACATGTTGAAACAACACCGCAAGACGATATCGTCTCTAAAGATATCGTAAATAACCTGAAAAAAGACATTAAAGATTCGAAAGAAGAAACGCACAAGTTAGTTCAGGATGCATTGCAGCAAGCTATTGTTGATGGAAAATTGGGTCTGTATCCCCCTGCGAGTTCAACACCTGCTACCGGAACGAGTACCGGCAGCGATCCAGCTTCAGCCGCTAACAGTGAATCTGCTAAGGGCAATGCAAATGGTAATGGTCAGACCGCAAACAGTGACGCTTCTGGCGGTTACCCTGGCGCGGCTGCTTTTCCGCCCCCTGCTACCTTTAACGACTCCGGCCAGCAGTCTCAACAGACTCAGCAGCAGCAAGACCAGCCTCAGCCCCAGTGGGTAGGTGAGATTTCACAGGACGACAGCATTGCCACCACTACTGTGACTGAGAAGGATGACGCCGGAAAAAAGGGGAAGATCCAGTTGCCGGTTGGATTTATGAAAGCCCGCCTGCTCGTCGGCGTTAATGCCCTGACGGGGGAATTTGGTTCTGAAAACCCTCAGACAGTAATGTTTCGAGTTCAGACACCGGCACAGCTTCCTAACTACATCAAAATGAACCTTGCAGGCTGCTTTGCTGTAGCCAACGTGAACGGAAACCTGAGTGCTGAGCGCGTGATAACGCTGCCGGTCTCAATGAACTGCATCACTAATGACGTGGGTTCAGGAAAAAAATATGTGGTTGAAGGACCAATTAAAGGCTTCGTATCTGATAAAGACGGTAAGAGGGATATGTCGGCTCGCGTGGTTTCACGTGCCGGTACTCTCTTAGCTTCCGCCGTATTCGCTAAATCAATCGAAGGGTTCGGTAATTTCGTCAGTACACAGGGCGCGACACAAAACGTTTCTCCTTTGGGTTCCGTGAACACCTTTAAAACTGACGAACTGGCGAAGAGTGGTGCAGCAACTGGCGTCGGAAGTGGCCTTACAGAAGTGAGTAAATACCTTCTGAAACTGGTTGAACAGACTGCCCCAACGATGGAAACGGGCGCGGGTAAAGACGTGACGCTGTTTATTCAGGAAACCGCTGAACTTGAAATCAAAGAAGTGAGGATCAAATCATGAAAACTAAATATCTTGCGCTGCTTACGCTCATGTCAGCTTCGCTTCTGTCTGGCTGTTCAATCTTGCCTTACCACAATGATTTCGCCTGTAAACTCGAAGATGGTTATGGCAAATGTATCTCTTCTGAAGCGGCATACGATGAAGCGGTGACGGGTGCTGATTACGGTCACGAGATTACAAAGGACGGCGTTAAAGATGACCCAAAGGGATCTGCCGCTAATTCTGCGGCCAGCGAATCCGGTCAGCCAGAAAAAACAGTAAGTCGTTCCTATGAAACTTATCGTGACCGTGTTTATAAGCAAACGGCCAAGCTGATTGAAGACCCGCAAACGCCGGTAGTAAAAAAACCAACGGTCGTTCGCACACTGATCATGTCCTACAGCCCCGGCCTCGACTCAACCATTGCTTACATGCCGCGCTACGTCTACTCGATGCTGGAAGGTCCGAAATTTGTTCTTAGTCAATACCAGCTTAATCAGGATGTTCAATCACCAAACTTTTTTAGTGGCGGCATGAGATAAGGCTAAAAGACACATTCTCTTCAGAACGATACAAATTTTAGCCCTGATTCGTCAGGGCTGCTCTTATCAGTTAAATCCTTTCAAAGTAGCCCGGAGCCAGCCATGCTCGATACTGTTAAAAACCTCCTTGATCGCCATGTATTTCTAAAAGACGTTGTCTCAAAGTCTGACGTGTTAAAGCTCTCTGAGCGCGATGTACTGACAAATTACCTGCCGTACCTGAGCTACTCAAAAATGATGAAAAGCGATGAAAGCGATGAAGAAGTCGTTTCACATGCTTTTTTGAATTTCGACAATACGATTGGCTGGATCTGGGAACTGGTGCCACCGCCATTTATCGGGCCGGATAAGCTCGATACTCTGCACGGTATAATTCGTACATCGTTCCCGAAAGGGACCGTCATGCAGTGGATACTGTTTCCTGATGACAACCTCACGCCGTTTATTGAGGAGTACACCAATCTCCGGGACCAAAGCGATCCAATTAACTGTATGACCATAGAACAGATGCAAAAGTACCTGCGTGAAGGAACTAAGGGCGTCAGTAAGATGGCCAACATTCCGATCCGAAATTATCGTCTGTTTCTGACTTTAAAAAATGAGCAGCGCATCCCGGAAGACACCCTTGTAAGTGTAGAACAGGGGCTTTCAATGGCCGGTTTCGCCCCGCGCCGCTGGGAAGCAAATGATTTGCTCGCATGGCTTGCTCAGTTCTTCAACGGAGAAGTCTCACATCCTGAGTACACTCCGCATCGTTATCTGCGTGAACAGTTCCGGTCGAACAATCCGGCGGTCAGGGACGCAAGCAGCGACAGTATTGAGAAACACCGCCCATTGGATGACTTCAGCACTTATCCCTCACGATTCGGCAACCGCTACGTGAACTGC